>NZ_JBFAUU010000001.1:629229-731046 GCF_040679435.1 Spirillospora sp. NPDC052269
GACAGGAAGATGTGGGGGAGACGTTGCTGAACCCTGAGGACCTGTACGAGCTGGACGCGGACCTGGCGCGGGCCGGGGGCGTCCCCCGGATCGCGCGCACGAGGCCCGGCAGAACGAGGAAGGCGACGACGGTGTTCACCGCGAGGATCGCCATCCCGATGACGCCCAGGTGCCGCGGGTCGATGAGCGGGAAGAGCAGCCCGAGCACGGCGAGGAAGCGGACGGCCTGGAGGAGCGCGATCAGCCGGGTGCGGTTCTCCACCCGCAGGACGCCGATGTAGAGCTCGATCAGCGCCTTGGGCAGCACCGCGAGCGCGAGGATCTGCAGCAGCGGGGCGCCGCGCGCCGCGTAGTCGTGCCCGAAGAACGCCAGGCCGAAGGGCGCGCCCACGACGACCACGAGGATGACCGGCGGCAGCAGCGTCAGCGTGCGCCGCATGGCCGCGCGCGCGGACGAGGCGAGCCGGCCGGTGTCGAAGGAGCCCTCCACCGTCAGCGACATGGACAGCGTCAGGGCGAGCAGGTCGAGCATCATGCCGAGCGCCCACGCCATTTGGAAGTAGGCGTTGGCGTCCTCGGCCAGGTGCGCGGCGACGATGACCGGGATCAGGCTGATCGAGGCGTACTGGAACGCGCCGCCCAGGTACGCGCCGCCGAGGTAGCGCCAGATCTCCCTGTGGGTCGGGCGCGGGCCGCGGCCGAAGTTCTCCGCGCGGTGCCGGGGGATCAGCCGTCCGAAGATCAGGTAGCTGACCGGCGGGAGCGCCACCAGCACAGGGACGAACCAGGACAATGTCACCCCGTCCGCCGGGAACGCGCCCGCGACGGCGACCAGCAGCACGAGCTTGGCCAGCCCGAACGCCACGTTCACGACCGGCACCCAGCCCGCGTGCCGCAGGCCGGTGAACACGCCCTCCTGCTGGTTCCACAGGTTCCACGCGACCGCCATGACCAGGAACCACAGCGCCGACCGCCAGTCGTGCAGATGCCGGAAGGACGGCCCCCACCACGACAGCGTCCCCAGGAACGCGAGCGCCAACAGCGCCGCGGCCACCGCGCCCGTCCCGTAACAGGCCAGCACCAGCGCGCGCGTGTGCCGCGCCGTCTGTGGGACGAACCGGATCAGCAGGAAGTTCAGCATCGTCACGCTGCCGACGAACATGATCGCCTGGATCACCGCCCAGTTGCGGCCCATGTCGTCCGGCGCGTACAGCTTGGCCCCGAGCGCCCAGTAGCCGAGCCCGAGCAAGCCGGTCAGCCCCCCGTTCATCATCAGCGCGTACGCGTTGCGGAACAACGGGTTGGACAGCTCCCGCCGCAACCACCCACCCGCGCTCCCGGGCGTCTCCGCCGGCCCCTCACCCCCGTCCACCGGCGGCCTGCTCCCGTCCACCGGCGGCCTCTCGTTTCCGTCCGCCGGCGGTCCGCCGCGGTCCGCCGGATGTTCGGCGGCGTCCGCCGAACGCGCGCGGCGGTCCGCCGGAGCTCCGACGGCCTCCGGACGTGCCTCGCTGGAACCTGTCACGGCCGGTCTCCCCGGGATTTCGAAGCCGGCTCACGTGCGGGTGAGGTGAAGGCGCGGTGCGGGGTGGAGGCGCGGCGGAGGGTGTAGCGGGCGCGGCGGACGACGGCGTAGCCGCGGGTGAGGGCGTGGTCCTTGAGGAAGACCAGGGGGATGCCCCTCCCCTCGACGACGCGGGCGAACGTGCCGGGCCCGGTCGTCGCGCGGACGGTCAGCCGGGGGAGGGCGAGCGGGTCGGCCGCCCCGGCCGCCATCCGGTTGGCGACCGCGCACGCCGTGTCGTACCCCGCCGCGCGCGCCATCCGACGCACGCGCGCGCTGGAATAGCCGAACGGATAGGCCATCGTCCGGACGGGCTCGCCGAGCCGGTCCTCCAACAGGCCGCGGCTGCGGACGAGCTCCTCGCGCAGCGCGTGGTCGTCGAGTTGGTCGAGTTGTGGATGGCTGTGGCTGTGCCCGCCGATCTCGATGCCGTGCGCGGCGGCCTCGGCGACCTGCGCCCACGAGAGCATGCGGTCGAGCGGACGTCCGGCGGCGTCGGCCCCCGCGTCCGCGAGCCACCCGGTGGTCACGAACACGGTCGCCGCGAACCCGTGCCGCTCCAGGACCGGCAGCGCGTTCTCGTGGAAGTCGGCGTACCCGTCGTCGAACGTGATGACCACCGGCCGCTCCCCGCGCGCACGAGCGGTGGAGCCGAGGGCGGAGAAGGGGATGGGCGTGAAGCCGTGCGCGGTGAGATGCGCCATCTGGTCGGCGAACGCGGCGACGGGGACCGACAGGCCACGGGTCTCGGGCGTCGGCCGGTCGGTGACCGAGTGGTACATCAGGATCGGGACGGCGGGCTGGTCGGCGCTCACTGGGCGGGTTCCTCCCCGTTGGGACGGGCGGCCGCGCCGGAGGCGGCGTGCGTCGTGCGTCGTGCGGCGTACCTGCCGACGGCGTAGCCCCAGGCCGTCCACGCGAGTCCGACCGTGATGGCGGACGCGCGGCCGAGCCCGGAGAGGTCACCGCGGCAGGTGTCGCCGAGGCCCCGCAGGACGCCCCGGGGAAGGGTGCGGAGCGCGTGGGCGCGCTCGCTGGCGAGACCGTCCTGCGTGCCGACGCTACGGGTGACCTGGGCCTTCGACAGTCCTTCGGCGTAGCAGCGTTCGCGGAAGTAGGGGAATCGGGCGCGTTCGGGCGGGACGCGGTGCCAGATGATCGCTTCGTCGTCGAGCAGCAGTTCGGATTCGGGGCTTCGTTGCCTCAGCCTGATGCAGAACTCGGTCTCCTCACAACCGAACGGCCTTCTGTGGACGCCGCGTCCTATCCCTGTGCTGAACCCCCCTGCGATGGGGAACATCTCCCGCCTGAAGGAGGCGTTGCCGCCCATGAGGTTGCGCACCGGGCCCGCCTCCAGGCCCCGGTAGGTGCAGCCCACCGTCCAGTCGAACTCCTCAGGGAACCAGTGGGGACGCGTGCCGGTGGACGTAGGCACAGGCTCCGACACCAGATCGGAGGACGGCGTGGACCCCGGCCACATGGGCAGTGTCATCCCGCCCACGCCCGCGACATAGGGATCCGCATAGTGCCGGGAGAAGGCGCGCAGCCATCCGGGGGCGGCAACGGCGTCGTCGTCCAGGAACGCCACGACGTCCCCGTTCGCGACTGCGACGCCGGTGTTCTTCCCTCCGGACAGGCCGCGCTCCTCGCGGTTCTCCACCACACGCACGTCCGGCAGGGACGACTTGAGACGCTCGTACAACGCCGGGTTGTGGTCGATGACGAGGACGATCTCCTCGGGGGCGGACTCCTGCGCGCGCACGGAGGCGACCGCCGCGTGCACGTCGTCCCACCGCTTCTCCGTGTACGCGCAGATCACCACGGAGATGCGCGGCTCGTTCTTGAGAGGCTCGATCGGCGGCCTGCTCTTGGGCGAGGCCACCGGCGGCCCGCCCTTGAGTGGATCCATGGACGCCTCGCCCTGGAGGGGATCGGTCATCGGCTACGCCCCCTCAACTTGGCGTACGTCTTGAGAACACGGTCGGCCCGCTTGTATAGGGCCGGGTTGTCGAGGACGGCTCCGCGCGCCTTGTTCAGCGGTGTGGCCCGCATCCAGTGCACGCCCGCGCCCGCGGTGTTGCGCGCGACCCGTCCCTCGGCGATCGGTATCTCCCGCCCCTTGAAGCCCTCCTTGAACTCCTTGCCGCCGCGTCCCATCGCGATCTCGGAGATGCCGTTCAGGGTGCAGCCCTCGGCCAGGTGCAGGTGGCCGACCATGCCGGGCGAGTACTTGCCGAAGCGGGTGTCGTAGGCGGGGAACCAGCCCGCCATAACGCCCTCGTTGCGCAGCCCGAAGTGCGCCGAGACGGGTTCGTCGCCCGCCCACAGGACGCTCAGCACGCCGAACCCGGTGCGGTGGAAGTGCTCCACCAGGGCGACGATCCACGGGCGCGCGAAGCGGTCGGTGCGTCCCGTCCGGTTGTACTGGTCGGACTTCCAGTCCATGAGGCGCCGCAGGTCCTCGGGGTCGTCCGAGGCGAACACGTAGCGGACCGGACCGACGTCCCGGCCCAGCTTGCGTTCCTTGTAGCGGATCGTCTTGTGCGTCTTGGGCGCGGCCTGCCGCATCTCCTCCTCGAAGGCGGCGAACCCGGCGCCGAGGTCCATGACGGGTTCGACGCGGCGGACGGTGTGGTGCGACGCGAAGGTGCGCTGTGCGGCGAGCAGGTGGTCGAAGTCCCACACTGCGAGACCGCACGCGCGCAGCAACACGCGCGCGTCGAGCGCGAGGCCGGGCGGTGCGACGAGGCCCTGGAGGTCGGTGAGGCCGAAGCCGACCGGATGCCCGATTCCCAGGGGACCGCGCTCGAACGGGAAGAACGCCGCGATCTCCCCGGCGTCCTCGACGACGGCCACCAGGACGTCCACCCGGCCCGGCCCCTCGCGGCGGAACCGGCCGACGCCGAGCGTGAACTCGGGCGCGAGGAAGGGGTTGGCCAGGTCGGGGTCGGACGCCTGGAGCGCGCGCCACCGTCCGATCTCGGCGTCGCCGAGATCGGACGGGCGGACGACGGAGACCTTCACTCGGTCCCCGTCCGGCTCAGCGCGGCGGCCCGCCAGGACGGCCGCAGGCGGTCGGGCGCGTCCTCGACGGACGCCGGCGAGGGCCCGGCCGCCGGAACGGACGCGGCGAGCGCTCCGGGGCACAGGTGCTCGGCCACGGGCAGCGGCGCGCCCGCGTCCTCGGGGCCGAGCGGGCCGGCGAACCGGAGCCGGACCATCGTGCGCAGGACGCGCCAGCCGTCGCGCCAGGTGTTGAGGTTGGACACCCCGAACCGCCGCTCGGTCTCGTGGCTGGCGATCTCGGCGATGCGCAGGCCCGCGCGCACGGCGTTGACGCACATCTCGGTCTCGATCTCGAAACCGGTGGAGCGCAGCCGCAGCGGCTCGACCGCGTCGCGGTGCAGCGCGACGTAGCCGTAGCACAGGTCGGTCCAGTGCTGGCGGTAGAGCCGGTTGGCGAGCCACGTGAGCGCGCGGTTGCCGAGGCGGCGGAGCCCGGTCAGGTCGTCCGAGCCGCCCCCGCAGCCGTAGCGGGTGCCCTTGACGAACTGGTAGCCGCGGCGGAGCAGGGCCAGGAAGGCGGTGAACTCCTCGGGGTCCATGCTGCCGTCGGCGTCGAGCATGATGATCATGTCGCAGGTGGCGGCGGCGAGCCCCTCGCGCATCGCGGCGCCCTTCCCCCGGGGCGGCTGCGAGATGAGGCGGACGACGGGGTGCGGGCCGGGGACGATCGAGTCCTGCGCGTACGCGGCGGCGAGCTCGCGCGTGCCGTCGGTGGACTCGCCGTCGACGATGACGATCTCGTCCAGCTCCTCGTTCGCGTACAGGCGGGGGAGGAGCCATTCGAGGTTCTCGCGCTCGTTGAGCGTCGGGACGACGGCCGTGACGGTTCGCCATCGGCGGCCGTGGTCGGTGAGGTTCACGAGGTTGTCGCTATGGGCTCCGGCGGCCGTTCTCGGCACGCCGACAGCGTGGGCCGTGTGATTGGAGGATGACATGGAGACCCCGTAAGTAGTTGACGTCCTGACCCGTTTAGATGCCAGGTTCGCCCATCATGTTTGGAGGATCCGCCCGAGCACTCGTTTAAGTTGCGCAGGAACGCCTACGCACCTGGTACGGCTCCGACAGGTAAGGGCATCATCACGGATTGCTGCGCCGGACAAATGACGGTAAAGCTGCCGTACCGGCACATGTGACCTGGCCGGATGTGGCCATTGCGATCAATGTCACGGGTCAATAAAGATCGCGGCGGACGTCCTTCCGCGCTCATTCGACCCCCGAATGCCGCCCCTTCCTGGATGTCCGCGTCGATTCCAGGAATAGTCTGGGAGAAATCTGAGAACAGTCTGGGAGATCATTCCGTGAGATGTGCGAGTGATCTCAGGGGAACGGGAAGCCATGAGGGGCGATTGGCGGCCTCGTAACGGACTTCGTAGACGGCCTTGTCGAACTCCAGCGCCCTCAGCAGCGTCTCATGCCCGGCGGGATCGGGGCCTCCCGCGGACGCGTACCCGCGGCAGAACGCGGCCCTGTTCCGGGCCGCCCAAGCCCGCGCGCGTCGCTCCAGGCTCTGTTCCGCCTCGGGCGACATGTGCGGGTCCGCCGTATGGAGGAACCTCGCGGCGTACTCGAACGAGCGCAGCATGCCCGCCACGTCCCGCAGCGGGTGCGAGGGCTCCCGGCGCTCGTCCGCGCTGCGGGCCGGCTCGCCTTCGAAGTCGAGCAGTACCCAGCCGGTGTCGGTGCGCATCACCTGACCGAGGTGGTAGTCGCCATGGACGCGCTGGACGGGCAGCGGACGGCTCCACTCGGCCAGTGACGTGAACGCCGAGCCGATCACCTTCGCGTAGGGCTCGATCTCGGGGACGGTCGCGCGTACCCGATCGAGCTGGTCGTGCATCCGTGCGGCCATCGTGCGCACGCGTTCCGGCGGCAGTTCGGAACGGCCGAACGCCTTGGCAAGGTCCCGGTGGACGCTCGCCGTCGCCGTTCCCAGCCGTTCGGCCTCCGCCGCGAAGTCGCCACCCGCCGCGCCTGCGCCCGCCCCTGCGTCCGTGCCGTCCGCCGGATGCGGTTGCGTGAACCAGTCCCGGACGCTGGTGATGGCGAGTTTCCAGCCGTCCGTCCCTGAGTGCAGGTACTCGGACAGGAGCGCCAACGTCGTGACGCCCTTGCCGCCCGTTTTCAGCTCCGCCCACCCGTACACGCCCGGGACGTGGGCACAGCCGAGCCTGGTCAGCGCCAGGTTCACTTCGAGATCGAGGTTCACGCCAGGGGAGAGCTTGCGGAACAGCTTGCAGATGTACTCGTCGCCGTAGATGAGCGAGGTGTTGCTCTGTTCGGCCGTGCTCACCGTGGGCGCGAGGTCGGTGTCCAGGTCGGCTCCCGGGACGTGCCGGAACCGGAGCGGCCCTATGACGGTCTCGTCCGCCATGTGAGTCAGCAGGCAGTGCGCGAGTTCCGGATCGTGGACGGCGTCGAAGGCGTGGGCCGCGTCCCTGTAGCCACCGAGCCCGCCTCGTGCGCCCGCGTCGAGGGCGAGCCATCCGATCTCCGCCGGACGCATCCGCTCCGGAAGGCTTCGCCGGACGCCGACGAGGAGCTGATACTGCTCAGACTCACCGTTCTGCCGGACGTTCACCACCAGGTGGTGCAGGCCGGGATCACCGGGGAGCAGCGCGGTCGCCGTGCCGATGCCGACCTCGCGGATCGGACGGTCCTTGCCCGCGAACCAGCGCTGCGCGGGGAGCCATTCTGCGAGGAGGTCGACCAGTGAGGGGAGGGAGGGCCGCACGTCACATCACCTCTGGCGTGTCCGGAGGGGGGAGGAGGAACCAGTAGAAGCCGTGTCCCGGAAGGGTCAGCAGGTAGGGCGGCTCGCCGATCGCGGGGAACCGCACGCCGCCCATGCACTCGATGGGGGTGGACCCCTCGAAGCGCCTGAGGTCGAGCTCCACCGGCTGGGGGAAGCGCGACAGGTTGTTCACGCACAGGACGGTGTCCATGCCGCCCCAGTGGTTCGACTCCCCGTTGGGGATCTCGCGCACGAAGGCCAGGACGCTCGGGTTGGACGCGGAAAGCTCGACGAACGTGCCGACGCCGAACACCGGGTGCCGCCGCCGGATCTCGATCATCTTGCGGGTCCAGTTGAGCAGCGATCCGGGGTTGTCGCGTTGCGCCTCGGTGTTGACGGCCTGGTAGCCGTAGATCGGGTCCATGATGAGCGGCAGGTACATGCGGGCCGGGTTGCAGCGGGAGAAGCCCGCGTTGCGGTCGGGCGTCCACTGCATGGGCGTGCGCACGGCGTCCCGGTCGCCCAGCCAGATGTTGTCGCCCATGCCGATCTCGTCGCCGTAGTACAGGACGGGTGAGCCGGGCAGGGACAGCAGGAGGGCCGTGAACAGTTCCAGTTGGTTCCGGTCGTTCTCCAGGAGGGGCGCCAGCCGCCGGCGGATCCCGATGTTCGCCTTCATGCGCGGGTCCTTGGCGTACTCCGCGTACATGTAGTCGCGTTCCTCGTCGGTGACCATCTCCAGGGTCAGCTCGTCGTGGTTGCGCAGGAAGATGCCCCACTGGCAGTTCTCGGGGATCTTCGGGGTCTGCGCCATGATCTCGGAGATGGGGTAGCGCTGTTCGCGGCGCACGGCCATGAAGATCCGCGGCATCACCGGGAAGTGGAACGCCATGTGGCACTCGTCCCCGCCCGCGCCCGGGTCGCCGAAGTACTCCACCACGTCCCCGGGCCACTGGTTGGCCTCCGCCAGCAGCACCCGGTCGGGGTAGAGGCGGTCCACCTCGGCGCGTACGCGCTTGAGGTAGGAGTGGGTCTCAGGCAGGTTCTCGCAGTTCGTCCCCTCGCGCGCGTACAAGTACGGGACGGCGTCGAGCCGGAAACCGTCGATGCCGAGGTCCAGCCAGAAGCGCAGGACCTCGAGCATGGCCTCCTGGACGGCGGGGTTGTCGTAGTTCAGATCCGGCTGGTGTGTGAAGAACCGGTGCCAGTAGTACTGCCCGCGCACGGGGTCGTAGGCCCAGTTGGACGTCTCGGTGTCCACGAAGATGACGCGGGCGTCCTGGTACTGGTCGTCCCGGTCGGACCACATGTAGAAGTCGCCGAACGGGCCGTCCGGATCGGAACGCGACGCCTGGAACCAGGGATGCTGGTCGCTGGTGTGGTTCATGACCAGGTCCGCGATGACGCGGATGCCTCGCGCGTGCGCGGCCTCGATCAGCTCGACGAAGTCGCCCAGCTCCCCGAACTCCGGGAGGATCCGGGTGTAGTCGGCGATGTCGTAGCCGCCGTCCCGCAGCGGGGACTGGTAGATCGGCAGCAGCCACAGGCAGTCCACGCCGAGCCACTGCAGGTGGTCGAGCTTGCTCACCAGTCCGCGCAGGTCGCCGTAGCCGTCGTGGTTGGAGTCGGCGAAGCCGCGCACCGACACCTCGTAGAAGACGGCGGTCTTGAACCAGTGCGGGTCGCGCGGCGTGCCGGGGTCGAAGGCGTCCGGGACGGGTTCGCCCGGCGTCGCTGAGAGGGCCTCTGGCAGGATCTCGGGAAGCGGGTCGCTCGCGGGGAGCGGAACGGGCGGCCGGTCGCTCAGCGACTCGTACGTGGCGTCACGGAGGGTGTCGTGGTCGTTGCGGGGGGTTGTCTGCGGGGAGTGCGGGGCGTGCGCCGCCTCGCGGCGTGCTTCGCTCAACTCTGGCCTCTCCGGAACGTGAGGATGTGGGCCGGTCGGACGTGAGGGTCGAGTCGCACGTAGTTGGCCTGCCGCCACGTGTAGGACTCGCCGGACAGCTCGTCGGTCACGACGAACTCCTCGTCCGGGCGGAGCCCCAGCGCGGGCAGGTCCAGGTGGACGGTCGCCTCACGGACCACGTGCGGGTTGAGGTTCACCACGGCCAGCACGACGTCGTCCTGCCGCGTCCTGTCGTCCGGCGGCGCATCGCCGTCATGCAGCGCCTTGGAGAACGCGACGAACTCGGGCATGTCCACGTGGTGGAAGCGGAGATTGCGGAGTCGGTGGAGGGCGGGGTGGGCGCGCCGGAAGGCGTTGAGTCTCGAGATGAGCGGTGCGATGCTCCGCCCCTCGCTCTCGGCCGTCTCCCAGTCGCGGGGCCGGTACTGGTACTTCTCCGAGTCGCGGTACTCCTCACTGCCGGGGCGGACGGGAACGTTCTCGATCAGCTCGTAGCCGGAGTACAGCCCCCACGCGGGCGCGAGCAGCGCCGCCAGGACGGCCCGGATCTCGAATGCCGGACGTCCGCCGTGGACCAGGTACTCGTTGAGGATGTCCGGGGTGTTCACGAAGACGTTGGGGCGCATGTAGCTCGCCGCGTCGCCCGCGAGCTCCTGGAAGTACTCCTGGAGCTCCTCCTGGGAGTTCTTCCAGGTGAAGTACGTGTACGACTGGTGGAAGCCCACCTTCGCCAGCGTGTGCATCATCGCCGGGCGTGTGAACGCCTCCGCCAGGAACAGCACGTCCGGATCGGTGGCGGCGACGTCGGCCAGCAGCCGCTCCCAGAAGGGGACGGGCTTGGTGTGCGGGTTGTCCACACGGAAGATGCGCACGCCCTGCGCCATCCAGTGCCGGACGATGCGGAGCACCTCGGCATGGATGCCTTCGGGGTCGTTGTCGAAGTTGAGCGGGTAGATGTCCTGGTACTTCTTGGGCGGGTTCTCGGCGTAGGCGATCGTCCCGTCCGCACGCGTGGTGAACCACTCCGGATGCTCGCTCACCCACGGATGGTCCGGAGCGCACTGCAACGCCAGGTCGAGGGCGACCTCCATGCCGAGGTCACGCGCGTAGTCCACGAACGCGCGGAAATCCTCCAGCGTGCCCAGTTCCGGGTGGACGGCATCGTGCCCGCCCTCGGCAGAGCCGATCGCCCAGGGAGAGCCCGGATCGTACGGACCCGCCTCCAGGGTGTTGTTGGGGCCCTTGCGGAACGTCCTGCCGATGGGGTGGATGGGCGGGAGGTACACCACGTCGAACCCCATCTCGGCGATGGCGGGCAGACGCTTCATGGCCGTGCGGAACGTTCCCGACATCGGCCCGCGCCGTCCCATGGGGTCGAACGACGCGCCCTCGGAACGAGGGAAGAACTCGTACCAGGCCCCATACAGCGCGCGCTCGCGATGTACCGCCAAGGGCAGCCACTCGGTGGTGGTCAGCAGGTCGCGAAGCGGGTGCCGCTCCTCGATCTCGAGGACGTCCGATGCCGCAGCCGCGTCCAGGCGCTCGCCAATGGGGATCGTGCGGTCCTTGAGCGTCGCCACCAGGCGTGTAAGGACGGACCGCATCACCGAAGGCGATTGCTTGGCGGCGCGGGCGAACAGCTTGGCGCCCTCGCGGAACATCAGCTCCACGTCCTGCCCGCGCGGAATCTTGATCTCGGCGTCGTGGCGCCAGTGCGCGATCGGATCGCCCCAGGCCTCGACGCGGTAGTGCCAGAGCCCCTCGGTCGTGGGCGTCACCTCGGCCGCGTACCGGTCCAGCCCTTGGCCGACCTCGTGCATGCGCGTGGACTGGACCGTCTCCCCGTCGGGCGCGCGAAGGGCGACAGCGCAGCCGAGCATCTCGTGGCCCTCACGGAACACCGTCGCGCTGACCTCGAACGTTTCGCCTACGACGGCCTTGGCGGGCCAGCGTCCGCCGCCCACCAGAGGCGCGACGTCGAGTATCGGAATCCGTCCGATCGTCATCAAACCGTGCATCGAGGACGTTCCGGACTCGACTCGCATGCGCCATCCCCTACCCGTTCGCGTTGGCCAAAACCGTCCATGCCCGCGTCCGGCCGCAGGTCTCCCAGGAAGCATTGATTACTTTTCGCTACATTTCGGTTACCTCTCGCTGGCCGGGGGCGGACGCGCGCGAACTCCCGCCGCGCGCGGCTCGTCGTCCCAGGTGTGCCGCATCTGCCGCATCACCTCCCCATCGAGGCCGTCCGCGCGCTGACGCTGTGGACGGTGCTGGCGATCGTCGCGGTGGCCGTGTGGCGCCCGCTCGTCCGCCGTACCGGGTGGGCCCCGCTGCCCACCCTCGGCCTGCTGCTGTGGACGTGCCTGATCCTCGCCATGACCGTCCCCATGACGGTGGAGCCCGGCGCGGGGGAGCGGCTGTCGCTCTGCCTGTCGCACCCGGTCGACCACGCCGCCTGGTCGGTCCGCACGTTCGGGGACCGTGGCCTGGAGGACGTCATGAACGTGGCGCTGTGGGTGCCGTCCGGTGCGCTTTCCGTCGTTGCGACCAGACGAGCCGTCGCGGCACCGGTGTTTCTGTCGCTGACGTTCGTGCTTGTGGAGTTCCTACAAACGCTCGATCCCGGACGCGAATGCGACCCGGGCGACATGGTCTACAACTCAGCCGGGCTCGCCATCGGCGCGATCACCGCTGTCGTGGGACTGCGCCTACACAAGGCCATTCGCGTCCCGCGGTGACTTCGCCTACCGCGGTGACTTCGCGTCCTGCGGTGACTTCGCGTACGGCTGTGTTTCGCGCTCTGTGGTGACGGCGGGCGCCGACAGGTGAGGGTCTTGTCGCGCGGGTCGCGCGCGCAGGAGTCAGCGCCTAGCGTGGCCGGGCGTGAAGGCAATCCGTAGATTCACCGTACGCACCGTCCTTCCAGAACCCCTCCGCCCTCTAGAGGAACTGATCCTCAACCTCCGCTGGTCGTGGCACCACGAGACCCTGGATCTGTTCCGCGAGGTCGATCCCTCGCTGTGGGAAGAGGTCCGGCACGACCCCGTCAAGCTGCTGGGCGAGGTCGGCCCCGAACGCCTGGAACTGCTGGCCCATGACCGCCGGTTCCTGCGACGCCTGCACGACACCGCTGACGAGCTGCGCGAATACCTGAACGAACCGCGCTGGTGCCAGTCGCTCGCGGACGGCCCGCGCGCCGTCGCCTACTTCTCGCCGGAGTACGGAATCACCGCCGCGCTGCCGCAGTACTCCGGCGGCCTCGGCATTCTGGCCGGGGACCACCTCAAAACCGCGAGCGACATGGGCGTGCCCCTCATCGGCGTAGGGCTGCTCTACAAGCATGGCTACTTCTCGCAGTCGCTCTCACCCGACGGGTGGCAACTGGAGCGCTACCCACCGATCGACCCGAACGGCCTGCCACTCACCCTCCTCAGGGAAGAGAACGACGATCCGGTACGGATATCCATTGGGCTGCCCCAGGGACGTGACCTGCACGCACAGGTGTGGTTCGCCCGCGTGGGGCGAGTCCCACAACTCCTCCTCGATTCGGACGTCGAGGACAACGACCAACCCGCACGCGACATCACCGACCGTCTCTATGGAGGAGGCGGTGACCACCGCCTGCTGCAAGAGATGCTGTTGGGCATCGGTGGTGTTCGGGCCATTCGCGCCTACTGCCGTGTCAGCGGCCACCCGGAACCTGAGGTGTTCCATACGAACGAGGGCCATGCGGGCTTCCTCGGGCTGGAACGCATCCGTGAGCTGGTCTCCGGCGAAGGCCTCGATTTCGAGGAGGCGCTGGAGTCGACGCGTGCGGGAACCGTGTTCACCACGCACACGCCCGTCCCGGCCGGAATCGACCGCTTTCCGAGAGAGCTGGTCCGAAAGTACTTCGGCGGGACGAACGAGGACCACGACGTCCCGGTGGAACGCATCCTCGAACTCGGTGCCGAAGACTATGCGGACGGCGATCCCACGGTCTTCAACATGGCCGTCATGGGGATGCGCCTCGCGCAGCGCGTTAACGGCGTTTCCACCCTGCACGGCGAGGTCAGCCGGGACATGTTCGGTGGGCTGTGGGGCGGGTTCGACAAGGCCGAGGTGCCGATCGGGTCCATCACGAACGGCGTCCATGCCGGGACATGGGTCGCACGCGAAATCCTCGAACTGGCCGCCCGCGAGGTGCCTTCCGTAGTGGAAGCCGCGCAGGGCTGGGAGAAAGTGCGTGACGTCTCAGAACGTGAGATGTGGCAGGTTAGGCGCGTTCTGCGCGAACGGCTTGTGCAGAACGCGCGGACCAGGCTGCGCGAGTCGTGGCGCACGCGTGGTGCCAGCGAGGCCGAGATCGGATGGATCGACGAGGCGCTCGACCCGGACGTCCTGACCATCGCGTTCGCCCGGCGAGTCCCGTCCTACAAGCGGCTCACCCTGATGATGCGGGATCCGGACCGGCTGCGCGCGATCCTGCTCGACCCGGACCGTCCCGTCCAGATCGTCATCGCCGGCAAGGCGCACCCGGCGGACGAGGGCGGCAAGCGGCTCATCCAGGACATCGTCCGGTTCGCTGACGCCGAGGACGTCCGCCACCGTGTCGTCTTCCTCCCGGACTACGACATCGCTCTCGGCCGGCTGCTCGTCCAAGGCTGCGACGTATGGCTGAACAACCCGCTGAGGCCCTTGGAGGCGTGCGGGACGTCCGGGATGAAGGCCGCCCTCAACGGAGCGCTCAACCTGTCCGTGAGGGACGGCTGGTGGGACGAGTGGTACGACGGCCAGAACGGCTGGGCCATCCCGTCCGCCGACGGGCTGGCCGGACCGGACCGCCGCGACGCCCTGGAGGCCGCCGCCCTCTACGAACTCCTCGAAGAGCACGTCTCGGTGATGTTCTACGACCGCGACGCGTCCGGCCTGCCCAGGCGCTGGCTGGAAATGGTGAAGCACACCATCGCGACGCTCGGGCCCAAGGTGCTCGCCACACGGATGCTCCGCGACTACGTCACCGACTACTACACGCCCGCCGCTGTCTCCGCGCGCGCGATGGGCGGCGACGGATACGCGGGCGCACGAGCGCTCGCCGTATGGAAGCAGCGGATCCGCAAGGCATGGCAGGGCGTGGTCGTTGAACATGTCGAAACGCAGGGCGAGGAGAGTCCGCACGTGGGGACGCGCCTGATGGTCCGTGTGGTCGTGGACCTCGGTGGCCTGGAACCGTCCGATGTCGCCGTGGAGGTCGCCTACGGACGGGTGGACGAGGCCGACGCCATCGTCGAACCGTCCTACCTGGAGCTGACCAGTCCCGAATCCGCCGGTGACGGACGGCTCCGCTATGCGGGGGAGGTGCCGCTCGTGCGCAGTGGGGCGTTCGGCTACAGCGTCCGCGTCGTCCCGCGGCATGCGATGCTCGCCAGCCGCGCGGAGATGGGCCTGGTGGCGCTCCCACCCGCGCCGCACGGCATGACCAACGGCGACCTTCGCTAGGGACGAAAGTAAAGGCGGGCGCGGCCTTCACGGCCGGGCCCGCCCAACGTTCAGAAGGTCAAGCGTCGTCCTCGTCGGGGATGGGATCGGGCATACGCCAGGTGGTCACCAGCAGTGGCAGCGCGGAGACCGTGACCAGGAGCGCCGCGAAGGTGACGACCACGGCGGCCGACGGCGAATGGTCACCGCTGAAGGACATCCCCAGTTCGATCACGAACAGGGCGGCGAACAGCAGGATCACGGTCAGGCGATGCGACGTCGAGTGCGCACGCAGCTTCTCCAACGCCTGCCGCTCGTCCAGCAGGTGGTCGGGGAGGCGCGTGGTGCCACGCGTGACCACCACCATCTGCCCAAGGACCAGCGCCCCGGCGACGAGGCCGATTCCGTCGCACACGAACGTCAGGTACATGGCGGTGTCGCTGGGGGCCAGTGCCCAGCAGACGACCGTGCTGACATAGAACAACGCCAGGCACGCGATGCCCATGCGCACGAGGTTGCGCCGTCCGCTCTGTGTCGCATACCGGCTCGGCACCTCACTCTGGAGGGCGGCCAACAGCTTTTCGTCGCGCTTGGTGAGGGGGGTCGTCATTTGTTGTCTCCCTACAAAGTGGTGCTGCCGATGAGCGGGAACGGCTTCAGCGAGAAGACCACCTCCACCGGCACCTGGAAGTACTCGGCGATCTGGAGTGCCAGGTGCAGGCTGGGGCTGTACTCGCCCCGCTCCAGATAGCCGACCGTCTGGTAGTGCACGCCGAGCGCCGTCGCCAGCTCGCGCCGCGACACGCCCCGCTCCGCCCGCAGCACCGCGATGCGGTTGTGCACGAGCTCCTTGTCCTTGTCCGTCGGCACCGGCCTCGCCATCTCCTGTCACCGTAGAACTCTGACTGTTGATAGTAGATGTACTACATTTGATCGCAGGGGTGCAAGAAGGTGTTCGATAGCTGCTGCCGTCGAACCACCGGTGCGCGACCTTGTCAGGACGGGCAAGATCGGCTTGGCTCGTCCTGCCGGAACCGTGGGAGACCAGTGGAGGTGCGGGCGGATGAAGGTGTTCGTCTCGGTGGACATGGAGGGCATCACCGGGCTCACCGACCCCGAGGAGATGCGCGCGGGCGGACGCGGCTACGAGCGCGGCTGCGAGTTGATGACCGCCGACGCCAACGCCGTGATCACCGCGGCGTTCGACGCCGGGGCGGAGAAGGTCGTCGTGGCCGACGCCCACGGCAGCGGCAAGAACCTGCGCGTCGACCTCATCGACGAGCGCTGCACCCTCGTCCGCGGCCCGTACAAGCCCATGCGCATGGCCGAGGGGCTCGGCAACTGGTGCGACGTCGCCATGTACGTCGGCTACCACGCGCGGGCGGGGACGCCCCGGGGCGTCCTGAACCACACGTGGATGGGACGCGAGATCCAGAACGTCACCTTCAACGGCGAGGTCGCGGGGGAGATCCGGCTGATGGCCGCCTACGCGTCCAGCCTCGGCGTCCCGGTCGGCCTGGTCACCGGGGACGTCGCCGCCTGCGCGGAGGCGCGCGAGGTGCTCGGCGAGGTGGCGACCGTCGCGGTCAAGAAGGGCAGCGACCGGTACGCCGCCGAGCTCGTCCCGCCCGCCCGCGCCCACCGCATGATCAACGAGGCCGCGCGCGCCGTGCTGGCCTCACCCGACCGCTGGCGCCGCCACGTCGTCGAACCGCCCTACACACTCGGGGTCGAGTGGAGCTCCACCGCCATCGCCCAGTCGTGCGAGGTCGTCCCCGGCGTCCGCCTCACCGGACCGCGCACCACCGAGTTCACCACCGACGACTTCCACGAGATCGTCGGCCTCCTGGGCGTCTGGTCCGTCATCGCGGGCGAGGTCGGCTGCACCGGCAGCCACTACGGCTGACCCCACGCCACTGCGGCTGACCCGACGCCACTACGGCCGCCCCACGCCACTACGGCTGGCCCCGTGCCACTGCGGCTGACCCGACGCCACCGGCCTCCCCTCCAGGGTCAGTCGGTCCCTCCAGGGTCAGTCGGTGGTGAACGGGGTGGACGCCAGGGCCTCGTAGGCGGGCTGGAGGACGTCGGTGAGGGCGCGGCGGCGGACCTTCACCGGCGGCGGCTCGACGACCTGCATCAGGAACCCCGGCGGGACGGGCGGGACCGCGGGACGGTCGCGCAGCCGGGCCAGGCCCGAGGGCGGCGTCCAAAAGCCCTCGGCGGCCAGCGGCTCGTCCTCGACCTCGAACGGGCTCGGCGCGTCCTGCGCGGGGGCGCGGCGCAGGGCGGTGAGGAGCCGGTCGCGGGTGCGGCCGTTCCAGGCGAGGATGAGGAACGGGTCGTCGTCGAAGGACTCGGCGAGCAGGTAGAGGACGGCCGCGGCGTGCTTGCACGGGTCGCCCCAGTCCGGGCAGTCGCACATCAGGTGCAGGTCGGCGGCGGACTCGGGGAACAGCGACAGGCCGAGACCGGCGAACACGTCCTCGATCTCGGGGGGCATCTCCCCGGCGAGCAGCCGGGCCCGGAACACCGCGCGGGTCGCGAGCTCGGCCTCCACCCGCGCCCAGTCGGCGTCGTCGATCGCGTCGATGCCGAGCGCCACCTCGTAGGGCTCGGGCCGCGACCCCTGGACGCGCGCCGTCACCTCGTACGCCTCGACCCGCAGGTCGATGACCTGGCCCTTGCGCGCGTAGGAGCGGCCGCGCTGGAGCCGCCCGGTGTCGGCCAACGACTCGACCAGGTCGATGAACCGGCGCGACCACCACTCCGATCCGATCGACCCGCGCCTCGTGTGCGCGCGGAGGCCGCCCTCGACCTCGATGGGATCGCCGTACTGCGGCATCAGTCGCTCACCGCCTCGGGGGACAGGCGCAGGACGTCGCGCAGCTCGGCGACCGACAGCTCGGTGAGCCAGTCCTCGCCGGTGCCGACGATGGACTCGGCCAGCGCCTTCTTGCGTTCGATCATCTCGTCCACCCGCTCCTCCATCGTGCCGACGCAGACGAACTTGCGGACCTGCACGTTCTTGGTCTGCCCGATGCGGAACGCGCGGTCGGTGGCCTGGTCCTCGACCGCGGGGTTCCACCAGCGGTCGACGTGCACGACGTGGTTGGCGGCGGTCAGCGTGAGCCCGGTGCCGGCGGCCTTCAGCGACAGCAGGAACACCGACGGCTCGGAATCGCTCTGGAAGTGCTGGACCAGGTCGTCCCGCTGCTGCTTGGACGTGCCGCCGTGCAGCCACAGGACGGGCCGTTCGAGCCGCGCCGCCAGGTACGGCTGGAGCATCGAGCCGAACTCGGCGTACTGGGTGAACACCAGCGCCTTCTCGCCCTGCTCGACCACCTCGGCGCAGATCTCCTCGAGCCGTTCCAGCTTCCCGGACCGGCCGGGCAGCCGCGAGCCGTCCTTGAGCAGGTGCGCCGGGTGGTTGCAGACCTGCTTGAGCTTGGCCATCGTCGCCAGGACCAGCCCGCGCCGCTGCTTCTCGTCGGCCTCCGCGATCTGCTCGAGCATGTCGTCGAGCGTCGCCTGGTACAGGGACGCCTGCTCGGGCGTGAGGTTGCAGTAGACCTTGATCTCCTGCTTCTCCGGCAGGTCGGAGATGATCGACTTGTCGGTCTTCAGCCTGCGCAGGATGAACGGCTGCGTCGCGCGCTTGAGCGCCGATGCCGCCCGCTCGTCGCCGTCCCGCTCGATCGGCACGGCGAACCGCTCCCGGAACGCCGCGCGCGGCCCGAGCAGCCCCGGGTTCGCGAACTCCATGATCGACCACAGCTCGGTCAGGTGGTTCTCCACGGGCGTTCCGGTCAGGGCGAGCCTCGTGCGCGCGGGGATGCCACGCACCGCGCGCGCCTGCCGGGTGCCGCTGTTCTTCAGCGCCTGGGCCTCGTCGCACACCACGCGCCGCCAGGGCACCTCGGCCAGCATCTCCGCGTCCCGCGCCGCCGTTCCGTACGTGGTCAGCACCAGATCGGCCTGCGACGCCGCCCGCACCAGCTCCTCGTCCCGATGCCGCCCCGTCCCGTGATGCACGTAGACCCGCAGCTTCGGCGTGAACTTCGCCGCCTCCCGCTGCCAGTTCCCCACCAGCGACATGGGCCCCACCAGCAGCGTCGGCCCGGGGCCTTCACCCTCAGACTCGCCAACGCGTTCTGCGGCGAGGAGAGCGAGAGTCTGCGCCGTGTTGTGGCTCAGGACACCCTCGGCCACGTAGTTGTGGTGGCCGGCGACCTCGAAGTCGTAGACGTGACCTTCGTAGTCGATCTCCTCAACGGAAGCGACCGTCGCGTAGAAGGCGTCTCGCGTGGCCCGTGCGTGGAGAAGGTCGCGGATCTGCCGCAGGCCGTCCTTGTCCAAGCCCTCATAGGCGGCAAGGGGCCGGGAGGTCCACTTGCTCTTGGGCAGGGCTGCGTACTGGGACGCCGCCTCGCCGGACAGCATGCGGTCCATCGCTTCCACCGCGTCGCGTGCGGTGGCACGGGAGAGCTCCTGGGTGCCTGCGAAGTAGACGCAGGGCACACCGAAATGCAGCATCGGCAGGCCGGTGAGCTCGCGAGCCTGCTGAAGCAGGTCGCTGCCGGGGACACCCTCGGTGTTGGAGTTGGCGGGCTTCTCGCAGACGGCGTCGAGTTTGGCCTGCTTGACGGGGTCGGCGATGCCGATGTGCTCACGGAAGAGACGGAGACTCGGACCGCCGATGATGGCCACCTGGTAAGGCCGCTTGATGCCTGTTCCGTTGGTGGCGTGCTTGTATTTGGTGCGCACCCGCAGCCAGATGCCGAATCGTCGCAGCATCGCCGAGAGCTGACGGATGATGAATACCGAGGCTGATGATATCTCGACGATGCGGGATTCTTGCAGGACGGCTGCCTCGGCCGCGAAATAATGGCGCAGGAACAGGGAGACGGTGGCATCGTCCGCAGAGACGATGGGGTCGGGAATTTTCTTGTGCTTGGAGACTCTTCCCCAACGGTACCCCAGCCGCTCCTCGATGAATTCGCGGTATTCTTTGCTGTCGAAACGCAGATATGAGCCATGGGATTCGTTGGCTGGGCTGATCGAGGGCCGGTTGACCTTGAGGCGGAAGCGATCGCCGACCCGCAGAAGGCGCGTGCGCAGGTCGACGAGTACCCGGACGTCCTTCTGGGTGATAGTTGCACTGGACGGTCGGGGTTCGTGGCCTTCGGCGATCTGCCAGGCGAGCAGGATGGTCAGGTCCGGATCGACGGGGGTGCCGTCATGGGTCAGGCGCGCCGGGACGCAGACTCGGTCACCCACCTGCAACTCTCGGGTCCAGCCGTCGAGGCCGTGCACGCGGTGTCGGCGGGTGACGGTGAAGTCACTGCCGTCGTTCAGCCGGATTCGACGGAGGGGCTCGCGGACGTGCTGTCGGTAGAGTCGGATGACCGATGCTTGGACGATATGGCCGTCAGCGTCGATGGAATTGACTGTGAGGGTCTCTTTCGGAGTGGCCCAGACTCCGCCATCGTCGTCATATTCTGGAAGAGTCGCATAGCGTGCCCAGATGTCCTTTGTCTTACTGAGGAAGCCGTTGATATAGACAAGATCATCCGGAGAATGGCACTTACCCAGCCCCATCGAATCTGCGAGAATTCCGCCTAGTTCTAGAGATTCCATGAACTGGAGCCAGGAAAGGCCGCGTTCTTGGAAGGGGCGGAGCTTTCCGTTGAATCCCTCGGGGGTTGTGACCGGAGCGAGGCGGCGGTCGGCGGAGCCGGAGAGGAGGTCGCCGAAGGAGCCGTCCGCGTCGACGTCGACGAGGGGGAGGGCGTCGTCGCCGGCGTGGATGACGGCGCGCATGGCCTCGGCGGCGGGCATCGTGCCCGCGCGGGGGTGGCGGAGGAAGTCGAGCGCGGCTTCGAGCTGTTCCTCGTCCAGCTCGACCCACTGGCCGCGGAGGCGGACGAGCGGCGCCTTGAGGCGGGCGAGCTCTTCGAGTTCGTCCTCGTCGATGGCCTCGTCGCCGATGGCGAGGTCCCAGCGGAAGTCGACCATGCCCTGGAGGTCGAAACCGGAGCTCGTGGCCGCGCCCGAGCCCTCGCCCTCCTGCGAGCGCGTGGTGAGCTTCATGCCGAGCTTGGCCTTGCCCGCCCACTGCGGCAGCAGGACGCCGAAGCCCGCGGCGGCGAGCATGGGAGCCGCCTGCTTGAGGAAGCGGAACGCTCCGGCGGTGTCGAGCCCGGCCTCGCAGGGGACGGGGCCGTTCAGGGCCGGGGCCATGTCGGGGAACAGGCGCAGGGCCCGTCCGAGGCCGGCGAGGAGGGTCTCCTCAGCGTCGGGGAGGAAGTTCGCCTCGCCCGCCCAGATGAGCGCGGCGGGGACGTAGAGGCTCAGGTCCTCCGTGCCCTGGAGGGCGAACTCGACCCGCCACGACGGCGCGGACGGCTCCACGGAGGTCTCTTCCGGGGTTTCCGCGGTCTCTTCGGTGTCTTCGGTGGTGGACGGCTCGTAGAGCCGGAAGCAGACGCGTAGGGGGCCGGACGGGCGGTGGGCGGCGGTGTACCAGGCGTCCAGCTCGGTGATCAGGTCGCCGGGGTCGTCGCGGGGCTCGCGCGCGACCAGTGGGGACGGGCCGGTGAGGGCCTCGACCCAGCGCTCGGCCAGGGGCAGGCGGTCGGGGGCCTTGCCCTTGCGCGGGGGGAGCAGCGGGTGGGGCACGACCCCGCGGACGGCGGTGTCGACCATGCCGGACAGGGCCTCGCGCAGGACCTCGGCCGCCGGACGGCCCCCCTCGGCGGCGCGGCACGCGGCGGGCATCGCGCGCGCGAGGTCGCCGAAGCGGGTGGGGTCGTCGATCACCGGACGCCAGCGCGCGACGAGGTCGCCGTCCTCACGGAGCAGGGCGGGCAGGACGTGGCCGCGCTCGGCGAGCCGGACGGCCTCGTCCGCGAGCAGGCACAGGAACCGCAGGTCGCTGCCGGGGACGATGTCGCCGCTGTGCTCGGCGGCCTGGAGCAGCGCCATCGCCGGGAACGGCTCCAGGACGAGCGCGGGGACCCGCCAGGCGCGCAGCTCGGGCGGCCCGTCGAACGGCTCGGGGCCGAGCTCGGCCGACGGCTGCGGATGGTCGCCGTGGGTGGGCAGCGCCATCGCCAGGTCGACCCGCATCGCTCCGGTGACCAGCGGCTCGTAGGACGTGCCGGAGAAGTCGCGGGTCGCGAACGGATGCGCCTCCCCGCCGGACGGACCCCGCCCGCCCCCGGACGGGCCCGCGTCGCCGGCGGGCGTGTGCGGACCGCTCCGCTCGGCCCACAGGCACAGCGCCCCGCCGTGCCACGTGCCGTGCGCGACCAGCATGCCGATGTTCCCCCAGCTCACCCGAACCTTCCGAAGACCACCGAAGCTACCAGCGGCCGCCGACACGTGACCCGCCTCCGCCGATCTGTGGAAAACCTCGAGAGATTAGGCTCTGGGCGTTGGTGTTCCGGCAGCGATGGAGGCGTTCGTGGGCGAGTTCGTGCGTGTCGAGTCCGAAGGCGGCGTGGCGACGATCAGGCTGGACCGGCCGAAGATGAACGCCCTCAACTCCCAGATGCAGCGCGAGCTGATCGAGGCCGCGCGGCAGGTGGGCGAGGACGACGAGACGGCGGCGGTCGTCCTGTACGGCGGGGAGCGGGTGTTCGCGGCCGGGGCCGACATCTTGGAGATGGCGCCGCTCTCGTACGCGCAGATGTCGGGCGGCCCGTCCCTGCTGCTGCAGGACTTCACCAAGGCGCTCGCGGCGATCCCGAAGCCGGTCATCGCGGCGATCACCGGGTACGCGCTCGGCGGCGGCCTCGAGGTGGCGCTGACCGCCGACTTCCGGGTCGCGGGCGCGGGCGCGAAGGTGGGGCAGCCGGAGATCCAGCTCGGGATCATCCCGGGCGCGGGCGGCACGCAGCGGCTCGCGCGCCTGGTCGGCCCCGCCAAGGCGAAGGACCTGATCTTCTCCGGACGCCACGTGCGCGCGGACGAGGCGCTGGCCATGGGCCTCGTCGACCGCGTCGTCCCGGACGACCAGGTCCATGAGGAGGCCGTCACCTGGGCCAAGACCTTCGTGGGCGGGCCCGCGCTGGCGCTGCGCGCCGCCAAGCAGGCCATCGACTCGGGCATTGAGGTCGACCTTGAGACGGGCCTGGAGATCGAGCGCACCCGGTTCTCCGCGCTGTTCGCCACCGAGGACCAGCAGAACGGCATGAAGAGCTTCATGGAGGAGGGCCCCGGCAAGGCCAAGTTCACCGGCCGCTGACCCCGGGGGTCACTCGCCGCTGTCTCCGAACGAGGGCAGCGGCCACCAGATGGCGGGATGGACCGCGAACGCCGCGGTGACGAGCAGCCCTATGGCGACGATGGGCAGAATCAGCCTCAGCCATAGGGCTGCCGACGCGTTGTAGCGGCATCGCAGTGCCACGACGATCGCGGCCAGGACGCCCAGCGCGATCTCCGCCGCACGCCCGGACGCGGGGGTGAGCCGGGTCAGCGCGAAGATGGCGGCATAGAGGCCCGCCCCCGCCACGGACAGCAACCCCAGGCGGACGAGTACTTCCAGTGGGACGGCGATGAGGGCGGCGGTGCCCGCCCGGATCCGTGCGCCGCGTCCGCCTCGTGCGCTCGTGATGCGGAGCCGCATCCGCCGGAGGGCCCGGCGCGCGTAGACCAGGATGAACCAGAGCAGGCAGGCGGCCGACGTCAAGATCGGTACGGCGAGGGCCGTTCCCGGAATGACGGCCAGCATGAGCGCGCCCAGCACCCCACGGAGCCTTCGCGGACGTGTACCGGCCTGGCGGCGTGTCCCCTCACCCTTTGCGGCCTTGTCGCCCTGCCCGGGTTTCTCCGGCTCCTGCGCGTGCGATGCCTCGACCTCCTGCGCGCGCGTCTCCTCCTCAACCGCCTCCTCCGGCGCCGCATCGGCCGCGTCCACCTCAGGAGTGGCGGGCGGACGGGGCGGAATCGGGATCGTCTCAGTCGGCGCGTCCGGCGGAATGGGCCGAAGGAGAGGCAGCAGCTCGATCGCCGTCGGACGGTCCGCGGGGTCCACGGAGAGAGCGGCCCGGACGGCGGGGAGCAGGTCGCGCGGAACACCCGTCAGGTCCGCGCGCCCGCGCAGGATCCGGGAGCAGATGGCCGCCGCCGGGCCGGTGCCGAAGGGCGAGCGGCCTGTGGCCGCGTGCACGACGGACGCGCCCCAGGAGAAGATGTCGGACGCCGGAGTGGCGCGTTCGCCGTCCAGGACCTCGGGCGCGAGGTAGCCGGGGGTGCCGATGGCGGTGCCCGTGAGCGTGAGGCGGGTCGCGTCCAGCACATGCGCGAGGCCGAAGTCGATGACGACGGGGTCGCCGTCGACGAGCATGACGTTTCCCGGCTTGAGGTCGCGGTGGACGACGCCGCCCTCGTGGATGGCCACGAGCGAGCGCGCGAGCCCGCGCGCGCACCTGCGCAGGGCGGCCCCGCGCAGCGGCCCCCGCTCGCGCAGGACCTCGTCCAGCGTCCGGCCCTGGACGTAGCGGGTGACGATGTACGGGCGGTGCGCGGTGAAGTCGGCGTCCAGGAGCTCGGCGACGAACGGGCCGCGCACCCGGCGCATGGTGGCGACCTCGCGTTCGAGCCGCTTGCGGGCGACCTCGTCGCGCGCGACGGCCGGATGCAGGACCTTCACGGCCACGGCCCGGCCGTGCTCGTCCAGGGCGAGGCTGACCTCGCCCATCCCGCCGACGCCGAGCTCTTCGAGCACCCGGTAGGGGCCGATCCGATCTTCCGTTCGCACTGGGACACCCGTCGCGCTCGTGGACTGCGGTGCATGATCGTATGGGGTTTGCCCCGAGATGTCCCCGAGGCACGACCGATGGGTCTCGATCCAGTCACATTCTGACACCTGAACGGGCCGTCATCGGCGGCCTTGTCCGAGGTGAAGCGCGCTCCGCGCGTGCGGGGAAGCCGCTAGCATCACCCGCCATGCGGCAGGCGTTCCGAACCGCCCTCGTCACGGGCGCTTCCAGTGGGATCGGCGAGAGTTTCGCGCGTGAACTGGCCGCGCGCGGCGCGGATCTCGTCATCGTCGCCCGCCGCGCCGAGCGGCTGGACCAGCTCGCGCGCGAGCTGGTCGAGCGGTTCCGGGTCGCGGTCGAGGTGGTCGCCGCCGACCTCACCGATCCCGCCGAGCGGGACGAGGTCGAGCGCAGGCTCCGCCACGACCCCGTGGAACTGCTGGTCAACAACGCCGGGTTCGGCGCGCTCGGGGCGTTCGTCGACCTTCCCCTGGACGAACAGCTCCGCGAGATCGACCTCAACGTGAACGCGCTCGTCAGGCTGACCCACGCCGTCCTGCCCGGAATGCTCGCGCGCGGACGAGGCGGGGTGCTGAACGTCTCGTCCGTGGCAGGATTCGCACCGGCCCCCGGCAGTGCGACGTATGGCGCGACCAAGGCGTACGTGGCGTCCTTCTCGGAGAGCCTGCACGCGGAGGTCGTCGGACAGGGCGTCCATGTCACCGCGCTCTGCCCCGGCTTCACGCGCACGGACGAGGCCCACGACCCGCATCCCCTGTGGCTGCGCCGGGAGGACGTCGCGCGCGAGGGCCTGGACGCCGTGGAACTGGGCCGTGCCCTGTGCGTCCCCGGCCTTCAGTACAAGGCGGCGATGCCCGCCCTCAAGATGCTGCCCCGGCCGCTCCTGCGCGCCGCGGCCAATCGCCTATGGAAACAGGCCGCTGACACGCAGTGACCGCCGGCCGGAGCCGCTCCGCCGGATCCGGCCCGAGTTTCATCACTTCCGACAAGAATTCCGCTGTCCGCCTTGTGACGAGAGTGCCTTGACGCAGGCCGGACGCGCTCGCGAACATCGAACCTACGCTTTCGTAGGTTTGCTGGTCGCCCCGGTGACCGGCGATCCCGGCCGAGCCCCTGCGAACGCCGCGCCGCGCCCCTGCCCTGGGACCGCCGCCCATCGGCCGCCCTCCGTCCAGCGAAGGAACCGCATGACCGTGACGCCCGAGTCCAAGCACCAGATCCAGCTCCTCATCGAGCTCGAGCCGGTCGTCGAGAACGAGCTCAACCGGCACCTCGGGGTGGCCAAGGAGTGGTTCCCGCACCAGTACGTTCCGTGGAGCCAGGGCCGCGACTTCGACGGTCCGCTCGGCGGCGAGGGCTGGGAGCCCGGGGACTCCAAGATCACCGAAGAGGCGCGCGAGTCGCTGATCGTCAACCTGCTCACCGAGGACAACCTCCCGGGCTACCACCGCGCCATCGCCGACGTGTTCGGCCGGGACGGCGCGTGGGGCACGTGGGTCAACCGGTGGACCGCCGAGGAGAACCGGCACGGGATCGTCCTGCGCGACTACCTCACGGTGACCCGCGCCGTCGACCCGATCGCGCTGGAACGCGCGCGCATGAAGCACATGGAGGTCGGCTACGAGGCCGACCACGGCGACTCGTTCCTGCATGGTGTGGCGTACGTCTCGTTCCAGGAGCTCGCCACCCGCGTCTCGCACCGCAACACCGGCAAGGCGTCCGGCGACCCGATCTGCGACCAGATGCTCTCGCGCGTGGCCGCGGACGAGAACCTCCACATGGTCTTCTACCGGAACCTGCTCGGCGCGGCCTTCGACCTCGCGCCCGACGAGACCATGCGCGCCGTCACCGACGTCGTGAAGGGGTTCCACATGCCGGGCCACAGCATCGACGGGTTCATGCGCAAGTCCGTGGTCATCGCCAACGCGGGCATCTACGACCTGCGCCTGCACCACGACGACGTCCTCGTCCCGGTGCTGCGCAAGTGGGGCGTGTTCGAGCGCACCGACCTGAACGGTGACGGCGAGAAGGCGCGCGAGGAGCTGGCCGAGTTCATGACCGGCCTGAACGGCGCCGCCACCAAGTTCGAGACCCGCCGCGAGGAGCGCCGCGCCCGCCAGGCCGCCCGCAAGGCCTGACCGCATCACCCACCCGCCCTGCCGAAGACCCCGGTTTCCCAGGAACGCCTCTGGCGGAACCGGCGTCATAGGAGGTATGGGGACGCATCGGCGGCTGGGTGACTATCGGTTGCTGAACGAGATCGGGCGCGGGGGGACCGCGGTCGTCCATCTCGCCTTGGACCCGGCCGGACGCGAGGTCGCGGTCAAGGAGCTGAGGGCGGAGTTCGCGCCCGAACCGGAGGCCCGCCGGCGGCTGGCCAGGGAGATGGCGGCCCAGCGGAGGGTGGACAGCCCATACGTCGCGCCGCTGCTCGGCGGCCGGATCGAGAGCGACCGGCCGCATCTCGCCATGGGCTACGTGCCGGGCACGCCGCTCGGAGACCTCGTGGACGCGTACGGCCCGCTGCACCGCGCGCGCGTGCCGAGGTTCGCCCGGACGCTGGCTCTCGCGCTGGCGGCCGTCCATGACGCGGGGGTGCTGCACCGGGACGTGGCGCCGGGCAACGTCATGGTCCTCGGTGACCGTCCGACCCTTATCGACTTCGGCATCGCGCACGAGCCGGGCTCCGACCACGTCCTGTACACGGCGGAGCGCCCGCAGCGGGCTCGGCGCATGGTCGCGGGCACCCCGGCCTACCTCGCCCCCGAACTCATCGAGGGCGGGAACGCCTCCGCCGCCTCGGACGTCTTCGCCTGGGGGGCCACCGTCGCATACGCGGCGACGGGGCGGTCGCCGTTCGGCAAGGGGTCGCTGCACGCGGTGTGCTTCCGGATCCTGCGCGGGATGGCCGACCTCGACGGGATCGCCGGGCCGCTGGCGGGGCCGGTGCGCGGGGCGCTCTCGCGTGACCCGGCGGACCGCCCGTCCGCGCGCTGGCTGGCCGGGGCGCTCGCCGAGTGGGCGGGCGAATTCGCGGTTCCGGCGAACTCCGCCGCCCGTGCGGCCGTCGCATGATCGTGAGGAGCCGGAGAGTGGACGGCGGACGGGGGAACTCGCAATGGTGGGACGGATGGCGCGAATCGGACGCCCCGGTGGCGGGCGCGGCCCGGCCCGGTGGACGAAGGTAGGGTTTCCGAAACGATGAAGGGGGCTACCACGTCCGGGGAGAGCGTCGACCAGTCGATCGGCCACTACCGCGTCCTGGAAACACTCGGGGAGGGCGGCATGGGGGTCGTCTACCTCGGCGTCGCCCCCGACGGCCGCGAGGTGGCGATCAAGGTGCTGCGCCCCGCGGTGGCGGGCGACGCGACGGCGCGCCGCAGGCTGGCCCGTGAGACCGACTCGATGCGCCGGGTCCGCAGCGCCAACGTGGCCGAGATCCTCGACGCGGACGTCACCGCCGAACGGCCCTACATCGTCACCCAGTACGTCCCCGGCCGGACGCTCGAGGAGGTCGTCGAGGACGCCGGGCCGCTCTACGGGCGTGCGCTGCAGCGCCTGGCGGTGGGCCTCGCCGAGGCCCTGTCGGCGATCCACGACGCGGGGATCATCCACCGCGACCTCAAGCCCGCGAACGTGATGCTGCTGGACGGCGAGCCGATCGTCATCGACTTCGGCATCGCCCAGGGCGCGGACGCGACCCGGCTGACCGCGACCGGCATGGTGATCGGCACGCCCGGCTACCTGGCCCCGGAGATCATCGAGGGCGAGGACGCCGGCCCGCCGTCGGACGTGCACGCCTGGGCGGGCACCGTCGGCTACGCCGCGACCGGACGGCCCCCGTTCGGCTCCGGCACCTTCGAGTCGATCTTCTACAAGATCATGCAGGGCCGCCCCGACCTGGACGGCGTGCCGGAGGCGCTGCTGCCGGTGCTGCGCGCCGCGATGGCCCGGAACCCGGCCGAGCGCCCGGGGGCGGCGAAGCTGACCGGGCTGGTCCAGCGGATCGACATCGACGCGACGGTCGCCGACCAGACCCGCGTCGACGACCAGTTCGTGACCCGGCCCGACCACGCCGTCCCGCTGGGGATGCCGCCGATCGGGGAGCCGGAGACCGTCCAGGACAAGCCGTCCCCGGTCGAGCCCGAGACCCTCCAGGACGCGGCGAGCCACCTGGGCGCGCCCTCGATGGACGGCGGCGCGGAGACCCTCCGCGACACGCCTCCGCCGATGCCCGCGCCCGTCCACGTGCAGCAGCCCAAGGACTTCGTCGGGATGCTGCCGCCGGCCGCGCCCCCGCCCGTCCCGCCGCCCGCGCCCGGGCCGTACGACCGTCCCGCCCGCGCCGGTTATCCACAGGGCGTGCGTCCGCCGGCGCCTCCGAACCGGCAGGCCTGGCCGCAGCAGGGCGGGCTCAGCCGGGGCGAGGCGCAGCCGCCCCAGCCGTACGACCCCTACCAGCAGCAGGCGCAGCAACGCCCCGACCAGCAGCAGGCGCAGCAGCGCCCCGACCAGCAGCGCCCCGACCAGCAGCGCCCTGACCAGCGGCGTCCCGATCAGCAGCGGCCCGACCAGCAGTCTCCGAAGCAGCGGCCCGAGCCGCAGGAGAAGCGCGAGCACCCGAAGCCGTTCGGCTGGTACCGGGTGCTCAGCCTGCTCGTCCTGGGCGCGCTCATCGCGTTCGCGAACATCGCGCCGCTGCTCGCGGTCGCGGTGACGATCGCCGGGGTCCTGGTGCTGCGCGCGGCCGACAAGGCCGCCAAGGGCATGGAGGGCCGCCGCACCCGGCGCGGCCCGCGTTCGGGCGACGCGGTCGGCGCGGCGTTCCGGACGCCGCTGCACCTGCCCGGCGCGGTCATGGCGACGGCGCTGCTCTCGGCGCTCTCGCTGTTCGCGGGCGCGATCATGCTGGGCGTGCTCATGTTCGCCTACCCGGACATGACCGCGTCCAAGGCGGTGGCGTATTCCTGCATGCTCGTGATCGGCCTGCTGACCCTCGCCCCGGGCAGCGGCGCGCCGCGCCGCCAGCTCGCGCGCGTGTGGGGGGCGCTGCTCCCGCGCGCGGAGGCGGCCCTCGCGGGCGTCCTGATCCTCGGGATCTTCGCGGTCGTGCTCGCCGTCCTGTCCCAGAAGCAGCCGCCCGACACCACCCCGGTGGACGGCATGAGCGACAGCCTGACCAGCGTCCGCGAGCGCGTGACGGACATCCTCCACGGCCACATCCCCTTCATCGGCGGATGACCCGGGGCGCGGCGGGCCCCGTGAAGCCCCGGCTTCCGCGGGGCCCCGGCATTCGCGAGGCCTCGGGCTCTGCTGGGTCCCGGGTGGACGGCCACTCCGAGTGACCGGGCGAACGCGGGGAGCGTCGGGATCGCGGGAGCTTCCCCTACCGGTGGGAAACGGAGCGCTCATGAGACACCGGGCAGGCCCTGCGCCCGATAGGGTCCCGAGTCCATGAGCGGGGAGACGAGCCACCAGGAGCACATCGGTCCGTACCGGCTGCTGTCCCGGCTGGACGGGCCGTCCGGTGTCGTCCACCGGGCGGCGGACGCGACCGGTCGTGACGTGGCGATCCGGATGCTGCCGCCGGACGCGGCCCCCGATGTCGCGCGCATGCGCGCGGTGCTCAGCCCCTACGTGGTGGACGTCCTGGACGGCGATCCCGAGGCCCGTCCGCCGTACGTCGTGTCGCGGCTCGTGCCGGGGCGTCCGCTGGACGAGACCGTGGCCGCGGACGGCCCGCTCCGCGGCTCGAAGCTCCGGTACATGGCGGTCGCGCTCGCCAAGGCCGTCGCGGCGATCCACCGTGCCGGCCTCGGGCACGGCTCGCTCGACCCGCGCAGTGTCCTGGTCGTGGACGGCGCGCCGGTCGTGGTCGACTTCGCCCTCGTCGCCGACCCCGAGGGCCCGGCGGGCGACATCCGGGCGTGGGCCGAGACCATCCTGTTCGCGGCCACCGGAAGCGAGGACGCCTCCCTGGAGGCCCCCGGTGTTCCGGACGCCCTGCGCGGCCTGCTCCGCGCCGCCGCGGCGCTCGACCTGGCGGCGCGTCCGAACGCCGAGGAGCTGATCGCCGCCGCGTCCAAGCTCGACCTGGGCCCGGACCCCGAGCCGGCCGCCGAGGTCCGGGCGCCGTATCCCGACGCCCCGGCCACCGGGGGCTTCCCCGCCGTGATGTCCACGACCGGCGGTTTCGCCATGCCCTCCGCGGACGACACGGGCGGATTCATGATGCCCGGTCCGGTCGGCACGGGCGCGTTCCCCGGGCCGGCGGCCGGCGTGGCGACCGCCGTCGCGCCGCCTGCGCCCGAGGGCGACGTCGCGGTCGGCGGCGGACGCCATGCCGGAACCGCGGACGTCCACGAACTCGCCGTCGTGCGCGGATGGGCTCGCCTGCTCGCGGTCCTGGTGATCGTGATCGCCGGGTGCGTCTCGGTCATGATGCCGGTGGTCGGCGTGACGGTGTCGGCCCTGGCGGTGACGCTGCTGCGGATCACGCGCGCACGAGGAACGATCGGACGCGTCGAGGCCATCGGCCGGACGCTCCTGTCCCTGCCCTACGCGGCCGTGTTCGCCGTCGGGGTCCCGCTGATGGTCGTGGGGGTCGCGGCGGTGGGCCTCGAACTGTCCCCCCTGGGCGCGGGCGCGCTCGGCGCCGGGACGGGCACGATCGCCCTCTGGACGGCCCCGGGCGCGGGCGGCGCGCGGCGGGCCCTGGAGAGCGCGTTCGAGCCGCTGGCGTGGCGTCCGGGCACCGTCGCGGTGGCGGGCCTGGTGCTCGGCGTCCTGACGCTCGTGGGGCTGGTCGCGGCGATGTCGTTCACGCCGAGCTTCGCGCCGCTCTACGGCCTGCAGAGCTCCCTGGAGGCCACGCTCTCCCGGCTCCAGAACTCCCTGCACTGAACGCCGGACGGACGCAGGACGAAAGCCGGATGGACAGCGACAAAGTGACCCGTTCCACAGGGGGCGGTGGGAGAACGCGCTCGCAGAGTGGCGTTCTCCTACGTGGGGTAGGTCTCACGGAACGGGTTTCGCACAGCCCCTACTGACCGGTAACATCTGCGGTGTACGGTCAACCCGGGACCCGGGGCCGAAAGACGTTCGGGTCTTTGGCAGGCTGTCAGGTGCGCCGCCGCGAGGCGGCGCGCGAGCACGCGTCGACCCGGCCCACGGGCGGCGTCCTTATGTCCGCTTACCCCAGCGGCCAACTGAGTGCAGGGAGGTCGGCCACCGGCCATGAACATCGTCGTCTGCGTGAAGCAGGTTCCCGACACGGAGAGCCCGCGCAAGCTGAAGTCCGATGACAGCACCCTCGACCGCGCTGCGGCGGACGGTGTCATCAACGAGCTCGATGAGTACGCGATCGAAGAGGCGCTGCGCATCAAGGAGGCCCAGGGCGGCGAGGTGACCGTCCTGACCATGGGTCCCGGCAAGGCGACCGAGTCGATCCGCAAGGCCCTCGCCATGGGCGCCGACAAGGCCGTCCACCTGACGGACGAGGCGCTGGCCGGCTCCGACGCCTTCCAGACCTCCTACGCCATGCAGCAGGTCCTCGGCCGCACCGGCTTCGACCTGGTGATCCTCGGTTCGGAGTCCACCGACGCCCGCACCGGCATGCTCGCCGCGATGCTCGCCGAGCGCCTCGGCGTTCCGCAGCTGTCGCTGGCCAACAAGGTCGAGATCGACGGTTCCGCGATCAGCATCCAGCGCCAGACCGACTACGGCTACGACAAGGTCGAGGCGACCCTGCCGGCCGTGGTCAGCGTCGTCGAGAAGATCAACGAGCCGCGCTACCCGTCCTTCAAGGGCATCATGGCGGCCAAGAAGAAGCCGGTCGAGACGCTGGACGTCGCGGGCGCGGGCATCGACGCGGGCCAGGTCGGCATCGCCAACGCCGGGACCGCGGTCGTGGACTTCGCCGAGGCTCCGGCGCGCGCGCAGGGCCAGATCGTCACGGACGAGGGCGACGGCGGCGTGAAGATCGCCGAGTTCCTCGCCTCGAAGAAGTTCGTCTGAGCGGGGAAGGGGACCCTAAGCAATGAGTGAGATCCTGGTCCTCGTCGACCACGTCGACGGTGACGTCAAGAAGGTCACCCTCGAACTGCTCACGCTCGCCAACCGCCTCGGTGACGCCGCGGCGGTATGGGTGGGCCCGGGCTACGAGGGCGCCAAGGGCAAGCTGGCCGAGTTCGGCGCGAAGAAGGCCTACCTGGCCGCCGACGAGGAGCTGACCTCCTACGTCGTCGCGCCGAAGGCCGCGCTGCTCGCCAAGCTCGTCCAGGAGAAGGCCCCGGCCGCCGTGCTGGTCGCCGCGACCGCCGAGGGCAAGGAGGTCGCCGGACGCCTGGCGATCAAGACCGGCTCCGGCGCGCTCACCGACGTCGTGGACGTCGCCGAGGGCTTCGTCGGCGAGCACTCCATCTTCGGCGGCGGGATCATCGCGCACGCCAAGGTGACGTCCGGCACGCCGATCATCGCCGTCCGCCCGAACTCCGTCGCGCCCGAGGCCGCCCCGGCGGACACGGCCGAGGAGCAGGTGTCGGTCGAGCTGTCGGCGGCCGACAAGGCCGCCAAGGTCGTCGAGAAGGTCGTCGAGGAGAAGGGCGAGCGCCCGGACCTCACCGAGGCCGCGATCGTGGTCTCCGGCGGCCGCGGCGTCGGCTCCGGCGAGAACTTCTCGATCATCGAGGCGCTGGCCGACACCCTCGGCGGAGCGGTCGGCGCGTCCCGCGCGGCGACCGACGCCGGGTGGTACCCGCACCAGTTCCAGGTCGGCCAGACCGGCAAGACGGTGTCGCCGCAGCTGTACATCGCGGTCGGCATCTCCGGCGCGATCCAGCACCGGGCCGGCATGCAGACGTCCAAGACGATCATCGCGATCAACAAGGACCCCGAGGCCCCGATCTTCGAGCTGGTCGACTACGGCGTGGTCGGCGACCTGTTCCAGGTCGCCCCACAGCTGACCGAGGAGATCAACAAGCGCAAGTAGGCAGCGCGTGCTCGTGACGCCCCGGCCGGGTTCCCCCGGCCGGGGCGTTCCTCTCTCTCAGGGGGTCGGCCTCACGGACGTCACGGGGAACGGGACGGCGGCCGTGACCTCCGGCTTCAGCAGGTCCGCGACCTCGCCGTACGGGACGTCCGAGCTCTGGTTCCCGCACGAGCTCGAGTAGCCGAGCGCCGCGCCCTGGTAGGCCACGCGGATCCCGGACGCGGTGAGCGCCACCGAGACCTCTCCGCTCGCCAGCTGCTTGGCGGTGATGCCGGGACCGGCAGGCTCACGGGGGCACCAGCGGTGTCCCGGCAGGTGCGCGAGGACCTTCGGCGACAGCGCGGGCGACGGAGTCCGGAACAGGTCGATCGGACGCGTGTACGCCGTCCCGGTGTCGAGGTCGACGGTGACCGACCGCGCCTGGTCCCAGCCCGTCCCGATCTGGCCCTTGACGTCCGTGTCGTACCGGACGCTCAGCAGCTTCGGCCCGCGCAGCAGGATCGTCGGGCGGACCGTCCCGGTGTAGGCGCCCGGCTGCCCGCCGAGGATGCCCTTGGCGTCCGTCCAGCGCCGGTCGAGAGGGGCGCGCAGCGCGGCGTCCAGCTTCTGGTCGAGCGCCGGGTCCTTATGCCCGGACACCGTGACGACCTGGCCGTTCACCTGCCACTTCCCGCCGCCGGGCAGGGGCGACAGCGGCTCGTTCAGCGCGGTCAGCCGGATCGCGATCGGGGGCGGCGGCGCGGGCTTCCTCTTGGCGGAGTGGGACGTGACGTACACGGCCGCGCCGCCGCCGACCGCGACCACGGCCGCCCCGGCGACCGCGAGGCCGGTCTTGGCGCTCACCCCCGGGAGGACCTTGCCCGCGGTCCCCGCGGCCTTGCCGGCGGTTCCCGCGGCCTTGCCGGCGGTTCCCGCGGCCTTGCCGGCGGTTCCCGCGGCCTTGCCGGCGGTTCCCGCGGCCTTGCCGGCCGCCGAGGCCCCGCTCGCGGTCGAGCTTCCCGCGCCCGCTCCCGCACCCGCGCCTGCCCCGGCGCTTCCCGCGCCCGCGCCCAGGCCCATGCTCGTGAGGGGGAAGAGCGCGGCGAGCGCGGCGGCGGTCCCGGCGAGGGCGGTGACGCCGCGCCGCTCCCAGTCCGTCCCGTACGCCTCGGACGCGGCCGACTCCAGCTCGCGGACGAACGCCATCGCGCCCGGCGGACGGTCCCACGGGTCCTTCGCCATGCCGCGCTCGACCAGCTCCCGCAGCGCCTCCGGGACCGTCTCGGACGGCACGGGCGCCGACAGGTGCAGCTCCCGCAGCGTCTCGGTGTTCGGCGCGCGGAACGGCCGCTCGCCCGTCACGCACTCCACGAACACGCAGGTCGCGGCGTACACGTCGGTCGCGGGGGAGGAGGGCTCGGCGCGCCACTGCTCGGGGGCCATGTAGACCGGGGTGCCGGAGCGGTCCGCGGCGCCCGCGTCCACCGCGACGCCGAAGTCGATCAGCTTGCTCAGCCCGTCCGCGCGGACGACCACGTTCGCGGGCTTGTAGTCGCGGTGGACGATCCCGAGGTCGTGCGCCGCCGCGAGGCCGAGCAGCGACCCCTTGAGCAGGGCGAGCGCGCCCTCGGGCGGCAGCGCGCCGCGCTCGGCGAGCAGCGCGCGCAGCGACGCGCCGTCCACCGCCTCCATCACGATCGCCAGGCCGCCGTCCGCCTCGACCAGCCCGAACAGCTGCGCGACGTACGGGCTGCGCAGGCGGCTCAGCAGCTCGGCCTCGCGCCGGAAGGTCTCCCGGAAGCGCGTGTCGGCGGTGTGCCCGGCGGACAGGTACTTGATCGCGGCGGGCCGTCCGGTGTCGTCGTGCCGGGCCAGGACCACGCGGCCCTGCGCGCCCTCGCCGAGGACCTTCAGCTCGGTGTACCCGGGTACCCGCCAGCCGTCCATGCCCGTCCCCTCACCCGAAGTGATCTGGTCCCGAGCGTTTATAGCGAAAGAGGGGGATCGTCCGCTCGGACGATCCCCCTCTCGGGCGTTCTTGCTCTCAGGCGGCCACGGGCTGCGTGTCGCCGTCCGGACGCGGCGCGGGCACGTCGGCGAGGATCTGCTCACCGGTCACGGCGCCGGGCGCCTCGGCGGGAGACTCCTCGACCCGGACCGAGCCGATCTCGCCCGACCCGAGCGGGATGAACCGGGCCCCGGCCGAGATGAGCAGGGCCAGCACGACGACGGCGCCGACGCCGATCCGCAGCGACGTCGCGTCCGCGAGGAACCCGACGACGACCGGGCCGAGCAGCAGGCCGCCGTAGCCCATCGCCCCGGCCTGGGCGACCGCGGCGGCAGGCTGGCCGGGCGCGGACGTCCCGGCGAGGGACATCGAGATCGGCACGACCGTGGCGACGACCAGACCGGACAGGAAGAACCCGATGATCGCGACCGTGGTGTTCGGCGCGGTGACCACGACGGTCATCGCGACCGCGGTGCCGACGCCCGCGGCGGTCAGCAGGTTCCGGGTGCCGATCCACATCCGCAGGTGGTCCCCGCCGATCCGGCCGATCAGCATGGCCACCTGGAACATCGGGTAGCCGAGCGCCGCGACGGCCTGCGTCGCGCCGAGCTCGCCGTGCAGCAGCAGGCCGCTCCAGTCGGCGATCGAGCCCTCGGTCATGAAGCCGATGAACGCCAGCAGTCCGACCAGGTAGACCGCGATCGGCAGCCGGGCGCGGCGGCGCTCGCCGCCCACGGCGGCCGCGGCGGCGCGGACCGGGCGGTCGACCAGGTAGGTCGGGCCGAGCAGCAGCGCGAGGGGCAGCGCGGCGATCGCGACGGCGAGCACGGTGTTGCTGAAGCCGAGCCCGGCGTGCGCGGTGCCGAACCCGATGAGGCCGCCGCTCATGGCGCCGACGCACCAGCCCGCGTGCATGCCCGACAGGATCGGCCGCCTGTACTCGTGCTCGACCACGCTGGCCTGCGCGTTCATGGCGATGTCGGTGATCCCGAAGGCCATCCCGAAGACCGCGACGGCCGCGATCAGCACCGCGTAGGTCGGGGCGAACGCGACGCCGACGTAGGACACCGCGGTCAGCGGCAGCGCGACGCGCAGGACGGGGCGGCTGCCGAGCCGTCCCATCACCGACCGCAGCCCCTGCATCGCGACCAGCGCGCCGAGGCCCCAGACGAGGACCACGATGCCGATCTCGCTCTCGCTCGCGCCGAACTTGGTCGCGAGCGCGGGCATGCGTGACGTCCACACACCACAGAGCAGTCCTGCCAAAGCGAAGGTCAGGAACGTGCCTGTGCGAGCGCGCAGCAGCATGGTTCACCTCTTTCTCGTCTGGTCGGGGCGGAGGACCCGGGGGATTCAGGTGTCCGGGCGTGCGGGAACGCTCCAAAGCCCATGGGGGCACCCGGAGGCTCCCCGGCGCGCGCCGGGGTCGGTTTCGGTCGTGCTGAGTGGGGTCGTGCGAAAGTGGTCGTGCGAGTGGGGTCGTGCGGGGCGGGGCGTGGCCCGCCGTCAGCCGGCGGCCAGGGCCAGCAGTCGTTCCTTCAGCGCCGCGAGCTGATCCTCGTCATACAACTGCGGCGCATGGCTCAGAACTTCCCAGAGGCCCTCGGCGGCGAGCCGGACCACCATGGCGGTGGCCGGATCCGGATCCTCGCCGCACGGGCGCTTGTGCCAGCGGCCCATGGCCTCGTTCAGCGGCTCGGCGAGCTCCGGGTCGGTGGCGGCGGCCGTGATGGCCGACCATCGTCGGTGCGCCCGCGCCTCACCGGTGAGGATCTCGAAGGTCGCCAGGACGTAGGCGCGGGTGTAGGACCCGGGGCGTCCGTCGTCGAACGAGTCGATCAACTCGTCGAACTCCGCGATGACCCGGGCGACCAGCGCCTCGACCAGGGCTTCCTTGTTCGGGAAGTGGTAGAGCAGCCCGCCCTTGCTGACGCCGGCGCGCTCGGCGACCGCGTTCAGCGTCAACGCGCGTCCGCCGTGCTCGGCCAGCACGGCCTCGGCGGCGTCGAGGAGGGCTTCTTTCATCATGGCCTCTCTACTGTACCGACCGGACGGTTCAGGGGACAACTCGAAGATCTTCCGTAAAAATCACATCTGGAGCGTAAATATTCCGCTGTGACCACCGTCACCCCGCAGGTTTCGTCGGACTCGGAAAGTGCGTCCGGGCCGGGACGGGGCCCGGGCCGCGCGCGGATAACCTGGGGCGCGTGGTGACCTATCTGGACCATGCGGCGACGACCCCCATGCTCCCCGAGGCGATCGCGGCGATGACGGCCGAGCTGGCCGAGCTGGGCAACCCCTCGTCCCTGCACTCCGCGGGCCGCCGGTCCCGCCGGGTGGTGGAGGAGTCCCGCGAGATCGTCGCCGAGGCGTTCGGCGCGCGGCCGAGCGAGGTGGTGTTCACCTCGGGCGGCACCGAGGCCGACAACCTCGCCGTGAAGGGCCTGTACTGGGCCCGCAGGGCCGCTGACCCGGCCCGCACGCGGGTGCTCGCGGGGGCGGTCGAGCACCACGCCGTCCTCGACACCGTCCAGTGGCTCGCCGATCACGAGGGCGCGAAGGTCGAGTGGATCCCGTGCGACGAGCTCGGCCGGGTCCGGCCGGAGACGCTGCGCGAGATGATCGGCACCGGCGAGGACGTCGCGCTCGTCACCGTGATGTGGGCGAACAACGAGGTCGGGACCGTCCAGCCGGTCGCCGAGCTGGCTGCGGTCGCGCGCGAGCACGGCATCCCGTTCCACACCGACGCCGTCCAGGCCGCCGGGCACCTGCCGGTCGACTTCGGGGCGTCCGGCGCGCACGCGCTGACCCTGTCCGGGCACAAGCTGGGCGGGCCGCTCGGCGTCGGGGCGCTGCTGCTCGGGAAGCCCGGGAAGTCCGGCGGGGTCGATCCCGTTCCTGTGCTCCACGGCGGCGGGCAGGAGCGGGACGTCCGCTCCGGCACCCTCGACACGCCCGCCATCGCCGGGTTCGCCGCCGCGGCCCGGCTCGCCACCGACCACCGCGTGGACGAGGCGGCACGGCTCACCGTGCTCCGCGACCGGCTCATCGCCTCGGTGCTCGACGCCGTCCCGAACGCTGTCCTCAACGGCGACCCGGCGGGCCGGCTGCCCGGCAACGCGCACTTCTCGTTCCCCGGCTGCGAGGGCGACGCCCTGCTCATGCTGCTGGACGCGCGCGGCATCGCCTGCTCCACCGGTTCGGCCTGCTCGGCCGGGATCGCGCAGCCCAGCCACGTCCTGCTCGCGATGGGCGCGACGCCCGAACGCGCGCGCGGGTCGCTCCGCTTCACCCTCGGCCACACCTCGACCGACGCCGACGTGGACGCCCTGGCCGAGGCCCTCCCGCCCGTCGTCGAACGCGCCCTCCGCGCCGGGCTCAGCTGACGGCTTCTCCTCAGCCCGTCCGGGGCGCGAGGCGGTCATGGACGGGCACGGCGCGGGTGAGCGCCAGTCCGGCCAGCACGTGCGACGCCGAGACGATCTCCAGGACGGGCAGGTCCGCCAGCGGCGCCATCACGTGCTCGAACAGCTGGAGCCGGGCTGGACCCCGCCACGCCTCCTTGACCGTGATGTCGGTGATCCGCGTCCGGACGAGGTCGCGGGCGGACGGCCCGTCCACGCCGGGCACGGTCTCGACCGCGAACGTCGGGACGGTCATCTGGTCGCGCGCCTCGTCCGCGTTCATCGGCGCGTACCTGTACGGCATCGTCGCGGTCGCGACGCGCTGGGCGCCGTGGTCGAGGGTGCCGACGAGCATGTCGTCCTCGACGAGCAGCCGGGGCGTTCCGGCGGTCTCGGGACGGGCGGACGGCTCGCGTCCGGCGAGGACCGCGCCGACGTCGTCCAGGCCTGCGCCGTCCATGCCGGCGCCGTCCAGGTACAGGGAGCGCAGGTACTCGCCGTCCTCCCCGGCGAACCGGACGGAGATCACCTGGCCCGCCTCGGTGCGGGAGCCGAGGCCGTCCGCGCCGCCCATGCGCATGACCTCGAACCGGACGAGCGGCTCGACGACCTCCAGGGGTTCCGGGACGGCGGCGCGGAGCGCGTCCGGATCGCTGCGGTAGACGATGTTGAGGTACTCGCGGTCGTCGAACCGGGCGGCGCGCGGCAGGTGTTCCGGATGCATGGGCACTCCTCGAACGGGGCCGTGTTCGGAGCCCGTCCCGATGGATATGAACCGTCACATGGCTGCCACCAGCCGCTATATGGAGATGTTCCGCCCACGCGAAGGGTGAAACCCGCCCGTCGAACCGCCCGTGAAACAACGCGCCGCCCTTCGCGAGGACGTCCGCGAGGGACGTCCAGGCGCGAAGAGCGGCGCGGGGTTCTAGGAGTGGATCAGGGCTGGAAGGGCGCGAGGGCGCGCCACCCCGGGTCGTTCGTGGAGGCGACCTTCGCCTTGCCCTCCGCCCACCCGGCGGTGAGCTGGTCGAGCTCGGCGAGCACGCCCGAGTCGGGGTCGGCGTACAGGTGGAAGACGCGCAGGCCGTCGCCGGTCTGCCGGACGACCAGCACCGCCTCCGGGAGGGCGTCGATCTTCTTCTCCAGCTTGCGCAGCGCGGACGCCGACGGCTCGACGGGCAGCCGGTCCGGGTTGGCGTGCTGGTAGGGGACCGACACCTCGACGTGCAGGTCGGCGAGCGGGTGGTCCTGCCGGTGCACGGGGAAGCGGATGCCGAACTGCGCGGGGTGCCCGCGCGGCGTGCGGCCCTCGCCGGACAGCCAGGTCGGCTCGCGGAAGTCCTCGACGATCTGCTCGACGACGGCGGGCAGCACCGCCGGGGGCAGCGAGTCGACCGGCTCCTCGGCGGAGATCGTCACCTCGCCGACCCAGCGCGCCACGTCGTCCTCGCCGAGCGCCCAGTGCAGCACGTGGAACGCGACCGCGACCTGGTGCTCCTCGGAGACGAACAGGAAGTCCGGGTGGTAGGCGGTGATGTCGACCCGGCCGCGGAACTGGTCGGCCCGCATCCCGAACCGGACGTACTCCAGGTCGAAGTCGTGGTCGCCGAGCTGCAGCTCCTGGCCGAGCATCTCCGGGTCGGCCGGACGCGCCGGATGGAACTGCCAGCCGCCCGCCGCGTCCCCCTGGGGCGCGGCGCGGTACCAGCGCTCGGCGAGCCCGCGCAGCTCCGGATCACCGGCCCCGGACACCGTCAGCGAGGGCGGCCGGCCCTCCATGCCGCCGATCTCCCACTGCAGCTCGGAGTGGATCCGCGCGACCCGGCGGGACAGCTCCTCCATGATCTCCGCCGACAGCCCCGTGGGGATCTCCGGCTCGGAGTCCGCGTCCGGGGGCGTCTCCGCCAGCAGCGCCTCGGGCGTGTCGGGCACCGCCGACAGCGACCCCTCGAGGTCCGGACGCGCCCGCGCCCACCACTCCCAGAACTCGCTGATCGCCGGGCTCACGGCCGACGGCGTCTCACGCGGGCGGCGGAAGATTCCCACCAGTCGTCTCTTCCTGTCTCAGGTCGCATGGCCGGGCCCGGAAGAGCCCGCTCCGCAACCCTACGCGAGCCCTCGCCCGTCTCGTCATCCACGACCCGCGCCGCCTCCACCGGTCCGTCCGCCCGAACCCGGTCACGTCACGCGGAGCGAGTCGAGCACGGTGTTGACGTCCTTGTAGAGGCGCTTGTGCGTCTCGGGAATGTCGATCCAGAGGTAGGCCGGGCGGGCACGGCCGGTGTCGACGACGACGACCGCCGACAGGTCCATCCGCGCACGCACGCCGGGCTGCTGAACCGGATCTCGCGGACGACCACCCAGGCCTTGCGCCCGCCGACCGTCATCGCCTGGGACGCGACGTCCCGTCCGCGCGCGGCGTCGGGGAAGTTCCTGTCCTGGCGGTCGTCCTGCACGGCCCCGGCCATGGCGCGCAGACGGTCGCGGCCGCCTGGCCTTCATCGATCGGGATGGCGAAACCGCGGAACGCCTGAGGAACATGTCCGTCACGACGCCTCTCCCGGTGACGACGCCGGACGCGAAGGTTCCCGCTGCTCGGGCTCGGGGGGTGTGGCGGCTCGGATGAGGAGCGTGCCCGGTCGTCCGGCGCGGAGGTGGTCGAGGTGACCCTCGTGGTCACCGGGGAACACCGGACGGCGGACGTGACCTACGTCCTGGCGGGGGCCGAGACGAAGCTGAAGGCCGCGGTCCTCCCGCTGCGCAGGACGGTCCGGATGCGGGCCGCGTCACCGACGTGAACGCGCACCTGTCGTACATGTCGTTGAAGACCGAGACGAAGATGAGGCCGATCACGAGCAGCGGGACCATGAGCAGCACGCCTGCCGAAAGGAGGGCTTCGCGCTCATCCTTCCGTCTCGGCGTGAGACACAGGCGGGGAGAGCGGGCGTGTGGGCACCCGCCCAGGGACTGCGCTCCCCATGCTCGGGTTCTCGGTGGTCACGCTGTTCCTCCGGTCTGTTCGGCCAGTACGTTCGCCGCCTGTCGCGCCTCGCGGAGGCTGGTGCGCAGGGTCGCGAGGCCGGTCTGATCGGCGAGGCCGTCGATCTCGCGGACGGCCAGCTCGTCCCGGACGGATCGGGCGAGGACCTCAAGAGCGTCGTCGTCAAGGTCCGCGAGTTCTTGAAGGGCCTGCCATTCGCGATAGGCGGTGTCGGTGACGCGAGTGCGGCCAGCGACTGCGCGATACCCCACTCCTGCCATGGCAGGGCGACATCGTTGGCGGTGCCGTCGAGGAGCCCGGCGGCGTTGACCTTCGCCCCCTGGACCGTGTCGATGGCCCTCTGCGTCCGGCGCATCATGTCCGCCATGGACGCGCCCAGCCACCGCTCGTTCCCCTCGGCGAAGTCGGTCCCCGGGAAATAGCGGCCGTGGTGGACGCGGGCGGCTGCGACGTCGCCGTCCTCCGTGCCGCCGAACACGACGAGCAGAGGCGCGGCTCGGGTGGCGGATCCTCGGACGCCGGAACCAGGACCTCGGGATTGCTCCGCAGTATCTCCTGGATCTCCTGCGGCAGGTCCGGGTCGAACACCGGCTGCGGTGTCGTCGCCTTCTCGTCGTCCAATCGATCCCCCCGTGATCACGATCAGGGTGATCGCGGCAGGGCGAATACGCCCGTGAACAGGGGGTTTTCGGCCATCCTGGGGTGGATTTTCCGAAATGTGACGTTCCGTCATTGAACAGGTACGGGGTAGGGGTTCCGTTCCGGGTGGCCGTCCGACGGGGTTCCGGCGTTCGGGGCCGCCCCGGGGGACGGCGGGTGAAGGCGTTCTGGTGCGGGGGATGTGCGACTAGAGTGCGGTTGTTCCGTGATGAGGAGCTTCATGAGCCATCCCCCCACGCCTCCGAGGGACCCTCGGTACGCGCCGCCTCAGCAGGGCCACCCTGCGCAGCCCTACGCGCCGCCGCCCGGGAATCCGGCTCAGCCGTACGCGCCGCAGCCGGGGTATCCGCAGCAACCGCAGCCTCAGCCCCACCCGGGATTCGTGCAGCCTGGACCGCCGCCACCGCCGCCGGGACCCGTGCAGCCGGGATACCCGCCGCAGGGGTATCCGCAGCCTGTGCAGCCGGGGTATGCGCAGCCGCCGCAGCCCGCACCCCCGCAGCCCGCGCCCCCGCAAGCCGCGCCTCCGCTGCCGGCGCCGCCGCAGTACCAGCAGCAGCCCTATCCGCAGCCGGGGTATCCGCAGCAGGCGTATCAGCAGGGCCTGCCGCAGCCTGGCCCGGCCGACCTCTACGCCGAGTCGCTGCTCGTCTATGACCAGCCACAGGGGTTCTTCTCGGTCGAGGCGAACTACACGATCTGGTCGGCGGACGGACGGCCCGCCGCGTACGTCCGCGAAGAGGGCGTCAACGGTGCGCGCAAGGTGTTCCGCGCCCTCAACCAGGGCACGCAGAACAACGCCGAACGCCGCCTGAGCATCATGCGCCCGGACGGCATGCCGTTGTTCTACTTCTACAAGCCGTACGGGTTCGCGCACACGCCCAAGATGCACATCCTGTCCCCGCAGAACCAGCCCATCGGCTACCTGCGGAAACGCGCGCTGCGCGGGTGGGAGATCCTGGACGCCTACGACCGGCAGATCGGCTACTACGAGCTCTTCGTCGGCCGCGTCATGGACAACGCGGAGAACGAACTCGCCCTGTTCCGCCGTGCCAGCGAGGGCTTCGGCGACCTGCTCGCCCAGGCGTTCACCGGCTCCGACAGGTACGTCCTGCGGCAGCACGTGCAGCTGCCCGAGCCGTTCAAGACCCTCACGTTGGCCTGCCCGCTCGCCTTCGACACCGCGGTCTCGCAGAACCGCAGCCTCGGGGGCCTCCTCACCTGACGTCCACCGGCCCGGACACGGCGTGCGCTCGGACCGCGCCCGGACCCGGCCCGCGCCCGCTGGTCCGCACCGGCCCGCGCCGGCCCGCCGGGCGGGCCGGCGGCGTCAGAGGTCGTACTTCGTGAAGCGGGTCAGGAACTCCGTCAGGGTGCGGCGCTCGTCGTCGGTGAAGTCCTCGAGGAGGTAGTCCTGGGTCGCCGAGGCGACCGCGTCGGCTTCGGCGAAGGCCTCGCGCCCCTTGTCGGTGAGGGAGATGGCCTGCGTGCGGCGGTCGTGCGGGACGGGAGTCCGGGTGATCAGCTCCATGCGCTCCAAGTCGTCCACCAGGCGGACCATCGTGGACTTGTCCGTGCCGAGCACCTCCACCAGCCGCCGCTGGCTGCACGGCCCCATCCGGCTCAGCGCCGCCATCGCGCCGTAGTGAAAGCTCTTCAGACCGAGCGGCCGGAGCGCCTCGGTGAAGACCTCGCGGGCATGGACATGGGCGCGCCGCAGCAGCATCCCGAAGGGCGGCCCGTCCGGAGAGTTCGTCACGGGTTCCAAGTCTAGTTCATTTGAGATAGTTTCACCTGAGATAGATTCATTTGAGACCGTCTCACATGAAACTGGTGATCTCCCCCCATGCGACGACCCAAGCGATGGACGGTGCTGCTCTTCCGGGTGGCGGCGATCCTGCAAGCCCTGATGGTGTTCCTCCAAGCGGTCTTCGCGGGCCGCTTCCTCTCCGGTGGCTACGGGGCGCTGAGCATGCACAGCGCCAACGCGGTGTTCACCACCCTCATCGGCATGCTGGCGGTGGTCGCCGCCGTTCTGCTCTGGAAGCCGGGCGGAGGCCCGGCCCGGCCGATCATCCCGGCCTCGATCATGGTCGTCCTGGAGATCTTCCAGATGGGCTTCGGGTACGCGCGGCTGCTCACCGTCCACGTCCCGCTGGGTGTGGCCCTGATGGTCGGCACCGTCACCCTGGTCCGCCTCGCCTTCCAGGCCGGCGCCGCCGACCCCGCCCCGTCCAAGGACGAGCGCGCCCCGGAGGTCGTGTGATGGCGGGCGAGCGACGATCACTGTCACGGCGCGGCTTCATCGGCGCCGGCCTGGCCGTCGGCGTCGGCGCGGGCGCGGTGGCGCTCGGCGGGGCGAAGCTCCTCGGCAGCGCGCAGCCCGGAAGGCTTCTGGCGAGCAAACGGCCGCTGCCCAAGGCGTTCGAGCGCCCGCTGCTGTTGCCGCCGGTCCTCAAACCCACCCGTTCGGACGCGACGACCGACTACTACGAGATCGTCCAGCGCGCCGCCGATCTGGACATCCTGCCGGGCGTGAGGACGACGGCCTGGACCTACGGCGGAAGCTTCCCGGGGCCGACGATCGTGTCCCGGTCCGGACGCCGCGCGGTCGTCAAGCACACGAACCAGCTGCCCCGGCCCGTGGTCGTCCACCTGCACGGCGGCCACACGCCGCACGACAGCGACGGCTACCCGGGCGACGAGATCCTGCCCGCGGGCGGGAAGCCGACCATGGCGATGGGCGGCCACGCCATGCCCGGCAACCCGGTCATGGGCAGCCGCGACTACACCTATCCGATGAACCAGCGGGCCGCGACGCTCTGGTACCACGACCACCGCATGGGCTTCACCGGCGCGAGCGTGTGGCGCGGGCTGGCCGGGTTCCACCTCGTCCACGACGACGAGGAGGACCGGCTGCCGCTGCCGCGCGGCGACCGCGACCTTCCGCTGATGATCGCCGACCGGTCGTTCGCCGCGGACGGGTCGTTCAACTACCCGTCGATCGACCGGACGCTGGAGCACGTGCCGGGCGTCCACTCTGCCCACATGAACGGCGTTCTCGGCGACGTCATCCTGGTCAACGGCGTGCCGTGGCCGGTGCACCCGGTCCAGCGGCTGCGCTACCGGCTGCGGATGCTGAACGCGTCGAACGCGCGCAACTACCGGCTCGCGCTCGACCCGCCGCCGCCCGGCGGCAAGGGCCTGGTGCAGATCGGCTCGGACGGCGGGCTGCTCTCCCAGCCGATCACGCACGACAGCATCGACGCCGCCCCGGCGGAGCGGTTCGACGTGGTCGTGGACTTCGCCCGGTACCGTCCGGGCACGCGCGTGCGGCTCGTGAACCAGCTGGAGGGCGGCCGGACGCACGAGATCATGGCGTTCGACGTGTCGTCCGCGTCCACGGCGCCGCACGAGGACTCGACCGTCCCGGCGCAGCTTTCGAAGATCGAGCGGCTCGACCCGGCGAAGGCCGCGGTGACCAGGACGTTCCTGCTCCAGAAGAAGGGGAACAGCTGGCAGATCAACGGGCACGAGTACGAGCCCGGCAAGCCGCTGGCCCGCCCGAGGCTCGGGCAACTGGAGCGGTGGCGGTTCGTCACCGACCTCCACCACCCGATCCACCTGCACCTGGACGCCTTCCAGGTCGTGGGGCGCGGCACGCGCGGCGTCGGCCCGTTCGACCACGGCTGGAAGGACACGATGGACCTGCGTCCGGCCGAGGCCGCCGAGGTCGCGGTGCGGTTCACCGACTACCCGGGCGCGTTCGTGTTCCACTGCCACAACCTCGAGCACGAGGACATGGCGATGATGGCCGACTTCACGACGGAGGCGTGACCTCACGGCGGAGTCGCGGCTCCCTGCGAAGCGGCGGCTCCGTGGCACGGTGACCGGCCTCACGCGGAGCGCCCGGTTTCACGGTGGCGTAAGTGTCCGGCCAATTTTCTTTGGCGTTACCCTGAGCGGCGATCACCGGGGAAAGATCAGGTTCGGTGATCGGCAGACGAGATCACGTTCGGGGGACGCGTGCGGAAGCGCGTATTGGCAGCGGCGGGGGCGGTCGCCGCGCTGGTGGCCGTGACGGCGGCAGGGTGCGGTTCGGAGACGGAACGGAAGCCCTCAGGGGCCTCCGCTCCGTCAGGGCCGTCCGGCCTGCACGGGCCGTCAGCGTCCCCGGACGGCGCCCCGGCTCCGGCGAAGACTCCCGACGGCAGGCGGCTCCGCATGGTCAACGGACGGGCCCAGCCGCGGACCGTCCGCGTCCCGGAGTCCGGAAGCGGCCGGTACGCCGTCGCCCAGGGGACGGCCAAGGCCCCCGCGGGCGCGCGCGGCACGACCGTCCGGTACATCGTGGAGATGGAGCGCGGGCTCCCGTTCGAGCTCACCGACTTCGCCAAGACCGTCCACCGGGTGCTGAACGACCCGCGGAGCTGGGGGCACGGCGGCCGGATGCGGTTCGTCCGGGTCGACGGCGGCCCGGTCTCGTTCCGGGTCGCGCTGTCCAGCCCCGCCCTGACCGACCGGCTGTGCGCGCCGCTCGTCACCGGAGGGGAGCTGTCCTGCCGGCAGGGCTCCCGCTCGGTGATCAACGCCCGCCGCTGGGGGACCGGCGTCCCCTGGTACGAGGGCGACCTGGCCGCCTACCGCGAGTACGTGATCAACCATGAGGTCGGGCACGCGCTCGGCCACGGCCACGAGCAGTGCCCCGGCCCCGGACGCCGCGCGCCCGCGATGGTGCAGCAGACCAAGTCGCTGTACGGCTGCCGCCCGAACCCGTGGCCGTTCCCGTCCGTTTAGCCGTTCCGTCCGAATAAAGGAGTGGCGGACGGCCTTTACGCTGGAGTGGTTATGACTCTGCGCGTACTGGCCGCCATGTCCGGCGGCGTCGACTCCGCCGTGGCCGCCGCCCGTGCCGCCGAGATGGGGCACGACGTCACCGGCGTCCACATGGCCCTGTCCAGCAACCCCCAGTCCTACCGGACGGGCGCGCGCGGCTGCTGCACCCTGGAGGACTCCAGGGACGCGCGCCGCGCCGCCGACGCGATCGGCATCCCCTTCTACGTCTGGGACCTGGCCGAACGCTTCCAGAACGACGTGATCGATGACTTCGTCAGCGAGTACGCGGCGGGCCGCACGCCCAACCCGTGCCTGCGCTGCAACGAGAAGATCAAGTTCCAGGCGCTGCTGGACCGGGCGGTCGCCCTCGGCTTCGACGCGGTCTGCACCGGCCACTACGCCCGCTGGGACGGCGCGACCCTGCGCCGCGCCGTCGACGGCGGCAAGGACCAGTCCTACGTGCTGGCCGTCTGCACGCCCGAGCAGCTGTCCCGCGCGATCTTCCCGCTGGGCGACACCACCAAGGCCGACATCCGGGCCGAGGCCGAGCGGCGCGGCATCCAGATCGCCAAGAAGCCCGACAGCCACGACATCTGCTTCATCGCCGACGGCGACACCAAGGCGTTCCTGGCCGACCGGCTCGGCGCCGCGCCCGGTCCCATCGTGGACGTCGACGGCGAGGAGCTCGGCGAGCACGAGGGCGCCTACGCCTACACGATCGGGCAGCGCAAGGGGCTCCGGCTGGGCCGTCCGGCCCCGGACGGCAAGCCCCGCTACGTCCTGGACATCTCCCCGGTGACCAACACCGTGACGGTCGGGCCGCGCGAGGCGCTGGACGTCCATGAGATCACGGCGGAGCGCCCGGTGTGGCTGGGCGAGGCCCCCGCCGGCCCGGTCGGCTGCCAGGTGCAGCTGCGCGCGCACGGCGAGGTCCACGACTGCACGGCCGAGCCGTTCGAGGACGGCGTCCGCATCCGCCTGGACCGTCCGGCGCGCGGCGTCGCCGCGGGCCAGGCCGCCGTCCTCTACGTGGGCGACCGGGTGCTGGGCTCGGCGACGATCTCCGAGGCGACCCGCGTCCCCGCCTGACCGAGACCACCGGGCTTCCGGGCCCTGGGCAGGAGCGGGCCGATTCCGTAAGCTCCCGTGGGCATCTCCCCACGTGAGAGGACCTGCCTGTGAAGTTCGGCGTCTCGACGTTCGTCACCGACGACGGCATCGGCCCCGCCCCGCTCGGACGGGCCCTGGAGGAACGCGGGTTCGGCTCGCTGTTCCTGGCCGAGCACACGCACATCCCGGCCAGCCGCGAGTCCCCGTGGCCGGGCGGACCGGAGCTGCCGCGCCGCTACTACCGGACCTACGACCCGTTCGTCGCGCTGAGCGCGGCGGCCGCCGTCACCGAGCGGCTGACGGTCGCGACCGGCATCGCCCTGATCGTCCAGCGCGACCCGATCATCCTGGCCAAGGAGGTCGCGTCGCTCGACCACGTCTCCAACGGACGGGCCGTCCTGGGCGTCGGCGCGGGCTGGAACCGCGAGGAGATGCGCAACCACGGCACCGACCCGCGCACGCGCATGAGGCTGCTGCGCGAGCGCGTCCTCGCGGTGAAGGAGCTGTGGACGAAGGACGAGGCGGAGTTCCACGGCGAGTTCGTGGACTTCGACCCGGTGTTCTCCTACCCCAAGCCCGTCCAGGACCCGCATCCGCCGGTCCTGCTGGGCGGCTCCGGCCCGACCACCTTCGACCGGGTGCTGGAGTTCGGCGACGGCTGGATGCCGATCTACGGCCGGGGCACCGAGGACCTGGCGAACCAGATCGCCGACCTGCGTGAACGCGCCGGACGCCGCCTGCCGGTGACGGTCTTCGCCGTCCCGCCGGAGGACGAGGTCGTCGCCGAGCTGGAGGCGGCCGGGGTGAACGAGATCCTGTTCAACCTCCCCACCGCGCCCGAGGACGAGACCCTCCGCACCCTGGACGACCTGACCAAGCTGTTCTGACCCTGCACAGCCTGCCCGTCAGCCTGGACGACCGGCCAGCCTGGACGACCGGCCAGGCTGACGCCGGACGTTGGGGAGCCCTGCGCGGGCTCCCCAACGGCTCGGCTATCGCTTGGCCATGAAGGCGGCGGCGTGGTTGTAGAGCTTGTACAGCTTGAAGGCCGTCGCGTACGCGGGCGTGCACGCGTTGCCGAAGATGGTCGTGGCCTGCTGGTCGGTCAGCGTGGCCCCGGCGGCGGCATGGTCACTGGACCCGATGCGCGCGCCGAACACCTCGCGCATGACGTCCAGCATGTGCTGGCGCTGGGCGGGCGAGACCGTCTTCCACCACAGGCAGTCCACGTGCGAGAGGCTGCCGTCCTCCTCGTTCTCGTTGGCCGCGGCGGTCTTCCCGGGTGCGGAGGTCTTCGCACTGCCGGGCTTGGCCGGAGTCGTGTACCAGGGGCACGCGCCACCGGGCGCACGCGTGTCCTGCGTGATGCAGGTGAGGAGCTCGGCCTCGTTGCCCACGTTGCCGAACCCGAAGCTGAGCCAGGGGGCGCGTCCGCTGAGGCAGTCCGGGAGGCCCGCCGGGGACGAGGTGACCTTCTTGCCCTTCGCGGCGGTGTTGCCCCACCAGCAGTTCCCGGTGTTGCCGGGGAACGCGTCCCACCAGAAGTCCACGCCGTTCGGGGCGACCGTCCCGGTGGGTGAGACGCCCATGGCGTTGCCGTAGAACTGGTTGCGGTAGGACGTGGAGACCGTCAGCGGGTTGCAGCCGGGAATGTCGCTCCGGCTGCCGCACACGGCCGCGTCCGGGGACGAGAACAGCATCGGCCCGCGCCGCCAGTTGTCGTAGATGTGGTTCTGCCGGACGACGTTGTCGTTGCCGCCCGCGATCCACAGGGCCGTTCCCACGGGCACGGGGACGGTCGGGGAGACGTCCGAGCCGGGCAGGTACGGGTTGTAGTTGTTGGAGTAGAAGTTGTTGGCCTCGACCAGGTCGCCCTGCTGCGGGAAGCCGGGGTGGTTCGCCGCCGTGAAAACGTCCGTGGTGAAGCCGAGTGCGTTCCCGTAGAAGTTGTTGTGGTCGACGTGGGTGGCCGAGCCGTCCGTCCCCGAGTAGCCGCTCGTGTTGTGGTGGGAGTCGCAGTAGCGGATCTCCTGGCTGTAGCGGAACGTCGGGTACCACTTGGTGTCGCGTCCGGCGGACGTCTTCGCGCCCGCGCCCGGGTAGAGGCCGGAGTCGCCGCTTCCGGCGGCCTCGCAGTTCTGGATCAGGCCGTGGTCCTCGACGAACGTCAGGACGCCGTACTCGCCCGAGTAGAACGCCTTGAAACGGTCGAGCAGGTAGCCGTCCGTCTCCAGGACGTAGATTCCGTGCTCGTTCGCGTGGCGGACGTTCATGTTCCGCATGACGAACCCGTCGGCGCGGTCGACGCGTAGGCCGACGTCCTTGGCGGATCCGCGCGGGCCGCCGTTCCCGGAGGCGACGCGTCCGGCGTCCACGACGACGTCGTCGGCGCTGACGCCCGAGCCTTCCAGCTGGAGGTTGCATCGCACGCACGAGCCGAGGTTCGGGATGCCGTGCCTGTCCACGAGCGGCGGGTCGGGGTCCTTGCCGGAGCCGGGCGTCCGGCCCATGACGGCAATGAGGTTGGCGTCGTTCTGGCACTTGTACTCGCCCAGGTAGGAGTACGCCCCGGAGATCAGCTCGTACTGCTTGCAGGCCGGGTTGTGCGAGAGCGCCTTGCGCGACGTCGGTTCCGTGTAGATCCCCGGTAGGACGACCACACGGTCGTTGTTGCCGGACGCCGTCACCGCAGGCTGGATCTCATGGAACGAGCAGCGTGCGAACAACGCCTTGTTGGTCTTCCACAAGGCGTCCGCTTCGGCCTTGCTGAACTTCCTGTGGTCGTGGGGCCGGAGGTAGTAGCCCACGCGCAGGGCCTTGTCGATGGCCGTGCGCAGGCGGGTCAGCGAATCGGCCTGGCACACCACGTGCGTCCGGCTGCCCGTCTGGAGGGCGGACGCCAGCGTCCGGGCGGTCGGGACCTTCCCGCCCGCGCACGGGCTGACCGAGCAGTCCGGCTTGGGATCGGGCCAGTAGGACGGGCGTTCGATGTGGGCCTGGGCGGGGGCGGTCAACCCCAGGAGCACCAGGCAGGTGATCAGTGAGGCCGTCAGAAGGCGGCGGGGGGTGGGTCTGCTCACCGAGACTTCCCTTCGTGCTGCGGCGGGGGATCCGAATGCGACAAAAGGGGTGATCGAAATTGGTGAGACGGTTTCACGTCGACGGGGAGCGGTCAAGCGCTCGACAAGCCCGTTAAGCTGCCGTGACATGGCGTTTCCATGGATGTCCGGAACTGCGACCGGCATCGGCTCCTACCCGGGCGACGACCCTTCCGAGGCCCTGCGGGTCATCTACGGCGAGGTCCCCCAGCTGCCGCATCTGCCCGAGTTGCCCCGGCGCGGCCCGGGCGCCGACATGATCGGCCGCACCGCCGGGATGCTCGTCGACCTGCCCGTCCGGGTCGAGCCGTCCGGCTGGCGGTTCGGCGACCGGCCGGGCCGCGACAACCGCCGCGCCGCCGACCACCTGCGGCACGACCTGGACGTCCTGGAGGAGCTGGTCCACGGGCACGACGGGCCCCTCAAGATCCAGGTCTGCGGGCCGTGGACGCTGGCCGCCGCGATCGAGACGCACAACGGCCAGCGCGCCCTGCGCGACGCGGGCGCCGTCCGCGACCTGACCGCCTCCCTCGCCGAGGGCGTCGCGCGGCACGTCGACGACGTCCGCCGGGCCGTCCCGGACGCGACGATCCTCCTCCAACTGGACGAGCCGGGCCTGCCCGCCGTCCTCGCCGGACGCATTCCCACCGCGAGCGGCCTCACGCGCGTGCGCGAGGTCGAGGCCCCGGTGGCCGAGCAGGGCCTCCGCGAGGTCATCGAGGCGGCGGGCGACGTCTTCCCGCTCGTCCACTGCTGCGCCTCGGACGTCCCCTACGGCCTCATCCGCGGGGCCGGCGCCAAGGGCATCTCGGTCGACATGAAGCGCGTCCCGAAGAAGGACGACGACGCCGTCGGCGAGGCCATCGACGCGGGCGTGGCGCTCTTCCTGGGCGTCGTCCCCGGCACGGACGCGGTGCTCCCGCCGCTCGCGAAGACCGCCGAGCCCGTCCGGGAGCTGTGGCGCAGGCTCGGATTCCCGGCCGCGACGCTCGGCGACCAGGTCGTCGTGACGCCCGCGTGCGGCCTCGCCGGCGCCTCGCCCCGATACGTGCGCGCGGCCCTGGAACGCTGCCACGAAACGGCGCGTATGCTCCACGAAACCGACGAGTAGGCAGGTCGCGCCCCTGGCGCGACACCCCGTCGGAGGCCCCGGAAATGTCGGTGGGGCGCGCAAGAATGGGGGCATGACCTTGAGCGACGGTGTTTCGGCAGGCGGTGTTCCGGCGGGCGGGGGCCTGGAGGGCGACGCCGCGACGAGCGGGGTCCCGGCGGACGCGCGGCGCAGGCACGCCGAGCTAAGCCAGGAGATCGACGACGCCAACTACCGGTACTACGTGCTCGACCAGCCGACGCTGACCGACGCGCAGTACGACGCGGGCATGCGCGAGCTCCAGGCCCTGGAGGCCGATCACTCGGAGCTCGTCACGCCGGACTCGCCCACCCAGCGGGTCGGCAGCCCGTTCGTCACCGAGTTCGCGACGGTGGCGCACCTGGAGCCCATGCAGAGCCTCGACAACGCGATGAACGCGGACGAGCTGCTCGAATGGAACGACCGGGTCGTCAAGGAGGTCGGCGAGGGGCAGGCGTCCTACCTGTGCGAGCTCAAGATCGACGGCCTGGCGGTCGCGCTGACCTACCGGAACGGCGTGCTGGAGCGCGCCGCCACCCGCGGCGACGGCCGCACCGGTGAGGACATCACCCTCAACGTCCGCACGATCGACGCCATCCCGGACAGGCTGTCCGGCGAGGGCTGGCCCGAGGTCCTGGAGGTCCGCGGCGAGGTCTTCCTGCCGGTCGAGGGCTTCGAGAAGGTCAACGAGGTCCAGGTCGAGCAGGGCAAGGAGCCGTTCGCCAACCCGCGCAACGCCGCCGCCGGCTCGCTCCGCCAGAAGGACCCGCGGGTCACCGCGTCCCGTCCGCTGAGCATGCTCGTGCACGGGTTCGGCGCGTGGGAGGGCGGCGAGCGGCCGACCTCCCAGGCCGGGACGTACGCGCTGATGAAGTCGTGGGGCCTGCCGACCTCCGACCGGTTCAGGGTCGTCGAGACGCTCGACGAGGTGCGCGAGTACATCGGCCACTACGGCGAGCACCGGCACGACCCCGCCTACGAGATCGACGGCGTGGTGGTGAAGGTCGACCAGTTCGTCCTGCAACGCCGGCTCGGCTCGACCTCGCGCGCGCCGCGCTGGGCGATCGCCTGGAAGTACCCGCCGCAGGAGGTCAACACCAAGCTGCTCGACATCAAGGTCGGCGTCGGCCGCACCGGGCGCGTCACCCCCTACGGCGTGATGGAGCCGGTGAAGGTCGCCGGGTCCACGGTCGAGCGGGCCACGCTGCACAACGCGAGCGAGGTCAAGCGCAAGGGCGTCCTGATCGGCGACACCGTCGTGCTGCGCAAGGCGGGCGACGTGATCCCCGAGATCGTCGCCCCGGTCACCGGCCTGCGGGACGGCTCGGAGCGCGAGTTCGAGATGCCCACGCACTGCCCCGACTGCGGCACCGAGCTGGCGTACGAGAAGGAGGGCGACGCCGACATCCGCTGCCCGAACGCGCGGTACTGCCCGGCGCAGCTGCGTGAGCGCGTCTACTACCTGGCCAGCCGCAAGGCGCTCGACATCGACGCGCTCGGCTACGTGGCGGCGACCGCGCTCACCCAGCCGCTCGAGCCGAAGGACCCGCCGGTCGAGGGCGAGGGCGACCTGTTCCACCTGACCGTCGAGCAGCTGCTGCCGATCCGCAGCATGGTGCTCGACCAGGAGACCGGCATCCCCAAGATCGACCCCAAGACGGGCGAGGACAAGATCGTCACGTTCTTCGCCAACCTGGAGGGCGAGCCGAAGAAGACGGTCGAGCTGCTCTTCGAGTCGCTGGAGAAGGCGAAGCGGCAGCCGCTCTGGCGGGTGCTGGTCGCGCTGTCGATCCGGCACGTCGGCCCCCGCGCCGCGCAGGACCTCGCCCGCGCCCTCCGCTCGATGGACGCCATCGCCGGCGCCACCGAGGAGGAGCTCGCCGAGGTGGACGGCATCGGCCCGACGATCGCCACGTCCATCAAGGACTGGTTCGCCGTCGACTGGCACCGCGAGATCATCGACAAGTGGCGCGCGGCCGGGGTGCGGATGGCCGACGAGGGCGCCGACGAGGGCCCGCGCCCGCTGGACGGCGTGACCGTCGTGATCACCGGCTCGCTGGAGCGGTACAGCCGCGACTCGGCGAAGGAGGCCGTGGAGCGGCTCGGCGGCAAGGTCTCCGGGTCGGTGTCGAAGAAGACCGGCTTCGTCGTGGTGGGGGACAGCCCCGGGAGTAAGTACGACAAGGCCGTCAAACTGGGCGTTCCAGTGCTGGACGAGGACGGATTCGACGTCCTGCTCGCCGACGGGCCGGATGCGGCCACGACCGTGACCGAAAGCTCGGAGGACTGACCTGCGGTGACATCGGAAGTGGTGACCAGCGGGTAGTTACTTAAGGGTACTTTTCGACTACCTACTGGTAGCATGTCCCCGCGGGAAGGGCATAACGGTACGTACCCAACCGGTTCCGCGAAGTTGACCGAAAGCCGTACCCTCCCACCTATCACGGCGGACTCCGGGGCCGGTCCTCCGGCTCCCGGGTCCCTTCCGCCGCCACCGCCAGGGGAAGACCTCCCGGACCCCCCGAGGAAGTGATGAAGGACCCGAACAACACGCGGAACACCTCACCGCGCCGGGGCTCTCCGCTGTGGATCTTCTTCGCCGCCAGCATCGCCCTCGGCGCCGCGGCGGGCGCGGCGACGCTCGCCGGGCTGGCCCGCGCCGACCTGGACGCCCTGTTCGGCAATCCGGTCTTCTGGATCCTCGGCGCCTTCATCGTGGTCGGCGAGATGCGCCCGATCATCGCGCCCGGCCTCACCGAGACCAGCGGCGCGACGACCTCCACCACGTTCACGATCGCGGCCCTGCTCTACGCGGGACTGCCGGTCGCCGCCGCGCTCCAGGCCGCGGCCGCCATCACCTGCGGCGTCTTCCGCGGCCGCAGCCCGCACCGGATCGCGTTCAACACCGCGCAGTACGTCCTCAGCCTCGGCGCGTCCGCGCTGGTCCTGAACGCCTTCGGGATCCACCCCTCGCCCACCGACCCCTGGGTCCCGGGCGGCGGCGACCTGCCGGTCATCGCGCTCGTCGGGGTCGTCTACTTCGTCACCAACGTCACCCTCGTCGGGTCGGCCATAGCGCTGCACGAGCGGATCACCCTCGTCCGGGCGCTGCGCTGGGACCTGCCGTACCAGATCCTCGTCCACCTGGCGCTGCTCGGGCTCGCCCCGCTGATGGTCATCGCCATGGACCGCTCCGCCGCGTTCGTCCCGCTGATCGTGCTGCCGTTCATCGCCGTCTACCTGAACGCCTCGGTGTCGGTGCGGCGCGAGCACCAGGCCCTGCACGACGGCCTCACCGGCCTCCCGAACCGCAAGCTGCTGATCACCCGCACCGAGGAGGCGATCGTCCACCTCGGACGGCCGACCGCGCGGCCGACCGGACGGCCGTCCGGGACGCCGTCCGGCGGGAGCCTGCTGCGCCGGGGCGGCGACGACGCGGCCCAGCGGGTCGGGCTGTTCCTGCTCGACCTCGACCGGTTCAAGGAGGTCAACGACACCCTCGGGCACCCGACCGGCGACCGCCTCCTGCAACTGGTCGCGCACCGCCTGACGCACAGCGTCCGGCCCGGCGACCTGGTCGCCCGGCTCGGCGGGGACGAGTTCGCCGTGCTCCTGCCGACCGTCCGGGACGAGGCCGCCGCACGCGAGGTCGCCGCCCGGCTGCGCGCCGCGCTGAGCGAGCCGGTCCGGCTGGACGGGGTGTCGTTCGACCTGGAGGGCAGCGTCGGCATCGCGCTGTACCCCGACCACGCGCCCGACTTCGAGCTGCTGCTCCAGCGCGCGGACGTCGCGATGTACCACGCCAAGGGCAGCCGCACCGGCGTCGAGGTCTACTCGCCCGACCGCGACCGCAACTCGCCCGCCCGGCTCGGACTGCTCGGCGACCTGCGCCGCGCGCTCGACCGGGGCGAGCTGGAGCTGCGTTACCAGCCCAAGATCGCGCTGCGGGACGGCCGGCTGGTCGGCATGGAGGCGCTGCTGCGCTGGCGCCACCCCGAGCGCGGCGTGCTCGGCCCCGAGGAGTTCCTGCCGGTCGCCGCGCAGACCTACCTCATGCGCGCGATCACGCACGAGGTCGTCGACATGGTCCTCGCGCAGGCCGAGGCGTGGTGGCGCGAGGGGCTGACCGTCCAGGTCTCGGTGAACGTGTCCGGCCGCGACCTGCTGGACGCCGACCTCGCCGAGACCATCGCCGAGGGCCTGGTCGCCCGCGACCTGCCCGCCGCGGCGCTCCAGCTGGAGATCACCGAGCGGGTGCTGACCGGCGAGCCCGCGTCCGGCTCCGGCACCGTCGCCGCGCTCACCGACCTCGGCGTCGCGCTCAGCCTGGACGACTTCGGCACCGGCTACTCCTCGCTGGTCCGGCTGAAGCGGCTGCCGATCGAGGAGGTCAAGATCGACTCCTCGTTCGTCGGGCGGCTCACCGCCTCCCCGGACGACGCGGTGATCGTCCGCTCGGTGGTGGAGCTGGTCGGCACGCTCGGCCTGCGCTCGGTCGCCGAGGGCGTCGAGGACGGCCAGACCGCCGCGCTGCTGCGCGAGATGGGCTGCGACGCCGCCCAGGGCTGGCACTTCGCCCGCCCGATGGACACCGGCCGCGCCACCGCCTACCTCCGCCAGAGCATGCGCGCCAGCAGCGTCGACCTGTCCGGGAACGGCGTCTTCCTCACCGAGCCCCCGGCCCCGCGCCTCGCCTAGCACGTCCGGTCCGTCTCCGCGCCCTGTGGCGGATCATGCTGCCAAAACGAGTCGGGGCAGGAAGAGGTGACCTCTAGGATGAGAGGGAATCCAGTCAACCCGTAGGAACGAGTCCGCACATGTCCGCGATCACCCGTGCCGAGGTCGCGCACCTCGCCCGGCTGTCCCGGCTGGCGCTCGGCGAGGACGAGCTCGACCATCTCGCCGCCCAGCTCGACCAGATCATCTCCGCGGTCGCGCGGGTCCAGGAGGTCGCGGCGGAGGACATCCCGCCGACCTCGCACGCCCTGCCGCTGACCAACGTCTACCGGGCCGACGAGAACCGGCCCAGCCTGGCGCCGGAGCAGGCCCTCGCCGCCGCCCCGGCGGCCGAGCAGCAGCGCTTCCGGGTACCGCGGATCCTGGACGAGGAGGCCTGAGCGTGAGCGAGCTGATCGGGAAGGGCGCCGCCGAGCTCGGGGAGCTGATCGCCTCCGGCGAGACCTCCGCCGAGGAGGTCGCCGCCGCGCACCTCGACCGCATCCACGCGGTGGACGCCGAGGTGCACGCGTTCCTGCACGTCGACCGCGAGGGCGTCCTCGCGCAGGCGCGGAGCGTCGACGAGCGCCGCGCCGCGGGCGAGGAGCTCGGCCCGCTGGCGGGCGTGCCCGTCGCCCACAAGGACGTCTTCACCACCAAGGACATGCCGACCACGGCCGGGTCCAAGATCCTCGAGGGCTGGCGGCCGCCGTACGACGCGACCGTGACCGCGCGGCTCCGCGCCGCCGGGATGGTCATCCTCGGCAAGACCAACATGGACGAGTTCGCCATGGGGTCGTCCACCGAGAACAGCGCGTTCGGGCCGTCCCGCAACCCGTGGGACCTCACCCGCATCCCCGGCGGCTCGTCGGGCGGCTCGTCGGCGGCGGTCGCCGCCTACGAGGCCCCGCTGGGCACCGGCACCGACACCGGCGGCTCGATCCGCCAGCCCGCGGCCGTCACCGGCCTGGTCGGCATGAAGCCGACCTACGGCGGCGCGTCCCGGTACGGCATGATCGCGTTCGCGTCGTCGCTGGACACCCCGGGCCCGTTCGCCCGCAACGTCCTGGACGCCGCGCTCATGCAGGCCGCGTTCTCCGGCCACGACCCGATGGACTCCACCTCGATCGACGCGCCCGTCCCGCCGGTCGTGGAGGCCGCCCGCCGCGCCGACGTCAACGGCCTGCGCGTCGGCGTCGTCAAGGAGTTCGCCGGCGAGGGCTACCAGCCGGGCGTGCTCAACCGGTTCAACGAGACCGTCGAGCTGCTGGAGTCGCTGGGCGCCAAGGTCGTCGAGGTGTCGTGCCCGCACTTCACCTACGCGATGCCCGCGTACTACCTGATCGCGCCGTCGGAGTGCTCGTCCAACCTGGCCCGCTTCGACGCCATGCGGTTCGGCCTGCGCGTCGGCGACGACGGTGAGCGCAGCGCCGAGGAGGTCATGGCGCTGACCCGCGCCGAGGGCTTCGGGCCCGAGGTCAAGCGGCGCATCATGCTCGGCACCTACGCCCTGTCGTCCGGCTACTACGACGCCTACTACGGCAAGTCCCAGCAGGTCCGGACCCTGATCATGCGCGACTTCGAGGCCGCGTTCGAGCAGGTGGACGTGCTGATCTCGCCGACCACCCCGACCACCGCCTTCCCGATCGGCGAGCGCGCCGACGACCCGATGGCGATGTACCTGGCCGACCTGTGCACCATCCCGGCCAACCTGTCGGGCAACCCGGCGATCTCCGTCCCGTGCGGCCTGGCCGACGAGGACGGCCTGCCGGTCGGCGTCCAGATCATGGCGCCGGTGCTGGCGGACGACCGCGTCTACCGGGTGGGCGCGGCCCTGGAGAAGGCCCTCGAGGACCGCTGGGGCGGACCGCTGCTGGCGAAGGCCCCGAAGCTGGAGGCGGGCGAGTGAGCGTGGAGACGCCGATGAAGTACGACGAGGCGCTGGCGCGCTTCGAGCCGGTGCTGGGCATCGAGACCCACATCGAGCTGGGCACCGTGTCCAAGATGTTCTGCGGCTGCAAGACCGTGTTCGGCGCCGAGCCGAACACCCAGGTCTGCCCGGTCTGCCTCGGCCTGCCCGGGTCCCTTCCGGTGACCAACCGGGCCGCGATCGAGGGCATCATCAAGATCGGCCTGGCGCTGAACTGCGACATCGTCGAGTGGTGCCGGTTCGCCCGGAAGAACTACTTCTATCCGGACATGCCGAAGAACTACCAGATCTCCCAGTACGACGAGCCGCTGTGCGTCGACGGCCACCTGGACGTCGAGGTCGACGGCGAGACGTATCGGATCGAGATCGAGCGCGTCCACATGGAGGAGGACACCGGCAAGTCGCTGCACGTCGGCGGCGAGACCGGGCGCATCCACGGCGCCGACTACTCCCTGGTCGACTACAACCGGGCGGGCATCCCGCTGGTCGAGATCGTCACCAAGCCGATCACCGCGACCGGCGAGAAGGCGCCCCTGGTGGCCCGCGCCTACGCCTCCGAGCTGCGCGACCTGGTCCGCTCGCTCGGCGTCTCGGACGTGAAGATGGAGCAGGGCTCGATGCGCTGCGACGTCAACGTGTCCCTCATGCCGCGCGGCGCCGACGAGTGGGGCACCCGCACCGAGACCAAGAACGTCAACTCGCTGCGCTCGGTCGAGCGGTCCGTCCGGTCCGAGATCGAGCGGCAGGCGGGCGTGCTCGCCGCCGGCGGCCGGATCACCCAGGAGACCCGGCACTTCCAGGAGTCGACCGGCACCACCACCAGCGGCCGGTCCAAGGAGGAGGCGCAGGACTACCGGTACTTCCCGGAGCCCGACCTCATCCCGATGGCGCCGGCCCGCGAGTGGGTCGAGGAGCTGCGCGCGACGCTGCCCGAGCTCCCCGCCGCGCGCCGCCGCCGCGTCCAGGGTGAGTGGGGCCTCACCGACCTGGAGCTCCGCGACGTCGTCAACGCGGGCGCGCTCGACCTGATCGAGGACACGATCAAGGCCGGCGCGGACGCCGGGTCCGCCCGCAAGTGGTGGATGAACGAGCTGTCCCGCCGCGCGACCGAGCAGGCCGTCGAGCTCGCCGACCTGCCGATCACGCCGGAGCAGGTCGCCCGCGTCCAGGCGATGGTGGACGCCAAGGAGCTCAACGACAAGCTCGCCCGCAAGGTCTTCGAGGGCGTCCTCGCCGGTGAGGGCGGCCCGGACGAGGTCGTCGCCGCGCGCGGCCTCAAGGTCGTCTCCGACGAGGGCGCGCTGGAGTCGATCATCGACCAGGTGATCGCCGGCAACGCCGACGCCGCCGACAAGGTCCGCTCCGGCAAGGTCGCCGCCGTCGGCGCCCTCGTCGGCGCCGTCATGAAGGCCAGCCGCGGCCAGGCGGACGCCGCCCGCGCCCGCGAGCTGCTCCTGAAGAAGCTCGACCAGGCCTGACAAGCACCACCCGACGGCCGCCGCCCCACCCGGGCCGGCGGCCGTCACCGTTTCCGCCGTCCCCGATCACCCCGAGTGTGCGGCGCGCCTATGCTGTGCCGTGGTAGCGACCACTGCGATGACTGGGGGCCGCACGGCGATGCCGGACGACGATTGGCTGCGAAGCCTGCGGCCGCAGCCGAAACGGGTGAGCGCCGAGGAGTACGAGGCGCTGCCGGAGGAGATCGCCAAGACCATCGAGGTCGTGGACGGCTATGTGGTCTTCTGTGCGGCGCCCACACCTGAGCATCAGCGCGTGGTCCGTCGTCTGACCGGCCTCATCGAGCGGTACGCCCGCGAGGCGATGGACCGGGGCCACGCCTGTGTCGAGGTGGATTTCGACATCGACCTCAGGCTCCGTGACGTGCCGTTCCTGAACCGGCGGCCGGACGTCGTCCTCTACCAGTGCCTTGACCGGGGGAGCCATGAGCGCCTGCGCCCCAGGCATGTCCTGCTCGTCTGTGAGGTCGTCTCGCCTGGCTCCGAGACTCAGGACACCGTCGACAAGCTCGGGGAGTACGCGAAGGCGGGGATCCCGCACTACTGGATCGTGCGCACGGGAGGCACCGGGGTTTCCGTGATCGAGCGGTACCAGCTTGACCGGGCCGCCGGGCTTTACAAGCACGTGGGCACCTTCATGAAGGAGGCGGGTGGCGAGCCGAGGGTGGGCGAGCCGCTTCCCGTCACATTCACGTGGTCCGAGCTGGAGTACTGATCAGCGCAGCGGGATGACGATGATGCGGTCGTCGCCGGGTTTGGGGTCGCCTCGGCCGTCGTGGTCGCTGGTGGAGACCCAGAGGCTGTCGTCGGGGGCGCGGACGACGGCGCGGAGGCGGCCGTAGGCGCCGTTGAAGTAGGCGATCGGGCTGCTGACCTTGCCGTTCTTCAGGGGGATCTGCCAGAGGCGGGCGCCCCGGAGGGCGGCGGCCCAGAGGGAGCCCCTGGCGAACGCCAGGCCGGACGGGGACGCCTCGGAGACCGGCCAGGTGAGGAGGGGGTTGGTGAAGCGGGGGTCCTTGCCGAAGCCCTCGACCTTCGGCCAGCCGTAGTTCTGGCCCTTCTGGATGAGGTTGACCTCGTCGAAGCGGTCCTGGCCGAACTCGGTGGCGTACATGCGGTTCGCGTCGTCCCAGGCCAGGCCCTCGACGTTGCGGTGGCCCCACGTCCAGACCGGGGAGCCGAACGGGTTGCCGGGGGCGGGCCTGCCCTCGGGCGTGACGCGCAGGATCTTGCCGCCGAGGGAGTTCCTGTCCTGGGCGAGTTCGGAGTGGTAGGTCTCACCGGTGCCGATGTAGATCATGCCGTCGGGGCCGAAGGCGATGCGTCCGCCGTTGTGGTTCAGGCCCTTCGGGACGCCGGTCAGCAGGGGCTGCGGGCCGCCGAGCCGGTCGTTGTCCAGGGTGAGGCGCACCAGGCGGTTGTCGGTGGCGGACGTGAAGTACAGGTAGACGTAGTGGTCGCGGTCGAAGGACGGCGAGACCGCGACGCCGAGCAGGCCGCCCTCGCCGGACGCGTCGACCCCCGGGATCTCGCCGAGGTCGGCCCGCTTCCCGTCCGGGGTGACGCGGAGCAGGTGGGCGGTGTCCCGTTCGGTCACCAGGGCGTCGCGGTCCGGCAGGAACGCGATGGCCCACGGGACCGACAGCCCGGTCACCAGGTCGTGGGGTGTTCCGGGGAGGGCGGAGCCGGGCGGCGGCGAGTCGGGGACGGGGGAGACGGGGGGAGGGGTCTGCGCGGTGCGGGTCGTGGCCGCGGTGCCGCACCCGCCCAGCAGGACGACCCCGACGGCGGCGGCGACCAGCCGCAGGCTCCCGGACGTGCCTTTGGTGCGCATAGGTTCATTCAATCCCCGGCCGGGCGGCGGTCCAACCGCCCTGGCCGATGACTACTCAGCGTCACTCCCGGCGTGTCGCGCGAAAACCGGGTGATCTTGGGGACACGCGGCGGGACCGGCGGTCAGGCCCCGGTTTGTCGCCGGGAGGACGCCCAGCCTCAATCGCTCCGTGACCTACGGAACGTACATTGAGCATCACGGTGATCCCGCCAAGCAGCAACGTCGCTGTCCCACCGCCGGCGCAGCCGAACGCTCGCCGCCGCCGCCCCCACGGCCGACCGCGCGTGGGGCACGATCCGACCGGCATCGGGCGTTGACCCTGCGACCGGCGGGTGACGGGTGACGACAACGCATCGGGTGCGCGCCATGCGCGCCGGGGACCGCGAGGTCCCGACGGGCAGGAGGGGACACGGCGCGATGAGCGGCGAGAGGGCCAGACGGCTGCCGCCCTGGGCGGTCCCGGTCGGCATGGTCGCGATCATCGGCGTGCTCTACGCCCTCGGGTCGCTGCTCGGCTGGGGCGGCCCGGCCTACCTCGGCTGGGCCGAGACGGCCGCCGCGGCCGCCGCCACGCTCTGCCTCCTGCCGCCGGCGCTGCGCCGCACCCGCCGCGCCGCCACCGCCCCCGTTGTGGACCCCGAGCTCGACCTGGTCGAGGACGATGAGCCCGCCGACGACCGGAGCCTCGAGCGCGCGCCCTGGCGCTGGTTCGGGGTGGCCGCCGCGGCGTGGGGGATGGGAGCGCTCAGCCGGACGCTGTCGGCGATGCTGCACGGCGGCGGCACGCTCGCCCTCTCGGTCACCGACCCGTTCTACCTGATAGCGATGTTCGCGCTGGTCACGGGCCTGGTGGTACCGATCCGGCTGCCGCGTTCGCCCCGGTTGTGGGCGCGGTACGCCGCCGACACCTACGTCTGCGTCGCCGGGCTGTTCGTGCTCGGCTGGGTGGCGCTGTTCGGGACGCTGTTCCACCGGACCGGCGAGTCGCCCGCCGAGTTCCTCCTCGAACTGCTGTATCCGCTGGTCGGAACGGTCCTGGTCTGCGGATCGCTGCCGTTCGTCCTCGGCGCCGGACGCGGCCACCGGCGTCCGGCGTGGCTGGCCTACGGGGCTTTGACGGCGTTCGCGGGCGCGGACATCGTGACCACGGTCGTCCGGCTGCGCGGCGGCGCGCCCGCCGATGACCCGGCCGACATACTGCGGCTCGCCGGGCTGCTCCTGCTCGTCCTGGTGCCGTGGCTTCCGGGCGACGCGGCCGCGGCCCCGGCCGCCGGGCTCCGGCGCGGCCGGATGATCGGCCCGGGCCTCGCCACCGCCGCCGTCGCCGCGCTCGCCGCGCTGTTCGTGACGGGCCACTCCCTCACCGGACGGTCCGGCATCGACCCGGTGGTGCCGATCGTCGCCGGGACGGCCACGCTCGTCCTCCTCGCGCGCCTCGCCGAGCTGCTGCGCGAGAACGACGGGCTCCGCCGCGCCGTCGACACCGGCGAGGACCACTTCCGCGCGCTCTCGGAGAGCATCAACGACGCGGTCCTGATCTGCGACCTCGACGCGGTCGTCCAGTACGCGAGCGCGGGCGCGCTGCGCACCTACCGGTACGACGCCGCCGAGCTGCTGGGCCGCCGGCTCGGCGACATCATCCACCCGGAGGACCTGCCGCGCGTCCGCGAGGTGTTCGCCGCGTTCCTCAACGGGGACGACGCCGCCGCGGCCGCCGCGCTGCCCGACCCCGCGTCCGACCTGCTGCCCGACGCCTCCAGCGAGCTGGAGGCGGGCTTCGACGACCTGGACGGACCCCCGCCGATCCTCACCGGCCGCGACCCCGGCCGCTCGCTGAGGGTGGCCTGCCGGGTCCGGGCCGCGGACGGCACGTGGCTGCCGACCGAGTCGACGGTGTCCCGGTACAGCGGTGCGGGCGGCGCGCCCGGACGGCTGCTGGTCACCACCCGCGACCTGTCCGAGCAGGCCGCGCTCCAGCGCCAGGTGGCGCACCTCACCTTCCACGACGGCCTGACCGGCCTGCCGAACCGCGCGTACTTCGAGGAGCGCACCCGCGAGGTGCTGTCCCGCCTCGAGCACCCCGGCCGGCGGCGCGGCGAGGACGGCGAGACGGGCGCCCGGTGCACGGTCGCGGTCGTCTTCGTCGACCTGGACGGCTTCACCGACATCAACGACTCGGCCGGGCACGCGGCGGGCGACCAGGTCCTCGCGCAGGCCGCGCGGCGGCTCCGCGGCACCGTCCAGGCGGAGGACACGGTCGCGCGCTGGGGCGGCGACGAGTTCGCCGTCATGCTCCAGCTCCCGGGCAGCGACTCGCAGGTGGCGGTCGAGCTGGCCGAGCGGCTGCTGCGCGTCCTGTCGACCGAGCCGTACCGGGTGGGCAGCAAGAACATCGCGCTCACCGCGAGCGTGGGCATCGCGTTCACCGGCGACTCGGGCCCCCAGGACGACCCGGCGGCGGCCCGCAGGGACGCCGAGCCGGGCGGGGCCGCGGCGCTGCGCCGCAGCGCGGCCGACCTGATCCGCAACGGCGACCTGGCGATGGCGCGCGCGAAGGAGCTCGGCGGCGGACGCGTCGAGGTGTTCGCGCCGCACATGCACGTCGACGTGGTGCGCCGCCTCGAACTCGGCGGCGACCTGCAGCGGGCGCTCGCCGAGGAGGAGTTCGCGGTCGAGTTCCAGCCGGTCGTGGAGCTGGGCACGTCCCGGGTGACCGGGGTGGAGGCGCTCGTCCGCTGGTGGCGGGGGAGCGAGCCGGTGCCGCCGGAGGAGTTCATAGGCCCGGCTGAGGAGTCCGGCCTGATGATTCCGCTCGGCGACTGGGTGCTGCGCGAGGCGTGCCGGGAGGTGGCGCGCTGGCGCGCGGACTCCTGGGACATCGGCCTCTCGGTGAACTTCACCGCCCGGCAGATCGCCGCGCCGCGGTTCGTGGAGTCGGTAGCGGCGGCGCTGGAGCAGACCGGGCTGCCGCCCCACGCGCTGACCCTGGAGGTCCGCGAGGAGGTGCTCGTCGAGGACGGCGGGCAGAACGTGGAACGGCTGTCGAAGCTGCGCGACCTGGGCGTCCGGCTCGCGATCGACGACTTCGGCACCGGCTACGCCTCGCTCGCCTACCTGGGCCAGCTCCCGGTGGACATCATCAAGATCGACCCGTCGTTCGTGGCCGGGCTCGGCCGGGACGAGACGCTCACCCTGCTCACCCGGACGATCGTCCGGCTCGGCCGTGACCTCGGTCTCACGGTGGTGGCCGAGGGCATCGAGCGGCCCGAGCAACTGGAGCTGCTGCGCGAGATGGACTGCCCGCGCGGCCAGGGCTTCCTGGTGGCGCGCCCGATGGCCGCCGGACGCGTCGAATCGCTTGTCCGGACGAACCTGCGGGGCACGCCGGGCCAGATCGACCTGCCGCTGGAAGGCTCCGCGCTGACCACCTGATGGGCGCCCGCCCGGCCGCCGGTGGTGCCTGCCCGGCCGTCGGCGGCGTTCACCTGACGACTCACCCTTATCTCACATGGTGAGACAAAGTGTCCAAGGATTTGACCGCGGGCCGGAACGTCGGCCAAAGTGGTCAGCGTGCAGAGCATCCACACCATTCTCGTAGTACTTGGTCGGCGCGCAGGCTGATCGAGCACTGAGACCTGCGCGCTTCCCTCGACCGCCATCCGGGCGGGCGGGGGTTTTTTGTTGGCCGAGTGACCCGAAGCACACCCGCGGCCGTCCGGACGCGGGCCTCTCCCCAAGGAATCAGAACCATGACGACCGAACGAATGACGGGAGCCCAGGCGCTGGTCCGCGCCCTGGAGAACGTCGGCGTCGACACCGTGTTCGGCATCCCGGGCGGGGCGATCCTCCCGGCCTACGATCCGCTGTTCGACTCCCGCCGGATCCGGCACATCCTGGTCCGGCACGAGCAGGGCGCGGGACACGCGGCGCAGGGATACGCGCAGGTGACCGGGAAGGTCGGGGTGTGCATGGCCACCAGCGGCCCCGGCGCCACCAACCTGGTGACCCCGATCTCCGACGCCTACATGGACTCGACCCCGATGGTGGCGATCACCGGTCAGGTGGCCACCTCGCTGATCGGGACCGACGGCTTCCAGGAGGCCGACATCTCCGGCATCACGATGCCGATCACCAAGCACAACTTCCTGGTCACCCGGCCCGAGGACATCGGCCGGACGATCGTCGAGGCGTTCCACATCGCCTCCACCGGACGGCCCGGCCCGGTCCTGGTCGACATCGCCAAGGACGCGCTCCAGTCGGCGTTCGAGTTCGAGTGGCCCGTCCAGATGCGGCTGCCGGGGTACCGGCCGGTCACCCGCCCGCACTCCAAGCAGGTCCGCGAGGCGGCGAAGCTGATCGTCGAGGCCGAGCGGCCCGTCCTGTACGTCGGCGGCGGCGTCCTGAAGGCGAACGCGGCGGCCGAGCTGAAGGTGCTCGCCGAGCTGACCGGCGCGCCGGTCGTCACCACCCTGATGGCGAAGGGCGCGCTGCCCGACAGCCACCCGCTGCACATGGGCATGCCGGGCATGCACGGCAGTGTCGGCGCGGTCGGCGCGCTCCAGCGCTCCGACCTGCTGGTCGCGCTGGGCGCCCGCTTCGACGACCGCGTCACCGGCCAGCTGGACGGCTTCGCCCCGCACGCCAAGGTCGTCCACGCCGACATCGACCCGGCCGAGATCTCCAAGAACCGGCACGCGGACGTCCCGATCGTCGGCGACGCCCGCGAGGTGATCGCGGACCTGGTCGTCGCGGTCCAGGCCGAGCACGACGCCGGCCGGCGCGGCGACTACGCCGGCTGGTGGAAGCAGCTGGAGGCGTGGCGCACCACCTACCCGCTGGGCTACGACCTGCCCGAGGACGGCGGCCTCTCGCCGCAGTTCGTCATCGAGCGCATCGGCGAGATGGCCGGGCCGGACGCGTACTACGTCGCCGGCGTCGGCCAGCACCAGATGTGGGCCGCGCAGTTCATCAAGTACGAGCGTCCGGGCGCGTTCCTGAACTCGGGCGGCGCGGGCACGATGGGCTACTCCGTCCCGGCGGCCATGGGCGCGAAGGTCGGCAAGCCCGACTCGGCGGTCTGGTCGATCGACGGCGACGGCTGCTTCCAGATGACCAACCAGGAGCTCGCGACCTGCGCGATCGAGGGCATCCCGATCAAGGTCGCGGTCATCAACAACGGCAACCTCGGCATGGTCCGGCAGTGGCAGACCCTCTTCTACGACGGCCGCTACTCCAACACCAACCTGCACTCCAAGCGGATCCCCGACTTCGTGAAGCTGGCCGAGGCCTACGGCTGCATCGGCCTGCGCTGCGAGCGTCCCGAGGACGTGGACGCGGTGATCGCCAAGGCCATGGAGATCAACGACGTCCCGGTCATCATCGACTTCGTCGTCCACCAGGACGCCATGGTCTGGCCGATGGTCGCCGCCGGCACCACCAACGACGACATCAAGATCGCCCGGGACATGGCTCCCGACTGGGAAAACGGAGAGTGACCCGATGACCCAACACACCCTCTCGGTGCTGGTGGAGAACACGCCGGGCATCCTGGCACGGGTCGCGGCCCTGTTCTCCCGGCGCGGCTTCAACATCGAGTCGCTCGCGGTCGGGACCACCGAGCACCCCGACATCTCCCGCATGACGATCGTGGTGAACGTCGAGAGCCTGCCGCTCGAGCAGGTCACCAAGCAGCTGAACAAGCTGATCAACGTCCTCAAGATCGTCGAGCTGGACTCGTCCCAGTCCGTCCAGCGCGAGCTGGTCCTGGTCAAGGTCCGCGCCGACGCCGAGACCCGCTCGCAGGTGCTGGAGACGGTGAACCTGTTCCGTGCCAAGGTGGTGGACGTCGCGCCCGACGCGGTCACCATCGAGGCCACCGGCAACCGCGAGAAGCTGGACGCGTTCATCCGCGTCCTGGAGCCGTTCGGCATCAAGGAGCTCGTCCAGTCCGGCATGGTCGCGATCGGGCGCGGCGCGCGCTCCATCACCGACCGCTCGCTGCGCGCCATCGAGCGCTCCGCGTAGCACCCGATCCCGCGTAGTTCCCGAATCCGCGTCCTGAATTCGCGTCCTGAACCGCAACGAAAGGCACATAGAAGTGGCTGAGATGTTCTACGACGACGCCGCCGACCTGAGCGTCCTCCAGAACCGGCACGTCGCCATCATCGGATACGGCAGCCAGGGGCACGCGCACGCGCTGTCGCTGCGCGACTCCGGCGTCGACGTCCGCGTCGGCCTGCGCGAGGGCTCGGCCAGCCGTGAGAAGGCCGAGGCCGAGGGCCTGCGCGTGCTCACCCCGCGCGAGGCGGCCGAGGAGGCCGACCTGATCATGCTGCTCGCGCCGGACCACCACCACCGCGAGATCTTCGAGAACGACATCAAGCCCGCGCTGGTCGAGGGCGACGCGCTGTTCTTCGGCCACGGCTTCTCCATCCGGTACGGCCTGGTCGAGCCGCCGGAGGGCGTGGACGTCGCCATGGTCGCGCCGAAGGGCCCGGGCCACCTGGTCCGCCGCCAGTTCACCGCCGGACGCGGCGTCCCGGTGATCGTCGCGGTCGAGAAGGACGCGTCCGGCAAGGCCTGGGAGCTCGCTCTCGCCTACGCCAAGGGCATCGGCGGCCTCCGCGCCGGCGGCATCAGGACCACCTTCACCGAGGAGACCGAGACCGACCTGTTCGGCGAGCAGGCCGTGCTGTGCGGCGGCGCGTCCGAGCTGGTCAAGACCGGTTTCGAGGTGCTGACCGAGGCGGGCTACCAGCCCGAGGTCGCCTACTTCGAGGTGCTGCACGAGCTCAAGCTGATCGTCGACCTCATGTACGAGGGCGGCATCTCCAAGATGTACTGGTCGGTGTCGGACAACGCCGAGTACGGCGGCCTCACCCGCGGCCCGCGCGTCATCACGCCGGAGACCAAGAAGGCCATGGAGCGGATCCTCGGCGAGATCCAGTCCGGCGAGTACGCCAAGGAACTGATCAACGAGTTCGAGACGGGCCAGGCGAAGTTCGCCGAGTACCGCAAGCGGACCGCCGCGCACCCGATCGAGGAGACCGGCGCCAAGCTCCGTCCGATGATGAGCTGGCTGAACGACTGACGTCGTCGCGTTGGGGGAGGCGGGCGCCGCGGCGCCCGCCTCTTCGCGTTCCCGGGGTCAGCGGGTGAAGCGGCGGATGAGCTTCGTGCGCAGCGGCGCGGGCTTCCGCGGCGTCCTGACCAGCAGCGCGAGGTGGCCGCCCTTGGTCAGGTACAGGCCCGCTTCTGAGTCCTGGCCGGGGACGTTCCGGAACGTCTCGTCCAGCTTGAGGTCCGGGTCGCGGACGAGGCCGAACCGGGCCCGCCGGGTGACGCCGTGCGCGGTCGCGGCGACATGGACGTCCCAGTGTCCGTGGCCGAGGACGGACGGGTCGACGAACGCCTCGAAGCCGTCGCGGCCGTCGCGGCGGGACCCGGCGGCGATCCGGTGCTCCGTCCGGACGGTTCCCTCGGCGCCCGCGTCGGCGCCGGCGGCGTGCTCGCGCACCAGCAGGTCGACGGAGGTTCGGTGGGTCTCGACGCGCTCGACGGCGGCGTGACCCGTGACGCGGACGCGGCCGTCCTTCCAGACCGCCGCGTCCAGCCGGTGCTCGACGCCGACCTCGGCGGTGATGTCGGCGTCCTTCCGGGGGACGCCGCGCAGGTAGGGGTACAGGGCGTAGACGCGTCCGCCGACCACGACCGCGCCGCCGGGGCTGCCCGCGACCTCGTCCCGGATCAGCCGCTCCAGCTCGTCCCGCAGGCCGCGCTGGATGCAGAACGCGCGCAGCCGGTACGACGCGGGCAGCGCGGACCGGACGTCGTCGCTCAGTCCGGACTCGCCGAGGAACCGCCGGGTGCCGTCCATGAGCCGGTCCCGGTGCGCGCGGTCGAGGTCCAGGAAGCGGTGGTCGTACACGCGCAGGACGTCGTGCAGGACACTGATCGTGCAGTCCGGGGTCACGGGCCCTCCAGGTCGGCCGGGTTCCACGGTTACGTTAAAGGGCCGGGCGACCGCTTACCGTGAAATCTCCACCGCGTGTCGGGCGCGCCGCCGTCCGCCGTGGTGGGGCCGGTGGGCCTTGTTTTCGGGGGTGCGGCGTCCGCCGTCAGGGACGGTCCGAAGAGCGAAGTCACCCCGGGCGGGACGTGGACGGCTGGTAGCGTCCCGCTGGTGGCTGCTCCGGTGACGTTGGGTGACACGACCGCGGGACGCGTCCGACCGGGTGGCCGGACGTTCCCTCTGCTGCCCGTCCTCCTCGTCGTCCTCGCCTCGGCCGCCTTCGCGGCGTTCGCGCTCCTGCGCCTTCGGACCTTCCGGACGAGCACCTACGACCTGGTCATCTTCGACCAGGCGGTGCGTTCCTACAGCCATCTCCAGCCCCCGATCGCGCCGGTCAAGGGCGTGCACAACGGGTTCGGGCCGGGCTTCTCGATCCTCGGCGACCACTTCTCGCCGATCCTCGCGCTGATCGCACCCTTCTACCGGCTGCACGACGGCCCGGCGACGCTGCTGGTCGCGCAGGCCGTCCTGTTCGCGCTGGCGATCGTGCCGATCTGGCGGTTCACCCGGCGACGCCTCGGCCAGGCGGCCGCCGTGTGCGCGTCGCTGGCGTACGCGCTGTCGTGGCCGATCGCCGAGGCGCTGCGCTTCGACTTCCACGAGGTCGCGTTCGCGCCGCTGCTGACGGCCGTGGCGATCGAGCGGTTCGACGCGGGACGCCGGGGCCGGGCGGCGGTCGCGGCCGTCCTGCTGCTGCTGGTCAAGGAGGACACCGGCCTGCTCATCGCGGGGTTCGGCCTCACCCTGCTGGTGCGGCGGCCGACGGTCCGGCTCGACCGGGCGTGGGCGCTGCGCGGTGACCGTCCGCTGGGGGCGGCCCTGGTCGTCCTCGGGACGGTGACCACGGCCGTAGCGTCGCGGGTGCTGATCCCGGCGTTCGGCGGGAACGGGAACTACTACTTCGCGTACACCGACTTCGGGCACGACATGAAGAGCGCGGCGCTGTACGTCCTGACGCATCCGTGGGACGCGGTGACGGCGCTCGGGACGCCGCCGGTGAAGCTCGGCACGATGCTGCTGCTCGTCCTGCCGCTGCTGGCGCTGCCCCTGGTGTCGCCGCTGACGCTCGTGGTCGTCCCGCCGCTGCTCGAGCGGATGCTGTCCGGGAAGTTCGACAACTGGTGGGCGCCGCACTACCACTACAACGCCTTCCTCATCGCGGTGCTCGTCCTCGCCGGGGTGGACGGCGCGACCCGCGTTCAGGACCACGTGCGAAGCCGCCGCGCGTTCTCGCCGGCCATCGCGCCGGTGCTCGAACGGGCCGGATCGTGGCTGGTCGCGGGGATGCTGGCCGGGACGATCGCCATCGTTCCCGCGTTCGCCTTCCGGACGCTCGCCGACAGGTCCCTCTACGTGCGGGGCGCGCGCGACCTGGCGGCCGCCGCGGCCGTGGCGCGGGTGCCGTCCGGCGTGGAGGTCGAGGCGGTCAACCGCACGGGGCCCGCGCTGTCCGGCCGCGACCGCGTCCTGCTCTGGGACCGGACGCCCCGCTGGGCCCCCTGGGTCGTCGGGGACGTCGCCTACGCGCAGTTCCCGTTCACCTCGGTGGACGAGCAGCGGGCGCGGGTCGCGCTGCTCGCGCGGGACGGCTACCGGACGGTGTTCTCGCGGGACGGCTACGTCGTCCTGCACCGGTAGCCGGTGACGTCCCGTGCCGGTGCCGACAGGCCTCGTTGGACGGGACGTCCGATACGACCCGGTCAGCACGGCGCGTAAAGATTTCTCGAACGGGATGGCGAGGGGAATCTACCTTTTTGGAGTTCTCTGTCGGATACTGAAGTCAAGCCGCGACGGCCGCGGCGGTTCGGCGCACCGGCGCGAACCTGCGATTGTGGCCGCGCCCCGACCGGCAGTGGGGCGAGAGTGATGACGTGCGCTTTCGCGGACCGGACCAGGGGGTGGGACCGGGACGCTCGGATCGTGAACAACTGCCGGCGACGCGGCGGGCGAGAAGGTAATTCTCTGCAATTCCTTGTGGTCCGTCCGGAATCTACCTCGGCGGGGGTGTGAGGTGGTTCCGACGGCAGGGGACGAGCTTCGGCACTGGGAGACGTGCGGGCAGGCGTGGATCGGGCTCCTGCGGCACGTCTGGCACGCGGGCGAGGCGGGCATGGAGGACCGCGGGCCGATCATCGAGGGCCCGCCCGTCCTCTTCGAGATCGCCTCACTGAGCTGGGACGACCCCGTCCTCGGCGAGTACGGCGACCGGGCCCGCATCGCGCACTGGTCGCGGATGTCGCGCGAGCGCGCCGAGGCGGCCGACGGGATCGGCGGGCGCCTGCGCGACCGGCATGGCGTGGACCAGCTGCACTGGGCCGCCGCGCTCCTGCGCGCGCGTCCCTGGACGACCAGCGCGTGGGTGTCGCTGACCGATCCGGGGGAGACCGCCGACACCGTCCCGTGCCTGGTGGCGCTCGCGTTCCGGCTGCGCGGATACCGGCTGGTCATGACGGCCATGTACCGCTCGCAGGACGTGTACCGGGCGTACCTCTCCCACATCCCGCTGCGCGAGGTGCAGCTCCGGGTCGCCGATGAGCTGGGCCTTCCGGCGGGGCCGATGCGCGTGTTCGTGGACGTCCCGCACATCGCCGTCCGGGACGCGGAGCGCGTCGCCTCCATCCTCGCCGCCCAGCCCGAAGCCGCCTGAACCGGCTGGTCGAGCCAGGCGCCACGGGGGGACGCGCCGGGGCGGGAACCGCCTGATCGGAGGCCGTCTGACCTAGGCTGGTTTCCCGTTTGCGCAATTGTGGCCAAGATCACGAGTGTCGTTCCCGGGGTATTTCCTACTTTTCCAGTAGGTTAAGCGATCAATTCCCCCTTCTCGCAAAGGAGTGCGAATGCGCAGCAGCGCGCGCGCCGCGATCGCGGCGGCCGGTGCCGTCGGCGTCCTGCTCAGCGGGCAGGCCGCCGTGCAGGCGGCCCCGCCGTCCACCGGGCCGGGAGCACCGGGCATCGGTGACCCCTACTACCCCGACTATGGCAACGGAGGCTACGACGTCTCCCACTACGGGCTCAAGCTCCATTACCAGCCGGCGACCGACCAACTGGAAGGCGTCGCGACCGTCAAGGCCCGCGCCACGCAGGGCCTGACCCGGTTCAACCTGGACTTCGGGCTGTCGGTCAGCAAGGTCACGGTGGACGGCAGGCCGGCGGCGTTCGCCACCGAGGGCCCGCACGAGCTCGTGATCACGCCGCCGAGGACGCTGCGCAAGGGCAGGGACTTCACCACGGTCGTCACCTACAGCGGCGTCCCGTCGACGGTGAAGATCTACGGGTTCACCAGCTGGCAGCGCACCACGACCGGCGGCGTCGCGGCGAACGAGCCCGAGAGCGCCTGGTGGTGGTTCCCGAGCAACGACCACCCGCGCGACAAGGCCACCTTCGACGTGTCGGTGACCGTCCCGGACGACCACCAGGCGATCAGCAACGGCGTGTCGACCGGCGTCCGCAGCAAGAACGGCTGGACGACCTACGGCTGGCGCGAGAACCGTCCGCAGGCCACCTACCTGGCGACCCTGGCGGTCGGGAAGTTCGACACCGTCAAGGGACGCACCCCGAACGGCCTGCCGTACGAGTACGCGATCGCCTCGGACCTGCCCGCCGCCACCAAGGCCGACGCGCTGACCAGCCTGAAGCGCACTCCCGAGATCCTGAAGTGGGAGAGCTCCCTGTTCGGGCGGTACCCGTTCGACGCCGTCGGCGGGACGGTCCCGAACACCAAGGCCGGGTTCGCCATCGAGACCCAGACGCGGCCGTTCTACAGCCCGAAGTTCTTCGCCAAGGGCAAGCCCGACTACAGCGTCGTCGTGCACGAGAACGCGCACCAGTGGTTCGGCGACAACGTGTCCGTCCACGACTGGAAGGACATCTGGCTGAACGAGGGCTTCGCCACCTACGCCGAGTGGCTGTGGGCCGAGCACACCCACGAGAGCACCGTCCAGCAGCTGTCCGACAAGACCTACAACGAGCACCCGGCGGGCGACGCCTGGTGGAACCTGCTGCCCGGCGACCCCGGCGCGCAGGACCCGTTCGCCGACCAGGTCTACGACCGGGGCGCGCTCGCCGTCCACGCCATCCACCTGCGGGTGGGCGACAAGGCCTTCTTCAAGGCCCTGCGGACGTGGCAGGCGGCCAAGGGCGGCGGCGACGCGACGGTCGCCCAGTTCGTCCGGCACGTCGAGCGGGTCTCCGGCAAGAACATCGACGACATCATCAAGACCTGGCTGTACACGGCGGGCCGTCCGGCCGCCGCGCCCGGCCACTGATCTTCAGGGTCCTTCCTCTCCCTCCCCCCCAGCCACCGGCCCGTCCGCGACCAGCGGACGGGCCGGTGGTGTTCTCGCAGGTCAGAAGGTTCTCCGAGAGAGTCATGGGAAGGTCAGGGGAGGGTTACCGGCGAGTGTCGTGGGGGCCGCGTTCCGGTTTCCGGGGTCCCTATAGACTCAAGGAGCAGGCGAGGGCACGACGGGGTGAGCTCGCGACGTAACGCGCACAGCCGTGCAGACAATCCACCATCTGAAGGACTGTTCCTTGAGCAAGCCTGTCGTCCTTGTCGCAGAAGAACTCTCCCCGGCCGGCCTCGCGGTCCTCGGCAACGACTTCGAGGTCCGCCAGGTGGACGGCGCCGACCGCGCCGCCCTCCTCCCGGCCGTCGTCGACGTGGACGCCCTGATCGTCCGCTCCGCCACCAAGGTCAACGCCGAGGTCTTCGAGCACGCCACCAAGCTCCGCGTGGTCGCCCGCGCCGGCGTCGGCCTCGACAACGTCGACGTCGAGGCCGCCACCAAGGCCGGCGTCATGGTCGTGAACGCCCCGACCTCCAACATCGTGACCGCCGCCGAGCACGCGATCGCGCTGCTGCTCGCCATCGCCCGCAACGTTCCGCAGGGGCACTCGGCGCTGAAGCTCGGCGAGTGGAAGCGGTCCAAGTACACCGGCGTCGAGCTGCAGGGCAAGACCGTCGGCGTGCTCGGCCTCGGCCGCATCGGCGTCCTGGTCGCCCAGCGCCTCGCCGCGTTCGACATGAACGTGATCGCGTTCGACCCGTACGTGCAGGCCGCCCGCGCGGCCCAGCTCGGCGTCAAGCTCGTCACGCTGGACGAGCTGCTCGCCGAGTCCGACTTCATCACCGTCCACCTGCCGAAGACGCCCGAGACGCTCGGCCTGGTCGGCGACCGCGAGCTGCGCATGGTCAAGCCGTCGGTGCGGATCGTGAACGCGGCCCGCGGCGGCATCGTGGACGAGGCGGCGCTCGACCTGGCGCTCAAGGAGGGCCGGGTCGCGGGCGCGGGCCTGGACGTGTTCTCCACCGAGCCCTGCACCGACAGCCCGCTGTTCGTGCACGACAACGTGGTGGTCACCCCGCACCTCGGCGCCAGTACGCACGAGGCGCAGGAGAAGGCGGGCACGCAGGTCGCCCGCTCGGTGAAGCTGGCGCTGTCCGGCGAGTTCGTGCCGGACGCGGTGAACGTCCAGGGCGGCGCGGTCGCCGAGGACGTCAAGCCGGGCCTGCCGCTGGCCGAGAAGCTGGGCCGGATCTTCACCGCGCTCGCGGGCGGCGTCCCGGTGCGGCTGGACGTGGTGGTCCGCGGCGAGATCACCGGGCACGACGTGAAGGTGCTCGAGCTGGCCGCGCTCAAGGGCGTGTTCGCCGACGTGGTCACCGAGTCGGTCACCTTCGTCAACGCGCCGCTGCTGGCCCGCGACCGGGGCGTCGAGGTGTCGCTCACCACGTCCGAGGACAGCCCGGACTGGCGCAACGTCGTCCAGGTGCGCGGCACGATGGCCGACGGCGCGGTGATCTCGGTGTCCGGCACGATGACCGGCCCGAAGCACCACGAGCGGATCATCGAGATCAACGGCTACGACATGGAGCTCCTGCCGACCAAGCACATGGCGTTCTTCTCCTACAGCGACCGTCCGGGCATCGTCGGCGTGGTCGGCAAGCTGCTCGGCGACGCGGGCGTCAACATCGCCGGGATGCAGGTCGGCCGGGACGTCAAGGGCGGCCGCGCGCTGATCGCGCTCACGGTGGACGAGGCGATCCCGGCGCAGCTGGCGGACGCCATCGCCGCCGAGGTCGGCGCCGACATGGGCCGCCGGGCGGACCTCGACTCCTGACCCGCCGGATCCTGGGACGGGCGAGTGGCTTCTGCCACTCGCCCGTTCTATTTGCGCAGTTCACCCCATATGTCGTCTCAGAGTGTGGGACGAACTGCCACTGGTCAAGACAAGTCGCCGATCCGGGGGTAACGTCGCAAGGGACGAAAGCGGCACTCCGTGGACATCCTCCGCTGCCGCGAGCGGGTTCCGAACGGACCCGGGGCCGTGCGAACCACGCACCCCGAGCCCTCCCCGCGACGCCCACACCACCAGCGACATCCGGAGTTCCGCCATGCAGTCCCAGATCTTCGCCGCACTGACCGACGACGACGCCGAAGAGGCCAAGCGCGCCCTGCAGACGGCGCTGGACCGCCGCGGCCTCTGATCCTCTGCGGCCTCTGACCCCGGCTACAGCGAGTCCAGCGCGAGGGCGAGGGCCCCGCGCAGGGCGGCGTCCGCGCCGAAGTGGGCGGGTTCCAGCGCCGGAGGGAACGGCACGGCCCGCGCCAGCAGGCTCTCCAGCCGGGAGACCAGGGCCGGTTCGGCGGCCATGCCGCCGCCTCCGAGCACGACCCGTTCGGGATCCAGGGTGATCGCGAGGTTGGCGACCGCCATGCCCAGGTCCCCCAGCGCCCGGTCGCGCAGGACGCGCAGCTCGGCCGGGACGGACGGCCCGAACAGCTCGGGCGCGGTGACCTCCCGCCCGGTGAGGGCGGACGCGCGCCGCGCCAGCCCGCCGCCCGACACGTGCTCCTCGAGGGGCGCGCGTCCCGCGCCGTGCCCTGGTTCGCCGGGGGAGCGCAGCAGGTAGCCGATCTCGCCCGCCGCGCCGTTCGCGCCGCGGACGACGCGTCCGCCCGCGACGACGCCCGCGCCGAGGCCGGTGCCGAGGTTCACGTACAGGCCGGTGTCGGTCCCGGCGAGGCCGCCCCAGCGCAGCTCGGCGGCCGTCGCCGCGTTGACGTCGTTGTCCAGCCGGACGACCGGCGCCGCGGTCCCGTCGCGCGTGACCGGCGGCGCCAGCCCGTCGCGCAGCAGCCGGGGGAGGGGCAGCTCCTCCCAGCCCGGCACGTTCGGCGCGAGCAGCACCCGGTCGCCCCGGACGACGCCGAAGGTGGCGACGCCGGCCGCGACCAGGGGGCCCTCGTTCAGCGCGGTCTCGTCGCCCAGGCGCCGCGCCGCGTCCAGCGCCCGGGCCAGGACGGCCTCCGCGCCGTCCTCCGCCCGGGTCGCCAGCCGGACGGTGCGCAGGACGGTCCCGTCCGGCGCGGCCGTCGCCATCGCGATCTTGGTGCCGCCGAAGTCGATCCCGAGGACGAACCCGGCGCTCACCGCCGGCCGCCGCGCGCGGCCGAGTCGATCGCGACGGCGAGCGCCAGGACCCCGGCCGTCACCATGAAGCGGACCGAGGAGTCCACGTTGAGCAGCAGCATCCCGTTCGCCACGGACTGGATGACGAGGATCCCGAGCAGCGCGGCGTAGGCCCGGCCGCGTCCGCCGAACAGGCTCGTCCCGCCGATGACGGCCGCGGCGATCGCGTTCAGCAGGATGTCGCTGCCGCCGGAGCTCTGGTTCACCGCCGACAGGCGGCTCGCCGCCAGGATCCCGCCCGCTCCGGCCAGCACCGACGCCCCGACGAACACCAGCAGCCGGACGCGCGCCACCGGGATCCCGGCCCGCCGCGCCGCCTCGGCGTTCCCGCCGACGGCGTAGACCCAGCGTCCGGGCAGGGTGAGGCGCAGCGCCAGGTCCAGCAGGACGACCAGCCCGCCGAAGATCACCAGGGTCAGCGGGACGCCCCGGTCGCCGGACATGACCGCGACGGCCGCCGCGAGCACCGCCACCAGCCCGCCGGTGCGCAGCGCCAGGGGGATCGGCCCGGACACCGGCAGTTCCGTTCGCGCCCGCGCACGCCGGACGAGCAGCACCGTGGCCAGGTAGGCCGCGCCCGCCGCGATCACGATCGTCCAGCTCAGCCAGGTGGGCAGCCACGTGTCGCTGAGCGTGGAGATCGGGCCGTCGAACGGCAGGTTGATCGTCCCGTCGCGGCCGAGCAGGTACAGCATGAGGCCCTGCCAGCCGATCAGCCCGGCGAGCGTGACCACGAACGACGGCATCCGCAGGACGGTGAACATCAGCCCGTGCGCGAGCCCGACCAGCGCCGCCGCGCCGAGCGCGAGCAGCACCGCGAGCCCGGACGGCACGTGCTCGTGGACGTTCAGGACCGTCATCACCACGGCGGTCAGCCCGCTCACCGACCCGACCGACAGGTCGATCTCGCCGAGCAGCAGGACCAGGACGATCCCGAGCGCGATGGTCCCGGTGGCGGCCATCTGCAGGGCGAGGTTGGTGAGGTTCTCGCTGGACAGGAAGTGGCCGTTCAGCGAGCCGAACACGACGGCGATGAGCGCGAGCCCGGCGATGACGGGCAGCGCGCCCGGATCGCCTCCGGACGGGCGCGGCAGCCGCAGCCTCCGGTCGCCGAGTCCGGGCAGGTCGAGTGACGGGTTCATCCTTCGTCCTCCGTCCGGGTCATGCGGCGGCCTCGGCTCCGGTGATGGCGGCGACGATGGTCTCGGTGGCGGTGTCCCCGGTGCGGAACACGCCCGCGTCGCGGCCCAGGCGCAGGACGTGTACGCGGTCGCTCACGGCCCGGACGTCCGCCAGGTTGTGCGAGATGACCAGGACGGCCAGCCCGCGGTCGCGGAGGCGGCGGATCAGGGCCAGGACCTGCGCGGTCTGCTCGACGCCGAGCGCGGCGGTCGGCTCGTCCAGCAGGACGGCCCGGGGCTCGCCGAGCAGCGCGCGGGCGATCGCGACCGACTGGCGCTGGCCGCCGGACAGGGACGCGACCGGGGTGCGCAGGTCGGGGATCCGGACGTCCAGGGACGCCAGCAGGTCGCGCGCGGTGCGTTCCATCCGGAGCGACCGCAGCAGCGACCAGCGGTGCGGCTCCGCGCCGAGGAACAGGTTCGCGACGACGTCGAGGTTCTCGCAGAGCCCGAGGTCCTGGTGGACGGTCGCGATCCCGAGCGCGCGGGCGTCGTGCGGCCGGACGATCCGGACCGGCTCGCCGCCGAGCAGGATCCGTCCGGCGTCCGGCGCCACGACCCCGGACAGGACCTTCACCAGCGTGGACTTGCCCGCGCCGTTGTCGCCGACGAGCGCGGTCACCTCCCCGGCGCGCAGGTCGAGCGTCACGTCGTGCAGGGCCCGGACGGCCCCGAACGTGCGGCCCACGCCCTGGGCCGAGAGAACGGGGGCGGTCACTGAAGGCCCGCGTTCTTGCAGGCCGCGACGGCGTCCCCGGTGCAGAGCTGGGAGACGGTGTAGAAGCCGTCCTTGAGGATCGTGTCCTTGATCTTGTCGCGGGTGACGGCGGTCGGGGAGAGCAGGAAGGCCGGGACCCTGCCCGAGCCGTTGTCGACGGTCGTCGGCGCGGCGGGCTTCTCGCCGCGCGCGAGGGCGACGGCCAGCTCGGCCGACTTGTACGCCTGCGCCTTGATGTTGAGGTAGACGGTCATGTACTGGTCGCCGGTGAGGATCCGCTGGACGGCCGTGAGCTCGGCGTCCTGCCCGGTGATCGGCAGGAGCGGGCGGTATCCGGCGCGCCGCATCGCGGTGATCGCGCCGCCCGCCATCCCGTCGTTGGCCGACAGCACGCCGACGATCGAGTCGCGGCCGAGCGCGGTGACGGACTGCTCCATCTCCTGCTGCGCCTTGTCGGGGCTCCAGTCGGGGGTGTCGTACTCGCGGCCGATCGGGACCTTGCCGTCCAGGACGCTGTGCGCGCCCTTCTTGTAGTCGGCCGAGCTGGGGTCGGTGGGCGCGCCGTTCAGCATGACGACGCGTCCCTTGCCGAGGGTGTGCCGGGCGTTCAGCGCGTCGAGCAGGGCCTGGCCCTGCATCTGGCCGACGCGGACGTTGTCGAACGAGACGAAGTAGGCGTAGTTCACGCCGGTGATGAGCCGGTCGTAGGCGATGACCGGGACATGACGCCGTCCGGCCTCGTTGACCTGCGGCGCGACGGCCTTGGCGTCCACGGCGTCGAGGGCGAGCACCTTCGCGCCCCGGGTCAGCGCGGACTCGACCTGGCTCTGCTGCTTGGCGGGGTCCTGGTCGGCGTTGGAGTAGAGGACGGTGCAGCGGGGGCAGAGCTGCTTCACGCGCTGCTCGAACAGCGGGCGGTCGAACGCCTCGTAGCGGGTGGTCTTGGATTCGGGGAGCAGGAGCGCGATGGTCGCCGAGTCGTGGGAGGACGTGCCCTTGCTTCCGCCTCCGCAGGCGGTGAGGGCGACGAGGAGGGTGACCGCCATCGCGGCGGTCCGCGGGGTTCGCGGCCGGATCGTGGTGTGCGGGGCACGGATGTGCAGGACACGGGTGTGCATGGCACGCACCGCCTTCTGGAGGCTCGCCGTTGAGTTGAAAGTAAGAGAGGCTTCCTAACAAAACAAGGGCATGCGACGATCCGGTTCGGGACATGTGTTCCCGTGGACGCGGCGTTTGGGGGGGATCGGGGTGACGGGGGCGATCGGCAGGCCGGTGGCCAGCACCACCAGTGTGCTGAGGGTGATGAACGAGCGGGCGGTGTACGAGCGGATCCGGGAGCTCGGCCCGGTGTCCCGCCCGGAGGTGGCGCGCGAGACCGGGCTGTCGAAACCGACGGTGTCGCTCGCGCTGGCCGACCTGGAACGCGCCGGGCTCGTCCGGACCGTCGGGCACCGCACGGGCAACGCCGGACGCGCCGCGATGCTGTACGAGATCCACCCCGACGCCGGACGCGCGGTCGGCATCGACGTCGGCCGCGAGTGGGTCCGCGCCGCGCTCTGCGGCCTGGACGGGAAAGTGCTGGTCAGAAGGGATTTCCGGTCCCGTGCGAGCGGCCCCGCCGACCTGACCCGGCAGCTGGTCTCCCTCGTGGACGAGCTCGCCGCCGAGGCCGGATGCGCGCCCGCCGACCTGACCCACATCGTGATCGGCACCCCCGGCGTCCACGACACCGAGGCGCACCGGCTGCGCCTCGCCCCGAACCTGCCCGGCTGGGACACCCCGGGCATCACCCGTGACCTGGTCGAACGCCTGCCCGCGCCCGTCCTCATCGAGAACGACATCGCGCTCGCCGCGCTCGGCGAGCAGGCGCACGGCCTCGGACGCGGCGTCCCCGACTTCGTGTTCCTCTCCGTCGGGACGGGCCTCGGCATGGGCATCGTCCTGAACGGCGAGCTGTTCCGGGGCGCGCGCGGCGCCGCGGGCGAGATCGCGTTCCTGCCGCTCGTCGAGACCGACCCGCTCACCCGCGCGCCCGAGGCCCGGCGACACGGCATGCTGGAAAGCGTGCTCTCAGCCGCAGGACTGGTCGCCACGGCCCGCCGCCTCGGCATGGACGGCCAGCTGACCACGGCCGGGGTCTACGACGCGGCCCGCGCGGGGGATCCGCTCGCGACCGAGGCCGTCCACTACGAGGCGGGCAACGTCTGCCGTGCCCTGGCCAGCGTGATCGCGGTGCTCGACCCGCGCCTGGTGGTGATCGGCGGCGGCCTCGTCCGGCACGGTCAGGACGTCCTGCTGGACGCCGTCCGCGAACGCCTCGCCGACATGACGCCGCTCGATCCGCCCCCCGTCGAGCCGTCCGCGCTGGGGGCGGACGCGACGGTCCTCGGCGCACTCGCGATCGGCGTCACCACGGCGATGGACATCGTCTTCCACCGCGACGTCGCGGAACCGGCGGTCGGCTGATGGACGAGGTGAAAGAGGCGCTCCGGCGCGCCGCGACCCTCGGCCCGTACTTCGCCGTCTCGATTGACCCGGACGAAGCGGTCGACCCGACCTGGCGTCCGTTCCCCGAAACCGACCCCGAGCACCTGAACGGTCTCATCGGCCAGTACGCCCAGCGCCTCGGCACGGCCGACCGTCGCGTCGCCGCGAGCATCCTGTTCCAGGGGATCGCGTCCCGCCTCTGGTCACCGGTCGTCGTGTCGGCCGCGCTCGGCGTCGTCCCCGACCTGGCGTCCCTGCATTGGCGCTGGGCCCCGGGCGCGCCCATGGCCCTGTGGCTGGCCACCCCGACGGGCCGACCCGCGACCCCGACCGACGCGTTCGAGACCGTCGTGGACGGTCAGCTCCGCCCCCTGCGCGACACGATGCTGAAGGTCGTCAAGCTCGCGGACGGCCTGATCTGGGGAAACGCCGCGTCCGCCCTGGCCGGGACCCTCTACGCGGCCCGCATGGCCCCCGATCTGGCTCCCGCCTTGATCCCGTTCGTCCAGGACGTCCTCTCACGCCCGCCCCTGGACGCCGCAGGCGAGTTCACCCCACGCGGCTACGTGCGCCGAAGCTGCTGCCTCTACTACAAGGTCCCACCCGGGGGCGGACTGTGCGGAGACTGCGCCCTCCTTGACCGCCGGAACGGCTAGACCCCGGCCGGGACACGGCCGATGGCACGCCTGAAGTCCGGGCATTCCACCACCGGGTCGTGTTCGCACACCGCCGCGTGCCGGAGGCTGTCGCGCAGGCGTGTGAGCTGGGCGATCTGCTCGTCAAGGGACTCGGCCTTCGCCGTCATGCGCTCACGCATGCCGTCCCCCGGACGGGCCTTGAGGAAGCTCAGGACCTCGGCGACCGTGAACCCGGCGCTCCGCGCGCACGTGATCATCCCGAGCCGTTCCAGCACGTCAGGATGGTACGCACGCCGATGCCCGTTCCGACCGGCGGGCTCGATCAGGCCCTTGCTCTCGTAGAACCGCAGCGCGGACGGCGCGTGGCCGGAGAGCCGCGCGACCTCCCCGATGTCCAGCAGGGTCTGTTCCACCGGCCGTCTCCTTGACTTGAAGTGCGCTTCAAGTTGCAGCATAGCCGCATGAGGATTCACCACCTGAACTGCGCCTCCATGGTCACCATCGAGGCGACCTACGAAGGTCCCGAGCCCGTGTCCGCCGTGGCCCACTGCCTGCTCGTCGAGACCGACGCGGACGGCCTGGTCCTGGTCGAGGCCGGTCTCGGGCTCGGCAACGTCCGCGACCCCCACGGCACCCTCGACGCCGAGTGGATCGCGATGGCCGGACCCGTGCTGGACGAGTCGGAGACCGCCGTCCGCCAGATCGAGGCCCTCGGGTACGACCCGTCCGACGTGCGGAACATCGTCCTGACCCACCTGGACGTCGACCACTGCGGAGGCCTCCCCGACTTCCCGGACGCCGCCGTCCACGTCCTGGGCGCCGAGCGGGACGCCGCGGTCGCCGCGGGCGCCGCCTCCCGCTACCGTCCCGCGCACTGGGCGCACGGCCCCAAGTGGGTCAGCTACGACGGCGCGTCCGACGACCAGTGGTTCGGCTTCACCGCGATCCCCCTGGACGGCCTGCCGTCCGAGATCAAGCTCATCCCGCTCGGCGGGCACAGCGCGGGCCACGCGGGAGTCGCCGTCCAGGACACCGACCGCTGGCTCCTCCACTGCGGCGACGCGTACTACTACCACCGCGAAATGCAGGACGTGAAGGAACCGCACCCGCTCATGGACATGGTCCAGACCAGGTCGCAGATCCACCCCGACCTGCGGATCGGCACCCAGGCGCGTCTGCGCGAACTGGTCCGCGACCACGGCGACGAGGTCGAGGTGTTCTCCGCGCACGACCCGTGGGAACTGGCCCGCCTCGTCTGATCGATGATCCTGCCGCACTCGCCGAAGGTGGGGCCGCCGAACCCGGCGGCCCCACCCCTCATCAACATCTCACTCCTTGAGACGGCGGACCATGGAGTGAGACAATGCGGTACAGTCTGCGCATGGCTTCCCGCAGCATCCGACTCGCGGCCATTCCCGGTGACGGGATCGGCCCCGAGGTCGTCGCCGAGGGGCTGAAGGTTCTCGAAGCCGTCGCCCCCGCCCACGACCTGAGTTTCGAGCAGACCGAGTACGACCTCGGCGCCGCGCGCTACCACCGCACCGGTGAGGTCCTACCGGACTCGGTGCTCACGGAGCTGCGCGACCAGGACGTCATCCTGCTCGGCGCGATCGGCGACCCGTCCGTGCCGTCCGGGCTCCTGGAGCGGGGCCTGCTGCTCCGCACCCGGTTCGAGTTCGACCACTACGCGAACCTCCGCCCGGTCAAGCTCCTGCCCGGCGCGTCCTCCCCGCTCGCGGGCGTCGGACCGGACGACATCGACATGGTGGTCGTCCGCGAGGGCACCGAGAGCCTCTACGCGGGCACCGGCGGCGTCATCCGCAAGGGCACCCCGCACGAGATCGCCACGCAGGAGAGCGTCAACACCGCCTTCGGCGTCGAGCGGGTCGTCCGGTACGCCTTCCAGCAGGCCGCGGCCCGTCCGCGCAAGAAGCTGACCCTCGTCCACAAGGACAACGTCCTCGCCTACGCGGGCGACCTCTACCAGCGCACGCTCAAGCGCGTCGGCGAGGAGTTCCCGCAGGTCGAGACCGACTACTGCCACGTGGACGCGGCGACGATGTACTTCGTCAACCAGCCCCAGCGGTTCGACGTGATCGTCACCGACAACCTCTTCGGCGACATCATCACCGACATCGGCGCGGCCGTCGCGGGCGGCATCGGGCTCGCCGCGTCCGGCAACGTCAACCCGGACGGCACCGCCCCGTCCATGTTCGAACCCGTCCACGGCAGCGCCCCGGACATCGCCGGACAGGGCAAGGCGGACCCGACAGCCACTATCCTGTCGATCGTGATGCTTCTGGACCACCTCGGAGAGACCGCGGCCGCGCGCCGGGTCGAGTCCGCCGTGGCCGAGGACCTCATCGAACGCGCGGGATCGGGCGTCCGCTCCACCGCGCAGATCGGTGACGCCATCGCCAAGCGAGTAGCCGGGTAGGCGCGCTCGCCGACCAGCCATGACCGGGCGCGCCGCAGACGGCGCGCCCGGTTTCTCGTCGTGCCCGCCCTCTGCGGCAAAGTCGGTCCGGTCAGGTCGTTAACCAGGTCCGGACGAAGTACGACAATAGGCACTAGGGAAGGTCGGACGGCAACGGAGCCGCCTGGCGATCCGGGAGAGGACATCCACGATGAGCACGCTCGACTTCGAGATCACCCGTAACGAGAGCCCCGTCTCGGCGGAGGACCGCGCGGGGATCCTGGCCGATCCCGGATGGGGCCAGCACTTCACGGATCACATGATCACGATCCGTTACCACAAGGACAAGGGCTGGCACGACGCCAAGCTCGAGCCCTACGGCCCGATCATGCTCGACCCGGCCGCCCAGGTCCTGCACTACGCGCAGGAGCTGTTCGAGGGCCTCAAGGCGTACCGCCAGGCGGACGGCTCGATCGTCACCTTCCGCCCCTTTGCCAACGCGGCCCGGATGAACGCCTCCGCCAAGCGCATGGCCATGCCGGAGATCCCCGAGGAGCTGTTCGTCAAGGCGATCGAGACGCTGGTCTCCGCCGACCGCGACTGGGTCCCGACGACCGAGGGCCACAGCCTCTACCTGCGGCCGTTCATGTTCGCCACGACCAAGCTGCTCGGTGTCAACCAGCCGGCGAACGAGTACCTCTTCATGATCATCGCTTCGCCGTCCGGCAACTACTACTCGCGAGGCATCAAGCCGGTCAGCGTGTGGCTGTCCCAGGACTACACCCGCGCCGCCCCCGGCGGCACGGGCGCGGCCAAGACCGGCGGGAACTACGCCGCGTCCTTCGCCGGGCAGGCGGAGGCCGTCGCGAAGGGCTGCGACCAGGTCGTCTGGCTCGACGCGGTGGAGCACCGCTGGGTCGAGGAGGTCGGCTCGATGAACCTGATGTTCGTCTACGGCAACGGCCCCCAGCCGCGCATCCTCACCCCCGCGCTCACCGGCACGCTCCTGCCCGGCATCACCCGCGACTCGATGCTCAAGCTCGCCCCCGACCTCGGCATCCAGGTCGAGGAGGGCAAGATCAACATCGACGAGTGGCAGCACGGCTGCGAGTCCGGCGAGCTGACCGAGGTGTTCGGCTGCGGCACCGCCGCGATCATCAGCCCGGTCGGCGCCGTCAAGGGCGCCGACCGCGAGTGGACGATCGGCGACGGCGAGCCGGGCGAGATCTCCATGCGGCTGCGCGAGGAACTGATCGGCATCCAGTTCGGCCGCCGCCCCGACACCTACGGCTGGATCCACAAGATCGCCTGACCTCCTCCGCGAGCGCTCCGACCCGTTCCGTGAGACGGCCCCGCCCGGCGGTATTCGCCGCCGGGCGGGGCCTTCTCATGTCCCTGACCAGGGATCGTCTCGAAATATGAGACACGAGTTTGTGATTATGAGACGCCTGTGGCATGCTCAGGGCATCATGCGCAACAGCCTCGTGATTATCGGCTGGCGCGTCGGCATCTGACGGAACACCGCCGGCGCGCAGACCTCTCACGTCCGTGAGGGGTCTTTCTGTTTTCCGGCGCGGTCCCGTCGTCCCTCGAAGGGTTCACACATGCAGGGCGACGCATTTCACGTGTACGACACCACGCTGCGTGACGGCTCGCAGCAGGAGGGCCTCAACCTCTCCGTGGACGACAAGCTCGCCGTCGCGCGTCACCTCGACGCGCTCGGCGTGAGCTTCATCGAGGGCGGCTGGCCCGGGGCCAACCCCAAGGACACCGAGTTCTTCCGCCGCGCTCGAACAGAGCTGGGGCTGAGGAACGCGCAGCTCACCGCGTTCGGCGCGACCCGCCGGGCCGGTGCGAAGGCCGCCGACGACCCTCAGGTGGCCGCCCTGCGCGACTCGGGGGCGCCCGTCGTGACGCTCGTGGCCAAGAGCCACGACCGCCATGTCGAGCTGGCCCTCCGCACGACCCTGGAGGAGAACCTCGCGATGATCCGCGACACGGTCTCCCACCTGCGTGCGGAGGGCCGACGCGTCTTCCTGGACGCCGAGCACTTCTTCGACGGCTACCTCGCCAACCGCGCGTACGCGCTGGAGGTCGTCCGGACGGCCGCCGAGGCCGGGGCCGACGTCGTCGCGCTCTGCGACACCAACGGCGGCATGCTGCCGGACGAGCTCGCCGAGGTCGTCCACGACGTCGTGTCCGTGGGCGCGCGCGTCGGCATCCACTGCCACGACGACTCGGGCTGCGCGGTCGCGAACTCGCTGGCCGCCGTCCGCGCGGGAGCCACGCACGTCCAGGGCTGCGCCAACGGCTACGGCGAGCGCAGCGGCAACGCCAACCTGTTCACGCTCGTTGGGAACCTGCAGCTCAAGCGCGGAATGAGGCTCGTCTCGGACGAGCAGCTCGCGCTGATGACCCGCACCGCGCACGCCGTCTCCGAGGTCACCAACGTCGCGCCCGGCTCGCAGCAGCCCTACGTCGGCCTGTCGGCCTTCGCGCACAAGGCCGGCCTGCACGCGTCCGCGATCAAGGTGGACCCGAACCTCTACCAGCACATCGACCCCGCGGTCGTCGGCAACGACATGCGGATGCTCGTCTCCAGCATGGCCGGACGCGCGTCCGTCGAGCTGAAGGGCCGCGAGCTCGGCTACGACCTGTCCGGCGAGCGCGCCGCCGCCGTCGTCACCCGCGTCAAGGACCTGGAGTCCACCGGCCACACCTTCGAGGCCGCCGACGCGTCCTTCGAGCTGCTGCTGCGCGAGGAGCTCACCGGCGTCCGCCCCCGGCACTTCGACGTCGAGTCGTGGCGGACGATCGTGGAGCGCCGCCCGGACGGCTCGATGGTCTCCGAGGCCACTGTGAAGCTGCACGCCAAGGGCGAGCGGATCATCGCCACCGGTGAGGGCAACGGCCCCGTCAACGCCCTCGACAACGCGCTCCGCCTCGCGCTCGGACGCCTCTACCCCGAGCTCGCCCGCATGGAGCTGACCGACTACAAGGTCCGGATCCTGGAAGGCGCGCACGGCACCGACGCCCGCACGCGCGTGCTCATCGAGTCCAGCGACGGCGAGCGCGAGTGGGGCACGGTCGGCGTCGAGGACAACGTCATCGCCGCGTCCTGGCAGGCCCTGGAGGAGGCCGTCACCTACTGCCTCCTGCACGCCGGCCACGAGCCCGTCAACTGATCGCGTCCCGGACGGGAATCTTCGCCCCCGTCCGGGCATTGATCGGGCATGACCAAACTCGTCAAGGACGACCGCGAACAGAGCCGCTACGAGATCACCGTCGACGGGACCCTCGCCGGGTTCTCCGAGTACGTGCTGCGCGCGAACGGCCGGATGGTCGTCTTCACGCACACCGAGATCTTCCCCGAGTTCGAGGGGCAGGGCGTCGGGGGCGCGCTCGCCCGCGGCGCCCTGGACGACGTCCGCGCCGGTGAGCGGACGGTCGTCCCGCTGTGCCCCTTCATCAAGGGCTGGATCGAGAAGCACCCCGACTATCAGGACCTCGTCGTCTGACCAGTCGATTTAGCCCACGGTAGCCACACGAACACCAGAAAAGCCGGTGAACATGGTCAAACAGGTGGCGTACGCGGCGCCGGACGGCCACCATGAGTCACCCGAGATCGCGCGCCGCGAGACACGCGGCGCGCGCACCCGTCCTCAGAACCGCCCGGAGAACCCATGTCCGTCCGAACCTGGAGTCCCGAGTCCGTACGGACCGCCGAGGACGAGACGTTCGCGGGCGTCGCCTTCGGCCTGGGCGAGACCTTCGAGCATGACGGCGACCTCGAGCAGGCCGCGTCCTGGTACCGCCGCGCCGCCGAGGCCGGCAGCCCCCGCGCGGCCCTGCGCCTCGGCGACGTCCTGGGCCGGCTCGCCGACGAGCGCCGCGCGGGCGACTCCGCCGAGGACCTGCTCGCCGAGGCCACCCGCTGGCTCAGCGGGGCCCCGGACACCACCACCCTGGACGCGATCGGCCTGATCACCGACATGCTCAACCGGCACCAGCGCCTCGCCGCCCGCCGCGGCTCGGAGGAATAGCCGGGGGACCGCGCCCGGTCGTGTCCGGAATGATCGCGAAACACCGTGAACCGGATCGCCTCGCAAATCGTCGCATCCCAGTGAGACCACACGCTGGAGAGGTGACCAGGTGAGCGGCGATTCCCCGGGGTACGTCCCCCCGGACCACACGAGCACCGCGGAGTTCGCGATCCCGAAGCGGCGTTCCGCCGCCGCCGGCCCGCCTCCCGACGACACGCTGATCGACACCCCGCCGGCAGGCGATCCGCTCCCCGCGGACGACCTTCCGCCCGTGGACAAGGACCTGCCGACGGACGATGTCCCGCCCGCGGACGCCTTTCCGCCCGCGGACGACCTCCTGTCCGCGAGAGCCGACCTGCCGGTGGACGACGTCCCGCCGGACGCCTACGACGCGTCCCCCGAGGAGACGATCACCGACGTCCCGGCGCCCGCCGCGACCCTCACCGACGTCCCCGAGGTCGCCGCCGTCCTACGGTCCTCCGAACCGGTCGACGATCCCGAACCCGAGCCCGCGCCCACGCGCATGCCCGCGCCGGTCACGATCACCGACATCCCGATCCCCAGGCGCGACGACCGGGACTCGACGCCCTTCGGAGCGCCAACGCCCATCGAGACCGCACCGTCGGTACCCGCTGAAGCGCCCGCGCCCGACGTCACGCCCCACGAGGACAACTGGACGGCCTTCTTCGGAGCCGAGGCCGAAGGACGCGCGGAGGGGTCCGCGGCCGCACCCCAGACGCACGAGCCGTCCGCGCCGACGAGCGCGCCCCCAGCCGGAATCCCGCCCGAGCAGCCGACCCCGCCTGTGGGAAACCCCTCAGACGAAGCCGTCGTCGCGCTGGGCGCGGAAGGCATCCCACCGGCTCCGGCCACGCCAGCCCCGCCGTACGCGCTCAGCAGGCCCGCGGCGGCACCACCGTCACCCTCCTCCACCGGACCGCACACCGGCGACCTGAGCGTCGCCGGAGGCACTCCGCCGACCGGCTCCAAGGCGGCCTTCGGCATCCCGCCCACCGCCCCCGCAGGCGGCACAGCCCCCAGCGGAGGCCAGGGCCCCGTCGGAGGTCCGGGAGGCCGGGGAGGCTCGGGAATCGGGGGCGCCACGGCTCCCACCGGCATGCCCACGCCTGGCATGCCGACGCCCGGTATGCCGACGCCTGGCATGCCGACTCCCGGCCCGGCCCGCCAGAAGCGAAGCCCCTGGGTGCTGGTGGCGCTCGCCGTGGGAGTGCTGTTCGTCCTGGGAGGCGTCGCGGCGGCCATGCTGCTGGGCGGATCGTCAGGTGGGAAGAGGTCGGCGTCCGCTCCGGAGTCCTCGGCCACCGCATCCATAGAGCCGACGTCGTCGCCGAGCGCCCCGTCCTCTGGTGAGCCTTCTCACGAGCCGTCCGGGAGCGCCCCGCCGTCGACGCAGCCCTCCGGGGAGCCCTCGGAGGGGCCCGCCGGGACGCCGGGCGCGGTGCCTCCCCCGGCCGGAGGCACGCCGCCCGCCGGGGGAGGCCGGCCGTCCGCACCGCCCGGTCCGGTCAAGCAGGGGAACGGCATCACCTACCAGATCGTCCAGCAGAGCCAGGGGTACTTCGAGGGCCAGTTCGTCGTGACCAACCCCGGAACCGCCCCGCTGACCGGCTGGAAGATCACCTTCGACACCCCGCGCGCCGACGTCCACACGATCTGGGGCGCCGAGCTCGTCCACGGCGGGACGCACGTGGAGATCGACGGCACGGTCGCCATCCCGCCCGGCGGCAGCTGGACGGTCCGCTTCGGGGCGACCGGGCTGCCCGCGGCCCCGCAGGGCTGCCAGCTCGCCGGACGGGCGTGCGGATTCTGAGTCCGCGCGGCGATTAGGCTGCTGAACATGCGTATCGCGAGGTTCTCCACCGGTGAAGGCATGTCCTTCGGGGTGGTCGAAGAGAACACCATCGCCGCCATCGCGGCACACCCGTTCGGGGACCTGACCTTCACCGGGCAGCGTTTCCCGCTGGCCGACGTGCGGCTGCTCGCGCCGATCCTGCCCAGCAAGGTCATCGCGATCGGCAAGAACTACGCCGAGCACGCCCGCGAGATGGGCGGCGAGCCGCCCGCCGAGCCGGTGATCTTCAGCAAGCCGTCCACGACCGTGATCGGCTCCGGCGAGGCCGTCGCCTACCCGGAGAAGCTGTCCCAGCGCGTCGACTACGAGGGCGAGCTCGCCATCGTGATCGGGCGCCTGTGCCGGGAGGTCCCGGCCTCCCGCGCGCAGGACGTCATCCTCGGCTACACCTGCGCGAACGACGTCACCGCCCGCGACCTGCAGAAGCAGGACGGGCAGTGGACCCGCGCCAAGGGCTTCGACACCTTCTGCCCGCTCGGCCCGTGGATCGAGACCGAGGTCGACCCGTCCGACCTGGCGATCACCACGCGGCTGAACGGCGAGGTCAAGCAGGACGCCCGCACCTCCCAGCTCAGCCACGACATCCCGGCGCTGGTGGAGTACGTGACCCAGGTCATGACGCTGCTCCCCGGCGACGTGATCCTCACCGGCACCCCCGCGGGCGTCGGCCCGATGGAGATCGGCGACGAGGTGACCGTCGAGATCGAGGGCATCGGCACGCTCGCCAACCGCGTCGTCGCGCGCGACTGACCGCGCACGGCGGCCCGCCGGCGCCTGACCGCAGTACGGCGTCCCCGGGCACGTCCCGGGGACGCCGTACGCGTTTCCCCACCTGGAGGACCAATGAGCTTCGACGGGTTCGACGAGGAGGCGTTCGCCTTCTACGAGGGGCTCCTCGCCGCCAACGACCGGGAGTACTGGACGGCGAACAAGGAGCGCTACGAGCGGTACGTCCGCGACCCCATGTTCGCCCTCCTGGACGAGCTGGAGCCCGAGTTCGGCCCGGCCAAGCTGTTCCGGCCGTACCGGGACGTCCGCTTCAGCAAGGACAAGACGCCCTACAAGGACCACCAGGGCGCGATCGCCTTCGACAACCCCCTCTACGTCCAGATAGACGCGGACGGCATGCAGGTCGCGGGCGGCATGTACTCGATGCAGGGCGAGCGCCTGAAGCGCTTCCGCGCGGCCGTCCACGCGCCCGCGTCCGGCAAGGCGCTCGAAGCCCTGCTGGACGATCTGGAGAAGGCGGGCATGGAGATCGCCGGCGAGACGCTGAAGACGCGTCCGCGCGGCTTCGACGCCGACCATCCCCGGATCGGCCTGCTGCGCCACACGCGGCTCTACGCGCACCAGGGCTGGCCCGCCGACCCGTGGATGGGAACCCACGAGGTCGTGGACCGCGTCCGCGACGCCTGGCGCCTGCTGAGCCCTCTCGGGGAGTGGGCCGCGGAGCACATCGGCCCGCCCGACTTCGGCCGCTGATGCGGGTGCCGCCCCGGCCCGCCGCCCCTCCCTGGACGGGGGAACGCCTAGGGGGTTCCGGGCGGCGCAGGGGCGCGCGGAAGACCTTGGTCGGGCGGCTCCGCTATTCGTTTTGGCACTACCCGCAGACTCCTGTATTCTTTTCGAGGCGCGAGCGAAACGGAAGCCCGGAAGGGCCAAAGGGAAGCTCACGGCACTGGGGTATGGTGTAATCGGCAGCACGACTGATTCTGGTTCAGTTAGTCTAGGTTCGAGTCCTGGTACCCCAGCTGATCCCGATCTCGCGGAAGCGGAGATCGGGTCGCGCAAGCCCCCGTCGTCTAGTGGCCTAGGACGCCGCCCTCTCAAGGCGGTAACGGCGGTTCGAATCCGCTCGGGGGTACGCACTCAGCAGGTGAAAGCCCTGATCGCCGCATACGCGGTCGGGGCTTCGATCTTGTCAGGGGACGGTCCGGGAAATCCGGTCAGAGATCCCGGCGAGGTCCGCTAAGCTGAGCGAGGCCGAGCGAGAGATCGCGAAGCCGAACGCAAGATCCAGGCCCCCGTCGTCTAGTGGCCTAGGACGCCGCCCTCTCAAGGCGGTAACGGCGGTTCGAATCCGCTCGGGGGTACGCGCGAACAACGAGGCTCCGGTCATCACGACCGGGGCCTCGTTCGTTATTCCGCCGATCTTCGATGGCGCATTTCACACCGCCGCCCACCGGGGTTTCCGTGCCGCGCTCGGCGGCCGGACGTCGAACCCCGGTGGGGGAGCACCCGACCGGTCAGAGCCAGCCGGTGCGCTCGGTCGAGGCGTGGTCGCGGAGGGCGGCGAGCGACTCGTCCACCGTCAGCAGCGGGACGCCGCGCGAGCCGGACGGGGCGGTGAGCGTCCCGTCGGCGTCGACCGAGCAGGTGCGGCCGTGCGTCCAGACCCCGAACATGACGCCCACCGGACGGTGCGCCGGGCCGCGCCGCACCAGCGGCAGGACGACGTCGTCGTCGTGCCCGGGCGTGGCGATCCAGTAGATGGTCGGCATGCCGACCCCGCGGGTGGGGCTGAGGTCGGGGTTGGCATGCTCGGCGTCGCTGACGAGCATCTCCAGCTCCAGGTGCTCGATCGCGTCCTCGAGCAGCTCGCACACGCGCAGCTCGGGCTCGAGGGCCGAACGCAGCGGCTCGTCGAACGCGTCGCCGTAGAGCCGGTCGAGTTCGGTGCGCGACAGGACGACGCGGGCGCGCGGTCCGTCCCGGGTGACGAGCTCGGTGATGACGGCACGGACGAAGCCGTCCACGCCGTCCCCGACGAGCCCGACACCGGACGGCCAGGCCAGCTCGGCCGCGACCTGGACCGCCGTGACGCGTGACGTCATGGGGGCGGGGGCCAGCGGCGCCGGACGATCCGCGGCGGGTGCGGGCAGGGCGAGCGGTGGCGCGTCGGGATACCCGTCCTCGGTGTTGTGTGGAGCGTGCCTCCGGGGCAGGCTCAGCGGACGCAGATGCCGCAGGCGCAGCGGACTCTGGATCGCCGACGCCAGGGCGGGCAGGGACCGCCGGTGCATCAGGACGACGCCGCACATCACCAGGCCCGCCAGCAGGATCGACAGCATGCCGAGCGACTGCGTCCCCTCGCCCTCGGGCGCCGCGCGCACGATGGCGGACGGCCTGGGCGTCACCGGACGCGCGCTCTGCTCGGGCGTCCCGTGTGAAGGCGTGGTCTTCGGCCGGGCGATGTCGAGAGGCAAGGGGCCGGGCCCGTGGTCGCCCCGGTCGACGTGCTTCGGCTCGGAGTGCCGCCGCGGACGCGGGGCCGGCCGCGCGGGCGGCCTCGGACGCGGGATGACGACGTGGTGCCGGACCTCGGGACGGCGCATGCCGCGCGGCGGCGTCAGCCGACGCAGGGAGTCGCCCAACTCGGTGCCGAACCTGTCGGGGCGTCCGTCCAGGAGATCCTGGCTGAGGTTGTGGCACAGCACCGACTGGTTGAAAAGGGCGGCGGCCGTGCCGGTCAGGCCGGCGCAGCCGGTGCGCGCGGGCACGCGCGCGGCCGTGGACGCGCGCGCCGGCGTGGACGCTAACAGCGTGGGCATGGGCGACAGCGCCAGCACCGTGCCGGCGGTCAGCGCCGCGACGGATTTCCTCACAGGCGGGTACCTCCCCCGGGACGGACCTGCTCGGAGGACGATGAAAGCAGGCCGGGCGGCGGGGCGTCCCGCAAGTCGCCCGGCGGGTCGCGATCTGTGATCCTCTTGATACTCATCGTCACCTGAGATGTGTCCTTGCTGACGGATAGCGTACGGGTCAACTAAAGTCGTTGCCTGAGCGAAGGGGATGGTGCATGGACAACCCGGACAACGAAGCCGACGGCGAGGCGAAGCCGCCGACCCCGGGCGCGATGCTCGCCGACAAGGTCGAGTGGCTGATCCAGAACATGTGGCCGGCGGAGGCGCCCGCGCCGCGCAACAACGTCGAGACCGCCGGCGCGATCGCGCACGCGACCGGCGAGGACATCTCGTCCACGACCGTGTGGAAGCTGCGCACCGGCCGCCAGGACAACCCGCAGCTGCGGACCCTCACCGCGTTGGCGACGTTCTTCGGCGTCCCGATCGGCTACTTCGGCTTCGCGTCCGAGGCGGGCCCGATCGACGACGACCTGACGTTCAAGGCGCTGCGCCGCGAGGTGGAGGAGGGCGTGGTCCGCACCGAGGTGCTGCGCGCCCTGGTCGACCTGTCGCCGCAGTCCCGCTGGCTCGTGGACGAGATGATCCTCGCGGCCGCGAAGGCCGACGCCGAGCGCGCGGCGGCGACCCGCCGCAACAGCGCGCCCGTCGAGGCCGGAGAACCCGCCTGAACGCGAACCGGCGGCCGTCCACGTGCTGGATGGCCGCCGGTCCCGGTCGCGGGAGCGGCCATGCGGAGTCGTTCGTGCAGGGGTGTGCATGCGGTGCCCTGTGCGGGTCGTGTGTGCGGGGTCGGCCGTGCCGGGTCGGCCGCGCGGGGTGCGCTGCGGGCCGGGTTCGCGGGGTCAGTTCAGGACCACGTGCACGCGGGCGATGTGGCGGGCGGCCTTGAGGCAGGCGATGCGGTCGGCCGGGTCGAGCGTGTGCGCCGTGGCGGCGACCAGGGCCGAGGTGAGCTGCAGGCAGAAGCGGCGCAGGGCGTCCACGGTTGCGCCGCTGCCCGTGCCCTGCCGCGGGCGGTCGGCGCCGGGCGTCCGGACGGTCGGCGCGGCGGACAGCGCCCACCAGGCCTGGCTGGCCTCGCTGAGGGCGGTGCTGAGGCCGGGGCGGACGGGGCCGCGGGACGGGTCGGCGAGCGCGGTCGTGGTGCGCTCGACCAGCTCGAGGCCCTGGATGGCGGCGGTGAGCAGGCCCGGCAGGGTGGTGGCGGAGCTGAGGCGTCCGGCGGCGTAGGCGATCTGGTCGTGCAAGGGAAACCCCCGTTGGCCGAATCTGACGTCAGCATGTTCTGTAACTTTAAGTTGCTGACGGGTTTAGTGTGGGGCGCGAAGGGGATCCGGTCAATCAATGTTGCCGCGTGTCGCAGCCGATGCTCAAAGTCGGCAACCGATGATCAAAGTCGCCGACGAGCGAGGAAGCCGCTGATCAGAGCGGTTGTGGTCAGGAGCGGCCGACGGTCGGAACGGCTGGTGATCAGAGCGGCCGGTGATCAGAGCAGTCCGTGCTCGGCGGCCAGGTCGAAGGCGGCGGCGGACGCCGGGGCCAGCAGGGACCGGTCCTCGGGACCGACGAAGCGGAACTCGTCCACCTCGCCGGTCGCGGTGATCTCGCCGAAGTGGCCCGAGGTGAAGCACGCCATCCGGACGTGCGAGAAGCGCGGCTGGTCGTGCGCGGCGGCCCGCACGACCCCGAGCTCCTGGAAGGACGCCTCGTCCAGCTCCAGCCCGAGCTCCTCGCGGACCTCGCGGGCCACGGCCGTCCAGTCGTCCTCGCCGGGCTCCCGCTTGCCGCCGGGCAGGTAGAGCAGGTCACGGCCGCGGGAGCGGACGGCCAGCAGCCGTCCGTCCGCGACGTGGACCCAGGCGACGACGTCGAGATCCATGTCTCGATCCTTCCAGTTCGTGCGTGCCGTCGGCCCGGTCAGGCGGGGCGGGGCGGGGCGGAGGCCGCCGGTCAGAGGCGGCCGGACGCCAGGACGCGGCGCAGGAACTCGCGGGTGCGCGGCTCCTGCGGATCGCTGAAGATCTGCTCGGCCGGGCCGCGCTCCAGCAGGACGCCGTCGCTGAGGAAGCAGACGGTGTCGGCGATGTCCCGGGCGAAACCCATCTCGTGGGTCGCCAGGATCATCGTCATGCCCTGGTCCTTGAGCTCCCGGATGATCCCCATGACCTCGGTGACCAGCTCGGGGTCGAGCGCGGAGGTCACCTCGTCCAGGAGCAGCAGGCTCGGGTCGCAGGCCATCGCGCGGATGATCGCGACCCGCTGCTGCTGCCCGCCGGACAGCCGGTCGGGGTACTCGCCCGCCTTGTCGGCCAGGCCGAACCGGTCGAGCAGCTCGCGCGCCCGTTCCTGCGCGTCACGCCTGCTCCGCTTGTGCACGCGGACGGGCGCGAGGGTGATGTTGTCCAGCACCGACATGTGCGGGAACAGGTTGTACGACTGGAAGACCATGCCGATCTTCTTGCGCACCTCGTCCGGGTCGGCGCCGGGCGCGGTGATCTCGTCCCCGCCGAGGATGATCGCGCCGTCGTCGACGTCCTCCAGCAGGTTCACGCAGCGCAGCAGCGTGGACTTGCCGGAGCCGGACGCGCCGATCAGGCAGACGACCTCGTGCGCGTCCACGTTCAGGTCGACGCCGCGCAGCACCGGGTGCGCGTGGTAGGTCTTCCAGAGGCCCTCGATCTCCAGCAGCGGACGGCTCATCACTTGCCTCCGGGGGCGCGGCGGCGCTCGGCGCGGACCGCGAGGTGGTCGGTGAACCGGGCCATCGGCACCGTCAGTGCGATGAACAGCACGGCGGCGGCGAGGTAGGGCGTGTAGTTGAAGGTGTCGGCCGAGTGGATCTGCGCCTGCCGCAGCGCCTCCAGCGGGCCGAGCACCGCGACCAGCGCGGTGTCCTTCTGCAGCGAGGCGAAGTCGTTCAGCAGCGGCGGGACGACCCGGCGGACGGCCTGGGGCAGCACCACGAACCGCAGCGACTGCGCCTGGGACAGTCCGAGCGAGCGGGCGGCGGCGCGCTGGCTCGGGTGGATCGAGTCGATGCCGGCGCGGAACACCTCCGCGACGTACGAGCCGTACGACAGGACGAGTGCCAGCCCGCCCAGCACGGCCGGGTCGTTCGGCAGGCCCTGCAGCTTCAGCGCCGGCAGCCCGAACCCGACCAGGTACACCAGCAGGATCGTCGGGATGCCGCGGAACACGTCGGTGTAGGCGACGGCGAGCATCCGCACCGGGAAGAACAGCGGGCTGCGCAGGCCGCGTGCCAGCGCCACGAGCAGCCCGAGGACCAGGATGATCGGCTCGGCGATCAGGAAGATCTTGACGTTCAGCCAGAAGCCGCTGAGGACGTCCGGGAACGCCTCGGAGAACTGCCCCCAGTTGAAGAACGTCTCGTGGACGCTGGGCCAGCCCGGCGAGGACAGCACGGCGACGGCCACGACCGCGACGCACAGGATCGTGGAGGCCGCGGCGATCGAGCCGTTGCGGACGCTCGTGCGGCGCTGGGCGCCTTCGCGGGCGAGCTGCCGCTCGCTCTTCACCCAGGTGTCGGCGGGTGCGGTCACCGGGCCGCCTTCCTGTGGCCGGGGGCCGCCGCCATGCGGGCGGCGGCCGTCGTCTCGGGGGTCACCGGGGTCACTTCAGGACGGGCGCGCCCGCCGCGGCGGTCAGCCACTGCTGCTGGAGCTTGGCCAGGTCGCCGGAGGACTTCAGCTGCCCGATCGCCTGGTTGAGGCAGCCGACGAGCGAGTTGCCCTGCTGGAGCAGCAGGCCGAAGTGCTCGTTGTTGCCGGCGCTCTGCGGCAGCTGGCCGACGATCTTGGAGCCCTCCACCTGGGCGCCGGTGACGTAGAACGCGGTCGGCAGGTCCACGACGAGCGCGTCCACCTGCTTGTTCTTCAGCGCGTTCACCGCGTCGATCTGGGTGTTGAACACCTTGGGCTGGGCGCCCGGCTTGATCTGGTCGCGGACCGCCGTCAGCGCGGTGGTGCCGACCTGGACGGCGATCTTGGCGTCCTTCAGCTCGGAGACCTGGGTGATCCCGGCGAACTTGCCGTCCTTGAGGGTCACGACGCCCTGCTGGACGTCGTAGTAGCCGTCGGAGAAGGTGACGGCCTTCTCACGGGCCGGGGTGACCGAGACCTGGTTGACGTCGAAGTCGAAGTTCTTCGGGCCGGGCGCGTAGGACGCGTCGAACGACTCGGTGACCCACTTGACCTCGTTCTTGGCGAAGCCGAGCTTGTCCGCGACGGCGTAGGCGACGGCGCTCTCGTAGCCCTGCCCGTTGGTCGGGTCGTCCTTCTTGAACCAGGGCTCGAAGGCGGGCTTGTCGGTCGCGATCGTGAGCTGCCCGGGCTTGGTCAGCTTCAGCTTGTCCTTGGTGCAGGACGCGGCGGAGGCAGGGGTCTTGTCGGCGGAGGTGCTGTCCTCCTTCTGCGGCGCGCAGGCCGTCGCGGCGACGGTGAGCGCGGCCAGTCCCGCGAGGGCGGTCAGCAAGGGACGACGGGCCAAGGCGTGCCTCCAGCGTTGCGGCGAATCTGTTGCGGCGGGCTTGTGCGTGCGGCGGGAGCCGGTGCGGGCGCGGGCGTGACGCCCCGCCCGGAGGATCAGGAGGCTGCTCGCGTGAGGGTCAGGGACATGCCGTCGGCGAGGCCGAAGCGGTCGGCGGCGGAGCCCTGGTTGACGGCGAGTCCGAGCCGTCCGGACGAGTCGACCCAGACCAGCGGGTCGCCCACGGTGACCTTGCCGAACGTCTCCTCGAAGGGGACCTCGGCGGCGCCGCCGTCCCAGGAGAGCGCGAGGCCCGTGCCGAACGGCAGCTCACCGAACGCGGCGGCCAGCTCGGCGGGCTCGGCGCCGAGGACGAGGCTGCCGAACTGGTCGGTGTACAGGACGGACGCGGTGAGCGAGCCGTCCGAGACGACCGGGGCGGGCAGATCGAGGGGGAGCAGGACGTCCGCGGCGGGACCGAGGTCCGCGATCGGGACGCCCGCGAGCAGGTGGCCCGCGGCGGGGGCGAAGATGTCGCGCCCGTGGAAGGTCGTGGAGATCGACTGCTGCCGGTAGGCGGGATCCTCCAGGTAGTGGGCCGCGGTGACGCCGCCGAGCGCCTCGGCCGCGGGGACCAGCAGGCCGTTGTCGGGGCCGACGAGGACGTCGCCGCGTCCGGTCGCGACGGCGACGGGACGGCGCGGGGTGCCGACGCCCGGGTCGATGATCCCGACGTGCACGCCGACGGGCAGGTAGGGCAGCGCCTGCCGCAGCAGCATCGCGCCCTCGATGATCCGGTAGGGCGTGACCTCGTCGCTGAGCACGAGCACGTTGGCCTCGGGGGCGATCGCGTACATGACGCCGGCACAGGTGCCGCTGTAGGCGGCGCCGAAGTCGGTGGTGAGGCTGGCGAACGGTCGGGACTCGGACACGGGCGTACCTAACACGAGCTGCGATTATCACGGAAAGTGACGCTTGGAGGGTACCAAGACGCCCGGATTCTCACACATTCGTGGGGAGAAACCGAAGGGGCACCCCCGTATGCTGCGACCGATGCGCCCCGAAGCCCTGGACCCCGTGCTGCTGCGGACGTTCGCGTCCGTGGCCGAACTGGGCTCGTTCACGGCCGCGGCGGGCGCGCTCGGGTACACCCAGTCGGCGGTGTCGCGGCAGGTCAGGGGGCTGGAGGAGGCCTGCGGCGTCGAGCTGTTCGCCCGCGGTGCGCGGGGCGTCCGGCCGACCCCGGCGGGGGAGTACCTGCTGCCGCACGCCCGCGCCCTGCTGGAGCGGTACGCCGACACCGCCCGCGCCCTGGAGAGCCTGCGCCAGGTGGACGCGGGGACGCTGCGGCTCGGCGCGTTCTCGACGGCGAACGCCGTGCTCGTCCCGCGGGCCCTGACCCGGTTCGGGGAGCGGCATCCGGGTGTGGAGATCAGGTTGCGCGAGGGCCTGACCGAGCGGCTGCTGCCCGCGCTGGACGCCGGGGAGCTGGACCTCGCCGTGGTCAGCACGCACAAGCACAAGATCGCGTCGGCGGACCTGGTCGTCCTGGGCGGTGATCCGCTCCTGGTCGCGCTGCCGCGCGGGCACCGGCTGGCGCGGCGGCGGGCCGTCCCGCTGGCCGAGCTGGCGGACGAGTCCTGGATCATCGCGGACGACGCGGCCGCCGTCGCCGCCCTGCACGCCCGCTGCGCCCCGGCGGGGTTCGTCCCGGAGACGCCGCTGCGGGTGGGGGAGTGGACGTCGAAGCTCGGCCTGGTCGCGGCGGGTTTCGGGGTGACGTTCGTGCCCGCGCTCGCGGTCGGGGGCGTCCGCGACGACGTGGCGTTGAAGCCACTGTCCGTCGCGGACGCCCAGGCCCAGCCCCAGCGGACGGTGTACGCGGCGGTCGCCCGGCACGCCCGCCGCGCCCCCGCGGTCACCGCGTTCCTGGACGATCTTCGCGCCGTGTCCGCCGGGCTGCTGTCCTAGGCCGTGTCCGATGGATCATGTGTTGATCCAGAGCAGGGCGGTGACCAGGACAATCGCTGCCCGGTAGTTGCGGGCGAGTTTGTCGTAGCGG
>NZ_JBFAUU010000002.1:0-228578 GCF_040679435.1 Spirillospora sp. NPDC052269
GGCCGGGGTGCTCATGCACGGCCCGACCTACATGGCCAACCCGCTGGCCGCGTCCGTGGCCCCCGGGGGGCAAGGAGATCAGGGCGGTTTAGTAGTCCAGCAGCTTGCGGGCTTCGTCCGCGTGTAGCGGCAACGTTTGTTGATGAGTTTGGGCAACCCCTTGATCGTCGCGGTGTCGTGTCGATGAGTTCCACCAACACCGTCGCCCCACCCCGTTCGTCGTGTCGCGGAGCATGCCAAGGAACGTCGCAGGGGGTGCCGACCCCGCGTTCCAGATGTCTGGTGGGTCTCCTAGTCGGTGGGGGCAGGCTGGCGGCGGCGCAGGTGGTAGGCGGCGGTCAGGGCAAGCAAGATCGGGCCCCATGCAGCGATCGGGGTGACGGCGGTCTTGGCCAGCGCCTCCCACCAGATGTTCTCGTACGGGACCCCTTCGACGACTCCGGACCAGGTGAGTCCCATCATCACCGTCACGGACGTCAAGGCCAGTCCGCTGATCGCAACGGGTATGACCACCAGCATCGGCGGGACGCGCCTGCCCCCGACGATCGGGACCCAGGCGGGGAGAACCTCGCCCCACCGACTGACCAGGCCGATCGCCGCCAGCGCGGAGACCTCGGTCAAAATGCTGAGCCCGAACACGTACGGGATGGAGATCGCCAGGCGGGGCATGCCGATGTCCTGGACCTGTCCCATCGGGAAGTTGAACGCGAATGGCAACCGCCACATGCACGACGGCAGCAACAGCAGTGGCATCGCGTAGGCCAGCCGCAGAGCCCAGCGAGGGGTCGGCCGTTCGGTGTCGCTGGTGGCCGGGACCCTGTGAATCAGCTTGATCGTCATGTGCTTTAGATTGTCTGATCTGCGAATACAGCAGATCCCCCGCGATGGCGAAGCGGCTCCCCCGGACGGGTGAATCGGCGTCCCGCTCTCAACGACCGGCGGTTCAGCGGCGACGTACGGTGAATGATCGACCGGCGCGGCCACACCACGACACCCTCACCATGGACGCAACCGCATCACAGACCCATCTTTCAGCCCCACCCAGTGACCGCACCGATACTGAATCTCATCGGCAACGCCGCCCCCGCCCCACCCCCAAAGCAGCAAGCAAACGTTGCTGCTTCTCACGGTCGCAATCACCCGCAAAGCTGTGGGACTACGGCTGTTCTGGCCTCTGGCTCGTCCGGTGTGTGCGCGGGGTGGCGGGGGTATCACCGGGGTCCGATGCGACCGGAGGTGTATGGAGTGGCGCGGTTTCGGATCACGTTTCTTCGGCCGGTGGATGTTGGCGGGGAGTTAGTGCCGGTACCGCCGAACCTCCGAGGAAATTTCATGTTTGGTCGGTCGCTTGCTCAAGGAGCCCCACCGTGCCTCGTCCCGCCGTCACCGCCGTCGTCCGCCTGGCGCTCACCGCGCTGCTCATCGCCGTGCCCACGGCCGTCCTGCAGGCCGAAACGGCGTCGGCCGACCAGGGCGACGGACTGCGCCAGATCACCGACGGCCAGGGGCGGGCGCTGGTCCTGCACGGGCTCAACACCTCAGGAGACGCCAAGGGGCCGTCCGGCCTGCCCTGGATCGAACGCCGCAACGTCGTCGCCGAACGGCGGAACCTCGGAAGCAACGTCGTCCGGTACGTCCTGCAGTGGAAGAACATCGAGCCGAGCCCCGGCCGGTACGACGACCACTACCTGGACGAGGTCGCCCAGCGTGTGGCCTGGTACCGGGAGCAGGGCATCAACGTCGTCCTCGACATGCACCAGGACATCTACGGCCCGGCGGCCTGCAAGGGAGCAGGTGACGGCGCCCCGGCCTGGGCGACGATCACCGACGGCCTCCCCTGCACACCGCAGGACCCGTGGGTGCTCACCTACCTGCAACCGGCCGTGCTCCGCGCCTACGACAACTTCTGGAACAACACCGGCAAGCACCCGGAACTCATCCAGCGCTACGTGGCGATGTGGAAGCACGTCGCAACGCGGTTCGCCAAAGATCCGGCGGTGCTGGGCTACGACCTGATGAACGAGCCGTTCGGCGGGACGAAGCAGTTCGGCTTCTTCGAGGGGCCGGTGCTCACGCCCTTCCACCAGCGCATCGTGAACGCCATCCGCCAGGTGGACCACAACAAGTGGGTCTTCGTGGAACCGCAGGCACTCGGCGTCAACGAGGGTCTCGGCACCTCCCTGGGGCAGGTCCACGACCCGCGCGTGCGCGCGGCGTTGACCAAGCTCATCCAGCAGGGAGACCGTCGGACGGCCGGAACGGGCCTGACACGGTTGTCCGACCCGAGCTCACGGATGGTTCTCGCGGCCCACTTCTACCCTGGCGGCGTCGACATCGGCGGTGGCTACACCGGAATCTCCAAAACCCTCGTCCAAGCCGAATTCGTCCTCTGGCGCCAGAACATGACGGACGCGGCCCGACGCCTCAACGTCCCACTGTGGATCGGTGAGATCGGCGCCATGGCCTTCTCACAACCGGGAGCGGCGGACTTCACGCGCGACTGGCTGTCGATGAGCGATGACCTCCGGGTCGGCTGGGCCTACTGGTCGAACGACCCGCAGGCCCAAGGCTCCAAGGAGACCCTGGCTCCCCTCGACCGCGACGGCGGCCTGACCGAGGTCGGCAAGGTTCTGGCCCGTCCCTTCCCCCAAGCGGTCGCCGGCACCCCCACGAAGGTCTCGTTCACTTCCGGCGCCTTCACAGTGGCATGGCGTTCCGGCTCCGGCACGGCCGGCCCCACCGAGATCTGGCTCCCCGCAACCGTCTACCCGGGCACCCCCAAGGTGAGCGCCTCCGACAAGAAGCGGCGCTGGGATCCCGTCCGCCGCGTCCTGTCGGTGTGGAACGACCCGGCGCGCACCACTCACAGCGTCACCGTCACCCCGTCCTGACCAGCATCGATCCCCTCTCACCCAAACACCGTCGAAGCCGACCCGACCGCGATGGAAAGGAGACACCACCACCGTCCGCTACATCCTCGACCGTGGATGTCGGCGATGCCTTCGACCGGCACGCAACTCGTTGCACAGGGTGGATGCGGCCCTCGGCGGGCCCATTCCATCTGTCGCGGCCGTTCCTCGGTCAGCTCGTCAGGAAGTTGGGAGGGCCGTCCAAGTCGACCAGTTCGATGCCGGGAGCGTCCAGAACAACGTCGCCTGCCAAGTGGACGTGGTGGACCTCCCCGGTCGCCAGATCCGCTACCTCGTATTGCTCAACTGGCAGAGACCCGGTGTCGGCCTCATGCCTCGTCACGGAAGCGAGTCGCCAACGCCATGATTCGGTCAGAGTCGCCAGCGCGGCCCCGCTCACACGCACAAGCCGCACGTCCACCGCCGCCCCGTCCAGCAGGGCGTGGTGCTCACCGGCGCCATCCTCGGTGCCACTGGCAGGTAGGCCCTCCATGCCACTGGACGGTGGGCGCACCTCGGCCAAGTAACGCGCGACAACTATGGCGAAGGCCGGGGACTCCCCCAGGAAGCCTGACGCCTGTGCTGTGTGCTCTGTGGCGTCACGGGACGAGCCTGCGCGGACCCAGGCGGTCTCGCGTCCGGCAACGCCTCCGCGTAGCCACCAGTCCGGTGCGACGATTTCGGCGCGAATCTGCCGCCATCGCGCGTCCACGACGAGGTCGACGCGAGTCCCGTCCGTGCGGGACGCGACGTAGCGCCAGCCGCCGGGTCCGGGAGCGCATTGGAAACGCTCCTCGGTTCCGTCCTCCAGGTGCAGATAGGTTCCGCGCGGCACCGGTCGACGGTATCTCAGTCCAGGGCGACCTGAGCCAAGGCCACCCCGCCGAAGCCGCCCATGCCGCCCCCTCCCGGCCAAAGTTCATCCGGCCAAGTGCAGAAGGCTGAGCGCCCAGAGGGCTGGGAGTGCAGAGGGCTGGGAGTGCAGAGGGCTGAGCGCCCAGAGGGCTGAGCGCCCAGAAGGCTGGGAGCGCAGGAGGCTCGGGGCGCGGGGTGGGCGTTGGGGGGTGGGGTCAGGTTGTACCCAGGCGCCAGGAGTGGAGGTAGTCCTCCTGGTCGGGGGTCAGGGCGTCTATGGCTATCGACATGGAGGCGAGTTTGAGGCGGGCCACCTCGGTGTCGATGTGTTTGGGGACCTCGTGGACGGCAGGTTGGAGGGTGGGCGCGGATTCGGCCAGCCAGGCGCAGGTGAGGGCCTGGTCGGCGAAGGACATGTCCATGACGGCGGCGGGGTGGCCTTCGGCGGCGGCGAGGTTGACCAGGCGGCCTTCGGCCAGCAGGACGAGGCGGCGCCCGTCGGCGAGGATGTACTCGTCGGCCTGGGGGCGGACGCCGTGGTGGACGGCGACGGCGAGGTCGGCCAGGGCGCGGACGTCGATCTCGACGTCGAAGTGGCCCGAGTTGGCGAGGATGGCGCCGCTCTTCATGACCGTGAGGTGCTCGGCGCTGATCACGTCGCGGTTGCCGGTGACGGTGATGAAGACGTCGCCGACCGGGGCGGCCTCGGCCATGGGGAGGACGGTGTAGCCCTGGAGGGCGGCGTCCAGGGCCTTGACCGGGTCGATCTCGGTGACGACGACGCGGGCGCCGAGGCCGCGGGCGCGTTCGGCGAGGCCCCGGCCGCAGTAGCCGAAGCCGGCGATGACGATGGTCTTGCCCGCGAGGAGCGTGTTGGTGGCGCGGACGATGCCGTCCAGGGTGGACTGGCCGGTGCCGTACCGGTTGTCGAACATGTGCTTGGTGTCGGTGTCGTTCACCGCCACCATCGGGAAGCGCAGCGCGCCCTCGCGGGCCATCTGGTGCAGCCGGATCACGCCGGTCGTGGTCTGCTCGCAGCCGGCGCGGACCGTCCCGAGCAGGTCGACGCGTTCGGTGTGCAGTGTGTTGACCAGGTCGCAGCCGTCGTCCAGGACCAGGTCGGGGCCGGTCTCGAGGGCCTGGTGGATGTGCCGGTAGTAGCCCTCGCTGTCGATTCCGGCGCGCGCGAAGACCTGCGCGCCGTACTCGTGCACGAGCGCGGCGGCCACGTCGTCCTGCGTGGAGAGGGGATTGGAGGCGGCGAGCGCGACGCTCGCGCCGCCCGCCTGGAGGGTCCGGATCAGGCCCGCGGTCTCGGTCGTGACGTGCATGCACGCCGCGACGCGCAGCCCGGACAGCGGAAGCTCGGCCTCGAAACGCTCGCGGATCTGGCGCAGCACCGGCATGCTCCGGTCCGCCCACTCGATCCGCTTGACGCCCTCGTACGCCAGCGAGGCGTCCGCGACGTCGCTCATCCGGTCCCCCTCGGTGTCCGCCTCGATGTCCGCTGGATGCGACGGAGCCGCCGCGTGACCGGTTCCCCGGCCAGGCGCGGCGGCCCCAGGCTGCTTCGGACCCTATCCCGCGTCCCCGGTGGCGGCCTGTGCCGCCGGGCCTGTTTGGAGCAACTCCACAGGGACGCGGTCACCGGAGATCAGTAGCGGTAGTGCTCCGGCTTGTACGGGCCCTCGACGTTGACGCCGATGTACTCGGCCTGCTCCTTGGAGAGGGTGGTCAGCTTGACGCCCAGGGCGTCCAGGTGCAGGCGGGCGACCTTCTCGTCCAGGTGCTTCGGCAGGACGTACACGCCGACCGGGTACTCCTCGGTCTTGGCGAACAGCTCGATCTGCGCGATCACCTGGTTGGTGAACGAGTTGGACATGACGAACGACGGGTGGCCGGTGGCGCAGCCCAGGTTCATCAGCCGGCCCTCGGCGAGGACGATGATCGAGTGGCCGTCGGCGAAGCGCCACTCGTGCACCTGCGGCTTGATCTCGATCTTCTCGATGCCGGGGGTGCGGGCCAGGCCGGCCATGTCGATCTCGTTGTCGAAGTGCCCGATGTTGGACACGATCGCCTGGTGCTTCATCTGCGCCATGTGGTCGGCGCGGATGATGTCCTTGTTGCCCGTCGTGGTGACGAAGATGTCGGCGATGCCGACGACGTCATCGAGGGGCGCGACCTGGAAGCCGTCCATGGCGGCCTGCAGGGCGCAGATCGGGTCGATCTCGGTGACGATGACGCGCGCGCCCTGGCCCTTGAGCGCGTCGGCGCAGCCCTTGCCGACGTCGCCGTAGCCGCAGACGACCGCGACCTTGCCGCCGATGAGGACGTCGGTGGCGCGGTTCAGGCCGTCCAGCACCGAGTGGCGGCAGCCGTACTTGTTGTCGAACTTGGACTTGGTGACCGAGTCGTTGACGTTGATCGCCGGGAACTTCAGCGTGCCCGCCTTGGCCATCTCGTACAGGCGGTGGACGCCGGTCGTGGTCTCCTCCGTGACGCCCTTGACGGACGCGGCGGTCTCGGTCCAGCGGCCGGGGGCCTCGGCGATCGTGCTGCGGAGCGTGTCGAGGATGATCTTCCACTCCTCGGGGTCGTCCTCGGAGGCGGACGGGACGGCCCCGGCGGCCTCGTACTCGGCGCCCTTGTGGACGAGGAGGGTGGCGTCGCCGCCGTCGTCCAGGATCATGTTCGGGAAGGAGCCGTCAGGCCAGCGCAGGGCCTGGTCGGTGCACCACCAGTACTCCTCCAGCGTCTCGCCCTTCCAGGCGAACACCGGAACGCCCTTCGGGTCCTCGACGGTGCCCTCGCGGCCGACGACGATGGCCGCCGCGGCGTGGTCCTGGGTGGAGAAGATGTTGCAGGACACCCAGCGCACGTCCGCGCCGAGGTCGACCAGCGTCTCGATCAGGACGGCGGTCTGGATCGTCATGTGCAGGGAGCCCATGATCTTGGCCCCGCGCAGCGGCTTGGAGTCGGCGTACTCCTTGCGGGTCGCCATGAGACCGGGCATCTCGTGCTCGGCGAGCCGGATCTCCCGGCGGCCGAAGTCGGCGAGCGAAAGGTCTGCGACCTTGTAGTCCATGCTTCCGTTGCTCCTCTGTTGCGATCCTCGGACACGCCGTACGCGAGCGAGTCTAGGGGCGGTGCCACGCGTCGAGAACGCCGGGCCACGACTACCTGACACAAATTTGTCAGAATTGACCCCATGCGCATCACGGAGGCCGCCCGGCGGCTCGGCACCTCACCCCGCATGCTCCGCTACCGGGAACGGCTGGGGCTGCTGCCGCCGACCCGCGACGCGGGAGCGAGCGGCGGCCACCGCCGCTTCGGGGACGCCGAGCTGCGCGCCGTCGCGCTCGCCCTGGCCCTGGAGAAACGGTTCGACATCGGCCCCGCCGAGCTCGCCTTCGGACTGCGCGTCCTGGCCGAGCCGGAGGTGCAGGCACGCGTCCGTGAGCTGGGCGAACGCATCGGACGACTGTCCGCCCCGCCGGCCCGCGCCCTGGACTTCGAGAAGGAGAAGGCGTTGCGCCTGCTCCGCCGGCCCGGTCTACGCTCGGGCAGGACGCACCCCTGACACACCCCCCGAAACGGAGCAGACCGGCCAGGCATGAGGAACAAGATCCCACCGCTCGTGGGCGTCGCCGCCGGCGTCCTGCTGTTCTGCTGGGGCGTCTACCGGCTCGTCGCCGCGCCCGGCTGCGAGGGCACGCGCATGGGCCCGGACGACATCTGCCGGACGTCGACGCGCGGCCGCGTCCACACGCAGACGTACGAGGAGCGGAAGAGCTCGCTCCACATGTGGGGATATGTCCAGGTCGTCGGGGGTCCCGCGCTCTCCGGCGCCTGCCTGGTCGGCATGATCGTCTCGTCCCGCCGCCGCTCGTCCACCCCCGACACGCCTCAACCCGCCCCACCTCGACCCGGCTCGTCCCAGCCCGGCTCGTCCCAGTGGTAAGTCCCCGCCGAGGAGCTCCCCGTCCTATGCGCCATTTCCTGCACGCGTGGAGAATCACCACCCGCACCTTCACCGTCCTGCTGATGGCGCTCGCCGTCGGCCTCCTGCTCACCGTGGTCTCCCTCGGACGGGCCGACACCAAGAACACGCTCACCGGGCTCGGCGTCGCCGCCTTCGCGGCCGCAGGCCTGGTCTTTCTCTACTTCGCAACGTCCCCGAGCGGCTGCCCGTACTGCGCCCGTGCCCGTGCCAAGGCCACACAGGTCGCCCCTGGCGCTCAGCCCTCTCCGGGAGGTCAGCCCTTCCCCGCCGAGCAGCCTGGGCAGTACGCCCAGTCGGCTCCCCCGCCCAACGTTCAGCAGCAGTACGGACAAGCGCCCCAGGGGCAGCCGTCCGCCTACGGACAACCCCCGCACGGGCAGCCTCCCTATGGCGGGCAGCCGCCGCAGACTCCGCAGGGCGGATCTACTCGGACGGCGCGTTCTCGCCTGGGACGACCAGTCCGGACTCGTACGCGAGCATCACGGCCTGAGCGCGGTCGCGCAGGTTCAGCTTGGTGAAGACCCGGGCGACGTGGGTCTTCACGGTGTGCTCGCTCACCACGAGGCGCGCCGCGATCTCGCCGTTCGAGAGGCCCGCGGCGATCAGGACGAGCACCTCGGTCTCGCGCGCGGTCAGCGTGGACAGGGCGGCCGGCGGGGTCGGACGCGTCCGGCGCTGCTTGGTGAACTCGCGGATCAGCCGGCCCGTGACCTGCGGCGCGAGCAGCGAGTCGCCGCGCGCCACGACGCGGACGGCGGAGACCAGCTCGTCGGCCGTCGCGTCCTTCAGCAGGAAGCCGCTGGCGCCGACGGAGAGGGCCTCGTAGACGTACTCGTCGACGTCGAAGGTCGTCAGGACCAGGACGCGGGTGCCGTCGGTGTTCGGTCCGCCCAGGATGCGGCGGGTGGCCTCGATGCCGTCCATGCCGGGCATCCGGATGTCCATGACCACCACGTCGGGCGTGTGCTGCTCGGCCAGCCGGACCGCCTCACGGCCGTCCCCGGCCTGCCCGGCGACCGAGATGTCGGGTTGCGCGTCCAGCAGGGCCGCGAACCCGGCGCGCACGATCGTCTGGTCGTCCACCACCAGGACCTTGATCACGGCCGCGCTCCCCGTGTGCCGGCGACCGCACGGGCGGCCTGTATCGGACGAACCGGGGCGGGGCGGACGGGCGGTGGCGCGGGTACGGTCGCGCCGCGGCGGTCAGCGGCTCGTCCCTGGGTCACGGGCGGGGTCCTCCCTCGTCAATGGAAGTTCGGCCTCCACCACGAATCCGCCATCCGCGGCGTGTCCGGCGGAGAACCGTCCGCCCAGCATGGTCGCACGTTCCTTCATGCCGAGGAGTCCGTGACCGCCCCCGGACGGCACGTTCCCGCCCCCGGACGGCGGGTTCCCCGTTCCCGGAGCGGCTCCGGGCCCGGACGTCGCGTTCCCCACTCCGAACGGCGCGTTCACGGGCCCCGTCCCCGCGTTTCCGGGGCCGAACGCTTCGGGTCCGAGGTCCAGGACGGTGGTGTGGCCCGCCGCGTTCCCCGGGTTGAGGATCATCGTCCGCCCGTCCGCGCCCTCGTCGCGGACCCGGACGGCGAGCCGGTCGGGCAGGTAGGTGAGCTCGATGTGGACGTCCGCGCCGGGCGCGTGCCGCCGCGCGTTGGTCAGCGCCTCCTGGACGATCCGGTACGCCGACAGCTCGACCGTCGTGGACAGCGCGCGCGGCTGCCCCTGGACGACCAGGTCGGCGCGCCCGCCCGCGCCCTGGTGCTGGTCGACCAGCTCGGGCAGCCGGTCCAGCCGGGGCTGCGGCGCGGACTCGGCCTCCGCGCCCGCGTCGGCGCGCAGCACGCCGAGCAGCCGCCGCATCTCCACCAGCGCCTCACGCGCGGTCCGGGCGATCTCGGTGTAGCCCTCGCGGGCCTCCGGCGACAGGCTCTGCATCGTGTACGGCGCGGTCTCCGCCTGGACGGCGATCATGGACACCGAGTGCGCCACGACGTCGTGCAGCTCGCGCGCGATGCGGGCCCGCTCGCGCATCACGGCCTGCTCCCGCTGGACGGCGTTCAGCCTGGTCAGGGTCTCGTTGTTGCGTTCCTCGGCGGCGGCTTCGGTGCGTCCGGCCCGTTCCACCGTCCGGCGGGCGTCGCCGAGGCCGATCGCCGACAGGACGGCCACGACGGCCGCGGGCCAGGGGATGTCGTCGAGGGTGCCGGTGGCGAGGTAGACGACGGCGACCGTCACGACACTGCCCACGGCGAGCACCCCGGCGGACTGGCGCGGCAGCCCCCGGGCCAGGGCGTACAGCGTGTACAGGGCCGCCAGGACGGTCGTGACCAGCACTTCCTGCCCCGTGAGCAGGCTCGCGGCGAACGCGCCGAGAGCGACGGCCGCGACCGGGCGCAGGTACTCGCGCCGCCACACCAGCGGCAGCGTCGAGACGACCGCGAACCCGCCGGCGACGCTGATCGGCGTCCGCGCGCCCGGTGCGAGCTCCGCCAGCGCCGCGATCGTCAGCGCGAACCCGGTCAGCGGGGCGAAGTACCAGGATTCGGTGAAGTCCCGCCAGCCGTTGATCCACCGGGGCAGCGGCGCCGTCACCGTCGTCGAGGCCCCGCCGGGCGGACTCTGTACGCCCCCGGGATGAGGCCCGGGTACTCCTGAGGACGACGGGACGCGAGGTCCGTTGAGCCGGGCGGAGACGCGGTGGCCGAGGGGGCGCAGCACCGCGCCGAGGCCGGTCAGGATCCAGAGCAGCAGCTGGCCGACACCCGCGACGACCCGTCCGGACAGCAGCCAGGCGTGGCGCGCGAGGGCGGGGCCGAACGCGGTCGGCGGTGCGGGGTTCTCTGGCTGGTCGTCGCTGGTCACCCCTCCAGTGTGACCGCAGGAGGAAGTGCCCTGCCTCACCGTGCGGAGCCATGCGGAGGAGTCGTATCCCCCTGGAGAACGACATGCGTTCCCTCCCTGAGGGGGACGTCAGAACGACGGCGCCGGCCGTAATGTCTTAACCGTGACCGAAGCGGCCCCGCCGACATAGGGGGTTCGGCGACTGCCGAGGTCACGCAGATGCCGTCCGGTTTTCAGGGGTCCGGTCGGCGTGCATGGAAGGCGCCCCGCGTCGGCCGGCCAGCCTCCCTCCGGGGGCATCGCCGATCTTGCCTGGGCTGGGGTCGATCCGGCATCCGGCCGGCCGACGAGGGGAGCTGCCTTCCCCCTGATCTACGCGGCTTTTGCCCGCCGTTCCCGCGCTCCGCGCACGTCTCCCCGGACAATCGCTGTCCGGAGGGGACCCATGGTTTTTCAACGACACGGCGCACGCACGCTCACGTTCACCGCGTTCCTGCCCCCACTGGCCACGGCCGCGGTACTGGCAGCGCCTCCCACAGGCACGCTGCCCGCAGCGCCTCCCACAGGCGGGATACGTGCAGCGGATTCCACGCCCGCAGTGCTGGCGGCACGTTCCACGGCCATCGCGGGGACGGCGTCCTGCCCGCCGAATCCACGTCCACACACCGGCTCCTGTGCCCCGACGTCCGGATCGGCCGCGCGCCCGAACACCCGGGCGCATCGGAAGCAGGAGTGCCGGTGCTGGCGTTTCGTCCGCCCGGAGGGTCTGACGGGCGAAACCGCCCTGACCGGGATCAGCGCACCGTCCAGCGGGACGGGCTGGGCCATCGGACGAGCCGGAACCGCCCCGCTGGCCCTGCGCTGGACGGGCGCACGCTGGCGCCGGACCCCGCTTCCCCTGCCCGAGGGGACCGGTCTCGCCGCGATCTCCGCCGTCTCGGCGAACGACGCGTGGGTCGTCGGGACGAGCGCCGACGGCGACGCCCGGACCGTCCACTGGAACGGGCGGCACTGGACGCCCGGCGCGCTCCCGGCCTCCGGCGGCAGGCCGATCTCCGCCCGAGGCGTGACCGAGCGCGCTCCCGGCGACGTGTGGGCGGTCGGGAGCACCGGCGGATTCGCCGGGACCATGGCCGCGGCCTGGCACTTCAACGGACGGACCTGGACGGTCACGCCCACCGGCTCCGCCCCCGGCAGCACCCTGAACGCCGTCGCCGCGAATGCCGCCGATGACGCCTGGGCCGTCGGCAGCACCGGGACCCGCCAGCTCCTGCTCCACTGGAACGGCCGCTCCTGGGCCGCGACGACGCCTCCTCAGTCGGCCCCCGACGCGACGCCGTCCGCCGTGGCCGCGGACTCCGCGAACAACGTGTGGGCGGTCGGCGCGACCTCCACGGGCGCGCCGCTCGTCGAGCACTGGGACGGCCGTGGCTGGTCGATCGTCTCCGCTCCGCTCGCCGCCCCCGGCCGCACGGCCGCCAGGATCGGCCTGCCCGAAGCGGCGGGCGGAGCCACGGCCGTCGTGTCGGACGGCCGGGACGGGGTCTGGATCTCCGGCGCGGACGCCGGTTCCCGGCCCTACCTGGCGCACTACCGCGGGACGTCCTGGGACGTCTCCCGTCCTCCGTCGCCCAAGGCGGGGTCCGGCGGAACGTTCGCCGAGATCAGGGGGCTGGCCCTCGTCCCCGGCACCCCGGAGGTCCGTGCCGCCGGGGCCTTCAGAACCCCCGGCGACACTCGCTCGCAGGCCCTGACCTGGACCAACACTCCGCGCCCACGCTGACCGTCCCCCGCCCGGCCACCAGGGCGGGCGGGGACGGCCTCGTCAGGCGCTGGGGGTGGCGGGGGTGCCGGAGCGGTCGATGTCGGGCTCGAGGTAGATCAGATGCACGTCGGGGAACCGGGCGCGGACCTTCTCCTCGGCGGCGTCGATGCCGCGGGCGACCTCGGCCGCCGTCTCGTCGTGGTGCACGGCGATCTTGGCGGCGATGAGGAGCTCCTCGGGACCGACGTACTCGGTGCGGATGTGGATCACGCGGTCCACCTCGGGCACCGACTCGAGGGTCTCGACGATCTTCTTCTGGGTCTCCGCGTCGGCGCCCTCGCCGATCAGCAGGCTCTTGGTCTCGATGGACAGGACGGTCGCGACCGCGGCGAGCAGCAGGCCGATCGCGACGGTGCCGACGCCGTCCCAGACGCCGTCGCCGGTGGCCACGGCCAGCCCGACGCCGATCAGCGCCAGGACGAGCCCGATGAGGGCGGCGGCGTCCTCCAGCAGGACGACCGGGAGTTCGGGGGCCTTGGCCCGCCGGATGTAGTCGACCCACGAGCGGGACCCGCGGGTCTGGTTGGCCTCGGCGATCGCGGTCCTGAAGCTGAGGCTCTCCAGCCCGATCGCGACGATCAGCACGCCGAACGCCCAGATCGGGGACTCGACCTTCTCCGGATGCTGGATCTTGTGGATGCCCTCGTACAGCGAGAACGCCGCACCGACGGTGAACAGCACGACCGCCACGATGAAGGCGTAGAAGTACCGCTCGCGGCCGTAGCCGAACGGGTGCCGCTCGGTGCGCTCGCGCTCGGACCGCTTGCGCCCGACCAGCAGGAGCACCTGGTTGCCGGAGTCGGCGACCGAGTGGATGCCCTCGGCGAGCATCGAGGACGAGCCCGTGAAGGCGAACGCGACGAACTTCGACACCGCGATCCCGAGGTTCGCCCCCAGGGCGGCGATGATCGCCTTGCTTCCGCCTTCAGCACTCATACGTTCGCAATCCTCGCCTTGAGCTCCTGGATGGTCGACACCGGCGTCGGGTCGACGCCGAGTGCGATCGCCAAGTAAACCGTGACGTAGTCCGCGACGGCTACAAGTGTCGCCATTCTCTCTAGCGGGTGATCGCCCTCGGCCCGGATCTCGGTGACCGCGACCCCGCGCGCGGCGGCGAGCTCCGCCGACACCTCGCGCCGCTTCGCGACCTGGGGGTGTTCGTCGGTGTCGCGCATCATGACCAGGTGCAGGCCGTGCTCGGCGTCATCGGTGCGGTCGCGGAAGAAGTCGTCCGGATCGGCGGCGCCGGCGCCGCCCGTGCGGCCGAAGAACCCGTCGAACGCGACGACCTGGTTGTGGTTCGCCTCGGGCAGCTCACCGAAGACGCCGGGGTACTTGGCGTTCTCGTTGAGCTGGCAGCACATCCGGTAGGCGGCGACGCCCGCGATCGGCGACGAGCCCCACACCATCGGAAAGTCGCCCAGGAGGTCGAGGGCGACGCGCTTGGCCGGGTTCACGAAGGGCTCACTGTCCGGGCGGCAGCGGTGCGCGACGTCCTCCAGCCGGGTGGCGGTGGACTCCAGCACCTCGTCCGGGACGTCGGCGAGCCGCAGCGCGCGGGCCGCCAACAGCAGCGGGACGGTCAGCCCCCACAGCGTGGCGCGCGGCTGCCCCACCGACCGGACCGGGACGAACAGGCTCCGGGTCTGCTCGGCGAGCCGGGACAGGGGCGACTCCGTGCCGCCGACCAGGAGCAGGCGGCAGCCGCGCCGGGCGGCCTCGGCCGCCACCGCGAGGGTCTCCTCGGTGCCGCCGGAGCAGGACACGGCGACCACCAGGTCGGCGGCGCCGACCCAGCCGGGCAGCCGGTGCCCGCGGACGGTCAGCACCGGCACCGGGCAGCCGGGCCCGCACACGGCGGCCAGGACGTCGCCGGAGATGCCGGAGCCGCCCATGCCGGCCACCACGACGGCGCGCGGACGGCCCTCGTCGGCGATCCGGTCGATCCCGGCCTCCGCCGCCAGCATCCGCGCCTCGCGGATCTGCGCGGCGGACGAGGCGACCTGGCGGAGCATCCCGCCGGGGTCGGCCGCCTCCAGCGCGGCGGTGGACTCCAGCCGGGACTCGTCGACGCCGCTCCGGCCGGACGGGGCCGCGGGGGCCTCCGGATCCTCCGGTGCGGCGCTCACGGGGTGGGCGTCCGGGCCTCGTCGACCAGCAGCACCGGGATGTCGTCGCGCACCGGGTAGGCGTACTTGCACGTCCCCGTGCAGACCAGCTCACCGGCCTTGTCGTCCTGCTTCAGGGCCCCGCCGCAGTTCGGGCAGGCGAGGATCTCCAGCAGCCACGAGTCGAGCTTCATCGTCACTTCTCCCTCACGATCGCCAGGACCTCGTCACGCACGTCGGCCATGGTCGTCTCGTCGTCGGCCTCCGCGTTCAGGCGGAGCAGCGGTTCGGTGTTGGACGGGCGCAGGTTGAACCACCAGGCGCCGGCGGCGACGGTGAGCCCGTCCAGCTCGTCAACGGTCACGCCCGGGCGGCCCTCGAACGCCTCGCGTACGCGCGCGGTGGCCGCGGCCTGGTCGGCCACCTCGCTGTTGATCTCGCCGGAGGCCGCGTACGGGCTGTACTCGGCCAGCATCTCCGACAGCGGGCCGGGCTGGGTGCCGAGCGCGGCGAGCACGTGCAGGGCGGCGAGCATGCCGGAGTCGGCGAACCAGAAGTCCTTGAAGTAGAAGTGCGCCGAGTGCTCGCCGCCGAACACCGCGCCGTTCTCGGCCATCGTCTGCTTGATGAACGAGTGCCCGACCCGGGTGCGCACCGGAACGCCGCCGTGCGCGGTGATGATCTCCGGGACGGCCTTGGAGGTGATCAGGTTGTGCACGATGGACGCGCCCGGATGCTTGGCGAGCTCGCGCACCGCGACCAGCGCGGTGATCGCGGACGGGGAGACGATCTCGCCGCGCTCGTCCACGACGAAGCAGCGGTCGGCGTCGCCGTCGAAGGCCAGGCCGATGTCGGCGCCGGTCTCGCGCACCTTGGCCTGCAGGTCGCGCAGGTTCTCCGGCTCGATCGGGTTGGCCTCGTGGTTCGGGAAGGTGCCGTCGAGCTCGAAGTACAGCGGCACCAGGTCGATCGGCAGGTCGCGGAACACGGTCGGCACGGTGTGCCCGCCCATGCCGTTGCCGGCGTCGACCACGACCTTCAGCGGCCGGATGCCGGACAGGTCGACCAGCTTCTTCAGGTGCTCTGCGTAGCCGGCCAGCATGTCCTGCCGGGTGATCTTCCCGGGCTCGCCGTCGTAGGCGGGAACGCCGTTCGCGACCAGGTCGCGGATCTCCGTCAGCCCGGTGTCGCGGCCGACCGGACGCGCCCCGGCGCGGCACATCTTGATGCCGTTGTACTTGGCCGGGTTGTGGCTGGCGGTGAACATGGCGCCGGGCACGTCCAGCGCGCCGGAGGCGTAGTACAGCAGGTCGGTCGACCCGAGCCCGGCCTCGATCACGTCGGCGCCCTGGGCGGTCGCGCCGCGCGCGAACGCCGCGGCCAGCGGCTCGGACGAGGTGCGCATGTCGTGGGCCGTGACGACCGTGCGGGCGCCGGTCACGCGGACGAAGGCCGCGCCGACGCGCTCCACGGTCTCGGCGTCGAGCTCGTCCGGGACCACGCCCCGGATGTCGTACGCCTTGAAGATCTTGGCGAGGTCGCCCACTCCTGCTCCCCGGTTTGCCGATACTGACGGGACCCGAGCCTACCGGCGGCCTGCACCACGGGGCGGAGCACACCCGTCCTGTGGATAACTTCGGGGACCCCTTACGCCCCGCCACAGAACCGCCCACGGACGGGGCCGATGCCTCCCGGCGCGCTCAGGGGGCGTCCAGGCGCACGCGCGGCCGACGCCAGGGGTGATCCTCAGTCGGTGCTGCGCAGGACGCGCAGATGGCCCTTGCGGCCGACCTCGGTGGCCTGCCCTATGGGCTCCTCGCGGTCTCCGGGGGCGGGACGGCCCGCCTCGCGGACGGCGTCGGCGAGGGCCTCGAGGTCGTCGGCGGTGGGTTCGGTCTCGGTCTCGACGGGAAGGCGGACCAGCTCCCAGCCCATGGGGGCGGTGAGCCGCTCGGAGTGCTCCGCGCACAGGTCATAGCAGTGCGGCTCGGCGTACGTGGCGAGCGGCCCCAGGACCGCGGTCGAGTCGCGGTACACGTACGTGAGCGTGAAGACTGCCTGCGCCTTGCAGGCGGTGCGGGAGCAGATGCGGACGGGGCTCACGATGGCCGACCGTACCCCGCCGCGACGGCGTCCGCCACCACCGCCGCGGCACGTGTCGCCGTTACCGGTCGATTTCCGCGATAACGATCACAATCCGTGAGCCCGCCGGTCGGGCGGGGTGAAAGCGCGCGCGGGGTATTCTGAACGTGTGCGATCCCGTGTGGCAGGCGCGGGCCGTCCCTCGGCCGGCCCATCACAGACGCGGCGCCGTGACCGGCACGGCCGTGGCCTTCGCGGTCCGCTCACGCCCCCGCGTTCCCCGATCTCGCGCACCCGTGCCGAACGGTTCGACGACCTGGTGGCCGACGAGGTGCGCCGCATCGCCGAGCGATGGGGTCATGAGCTGGCCGAGGTCGAGTTCGCGGTCGAGGACGTCCCCGAGGCCCCGATCCCGGAGGACGGCCCCGTGCCGCTGGGCGCGACGCTGCCCGGAGACGGCGGGCGCCCCGTCCGCGTGGTGATCTACCGCAGGCCCGTGGAGGCGCGGGCGACCACCGAGCGTGACCGAGCCCGTCTCATCCGTGATCTGCTCGTGGAAGAGGTCGCCGACCTGCTGGGGATGTCCCCGGAGACGGTCGACCCCAGTTACGACGAGTAACCCCTATTTGCGGCAACGCCCCGTTCCCCTACGCGGGGGAACGCGGCGTTGGCCTGTGGCGCTCTCAGTCCAGCGTGTGGTGGGAGTCGTGCGCGGGCGGGAGCATCTGGGCCAGCGGCGATGGAGGCACCGGTTCGGCCGTGAACAGCCCGGACGTGACGAGGGTGCTCCCGGCGTAGAGCGGGCCGTCGGCCTCGACGCGCAGGCCGGTTGCGGCCAATCCGCGCGTCCCGGGCAGGAAATAGGACGTTTCGATCGTCCGCCCTGCCGGGACGGCCAGGGTGCGGGGCTCGCCGCCGCCCACGGGCGTGAGCGTGACCGTGACGGCCCGGGTGAGCGCGGTCAAGATCAGGCTCCCGCCGAGCCGGGCGTCCGGGATCGTGCCGGGCCCGGTGTTCGGCCCCAGAGGCGCGGACGCGGTACCGAAGGCCACATCCTGCCCGCGCGTGGCGGAGAACCCTGCGACGACGGGCTTGTCCGAATCGACAAGGATCGCCGCCGGACGGCCCGCCAGCGCCCCGTGCAGGTCGAAGGTCGTCACGGTGCGCGGCCGCCCGGACGAGGCGTTGTCCTGGCTCTGGCCGTTCAGCGTGACGGTCCCGTTGGGGCCGACGAGCCGGACGTGGATCTTCGCGTTCTCCTCCCCCGGCACCCCGACCAGCAGTCTTCGCTCTCCCGGCCCGCTCGGCACCCCGGGCAGGACCAGCGACGTCGCAGGGGTGGGCGAGACCGGTTCCCAGTCGATGCCCTGCCCCGGGGAGACCCGCACGCGGAGGGACGCCGCGACGCGTCCGGACGTGGCCCGCACCCGCAGAGCGAGGTCCCGCGCGGCCTGGACGACCGCACCCAGCCCCTCACGGGATTGTCCGATCCGGACAACACGGGTGCTGTGCGGGGCCACGGCCACGCCTTGACCGTCGAGCGTGTCGAGAGGGCCTTCGCCTGAGAGGGCGGTCAAGTCCACGGCCGCCGGGTTGCCGTCGACGTTGGTGAGGTGAAGCTCCAGGCTCTCGGCCGCCAGCGGGCCCGGGCCCATGAACCACTGGTCGAAGCCTGGCTGCACGCAGCGTGCTGCTGCGGCGCCCCGGTCACGCCCGTGCGGCCAGAGGGTCGTCCAGCGTGCGGACAGGCCCGCTGCCAGATCCCCGTCCCCGCGCACGATGACCGGGGGCTTGTTGCGGCCCCCGATGTCACCCGTCCAGTGCTGTCCTGGGGACGTGAGCGTGGTCGGACGCGGTCCTTCAATGGAGACTCGTCCGCGTGCGTTCGGGATCGACGCGGTTTGGACGCCCACCCGTCCGGCCTCGCCTCCTGGGCAGGCCATGACGACGCTCTTGATGGGCTCCTGGACGGGCTTCGCAGAGCGCTCTGCACCAGGACGGGTCACATGCGCCGTCCCGTACAGGGCGGCCATGGCCACGGGGGCGGCAGCGGCCACGACGTACCTGTTCTTGAACAGTCCGGGCTCGAACTTCATGACCGCTCCTCGTCGCCAGCGCTCACGGCTGCCTCGTCCTCGGTCGCGTCGCCTGGGAGCTCCTCCGCAGAGCGCTTGAAATGGCGCAATTTGGTGTGCGTCGCCGGACGGCGGCGTCGGCCAATGGGTTCGTCCGGCTTCTGACGAATCTGGCGTGTGGCACGTCGTAGCGCCGTGGCGGCGGTGGTCGGTGCTCGGCGTGCATGCCCGCGCGTGGGCTGGGCGGCCGTCGGCCCCGGCTCGTCCGGACGTGCGCCGGGAAGCGCGAGGATCAGGACCAGCAGCGCGAACACGCCCTGGACGCCCACCCAGATCTCCCGCATGAGCATGCCGTGCGACAAGGCGAATGTGCCGCCCGTCGCGGGGATCTCGTACGCGCGCGACCAGCCGTTCGCCGCATGGCTCTTCAGTGCACGTCCGTCGAACGTGGCGTGCCAGCCTCCGTCGTCGGGCTCGGCCACCGTGAGCGTACGAAGGCCGGTACTCGGTGGGATGTGGACGCTCGTCCGCGCGGCACGCGTCCCGCCGGGCAGGACCTTGACCGTCTGTCCGTCCTGGAGCGTGAGGCGTCCGGCGGGGGCGCGAACCTCCCAACTGGCGAAGTCGGCGGTGCGGCTCTGCCGGTTCAGCTCCGGCGAGGCGTCCAGCACGGGCGTCAGCGGGTCGTCGCCCGGATTCCTGACCAGCAGGTACCGGACGCCTAGCGCGCTGAATCCGGGAGCCTCGTCGGTGTCCGTTCCGCCTGCGATCCCGGAGACGAGGGCGTCCAAGCGGCCACGCGCGGACGCGTCGTCCGGCACGGACGTATCGGCCGGTTCAGGGGTGGCGCCACGCAGGACGGTGTAGTTCACGCGTCCGGACGGCTCGTGCCGCAGCACCACCGTGCGCGCGCCCGTGGACTCGTGCAAGAAGATCGGGACGGTATCGGGGTTGAAGTGGCCCAGCGGGCCGCCCGCACCGTCCACGATCCAGATGGCGGCTGCGAGCACAGGCGTCGCGCAGGCGCCGGCGAGCAGCAGCGCTCCCCCTGTACGGACGAGGAGGCCCGTGCCAGCCAAGGCGAAAGCCGCGCGCCGGACGCCGACCGAAGCGGCGACTACAGCCCCCACCCCGGCGAACACCAGCGGGACACCGGGCCAGTAGTGCGCGCTGTCGGCCCCGGACTTGGCGGTTAGGCCGCTCAACAGGGTCGCGGTCAGCAACCCGATGACGACCAGCGCCCACCCGGTCACCACGAATCTGCGTCGCTCGCGCACGAGGAGCGCCACCAGTGCGGCCACGGCGAGCCCTGCTGCCGCCCACGGCACGGCAGAGCCGCCGGGAACCAGGCCGAGCAGGTCGGCGGCGGACGCGGGCGCGCGCGTCGGCAGCGTGCCGGCCTCCAGGAGGAAGCGCGACGGATGCAGGAACAGCCTGAGCGACCAAGGGCCGAGCAGCAGCGGCGGAACGGCGACGACGATCAGCATGTTGCGCGCGCCGCGATCCACGGGAAGCCCGCTAGGAGCCGTGACCAGCACAGCAGCCAGCAGGACGAGCGGCCACACGAGCGGCACGAACGCCATTGCGACGGTCAAGAGCAGTGCCGTGCCCCAAGCCGCACGTCCCGAAGCACGCTTGTCGACCGCATCCGTGAGGGCGCGGTAGGCGAGCAGCGCGATCAGCGGCAGAAGGACGATCACAACAGACGTGCCGAGCCGTCCGTCCGCGATGGCGCCGGTAGTGGCGGGCAACAGAGCGTAGGTACCCGCGGCCCAGAGCCGCAGGGCCGCGCGGTAGGGCGTCCGCGGCGGAATCAACCGGCGCGCGGCGATCAGTGCGGTCACACCCGCGAGCGGCACGCTGCCGAGCAGCAGGAAGCTCACGGCCAACCACGGCTTGCCGAACGCGAGCGTGGACACCATGGCGAGCACGGCCACCCAAGGCGGTGTCCCAGCGTCAGTGCCCAGTCCGGTCGGATGCCAGCCCGCCGTGTAGGCGGCCCACAGGTCGGAGGCACCGCCCGTAGGCGCGGCCAGTGCGCCTCCGCTGAGCCGAGAACCGGCGGTGACCAGCGACCGTTCCGCCGCGACAGAGACAACGGCGAGGGCGATGACGAGCAGTACGCCCGGGCGCGCGAGGAAACGCCGAATCATCGCGCGCCAGCTGGCGTCCTCTGGCGGAGCCTCTTCGCGTTCGGCCGCTCTACGGGCATCCCGTTTGGCAAGCCAGATGTGCAACGCCTCGTAGGCGCGTCTACGCGCGACCCCGTGCGCCATCAAGCTCCGCTGGATGTACCGGTGGGCGTGCCTACGCCCCTCGGGTCGCGCACGCCGTGCACGCCACAACCGCACGGGCGACCTCAGGACGGCCATGAACGCGCCGAACTCCTGTTTGGCCGCCTCCGGGCGCTTCAGCAGCAACATCCACGCGATCTGCAACGTCGTGGACCAGACGATGCGCGCGAACGTCGTGGGCAGCGCCCTGGCGGGCCGGTTGGTGAGCAGCGTCAGCAGCGCGTTCTGGCGGTCCAGGCGGCGGATCGGCGCGTCCGTCATCCCGATCTCGCGGACGCCGCGCCGCGCGGCCTCCGCGTGATGGACGACCGCGTCGGTGACGACGACCACCCGCTGCCCGGCGGCGTGCACGCGGAAGCAGAGGTCCACGTCGTCGCGGAACAGCCCGAACGAGGTCTCCAGGCCGCCGAGCCGGTCCCAGACGTCGCGGCGGACGAGCATCCCGGCGGTGCTCACCGCGAGGACGTCGCGGTCGCCGTCGTGCTGGCCCTGATCGAAGTCGCCGGTGTCGATGCCGGTGTCGCGGCGTCCGGCGGCGTCCATGGACTCGCCCGTGGAGAGCAGGACGCGCCGGTCCTCCCAGCCGCGCAGCTTGGGGCCGAGGACGCCGATGCGCGGATCCGCGTCGGCGGCCTTCAGCAGGCACGCGAGCGCGTCTGGCGCGGGCGCGGAGTCGTCGTGCAGCAGCCACACCCATTCGACCCGGTCGGGCCCGCCGTCCGGCGTGGACGTGTCCGCTGCGGATGGCGAGGCGTGGTCGGGATCGGGGACGGAGGCGTTCGGCAGGGTCACGGCCGGATGGCGCAGCGCCTCGGCGACGGCCTCGCCGTACCCGGTCGTCCGCGCGAGCCGCAGGACGGCCTCGGGCCCGACGACCTCCGCGGCCACGTCGGGCCCGCGGTCGGTGCTTCCGGTGTCGGCGACGACCAGCCGCTGGGCGGGTCGCGCCTGGGTGAGCAGTGCCTTCAGCGCCTCCGGCAGCCATCGCGCCCCGTCGTGCGTGACGAGGACGGCGGTGACGGCGTGCCGGTCGAGTGGGGAGGGCAACAGGTGATCGCTCCAAGGTGGGCAGCAGGTCCCCGCGCCGGCGCCCCCTGCCGACACGGCCGACCACTGTACGCGCGGCCGCCCGACTTCGCCCGAGAACCTCCTCTTTCGACCTCGGTGATCACGTCCGATCCGCCTCGCCTCGGACGCCGGAACACCCAGCAGGCAGGGGATGCGAGCGTCGCGCCGGCGTGCGCGGAACCGGGAGAAAAAGAAAGCGACGGCGCGGAGACCGCGCCGTCGCACTTTCCGTCCTTCTCATCCCGTCACACGCGCCCCGGTCCGGGTGCCCGCACCGTGCCGCGAACGGCACAGGGAAGCGGTGCGCGGACACCAGGCCCGTGAGACGCGTGGTGGTCGCGGGCGCGACCACCTGCCCGACCGCCGGCGACGGAGTCCGGCGGTCAAGGCGGCGGTCAGACGGCCTGGCGCTTCAACTTGCGGCGCTCACGTTCCGACAGTCCGCCCCAAATTCCGAAACGTTCGTCATGCTCTAGCGCGTACTCCAGACACTCGGCCCGAACCTCGCATGCGCGGCACACCTTCTTGGCTTCGCGAGTGGAGCCGCCCTTCTCCGGAAAAAACGCCTCCGGGTCCGTCTGCGCGCACAGAGCGCGCTCCTGCCAGCCCATCTCTTCGCCGTCTGTGCCGTGCGCCAGCGGGATCACTACCTCGCTCACAGCGCACCTCCTAGCCCGTGGAGCCCCCCTGGTCGATGCCTTCCCCCAGGCTCCATCCCCCGAGAAGGCATTGAACTACACCGACGAAATTACACGCGTGTAGCGCCCGCTCCGTCAAGCCGAACGAGTTTCCAAGTGGGCAAAGAGGGTTTTTTGGGAGAGAACGCACGCGGGTTCAACGCGGTTTTGCTCCTGCGTGGAGGTGCACCCACACCCCGCCGACCTCAGCGAATGAAAGATCGGAAAATCTCAACCTGTCACTGCGGCGGACGGTTGTCCCGGTACCAGTCGCCGCCCTCTTCGGATCCGGCCTGCTGCTGCCCCGGCTGAGCCGTCTGACCGGGCCGGCTCCCCTGGCCGCCCTGCGGCTGCTCGCCGGTGCCCCGGCCACCGCCGTAGGCGCGCGTCCACTCGCCCATCTCTTCCTCGTCCGCCTGGGACTCGGCGCCCTGCTGCTCCGCGGCGGGCTGGGCGGCGGGCTGAGCGTGCTGCTGGTATCCGGCCTGCTGTCCGTACTGTTGCTGCGCGGCCTGCTGGCCGTAGCCCGGCTGCTGGCCGTACTGCTGCTGCGCGGCCTGCTGACCGTAACCCGGCTGCTGGGCCTGCTCCTGGCCGTACGCCTGCGCCTGGCCCGGCTGCTGCCCGTAGACCGCCTGCTGGCCGTACTGCTGCTGCCCGTAGCCCTGCTGCTCGCCGTACGGCTGCTGGCCGCCCTGCTGCTGCTCGCCACCGGGCTGGTAGCCGAAGCCCGGGTACTGGCCGGGAGCGGGCGGGCCCGCCGGACGCGTCGGCTGCATGCCCTGCATGATGAGCAGGACGTACCAGGCGCCGAGGCCGATCACCGCGATCTTGGCGGCGCCGTAGAGGAACGCCGAGAGCTTGCCGGTCGCCGTGGCGAAGTCGGAGCCCGCGAACATGCTGGCCAGCCAGCAGATCACGGCGATCAGGGCCATCCCGCCGAGCACCCCGAGCGCGCCGACCACGATCGTGCGGGCCTGCGGCGTCGGGCCCTCCGGACGCGAGGTCACCAGCCAGACCGCGAACGCCAGCATGCCCGTGACCGCGACGTTGGTGAACGTCCCGCCGACGGTCTCGTTGAGGGCGTGGAAAGTGAACGGGCCGCGCCCGAACAGTGCGATGATGCCCGCGAACAACTGGACTCCCGCCGACGCGAGCAGGACCCAGGCTGCCGGTTCGCGCAGGCGCTGGACGGCTTCCTTGTTCACGGTGACATCTCCCGGTGGTGACGGTTACGTTTTCCGGATCCAGAAAAAGCTTCGCACATCCAGCCACGTCATGCCCGCAGCGGCCTCACTCGAAGACCGTGTTCGACCGCCCTTTCGACGGAGCCGACCCGATGGGCTCCGGCGGGCGCGGCCCGGGCCGCCTCGATGGCCCGGGCCGGCCGGGCGGACGACGCGCGCCTCAGCGGCCCCCCGGGCGCACGAGCGGACCCCTCACCGCCCCTAGGCTGGGAACATGAGGATCGTGGCGCTGGCGGGCGGTATCGGTGGGGCCCGCTTCCTGCGCGGACTGCGGGCGGCCGCCCCCGAGGCCGACATCACCGTGATCGGCAACACCGGAGACGACATCTCCCTGTTCGGGCTCCGGGTCTGCCCGGACCTGGACACCGTGATGTACACCCTCGGCGGCGGCATCAACGAGGAACAGGGTTGGGGACGGCGGGACGAAAGTTTCACCGTTAAGGAAGAACTACTTGAATACGGCGTCGGGCCGTCCTGGTTCGGCCTGGGCGACCGCGACTTCGCCACACATATCGTCCGGACGCAGATGCTGGCCGCCGGGTACCGCCTCTCCGCGGTGACCGAGGCGCTGTGCGACCGCTGGCAGCCGGGCGTCCGGCTCATCCCGATGAGCGACGACCAGGTCGAGACGCACGTCGTGGTGGACGACCCCGAGCAGGGCCGGCGGGCGATCCACTTCCAGGAGTGGTGGGTGCGCCTGCGCGCGTCGCTGCCGGCCGTGTCGATCGCGCCGGTCGGCGCGGACGAGGCGAAGCCCGCGCCGGGCGTGCTGAAGGCGGTCGAGGCGGCGGACGTGGTGCTGTTCCCGCCGTCCAACCCGGTGGTGAGTATCGGGACGATTCTGGCGGTTCCCGGCATCCGGGACGCGGTGGCGAAGAAGACCGTGGTCGGCGTGTCGCCGATCATCGGCGGCGCGCCCGTGCGCGGCATGGCGGACGCGTGCCTGACCGCGATCGGTGTCGAGACGTCCGCGCGGGCCGTCGCCGAGCACTACGGATCCGACCTGGTCGACGGCTGGCTCGTGGACGAGGCCGACAAGGACGTGACCGTGGACGGCATGGAGGTCCGCTCCCGTCCGCTGCTGATGAGCGACCCGGAGGCGACGCGGGCGATCGCCCAGGCGGCGCTGGACCTGGCCGAGGAGCTGGCCCGATGAGCTTCCAGGTGTTCGGCGTCCCCGGGATGCCCGAGATCGGGGACGGCGACGACATCGCCGCGCTGATCCCCGCCGACCTGGTGGCGGACGGCGACATCCTGGTCGTCACGTCCAAGATCGTCAGCAAGGCGGAGGGCCGGACGCTCGTCGCGGACGGCCGGGAGAAGGCGATCGACGCGGAGACCGTCCGGGTCGTCGCCCGCCGCGCGCACGAGAACGGCGAGACGCGCATCGTCGAGACGCGGCAGGGCCTCGTGATGGCCGCCGCGGGCGTGGACGCGTCGAACACCGAGCCCGGCACCGTCCTGCTGCTGCCCATCGACCCGGACGCGTCCGCCAGGCGCATTCGCGCGCGCGTGCGCGAGCTGACCGGCGCGGACGTGGCGGTCATCGTGTCCGACACCATGGGCCGTGCTTGGCGCGGGGGCCTGACCGACAACGCGATCGGCGCTGCCGGGATCTCCCCTCTGGAAGACTTCCGCGGACGCACCGACTCCTATGGGAACAACCTGCACGCCACGGTCACGGCCGTCGCGGACGAACTCGCCTCGGCGGCCGAGCTGGCCAAGGGCAAGCTCTCGGGCGTCCCCGTGGCGGTCGTGCGCGGCCTGGGCGAGCTGGTGACGGAGGACGACGGTCCGGGCGCGCGCGCCCTGGTCCGTTCTCCTGAGCAGGACCTGTTCCGGTACGGCTCGGCAGAGGTCCTGTACGCGCGGCGCACGATCCGCGAGTTCACCGACGAGCCGGTCGACCCGCAGGCCGTCCGGGACGCGGTCGCCGCCGCGATCACCGCTCCGGCCCCGCACCACACGACGCCGTGGCGGTTCGTCCTGCTGGAGTCGGCCGAGTCGCGCACCCGCCTGCTGGACGCGATGCGCGACGCGTGGGAGGCCGACCTGCGCCGGGACGGCAAGTCCGAGGAGTCGATCGCCAAGCGGCTCAAGCGCGGCGACGTGCTGCGGCGCGCGCCGTACCTGGTCGTCCCGTGCCTGGTGATGGACGGCTCGCACGACTACCCGGACGAGCGCCGGTCGTCCGCCGAGCGGGAGATGTTCGTGGTCGCGACGGGCGCGGGCGTGCAGAACCTGCTGGTCCAGCTGGCCGTCCAGGGCCTCGGTTCGTGCTGGGTGTCGTCCACCATGTTCTGCCGGGACGTCGTGCGCGACGCCCTCGGCCTCCCGGACGACTGGGACCCGATGGGCGCCGTCGGCGTCGGCCACGCGGCCGCGCCGCCGCGGCAGCGTCCGCCGCGTTCCCCGGAGGCGTTCATCGAGGTTCGCTGACACCTCGTTCACCAGGGCCCCGACACCGTCCGGTGCCGGGGCCTTCGCGTGCCTCTCACGAGCTGGTTGTTAGTGCTGAGGTAGTACGGGGTTAGTGAGGTGGAGATTTGTCATCCACCACACTGACCGCGTACTCACTTATTGATAACCGGAATTGTGCGCGACTGATAATGGCCGGAGCCTCGACCCTGGGATCGACCGAAATGTCCGATGCCGTCCGTCCGGCGGGACGCTTCGATCCTTTCGGCCGTCGGGACGCCATAGAGCGTCGTGCGCTGTTTGGACGGACGGCCCGCGCGGGCCGCGATGGCCTCCAGTTCGCTGATGGCCTTGAAGGAGCCGTTCTCCGAGCCCGCCATGCGGCTGATGGTCTCCTCCATGAGCGTCCCGCCCAGGTCGTTGACCCCGCCTCGCAGGACCCGCTCGCACAGTTCGTCGCCGAGCTTGACCCACGACGTCTGGATGTTGGCGATCGAGCCGTGCAGCAGGACGCGCGCGAGCGCGTGCACGGCGACGTTCTCCCGGACTGTCGGTCCCGGGCGGGCGAGTCCGGCCAGGTAGATCGGCGAGTTGTGGTGGACGAACGGCAGCAGCACGAACTCGCTGAAGCCGCCCGTCCGGTCCTGGATCGACCGGAGCAGCCGGATGTGCGCGACCCAGTGCGCAGGCGTGTCGACGTGGCCGTACATCATCGTCGACGTGGTCCGGATGCCCAGCTCGTGCGCGGTCGTGACGACCTCGACCCACTGGTCGGCGGGCAGCTTGCCCTTGGTCAGCACCCAGCGGACGTCGTCGTCGAGGATCTCGGCGGCGGTGCCGGGCAGCGAGTCCACGCCCGCCTCCCGCGCCGCGATCAGCCACTCGCGGAGGGAGAGGTCCGTGCGCGCGGCGCCGTTGACGACCTCCATCGGGCTGTAGGAGTGCAGGTGGATCTCCGGTGCGCGCCGCTTCACCTCGCGTGCGAGGTCGAAGTAGGCGGTACCGGGCAGGTCGGGGTGGATACCGCCCTGCATGCAGACCTCGGTCGCGCCCGCTACCCACGCCTCGTCCACGCGGTCGCCGACCTGCTCCAGGGAGAGCGTGTAGGCGTCGGCGTCCGTGCGGCGCTGCGCGAACGCGCAGAACCGGCAGCCTGTGTAGCAGACGTTAGTGAAGTTGATGTTCCGTGTGACGACGTAGGTGACGTCGTCGCCGACGGCCTCCCGGCGCAGGTCGTCGGCGAGGCGGGTGAGCGCGTCGAGCTCGGGGCCGTCCGCGTGGAGGAGCGCCAGGGCCTCCTCGTCGGAGAGTCCCGCCGGGTCGCGTTCGGCGGCGGCCAGCGCGGCCTTGATGTCGGCGTCGAAGCGCCGCGGAGCGGCGGCGATGCGCTCGCGCGCCGCGTCCCAGTCGCCGTAGACCGAGTCGAAGTCGTCGCGCCGGTCGGCCGTGCGGCCCTCGGTGTCGATGGAGACGTGCAGGTCGGTGCGTCCGGACGAGGTGAAACCGCCGTCCGGCTCCTGCCACGGACGGCCCTCCGGCACCGCGTCCTCGCGGGCGAGGCCGGTCTCCGGGTCGGCGAGCGCGGCGACGTGCCCGGCCAGCCGCGGATCGAGCCACGGCTCACCGCGCCGGACGTACTCGGGGTAGATCGTCAGGCGCTCGCGCAGCGTGAGGCCCGCCTCGGCGGTGCGCGCGGCGAGCTCGTCGATCTGCGGCCACGGCCGTTCCGGGTTCACGTGGTCCGGGGTGAGCGGCGAGACGCCGCCCCAGTCGTCGATCCCGGCGCGCAGCAGCAGGCGGTACTGGTCGTCCACGAGGTTCGGCGGGGCCTGGATGCGCGCCTTCGGGCCGAGGACGAGCCGCGCGACCGCGACCGTCGCGGCGAGCTCCTCGAGGTCGGCGTCCGGCGTGTCGCGCATCTTGGTGTCCGGTTTGGCGCGGAAGTTCTGGACGATGACCTCCTGCACCGCGCCGTACTCGCGCATCGTCCGGCGGATGGCGAAGATCGCGTCCGCGCGCTCCCCGACGGTCTCGCCGATGCCGATCAGGATGCCGGTGGTGAACGGGACGTTGTTGCGCCCGGCGTCCTCCAGCACCCGCAGCCGGACGGCCGGGTCCTTGTCGGGCGAGCCGAAGTGCGGACCGCCGCGCTCGCTGAACAGGCGCGTCGCGGTCGTCTCCAGCATCATCCCCATGGACGGCGCGACCGGCTTGAGACGCTGGAAGTCGCGCCAGGTCAGCACGCCGGGGTTGAGGTGCGGCAGGAGGCCGGTCTCCTCCAGCACCCGGACGGCCATCGCGCGAACATAGGAGAGCGTGTCGTCGTACCCATGGGCGTCCAGCCACTCGCGGGCCGGTCTCCACCGGTCCTCGGGACGGTCTCCGAGGGTGAACAGCGCCTCCTTGCAGCCCATCGCCGCGCCCTGGCGGGCGATCTCCAGCACCTCGTCCGGGCTGAGGTACGGCGCGTCCAACCGGTGCGGGACGGTCGCGAACGTGCAGTAGCCGCAGCGGTCGCGGCACAGCCGGGTGAGCGGGATGAAGACCTTCCGGCTGTAGGTGATCACGCCGGGACGTCCGGCGGCCTCGAGTCCGGCGTCGCGGGTGCGGCCGGCGTACGTCAGCAGGTCGTCGAGCCGCCCGCCTCGGGCGTGCAGCAGGATGGCGGCCTCGGCCGGGTCGAGCGTCTTGCCGTCGCGCGCCCGCGCGAGCGCCCTGCGGAGCGCGGTGTCGGAGGGAGCGGAGGCACGAGTGGTCTCAACGTACATGCGCGCACTCTATGCCAAGCGTCATATTCGCGAGCCGTGCGGGGGCCCCGAATCGAGGTGTCGCTTTCGCTCAGGAGGCGGTGGGGACGCGCGGGCCGCGGGCCAGGGTGGGACGGCGTCCGGCCAGCTCGCCCGCCGACACGCGCAGCGCGTCCAGCAGGGCCCGGACCGACGGCCGGACATCGGCGCCCGCACGCGTCCACAGCACCATACGCCGCCGCAGCGGCTCGCCGGCGAGCGGCCGGGTGACGATGCCCGGCTGCTGGTCGGCGAACGCCAGGTCGGGCATGATGCTGACCGCGCCGCCGTGCGCGACCATCGCGAACATCACCATGATGTCGTTGGTGCGGTAGCGGACGTCCGGGTGGAAGCCCGCCAGGTCCACGCAGGCGCGTTCGAGCAGGTCGGCGTGGTTGGTGCCGGGGTGGCTGGTGATCCACCGCTCGCCGGACAGCGCCGCGAACTCCACCGGCCCGCCGGACGCGGCGAGCGGGTGCGCGGCGGGCAGCGTGACCCGCATCGGCTCGCTCAGCAGCTCCTCGGCGACCAGCTCCGGACGGCGCGCCCGCGGCAGCCGCGGGTACTCGTCGGTGATCGCGACGTCGATCTCCTGCAGCGCGAGCGCCTGGAGGACCCGGATGTGCTCCTCGTCCAGGACGTCCACGGTGAGCTCGGGGTACTCGGCCGCGAGCCCCGGCAACGCGGGTGCGAGGACGTGCAGCAGCGCGGTCTGGAACGCGACGATCCGGACGATTCCGGCGACCCGGCCGGACGCGGCGAGCGCCTCCTCCTCGGCCCGGCGCGCCTCGTCCAGCAGGGACTGCGCGCGGGCGGCCAGCACCTCGCCCGCCGGGGTCAGCCGCAGCCGCCGGCCGACCTTCTCCACCAGCCGCACCCCGACCTCGCGCTGCAGCTGCGCCAGCTGCTGCGAGACCGCGGACGGGCTGTACCCGAGCGCCTCCGCGACCGCGCCCGCCGTGCCGCGCTGCTGGAGCTCGCGAAGCACCCGCAACCTACCCAGATCCAGCATGGTGAAGGAATCCTTACACGAACACTGAAGGAACTGTCGCTGGACCTGAACATTGGACGGGGTCAAACTGTGAATGCGAGCAAAGGGACGGCAAAACATCCCCCAGCCCGCACCCGCGCGGGAAGTCCGAGCCCAGGCCAGGGCTCACGAGCACATCGGATGCGGAAGGACTTCTCATGTACGTCATCATCGCCATCATCGCCCTCGCCGTCCTCGGTCCGCTCTTCGGACGCGACACCCGTGACGGCCTCGACTGGGCCCGCGGCAACTTCTGGCTGCCGCGGCGCACCGCCCCGGACGCACCGGTCAGAAACCCCGGTAGTCACGGACGGGGAGCCTCGGGCCACGCCTCGGCGGACGCGCGCCGGTCAGTGCCAGCAGGCGTGTGACCCGGTGCCGGTGCCCCCGGTACGGCTCCAGCAGTTCCAGCATCCCGTCGTCGTCGGTCCTGCTCCCGGTGAGCGCCCAGCCCACCAGGCCGGGCAGGTGGTAGTCGCCCACCGAGACCGCGTCCGGGTCGCCGACCGCCCGCTGCCGGGTCTCGGCCGCCGTCCACACCCCGACCCCGGGGAGTGACCGCAGCCGGGACTCGGCCGCGTTGTCCACGCGCGATCCGGCTGCCGTGCCGTTCTCCAGGCGGGATGCGACCCGCGCCGCGCCGATGATCGTCCGCGCCCGGACGGCCTCGATCCCGGAGCGGTGCCACTCCCAGGACGGGATCCGCGTCCACACCCCCGGCGGTGGCGGAACCCGCAGGTCCAGGGCGTTTCCGCGGTCGGTGACCACGCCTTGCGGCATCGGCGCGGGCTCGCCGAACCGGCGCAGCAGGTAGCGCCAGGCCCGCCACGCCTCCGTGCTCAGCACCTTCTGTTCCAGGACGGCCGGGACGAGCGCCTCGAACACCCGGTTCGTCCGGCAGACGCGCAGCCCGGGATGGCGGCGCACCGCCTCGCGCAGCACGTCGTGCCGCGGCTCGAACCCGGACAGGTCGTCGGCCGCGCCGAGCATCTCCGGCACCGCGTCGAGCAGCCACGCCGCGCCCGGGCCCCACGCCGCCGCCTCGATCACGTCGGAGCAGCGCCGCAACCGGAGCGTGCCGGGACCGTCCGGCGTCCAGACGGCACGCCAATGACCGCCGCCCGCGTCCACGGCGAACGCCGGATCACCGGTGCCGCGGCGGTGCGGCCCGAGAACCAGGCCGATGTCGACGGCCCACGGCGGCCGCCACTCCCGCTCCAGAATGCCGACCTCCCCCACGCCGAGCACGTCCCAAGCTACCCGCCGCCTCCGACAGGACGGCCTCACAGGCGTTCCACCTGGGGTTTCTCAGGCACCGAAGGCGGCGGCGGTGATCGCCTCGACATACTCCGAGGCGCTGCTGCGGCCCGTGGTGTTGAGCGAGTACACGACGACGCGGCTCAGGTCGCGGGTGGCCAGGAGGCCGGTCGTGAACCCGGGAAGCGAGCCGTGCTGTCCCCACGCCACCACGCCGTTCGGGCCGGTGACCCGCGTCAGGCCGAGTCCGAAGCGGTTCCCGCCGTCGGACGGGACGTCCGGGACGCGGAACATCTCGTCCAGTTGCGGTCGCGGGACGACGCGTCCGCGGAAGAGGGCCAGCATGAAGCGGGTCAGATCGGGCGCGGTGGAGATCAGCCCGCCGTCGGCGGCCGACCACGGGCTCTGCCGGGACACGTCGTGCAGGACGGTCCGCCCGTCCTCCTGGACGGCGACGTAGCCGTTCGCGTGCGGGCCGGGCAGGCGCGGGTCACGGGGATCCGGCGCGAGGGTGTCCGCGAGCCGCAGCGGACGGAGGATCCGCCGGGTCGCCTCCACCGGGTACGCGTGCCCGGTGACCTGCTCGATCAGCACCCCGGCGAGCCAGTAGCCGAGCGGATTCCCCCGCTGGACGGTGCCGGGCTCGGCGGCCATCGGACGCCGCACCGCGTCCGCGACGAGCTCCCGCATCGTCCGGGAGTCGAGCCGGTCCGCCGCGAACCGCTCGGCGTCACCGTCGCCCGGCTCGCCGGGCTGAGGCAGGCCGCTGGTGTGGTCGAGAAGCCGCCGGACGGTGATCTCCGGATATGACCCGGGCAGCAGGCCGGGCACGTATCGCTGGACGGGCTCGTCCAGCCCGACCAGCCCCTCGCCCACCAGCCGCAGAACCACGACGGCGGTGAAGATCCTGGTCACGGCCCCGATCCGGAACCGCCCGTTGGACGGCACCGGAGCGTTCGTCCGGACGTCCCGGACCCCGGAGACGCCCTGCCAGTTCCCGGCCGACCCGGTCACCTTCAGGATCGCGCCGGTCACCGCCGGGCTCGGCGGCCCGGCGATCGAGGCCTCCAGCGCGGCGGGGTCGAGCGAGGGGACCCCGCCGGCGTCGGCACGCGCGTCCGCCGGGGCGTTCGCGGCGCGGGCGGTCATCGCCGTGGCGGCGGTGACCAGAGGGTTCTTCCGCATCCCCCAAGAATCCGATGATCTTGATCAAGAAGGATCATCCTTGGGGATGAACTTGCCACCGGACGGTGGCAGGGTCAGGCGTCGCTGGAGAAGCGGACGGCGGTCGGCGGCAGCGAGATGCCCGGCCACAGCCGCAGCCCGTCGCGCAGCTCGTTCCCCGGGCCGACGCTCGCGCCGTCGCCCAGGATCACGCCGTCCAGGACCGCGCCCGGACCGACCCGCGCGCCGCGGCCGATGACCGAGTCGCGGACGGTAGCGCCCTCGGCGACGAACGCGCCGTCCTGCAGGACGCTGCCCAGCACGGTCGCGCCCGCCTCGATCTCCGCGCCACGGCCGACCGTCGTGCCCTCCCGGACCACCGCGCCGCCGGACACCACCGCGCCCGGCAGGATCAGCCGGTCGCCCGGCTCGCCGGGCATCGCGGGCGAGGCGATCCGGCCGAGCACCAGGTCGCAGGAGCCGCGCACGAACGCCTCGGGGGTGCCCACGTCCAGCCAGTACGCGGACTCGACGTAGCCCGTCACGATCGCCCCGGACGCGATCAGCGTCGGGAACGTCTCGCGCTCGACCGACACCACCTCGCCCTCGGGGATCGCGTCGATCTCCGAGCGCCGGAACACGTAGCAGCCGGCGTTGATCTGGTTGGTGACCGGACGCGCCGCCTTCTCCAGGAACGCCGTCACGCGGCCGTTCCCGTCGGTCGGGACGACGCCGAACCGGGACGGGTCGTCCACGGTCGTCAGGTGCAGCGTGGCGGCCGCGTTCGACCGGTCGTGCAGCTCCACCTGCGCCCGGACGTCGTGCCCGGACAGGATGTCGCCGTTCAGGATCAGCACCGGGTCGTCCGGCCCGGAGGTCAGCGCCGCGGCCGCGTTCCGGATCGCGCCGCCCGTGCCGAGCGGCTCCCTCTCACTGACATAGACCAGCTCGACGCCCTGCGCCTTGCGCCCGAACGCCGCCTCGAACATCTCGGCCCGGTAGGACGTGGCGAAAATGATCCGGGTGACGCCGGCCTCGTGCGCGCGCGCGAGCTGATGAGCCAGGAACGCGACCCCGGCCGTGGGCAACAGCGGCTTCGGCGTCGAGATCGTCAACGGACGCAGCCGGGTTCCCTGTCCCCCGACCAGCAGGATCGCTTCCACTGGGCTCCTTCAGCGCTGACCGAAACGAATCGTCCGGCGAGCCTAACGCGTTCCGCGACGACTCGTTCCACACCGTGAGCGCCCTGGCATATGCACAGCTCAGGACCGATTCGTCCCATGCCGTCGAGCGTGGCTAGGACGGGTGCGCGGCCGCGTAGTGGGTGACCGCCCGCGTGTACGAGTCGAGGTGGGCGCGGGCCGAGGCCTCCCAGGTGAAGCCCTCGGCACGGGCCGAGGCGGCCTCGGCCAGTTCGAGGCGCTGTTCCGGCGCGTCCATGAGGGACGACAGCGCGGCGGCGATCGAGGGCGGATCGGGCTCGGTGTAGGCGACGGCCTCACCGCCGACCTCGGGCAGCGGACCGCGCCGCGTGGTCAGGACCGTCCCGCCGCAGGCCATCGTCTCCAGCACCGGCAGCCCGAACCCCTCGCCCCGGCTCGGCAGCGCCACGACCAGCGCGCCGCCCAGGAACCCCGGCAGCAGTGACCAGGGCAGATACCCCGACCGGACGACCCGCAGGTGCGTCGGGACGACGGCGAGCGCGGCGTCGACCTCGTCGTCCCAGCCGCCGCTGCCCGCCAGGACCAGCGCGGGCGGGTCGGGACGGCCCGCGCACGCCCGCACCCAGCCGCGGATCAGGTTCGGCACGTTCTTGCGCGGCTCCAGCGCGCCCAGGTACGCCACGTACGGGTGGCCGTGCAGGCCGAGCCGGTCCGAGACCTTCTTGATCTCCTCCGGGGACGGCCGCCGGAACACCTCGTGGTCGACGCCGTGGTACGCCACGTCGATGTGGTCGGGCTCGGCGTGCAGCAGCCGGACCATGTCGTCCCGGACGGCCCGGGACGGCACGATCATCCGGGTCGCGCGGCGCGCCGCCGTCCGGGTCGCCGACTTGATGTAGGACGTGCGGAGCGGGTCGTGCCGCTCCGGCTCGGCGAACAGCGTCACGTCGTGGATCGTCACGACCGTCGGCAGCCCGGCGTGCACCGGGATCGCGTAGGTCGGCAGGTGCAGCACGTCCGCGCCGACCTCCTGCGCGACGCGCGGCAGGCCGGTCTGCTCCCAGGAGAGCCGCGCCGCGCGGTGCGCCAGCGCCGCCGGGCCGGACACGACGCGGGCGCCCGGCGCGAGCGCGGCGTACCGCTCCCGCTCGACCCGCTGGCACGCGATCGCCAGGTCGGCCCCGAGCCCGTGCAGCGCCCGCAGGAGACCCTCGGCATAGCGGCTCAGCGCGCCGCGGTCGGCGGGCACGGCGGTGGCGTCCAACAGGATCCGCGGCGGCCGGTCTTCACGCGGCACGTCGTCTCGCACCATGATCCCACCCCCGTGACGTAGATCACTCTTGACCATTCGAGCCTACGCCGATCGGGCCCGCCCGGAGGGTTTCATCCGCGTTTGCACGCCGATGGGACCGGCCGTTCCCGGCGACGCCCGCGCCCCCGCGCGAGCATCGAGATGTCGATCGAGATGTGTTCGGCCAGCCCCGCGCGGGGCTGATCGAGGTGTGCCCGGTCAGTCCCGCTTGCGGGCCTGCACGAGCACGATGCTGCCACGATCGTTCGGCGCCTTGGCGTCCGTCGCGGCCACCAGCGGAGCGAGCGGCGCGGCCGCGTTGAAGCCGACCTTGCCGCCGTACGTCGACAGCGACAGGTACAGCCGCTCGGCCGCCGCCGTCCGGAACTGGTAGGAGTGCCGGACGAGGTCGAGCCCGCGCTCGTCCATCAGCTTGGCCAGCGACTCGTGCGTGTACGTGTGCTGGACGTGGTACTTGGCCTTGTGCGCGTCGCGCAGCTTCGGCCAGGCGTCCGCGCGGCTGAGCACGTCGGCGGACATGAAGATCTGCCCGCCGGGCCTCAGCACCCGGGCCATCTCGTCCAGCGACGTGCCGCCGTCGGCGAAGTGCTCGATCGCGCAGACCGACAGGATCGCGTCGAACGAGCCGTCCTGGAACGGCAGCTTCAGCGCGTCGCACTCGACCAGCGCGGGCGGGCTCGCCAGCGTCCTGCCGTACTCCATCTTCCCGCGCGCCAGGTCGATCGAGACCGCGAAGGCCCCGCGCTTGCGGGTCTGCCCGGCCCAGTACCCGTCGCCGCCCGCGACGTCGAGCACCTTCCGGCCGCGCAGGTCGTCGCCCATCCAGTCGAGGAGCGTCCCCGCCTCGCGATACCGGCACACGTGCACCTGGTGTCCCACGAAGGCCACCACATCCGAGATCTTCATCGGCCCCAGCCTATAGACGATGCCCGGCCCGTAGGGTGCCGCGCACGCCACATACCCGGCAATACACGGCGCGTCCGCGTGTCGGAACCGGCAGGACGCCCGCGCGCCCGCATGCCGGAGCCCACGCTTCCGCGTGCCGGAACCGGCGGAACGCCCCGCCCGAACAGGGCGGGCGGGGTTCCCCGGACGCGCCGGGTCCCGCAGGTGCGTCGGGGTCCCGCGGGGGCGCGCGGGGTTCCGCGGGTGGTCGTGAGGGTCCCCTACGCTGGGGACGTGACTCCCAAGGCCCTCGCCATGCGCGTGCTGCGCGTCGTGTTGATGCTGCTCGCGCTCGTGTTCTGCGTGTGGTCGCTGGCCTCGCAGTGGGACGACACCGTGCACGCCTTCGAGCAGATGTCCTGGTACGCGCTGCTCGGGGCGTTCGCCCTCGGGTTCGGCGGCCTGGTCGCGTGGATGATCGGCTGGCGCGAGTTCCTCCGGGGCCTCGGATCGGACCTGCCGGTGGTCGCGGCCTACCGGATCGCCTTCATCTCCGGGCTCGGCAAGTACGTCCCGGGCATGGTGTGGGTGCTCGTCTCCCAGGTCGAGATGGCACGCGAGTACAAGGTGCCGAGGGCGCGGAGCTTCTCCGCGACGGTGCTGGCGATCGCCACGTCCACGGCGTCCGGGCTGGCGGTGGCGGCGATCACGCTGCCGCTGACCTCCCCGGAGGCGCGGGATCGCTACTGGTGGCTGTTCCTGCTGGCCCCGGTCCTGCTGGCGGGGCTGCACCCGAAGATCGTCACGTGGGGCCTGAACCTGGCGCTCAGGATCGTCCGCAGGCCGCCGCTGGAGCACCCGGTGAGCGTGGCGTCCACGCTGCGCGCCGTCCTGTGGACGGTCGCGGGCTGGCTGCTGTTCGGCGGCCACCTGTGGGTGCTGTCCGCGGCGGCGGGCGGGTCCGGGGCCGGGCTGCCGTTCCTCGCGACCGGCGCGTACGCGCTGGCCTTCGTCGCCGGGCTCCTGGTGTTCCTCGCGCCCGGCGGGCTCGGGGCGCGGGAGGCCGTGATGGTGCTGGTGCTGACCCCGGTGCTTCCGGCGGGCGTGCCGATCGTGGTGGCGCTGGCGTCCCGGGTGCTGCTGACGGCCGCCGACCTCATCGGCGCGGGCTCGGCCTTCCTGCTCCGCCGGCAGCCGCAGGAAGATCTACCGGACGGGAATGAACCGGCACCCGCCGGCCTTTCCCCGAGTACGCAGCCGACGGGCACCCGGCCCACCAAGGAGCAAGCATGAGCGCCCCCATCACCGTCACCGACGCGACGTTCGACGAGCTGGTCCTCAAGAGCGAGACCCCGGTCCTGGTGGACTTCTGGGCGGACTGGTGCGGCCCGTGCAAGATGATCGCGCCGGTGCTGGACGCCATCGCGGCCGAGCAGGACGGCAAGATCGTCATCGCGAAGATGGACTACGACCAGAACCCGCGGACCCCGAACAAGTTCGGCGTGCTCGGCCTGCCGACCCTGCTGCTCTTCAAGGACGGCGAGGTGGCCGAGCAGATCGTGGGCGCCAAGCCGAAGCGCGCGCTGCTCAAGGTCCTGGAGCCGCACCTGGCGTAGCCTCGCCGGGAGCCGCGGAGCCGGACGAGCCGGACGCCGCGCCGGTGAGCGCGGCGAGATAGACGTCCCACAGCGGGCCGTGGTCGGGAGCCTCGACCGCGGCCCGCAGCCGTTCCGGCTCCCCCGGCTCGTAGAACCGCTCGAGCGCGGCGGCGAGCGAGGCGGCGTCGTCGGGCTCGGCGAGCAGGCCGTCCGCCCCGTCGCGGATCTGGTCCGGGAAGCCGCCGACGCGGGTCGCGATCACCGGGACGCCGTGCTCGAACGCCATCCACACGTTCTGCGAGGCCGTCGCCGCCCGGTACGGCAGGACGAGCGCGTCCACCGCGTCGAACAGCTTCGGCACGTCCGCCCCCGGGACGTACCCGGGCCGCAGATCGACCCGGCCGGTCAGCCCCAGCGACGCGACCAGCTCCTCGGTCTCCTCCAGGCCGCCCCAGAACTCGCCCGCGACGGTGAGCGACACGTCCTGCGGGCCCTCGGCGAGCGCCCGCAGCAGCACGTCCAGCCCCTTGTACGGGCGGACGATCCCGAAGAACAGCAGGCGCCGGCGCACACCATCCGCCCGCTCGACCTCGCCGGTCGGGGTCGGCAGGTGCGCGGGCATCTCCGCCACCCGCACCGGACGCGTCGTCAGCGTCCGCGCCAGCTTCGCCTGCTGCTCGGAGTGCACCAGCACGCCGGAGACCCGGTTCAGCAGCGCCTTCATCAGCGGACGGTCGTACTGCCGCCGCTCGTGCGGCAGGACGTTGTGGCACAGCGCGACCACCGGCGTCCGCTTCCCGATCCCGGCCAGGATGCCCAGGTAGGCGGGCACCTGGATGGGGCTCAGGACGGCCAGGACGACCAGGTCGCAGCCGCGCAGCGACCGGCCGGCACGCCACCAGCCGTCCGGACGCCGCCAGTCGAGCCGGCGGAGCGTGTCCGGGAACGGCTCGCCCTCCGGCTCGGAGATCGTCTGCTGCCCCGGGTACAGGAACCCGGGGTACTGCGCCCGCCACGACTCGACGACCACCTCGTGCCCGGCGGCGGCGAGCCGGTGCGCCAGCTCGGTGGTGTGGTGCGCGCCGCCGCCCTTGTACGGGAAGGCCGGCCCGACGACCGCGATCCGCATCCGCTAGTCCCCCCGTGACCGCACGATCAGGTCCGCCAGCAGGGCCATCGATCCGATGATCAGCCCGGTGACGAAGATCAGGATGGTGTTGCTGGCGAAGTACCCGAAGTGCCAGACCATGTCGAAGACGCCCTTGCCGAGGCCGATGACGATCAGCCACAGCGCCAGCGGCATCAGGACCTTGAGCGGGTTGAAGTACATCACCATGCGCAGCACCTGCAGGATGTACCGGTAGGCGTCCTTGACGAAGTGAAACTTCGAGGTGCCCGCGCGCTTGGCGTAGTCGATCGGCACGAACGCGATGTGGTGCTGGTTCGACAGGAACGCGATGGTGATCGTGGTGACGCAGGAGAACCCGGGCGGGAGCAGCCGCAGGTAGGGCAGCGACACCTGGCGCCGGAACGCGCGCAGCCCGGAGTTCAGGTCCGGGATCCGGGTGTTGGTGAGCCGCTCGGCGACCTTGCGGATGAACCACTTGGCCGGGACGCGCAGCAGCTTGTGGGTGCCCTCCTCGGACGTCCGCGCGCCCACGACCTGGTCGATCGAGGCGTCCTGGTCGAGCATGGCGACCAGCTCGGGGATCCGCTCGTTCGGGTAGGTCATGTCGGCGTCGGTCCACACGACGATGTCGCCGCGGGCCTGCTGGGTGCCGATCCGCCGGACCGTCCCGGACCCGCTGTTGTGCCGGAACGCGACGACCTTCATGCTCGGGAACCGCGGCTCGGCCTCGCGCAGCCGGGCCAGCGTGCCGTCGGTGGAGCAGTCGTCCACGGCGAGCAGCTCGTAGGCCATCCCGCTGTTGTCCATGGCCTTGGTGATCCGCTCGACCTCGTCGAGGACGTGGTCCTGCTCGTTGTAGCAGGGCAGCACGATCGTCACGTGGACGGGCCGGCCGTCCTCGGGGGCGGCCTGGAACACGCCCTGCGGCTCGGGCTCGAACACGCCCTGCGGCTCGGCCTGGAACGCGGTCATCGGCTCGGCGACGGCCTCGTCCGCCAGCTCGGCGACCGACGCCGTCCCGGCGTCCTGCGGAGCGCCGTCCATGACGGGGCTCGCGGCGTCCCGCGCGGCATCGCCCGCAGGGCTCGCGGCGTCGTTCGCGGGTTCGGCCGCGGGCCCGGCCTCGGTCGTGGTCTCGGGGGCCGCGTCGGTCGTGGGGGCCGCGTCCGGGGCGTGTTCCGGGGCGCGGGTGGTCGTCGAGGCGGCGGGCTGGGTACTCACGCAGGGCGAGGATAGTCGCTCACGGCCGCGGGGGCTCGGTGATCCACACGTCGAGGTTCAGTGTCCAGGTGCCCTTCGGGGGCTTGACCAGGGTCCGCTCGTCCTGCCGGGTGCGCAGCGTCATGGCGTGCACCGGCTGCCCGTAGGGGGTCACCTCGCCCGCCGTGGCGCCCATCAGGACGGGCGTCCGGCCCGCGTCGTAGATCTTGCCGGCGACACGCCAGACGTCCGCCGGCGTGGCCTCCGGGGAGATCCGCGCGGACGGCTCGCCGCACATGCTGCGAATGACCTGAAGGAACTGGTCGGCGTAGCTCTGGTCGAGGATGACGACCGAGCGGCCCGGCCCGATCCGGGCGCACAGGTCGCGGACGGCGGCGACCTCGTGCTGGTGCGTCCGGGCCATCATGAACGGCGCCGACGACAGCCCGATCGGGATCCCGAGCGTCGCGCACGAGGCGAGCGCGACGACGGCGGTCGGACGCCGCCCGTACCCGGTGCGGCGGACCCGGCGGACCAGCCACGCCGCCGCCCACACCGCGAGCAGCAGCAGCCCGGGGATCACGACCGCGATGAGCCGCCGGGACGCCCACGGGTGGTCCGGGGTGATCCCCGGCCGGTAGAGCACCAGCAGGGTCGTCCAGACGATCACCGCGTACGGCAGCAGCCATTCGGGGGTGCGGCGCCGCAGCAGCCGGCGGGCCAGCAGCGCCGCGCCGAACGTCGCGGCGAGCAGCGCGGGGACCCCGATGTACCAGATCACCCAGTGCATGGACAGTTCGGAGTACTGCCGGGTGCCGTCCAGCGGCAGGTGGTTGATCCGCTGGACCTCCTCGATGAAGTGCGCGTTCTGCGTGTCGTCGGCGTTCGCCGGGACGCGCCGGACGGTCTGCAGCCACGGCCGCGCGATCAGCACCGCGACGACGGCGAGGGTGAGCCAGGCGGCGAGCTCCGGGATCCGGCCGCGTCCGGCGGCGGCGGCGAGCGCGCGCAGCCGCGGCCCGGTGCGCTCCCACCGCAGCAGGACGACCAGGACGGCGGTCAGCGCGATCAGCACGACCGTCAGCCCCAGCAGCGGCACCAGCGACGCGCGCAGGTAGACCAGGTAGGGGCGGGACAGCAGGAAGCCCTCGGCGAGGCCGAGCACGGCCCCGGCGGTGAGGCCGAGCGCGAGCGGAACGCCGGTGCGGCGGCGCCGCGCGACCAGCAGCCCGGCGAACACCACCACGGGCAGGATGTCGCGGAGCCCGTCGATCCGGACGAGGACGATCAGCCCGAGCATGCCGCCCGCGAGGAACGCCTTGGCGCGCGCGGAGCTCGGCATGAGCCGCCAGTACCGTCCGGTGCGGCGCGGCTCGTCCACGGCCTGGGCGCGCACGTCGTAGAGCATCGCGAGCCCGCCGAACAGCAGCACCATGGCGGGCAGCTCGCTGTAGGTGGACCGGGACACCCAGATCATCGGCAGCGTCAGCGCGAGCAGCAGCGCGCCGGCGGGGGCCCAGCGCGGCCCGACCAGCCGGGCGACCAAGCCGCCGAAGGCGAGCACGGCCGCCGCGCCGAGCAGCGGCGCCATCAGCAGCATCGCCCGGACGCCGCCGAGCCAGCCGCCGAGCGACAGCACCAGCGGCAGCCCGGCCATGAACTGCGGGTCGATGTCGTTCCCGACCTGGTAGAAGGCCAGCGAGCCGAAGCCGAGCGCGGGGTCGCCGCCGCCGAACGCGGCCCGGTCCTGCGCGATCGGCAGCGACCCGTGGTCGTTCAGCCAGAGCGCGAACTGCACGTAGGACGCCGGGTCGCGGCGCACGATGATCTGCTCGGAGCACATCACCACCTGGACGACCAGGAAGGCGGCCGCCACCAGCAGCACGCCGAGGGCCGACCAGCGCGGAACCGGCCCGATCGGCCCGGGCCGCGGCTCGCCCGCGGCGCGCGGCGCGTCCCGCAGGCCGATCCACAGCACCACGGCCGCGACCGGCACGAACAGGGCGAGCGCGGGCCCCAGGTCGAAAACGCCCCCCAGCAGCAACGGCGCGGACACCGTCAGCCACGCCACCAGCAGTAGGGCGGGTGCGACGGTGATGCGGGCGAGCAGCCGCCCCGCGCTCATCGGTGGATTCCCCGGACGTCCATCGAAGCGGAGCGTATCGGCATCGCCTGTCCGACGACGCCCCGCGACACCGGAGGCACCCGAGGTCAGCGGGATCCGGAGGGTGGGGCGTACGCTCCGTCCATGACGGCTCCCAAGATCGCGACCGACCCCGCCGGCCTGCTGCGCGCCCGGGTGGAGTCCGACCCGTCCCGGCCCTTTGTCACTTTTTACGACGATGCCAAGGGCGAGCGGATCGAACTCTCGGCCAAGGTCTTCGACAACTGGGTCGCCAAGACCGCCAATTTCCTGGTGGACGGGCTCGGCGCGCAGCCGGGCGACAAGGTCGTCCTGGCGCTGCCCGAGCACTGGCAGACGCTGGTCTGGCTGATGGCGTCCTGGTCCGCCGGCCTGCACGTCCACCTGGACGGACCGGGCGACGTCGAGGGGCCGTACCTCCTGGCGGTGGCCGAGGAGAACCTCGCCGAGGTCGACGATTCCGATGCGGACGAGGTCATCGGCCTGTCACTGCACGCGCTGGGCGGGCCGATGGCGGACGTCCCGCCCGGCGTGACCGACTACGCGGTGGAGGTTCGTGCCCATGGCGACCGGTTCCGGCCGGAACGCTCCTACGCCGACGAGCCCCTGCTGACTGTGACAAAGACCACATATACCGGGACGGAACTGGTCACCGAGGCACGGACATCCGCCACGCACTGGGCCTTGGACGCACGGGACCGGCTTCTGGTTCACGTGCCCCTCGCCACCCCCCGAGGGGTACTGATCACTCTTCTCGCACCGCTAGCCTCAGGATCTTCCGTCATAATCCAACGAAACTTTGACAAAGCGTCGCTAGATCGGCGCTTGACCCTGGAGCATGTGACCGCAGTGGCCGGAGTACCGGCCGGAACCGTCGCACCGAATGCCGGATCCGGACCCGTTCGACGGCTCGGCTGACCTAATCTCTGACTGATTCCGCGACCCCCACGGGCGGGCCCGACCCCCATCACGGAGCCGATGAACGACAACCCCATGTACATGGAGTACGTCGACGACGCCGACTCACCGGAGCCGGCGCGCCGACGCGGCTGGCGCATCCTCGGCTGGGTGTGCATCGGCCTCTCGGCCGTCATGGTCGCCGGCTCCCTGACGATGTACGGCGTGTACCGCAAGATGTTCGGCAACATCGCTCACGAGGACACCAACGCCCTCGTCGGCCCCAACCGGCCGAAGAAGCTGAACAACGCCATGAACATCCTGATGCTCGGGTCCGACAGCCGGGCGGGGGCGAACGCCTCGTACGGCCGCAGCATGAAGAACGAGCCGCCGCGGTCCGACACGATCATCCTCCTCCACCTTTCGCCGGGAGGCGGGCAGGCGTTCGGGGTCAGCTTCCCCCGCGACCTCATGGTGCCGATCCCGCCCTGCAAGAAGCCGAACGGCAGCACCACTCCGGGCGTCAGCAAGGCGCAGATCAACTCGGCGTACACGTTCGCCGGGCCGTCCTGCACGGTCAAGACCATCGAGGGCCTGACGAACCTGCGGATCGACCACTTCATGGAGGTCAACTTCGTGGGGTTCAAGTCGATCACCAACGCGATCGGCGGCGTCCCGGTCTGCCTGCCCAAGTCCGTCAACGACCCCAAGTCGAAGCTGAACCTGTCCAAGGGCAGGCACTTGATCAAGGGCGACCAGGCGCTCGCCTACGTGCGCGTCCGGCACGGCCTCGGCGACGGCTCGGACCTCGGCCGCATCAAGCGCCAGCAGAAGTTCATGGGCGCGCTCGCCAACAAGGCGATGAGCGCGGGCGTGCTGAGCAACCCGAACAGCCTGCTGAAGCTGATCAACGCGGGCACCAAGTCGCTGAAGACCGACAGCGAGCTCACCGCGAGCACGATGATGAAGATCGGCCAGGGCATGCAGGGCATGACGTCCGGCAAGCTCCGCTTCATCACCGTCCCGTGGGGCCCGGACCCGGCCGACATCAACCGGGTCGTGCTGAGCCAGCCCAGCGCCGACAACTTCTTCAACTCGCTGCGCAACGACCGCGACGTGCCGGAGGAGAAGAAGAAGCCCGCGGGCGGCGGCGGCGCGCCGAAGATCCCGGCCTCCCAGGTGAAGGTGCGCGTCTACAACGCCAGCGGCGTCGCCGGGCAGGCCGGCCGGGTCGCCGAGGCGCTGCGCCAGCAGGGCTTCCAGGTCGAGGTCGGCGGCAACCGCACGCCGACCAGCTCGACCACCAAGGTCCAGTACGGCCCCGGCGCCGATCAGCAGGCGAAGACGCTGGCCGCGGCGGTCCCGGGGGCCTCGGCGCCGCCGGCCCCCGCGACGAGGGGCGCCCTGTCCGGCATGGTCGACCTGGTCATCGGCACCGACTGGACGAGCACGAGCCTCAAGAACGGCAAGTCCGGCGGCCCGATCCCCAAACAGCAGGGCGAGATCAAGGCCGACGACAACATCTGCGACGACAACTAGCCGCGCACCAGGCGGAGGCCGGGAACGCCCCCCTGCCCAGGCCCCCGGCCTCCGCGCCCGCCGAAGTCCCCACCCCGGCAAGGACCCATGACGTACACCGGCAGCCCTCCCGCACCCCCGCGCATCGAGCACCCACCGATCCGGGTGGCCCCCCCGGGAGAGGTTCCGGTCCCACCTCCGGTCACGGACGGGAACGTTCCACTCACTCCGAGCGACAGGCCGCGCAAGCAGCGCGACCCGTTCTTCGACAACGCCAAGTTCATGGCGATCCTGCTGGTCGTCATGGGCCACTGCCTGGCGCAGCTGGGCAACGTCCCGCTGGCCAGGACGCTGTACCTGGCCATCTACATGTTCCACATGCCGCTGTTCATCGTGATCACCGGCTACTTCTCCCGGAACTGGACGTTCTCGGCGGGCCGCACCCGCAAGCTGATCACGTCCGTGGGCGTGCCCTACGTGATCTTCCAGACCGCCTACACCGTCTTCGACTGGGCGGTCGGCCGGCACAAGCTCGAGATCAGCCTGCTCGACCCGTACTTCCTGACCTGGTTCCTGTGCGCGCTGTTCCTGTGGCGGCTGTCCACCCCGGTCTGGCAGCAGGTCCGCTGGCCGGTCGCGGTCGCCGTCGGGTTCTCACTGCTGTCGTACATGAGCGACCTCGGCAGCACGCTCGACCTGCACCGGGTGATCGGGCTGCTGCCGTTCTACGTGCTCGGCCTCTCGCTGAAGCCGCAGCACTTCGAGTACCTGAAGAAGCCGATCGCGCGGCCCGTGGGAGCGGCCCTGATGATCGGAGCGGTCGGTGTGGCCTGGTTCGCCCGGACCCGCATGGACCTGAACTGGCTCTACTGGAAGGACCCGCACAGCGACTTCGGCGTCAGCAACATCACCGGCTCGGGCATGCGGCTGGCGATGATGGTCTGCTCGTTCGTCCTGATCGCGGCCTTCCTGACCCTCGTGCCGCGGCGGCGGACGTGGTTCACCAAGCTCGGCGCGACCACCCTCTACGCCTACCTGCTGCACGGCTTGATCACCCGGTTCCTCGGGTACATGGGCTGGTGGGACACGTCCTTCCTGCACACCGTCCCCGGCGTCCTCGCCGTCCTCGCGGGCGCCTGCGCCGTGGGGACCTTCCTCTGTTCCAAGCCCGTCGTGCGCTGCTTCCGGTGGGCGATGGAGCCGAAACTCGACTGGGCGTTCCGCAAAACACCCGTCGGATAGCCTGCACAAGCCGGATCCGCTTCCGGATCCGGCCTCCTCTAGACAGCCGTTGGAGTCCCGTGTCACCGCTGTTGAGCGTCGTCGTGCCGTTCTACAACGTCGAGGCGTACCTTGAGCCCTGCCTGGAGTCGCTGGCCCGGCAGACGCTGAGCGACCTCGAAGTGATCATGGTGGACGACGGGTCGACCGACTCCAGCGCCACGATCGCCAAGAACTTCGCCGAGAAGGACGGCCGGTTCCGGCTCGTCCAGCAGCACAACCAGGGCCTCGGCCCGGCGCGGAACGCGGGCGTCCCGCATTCGGCGGGCCGGTTCCTGGCGTTCGCCGACAGCGACGACATCATCCCGCGCTACGCCTACGAGCTGATGGTGGCCTCGCTGGAGGAGACCGGCTCCGACATCGCCTGCGGCGGCGTCCGCCGGTTCGGTGTGAACGGCCTGACCCAGTCGCCCATGCACAAGAAGATCTTCCAGATCGACCGGAAGGCGACCCACGTCAGCGAGTTCCCCGAACTGCTGAACGACCGGACCGCCTGGAACAAGGTCTTCCGGCGCGCCTTCTGGGACAAGCACGCCTTCGCCTTCCCCGCCGGCCTCTACGAGGACATCCCGGTCACGATCCCCGCGCACGTCCTGGCGGGCAAGGTCGACGTGCTCCACGAGGCCGTGTACCACTGGCGCATCCGGGAGTCGGGCGCCCGCTCGATCACCCAGCGCCGCACCGAGCCCGGCAACCTCGCCGACCGGATGCGGTCGGTCACCGCGGCCTCGACCTTCCTCGCCGAGAAGGCCCCGGAGCTGAAGGACCGCTACGACCACTTCGCGCTCGCCGACGACATCCGGATCTTCCTCAACGTCGTCGACCAGGGCGACGAGCTGTACCGCGAGACCTTCCCCGACCTGATCAACGACGTCCTCGACCGGATGGACCCGCGGGTCTACGAGGAGCTGCCCGCGATCGACCGGCTGAAGTTCCACGCCGTCCGGCAGCGGCTGATGCCCGAGCTGGTGGAGATCGTCTCGTTCGCCAAGAGCCACCCCGACCGCGGCAGCGCCATCCAGCTCCCCGAGCACCCCGGGAAGTGGTTCGGCGACTACCCCTTCCTCGGCGACCCCCGCTTCCCGACCGGCCTCTACGAGCTGCGGGACGAGCTGGACCTCAAGACGGGCATCGACGACATCCTCTGGCGGGACGGGCGCCTGCGGATCGAGGGCCACGCCTACATCGACCGGATGCACGTCCCGGAGGCGTCCGACGCGACCATCGAGATCGAGCTGCGCCGCCGGCGCCTGCTGCTCAAGGCCAAGACGCTGCGCCCGGCCGTAGAGCGGGTGCGCCGCCCGGACGTCACCGCCGAGAGCAAGCAGGCCACCGCCGACCTCTCCGGTTCCGGCTTCGCCTTCGAGCTGACCCCGGAGCAGCTCGGCTCCGGCGAGGGCACCTGGCACGTCCACGTCACGGTCACCTCCCACGGCGTCAGCCGCCACGGCCGCCTCAACGGCCCCAAGGGCGCCGGGCTGTGGCCCCCGCTCACCGAGACCTCGCCGGGCAAGCTGATCAAGCCCAAGTACAACCAGGCCGGCGATCTGCTCATCGGCATCCAGTCCGTCCGCGCGAAGGTCACCTCCATCAGCGTGGACGGCACGCGGCTGCTCCTGACGGGCTGGGTCCGGCGCGAGGACGCGGTCTGCGTGACCAACGGCCACCTGGAGATCGCGCTCCGCCAGGGCATGGTGAAGGTCAAGCAGCCCGTCCGCAAGACCGGCACCGGCGAGGGCGGCCGGGTGGAGTTCGCCGCCGAGCTCGACATCACCGAGCTCGCCTCGCAGACCGAGGCGGGCGACGCCGCCGAGACCGCCGACAGCATCGACTGGGACGTGTCCCTGCGCACCAAGGGCACCACGCTGCGCCTCGCGGTCGAGGCCGACCTGGTGGACCTGCGCGCCGGCGTGGGCGGCCGCGAGTACGACGTCATCGCCACCAAGTACGGCAACCTCACCCTGGTCGAGCGCGCGCCGCGGCTGGTGGTCACCGGCACCCGGTGGCTGGACGGCGCCACGATCGAGCTCACCGGCTCCAGCGCCGACGAGCGCAACCGGCCCGACCGGCTGATCATGCGCATGCGCCGCTCCACTCTGGCCCACGAGGTGCCGCTGGCCTGGGACGGCCAGCGCTTCACCGCGCTCCTCGACGGACGCACCGGTGGGCTGCCGCTGCCCAGCGGACGCTGGGACCTGTACGCCCCCGGCGAGCGCGGCGACCTCACCGTCGGCATCGACCGTGGCGCGCGCGGCTCGCTGCCCGAGCCCCACTTCGTCGGGATGCACGAGCTGGCGCTGAAGGCCCACCGGGGCGACCTGCTCCACCTGTTCGTCCGGCGGGCCCTCACCGACGACGAGCGCGGCCCCTACGCCCAGCGGCGCATGCAGCGCACCCTGTACGGGGCCGCGAACACCGCGCCGATCCGCGATCTGGTGGTCTTCGAGAGCTACTTCGGCAAGCAGTACTCCGACAACCCGCAGGCGATCTACGAGGAGATGGTCCGCCGCGACCTGCCCTTCGAGTACGTCTGGGGCAGCAACGACGGCCAGTTCACCGTCCCGGTCGGCGACGCCCGCACGGTGATGCGCGGCTCGCGGGACTACCACGAGCTCGTGGCCTCGGCCCGGTTCGTGATCGACAACTGCCTCAAGCCGTCCGGGTACGCCAAGCGCCCCGGCCAGGTCTACCTCCAGACCTGGCACGGCACCCCGTACAAGCACATCGCCTACGACCTGGTCCGCAACGGCCGGATCGCGAGCAACACCACCAAGCTCAGCCGGTACGAGGAGGACGTGCCGCTCTGGGACCGGCTGGTCTCCCCGAGCCCGCACGTCACCGGTATGCTCCGGGACGCCTTCCGGTACGAGGGCGAGGTGCTGGAGGTCGGCTACCCGCGCAACGACATGCTCTTCGCGCCCGACCGCGACGCGCGCGAGCGGCGGGTCCGGGACCGGCTGGGCATCCCCCACGACCGTCCCGTGGCCCTGTACGTGCCGACCTGGCGCGAGGACATCTGGCTGACCGGCGGCCGGACGGCCGAGCTGGTGCTGCCCGCCGACCAGATCGCCGCCTCGCTCGGCGACTCCTGGTCGGTGCTCGTCCGGCAGCACCACATGGTCGCGGACCGGACGGTCGGGATCGGCGAGGGTGTGGTGGACGTCACCCGCTACCCCGACATCTCCGAGCTCTACCTGATCGCGGACGTCGTGATCACCGACTACTCGTCGGTCATGTTCGACTTCGCCGCGACCGGACGGCCGATCCTGTTCTACGTCCCCGACCTGGACTTCTACCAGGACGAGCTGCGCGGCACCTACTTCGACCTGACCGCCGAGGCGCCCGGGCCGCTGCTGCGCGAGCCGGGCGAGGTCCTGGAGGCGCTGCGCGACATCGACGCGACCAGCCGCCGGTACTCCACCGCGTACGCGGCGTTCCGGCAGAAGTACTGCGCCATGGACGACGGGCTCGCGTCGAAGCGGGTGGTCGACCACCTGCTGTCCATGCGAACCGACTGATCACCCCCGGCCGGGCACCGCACCGGCACGGGTACGGGTACGGGCGACAGCTCGTGCCGTGCCGTCGGGCGTCCGGCCGATTGTCCCGGACGTCCGAATGATCACTTCCCGGTGACGACTGGGCGACTTCGCGGAGTCTCCCATGTGGAGGGCCGGTAGCATCAGGTGGCGCGGGGATGCGACGTTTTTCCGAGGCACGGGGACCGGCCTCGATCCATTTTCTCGAAAGGACAGCTCTCCATGGCGAACTTCACGCTCGATGACGTTCGGCAACGGACGTACAAAGCGCGTGACGCATGGTGGACGGTCTTGCTGGTCGATCCGCTCGCCTCGCGGCTGGTCAAGTTCACCGCCAACAAGACCAACATCACTCCCAACCAGCTCACCGTCGGCGCGCTGATCCTCGGGCTGGGCGCGGGCGGCCTGTTCGCCGTGGGCACCTGGCCGATGCTGCTGATCGGCGCGCTGCTCTACCACCTGTCGTTCACGCTCGACTGCATGGACGGCAAGATCGCGCGCCTGAAGGGCACCGGCTCGATCTTCGGCGCCTGGCTGGACTACATCTTCGACCGCGTCCGCGTGCTGGCCTGCGCGATCGCGCTGATGGGCGGCGCGTACGCGCGCACCGGCAACGTGGCCTACGTGTGGACCGCGGTCGCCGTGGTGTTCCTGGACATGCTCCGCTACATGGACGCCCTGGAGATCTACAAGGTCCGCTCCCAGATGCGCAACAAGCTGCGCGACCTGGGCGAGCAGGCCACCACCCTGGAGGCCGCAGCCCGCGTCGCGCGCGGCGAGGTCCCCGGCATGGGCACCACCGTGAACGCCGAGCTGTCGTCGGCCGAGCGGGCGCTCGGCACCGACCCCGACGCCGACATGGAGGACCGGGTCGTCGGCGACAACCCGAACATCGCGCTCCAGGCCGAGTTCAACAAGAAGTTCCCCTGGTACACGCGCGTCCGGGACGCCCTGCTGCGCGGCCGGATCCGTCCGCACCTGATCTCCGGCATCGAGTTCCAGATGGGCGTGTTCATCGTCGCCCCGCTGGTCGCCGCGGTCATCCCCGGCGCGATCATCCCGGTGACGGTGCTGTCCGGCATCGGCATGATGGCCTTCGAGCTGGTGATCATCTACAAGTTCTGGCTGTCCAGCCGGACCTACACCAAGACGCTCGGCAAGCTCGAGCGCCGCGTCGAGGAGGCGCGCGCCCAGGTCCCGCAGGAGGAGCTGGAGCGCCTCTCGCTCGCCTGATCCGCTCTCCCGGGCCCGTTCGCCCTCGCGAACGGGCCCGTTCTCTGGACGCCCCCGGCCGGTCACCGGCCGGGGGCGTCCGCCGTTTCCGGCTTCTTCTCGTCCTCTTCCTCAGGCTCGCTTTCGCCCTTTTCGTCCGCTTCCTTGGACTCGGGCTGAGCCTTCTGGGTGGCGGTGTCCTCTTCCGCCTTCTCCGCTTCCGGGGTTGCGGATTCGTCTTCCTCCGCCTCTCCGGACTCGCCCGACTCGCCCGGCTCGCCGGACGGAGCGTCCGTGACGGCCTCGATCCGGGCGGAGGAGGACGCGCGGCGCGGCTCACGGGCGAGGGCCAGCCCGGCGGCCAGGACGGCGAACGGCGCGGTCGGCAGGACGTAGCGGTAGTCGAAGTCGGCCGTCGCCGCCGGGACGACCAGCAGCGCGAGCCCGACCCCGAACGGCAGCAGGACCTGCCCGCCGATCCGCCGGACCCGGAGCACGACGCCGACCAGGCCGGCCCCGAGCAGGATCCCGAGGAACGTGCCCGGCATGAAGTAGTGGCTCTGGTAGTCGCGCATGAAGCCGCCGTAGGGCTCCACGACGCGGGACTCCGCCGTCCTGCCGCCGTAGTCGTAGGCCGACATGGCGTTCCGCGTGCGGAGCGCGCCGCCCTCGGGGAACTCGTACTCCTCGACGGTCCCCTGGTTCGGGTAGGGCTGGCGCTTCCAGTCGAAGGCGCGCCAGGTGTCGCGCCAGACGACGTTCGCGTAGTCCCCGGGCTGCTTCTCGATGGCCTTCATCGCGAACTCGCCGGCCAGCGCGTTCGTCCGCGGGTCGGCCATCTCCCAGGGGAGCGCGGTGAACGGCGAGTCGGTCGTCCACATGGCCTGGAAGGCCGGGGCGACGTCGGGATCGCGGATCACCTTGTCCTGGCAGAAGATCTGCAGCTGCGGGTCGGGCTTGATCTTGGTGCAGTCGGCGAAGTCGGCGACCCGCCCGTACAGCCAGACCTTGTCGGTCGAGGTGAACGACCACTGCCCGTTGTAGGAGTGGAACCAGAACAGGTAGCCGACCAGCGGGGCGACGCCCGCGACGGCCGCCGCCGTGACCGTCCGCCAGCCCGCCCGGCGCACCGCCAGGCAGAACACCAGGATGATCAGCATCGGCAGGCCGACCGACCGGACGTCGGCGGAGCTTCCGATGATGAACCCGGAGAGCGCCCCCGCCCACCAGGGCGTCTTCCGCCACCACATGGCGAGGGTGATCCCGCAGGCCAGCATGAACGTGAACGGCACGTCCGACATGAGCATGTGCTCGAGCTGGATCTCGTAGGCGTCGTAGAGCACCGGCAGGACGAGCACGGACGCGATCACGCCGGGCACCCAGATCCACAGCCGGGACCAGCCGCGGCGCAGCGCCCGCTGGATCAGCGCGTAGATCATCACGCCGACCAGGACGCCCATCGCGTGCTGCATCACCAGCACGCCGGTGAACCCGTGGAACGGCCGGACCGCCGCCAGGATCAGCGAGTACCCGGACGGCCGCAGCGGCGACGGCTTCAGGTCGAGCGCGCCCGCCAGGTACGTCCCGGAATCGCCGAACCACAGCACGGAGCCGAAGCCGAGCAGCGTGACGACCCGCAGCGCGATCGCGCCGCCCACGAGGACCAGGAAGACCGAGTGCGCCGCGAAGAACCGGCCGATCGCCCGGGGGCCGGGCAGACCCACGCGCCGCCGGGACGAGTCCTCCGGCGGCCGCGACGAGCCCTCCGCCGGGTGGGACGTGCCCTCCTCTGGCGGGGAGGGATCCGGCGGATCCTGGGAGGAGTCGTCCGGTTGGCCGGGCAGATCCTTCCGCGGCCGGAACCGGCCGGGCCGGACGCGGTCGAGCCCCGTCCTTCTCAGCCAGGACGTGTGGACGGCATCAGGGGAGGTCCCGTCGGACAAACCTGCTCCGAATGTGCTAGGCGGGTTTAGCGGGGAAGGGCGGCCCCACGCCAAGGGGGATTCGGCCGCCACATCGAGGATAGTGCCGTCCGTCCAGTGATCATCGAGAACGGCGTGCGACGGTGCCGGCGATCCACGCGGCGACCTCGGACGCGACGGCGGTGTCGGGGCCGGTCGAGTCCTTCCGGATCACGGTCGCGTCCCAGCTCACGGCCGTGTCCACGTCGTCCCCGAGGCTCTGGAGGCCGGTCGCGAGGCTCCCAACGACGGTGAGGGGCACGTCGGTGCCGTCCGTCCCGGCCCGCAGCCACCAGTGCCGGGCGCGGTCCGGGTTCCGCTGCCGGACGAAGTCCATCGCGCTCCGCGGCGTGGTCACCGGCTTCGCGGCCCCCGCCAGGCCCTTCGCCCTCCGGTCCCCGACGTGGTCGAGGAAGTCGTCGAAGCCGAAGGAGATCCGGCCGTGCATCCAGTCGATCCAGGAATTCCGCTTGAGGTAGAGGGCCCGGTCGCCCTCCGGCAGCTTCTTCAGAAAGCTCGTCCCGGCCGGTTCCAGATACTGCGTGAGAAGACGCTTCCGGTCATAGGTGAGATCGGCCTTTCCGACCTCGGTGACGGGCGCGGAGGCGGCCACGGCATAAACGAGGTCCGTCGCCTTGGCCGCGCCGAGACGGCGCAGGTCGTCGTTGTATTGCCCGCGCCCGGCGGACGCTCCGGCCAGCGCGGCCAGCCCGCCCTCTCTGCCACTTCCGGACGCGACGATCCGGCCGGCGTCCCCGGGCAGTCTCCCCTTGTTGTGCCGGACGTACCGGACGGCGGCCTTGAGGTCCACGACCCCGTTCCACGCCGTGTCCCGCACGCCCGAGGTCACCACGACGATCCCCGAGACCAGCGCGATCCTGTTCTCGGCCGTCGGCTCCACGCCATTGCTCGTGGTGTTCATCAGAATCGGCGCCCGATCGGGTTTCACGGGCTTTCCGTCCACATCGACGGGGACGCGCACGCTCAGTTTCTGCCGCCTCGCGTCGACGGGACGGGTCACATAGGGCACCTCCGAATACAGCCGGTACCTGACCGTTCTCCGAACGTGCCCGACCTTCACCGACGCGCTTTTGACGAGGTACCTGCCGCTGTCGAATTCCAGCGCGGACGGTCCGTGGGACCCGCCCACGTTCCCGCACCCCGCGAGCCCGCCGACGCCCATCGCCACAACGACACCGAGAACCGCGCGACGATCCACCTCGACATGTCCCTTCCCTCCCGGTTCTCCTTCCCCGGTAGCGCTGCCCGCACTACTCCCGAGAACACCCCGGCCCGAGAATTGACACGCCGCCGACCCGGGCCGTCCGTGGGGCCCCGGACGGGGCGTTCCTCACGTCCTCGCAGGTCCGCACGGGGATGGGAGACGCATGGCGATGCCGTGGGACGCAGATGAACCGTTCCGGAGGGCCGTCCCCGTATCGTCACGGCCATGATCAACGGAGCGCATGTCGTCGTCCACAGCGTGGACGCCGACGCCGACCGCGCCTTCCTGCGCGACGTCCTCGGCTTCCCGCACGTGGACGTCGGCGGCGGCTGGCTCATCTTCCGCCTGCCGCCCGCCGAGCTCGCCGCCCACCCCACCGACGGCCCGGCCGCCCACGAGCTCTACCTGATGTGCGACGACGTGACCGCGACCGTCGACGACCTCACCGAGAAGGGCGTCGAGTTCCCCGAGGCCATCACCGACGCGGGCTGGGGCCTGCTCACCCGCCTGCGCCTGCCCAGCGGCGCCCAGCTGGGCCTCTACGAGCCCCGCCACCCCACCCCGCCGAACCACCCGTAGCCCGCGTGCCGAAACCGCGGCGGCGGTTTCGGCACGCGGGCGATCCAGGGCGGGGAGTGCCTACTCGGCGCTACTTGGTGCCGCTCAGGGACTTGAAGAGCTGTTCCCAGGAGTCGTTGATCGGGTCGGGCCCGTACTCGGCGGCCTTCTTGAGGGCGGCGTCGGAGAAGTCGCGGCGGAGGCTCTCGTCCTCGATCAGGCGGACGAGGCCCTCGGCGAGGGCCTCGACGTCCTTCTCGGGGACGAGGAAGCCGTCGACGCCGTCGTTGACGAGCTCGCGCGGGCCGACCGGGCAGCTGAAGCTGACGACGGGGAGGCCGCAGTTCATGGCCTCCAGCAGGACCATGCCGAAGCCCTCGGACTTGGAGCTCATCGCGAAGACCGAGCCCTTGGCGAGCTCCTCGTCGAGCTGGGTCGTGGCGCCCATCAGGAAGACGTGGTTGTACAGGTGCTCGGTGAGGATCAGCTTGCGGAGCCGGTCCTCCTCCGGGCCGTCGCCGTGGATCCGGAGCGTCCAGTCCGGGTGGCTCTCGACGACCTTGCCGAACGCCTTGATCATCATGTCGAAGCCCTTGTTGCCGTCGAGCCTTCCGGCGCTGACGACCTGGGTCCGGGAGAAGTCGGTGTGGGGGGCGTCCAGGGTGTGCAAGGCGTTCGGGATGCGCTCGACCCGCAGGTTCGGGAACTCCGCCGAGTACGCGACCCGGTCGCTTTCGGTGAGCGTCACGAGGGCGTCCATCTGGGTCAGGACGCCGTGGTAGGCCTTGCGCCACTCGGCGTTGTGGTACCCGAAGTTGGTGTGCTCCTGGACGATCCGGATCAGCGAGGGATCGGTGTAGCGCTCGACGAACAGGTCGATGGACGGCTTGGTCGTGACGACGATCCGGTCCTCGATGACGGGCAGGTAGCGGATCAGGGCGTTGAGGCGGTGGCGTTGCTCCTCGTTCGCCGACACACCGGCCGGGAAGGACTCATGCCATGAGGTGTCCTCCTCGCCGTCGAACCCGTCCCAGTCGACGTGGGCTCCGGAGGTGCTGTCCACCATCGGGGTGATCGTGACGCGCTCGTCGATCGGGAACGGCGGCTCGTCCCAGTACCGCATCAGGGAGATGATCTCGACGTCGTGGCCCCGGGCCACCATGCCGTTCGCCTGGTTGATCACGGTGCGGACGGTGCCGCCGATCCCGAAGGCGTTGAAGAGCACGTAGGTCAGCTTCATGCGGAGCCTCCGGTACCGCGCCGTGCGCAGCGGACGGACAGGTGGTCGCTGTCGGTGTAGTACGGCAGGACCGCGACCCCGGCCTCGGTCTGCTCGGGGAAGGCGATGATCTTCTTCTTGCCCGGCATGTCGTCGTGGTGCCGGCCGACCCGCAGGACGAGCCGGCGGCCGCCGCGCGCCGAGACGAGGTGCAGGTCCCAGTGCTCGCGGGGGAGGGCGTCCCGGACGGCCAGGTCGCGGACGGGCACGACGGCCTCGAAGTGCGGGCCGTCGGCGGCGACCGGGAAGTACAGGCGGGCGGGGGTGCGCTCGGCGGAGCGGGTCACGCTGCGCTTGAGCCGGTTGACGATCCGCTCGGTCACCGTCGGGACGGGGACCTTGCGGCGCTCGCGGGAGGTGAGCCGCAGCGTCCACGGCTCGTCCACGGGGGCCTCGTCCGGCGTTCCGCCCGAGACGACCGTGCCGAGGATGCGGATATGCCCGTCACGCGGCCAGACCTGGCCGATCTCCGCGTGGGAATCGGCCCCCTCGCTGGTCTCCGCAGCCATCCTCACCCTTTCGTCGCCGGTACGGACTCGAAGTATCACAGATCGCTGGAAGTGCTCGAAACCGCTTCCGAGAACCAGGCCAGAGCCGCCGCGAGGGCGGCGAAAGGCACCACTGGAAGCAGGTAGCGGTAGTCGAAATCGGCCGTGAACGGCGGGATGACGAGCAGTGTGAACGCGGTCATCCAGGGCAGCAGGGCGACTCCGCCCCAGTCGCGCGCGTGCCGGGCGACCCCGGCCAGGCCGATGAGCAGCAGGGCGCCCAGGAGGGCGCCGGGCAGGTACACGACCCGCTGGTAGGCGCGCATCCAGCCGGCGAACGGCGCGATGATGCGCGGGGCGGCGGTGGCGTGCCCGTAGGCGCGGGCGGGTTTCACGGCCGATTTCGGCTGCCAGCGCCTGGTCGGGAAGCGGTATTCGCCGACCGTCCAGGGGGTCGGGTAGTTCGAGCGGCTCCAGGAGAAGGAGCGCCCGGTGTCGCGGAGCGCCCGGCTCAGGTAGTCGCGGGGCTGGGCGAGCATCGCCGCCCGGGCGAACCGGGCGGCGCGGGAGTTGCCCCGCTCGTCCGCGACGCCGCCGGGCATGGCGCGGAACGGTGATCTCGCGCCCCACAGGGCGGCGTAGCCGGGGGCGACGCCAGGGGTGTCGCGCTTCCAGTCGTGGCAGAGGTCGGCCAGGTCGGCGGGCGGCCTGCTCTTGGCGCAGTCGGCGAACGCGGCCGTCCGTCCGTAGAGGAAGAAGCCGTCGGTCGCCGACAGCTCGAACCGTCCGTGGACGGACTTGTACCAGCCCGCGTAGCCGCTGAGGCAGACCGCGAAGATCGCCACCATCGCGGCCAGCGGCCGCCATCTGGCCAGCCACCCCGTCTGGGACGGGTCCGCCTGGGACGAGGTGTCGGGGCGGGCGGAGGCCATCCGGGCCGCCCCGCAGAGGACGGCGACGAGCAGGAGCGGGAGGCCGACGGTGCGGGTGAGGGCCGCGGCGGCGAGCAGGGCGCCCGCCAGGAGGCCGAAACGCCAGGTCAGGCGGTGTTGCCACAGCAGGGCCGCGACCGCGGCGACGGCCAGGAACTCGAACAGGACGTCCGACATGAGCATGTGCTCGAGCTGGACCTGGTACGCGTCGAACAGGACCGGCGCGGCCACGGCGGTGCCGATCAGCCCGGGAAGCCACGGTTTGTCCAGGAATCGTCGGTGCGTCCAGCGCCAGGCCACGGCGTACAGCAGGACGGCCGTGGCGAGCCCCAGCAGGTGCTGGACGACCACGACCAGCCGGAAGTCATGGAACGGGTGCAGGAACCACAACATCAGGGAGTAGCCGGACGGCCGCAGCGGCGACGGCGTGAAGTGCAGGGCGCTCTTCAGGTAGGTGCCGGAGTCGCCGAACCAGAACACGGTCGGGAAACCGAGCACCGCGAGCGCGCGCAGCAGCGCGGCCGCCCCGAGGGCGCCCGCGAAGGCCAGATGTGGCCGGACTCCGGCCGTGGTCACCACGCTTCGCTCCGTCTCCGTCATGCGGCGGCGTCATGCGGCGGCCGCCCGACCGCGTCACCCCGCCTAGCGATCAGCCTTCCCCCCGGGGATACGAGCATGTCCGGACGAAAGTTCCATGTTTGCTGAATGAATCCCGAAAACAAGATCCACCCAGGCGTCCTCGACGACCCGGAGGCCGTACGACGTGCGGACCTGCGCGCGGGCGAACTCCCGCTCGTCCTCCCAGCGGCCCCCGGAGACGGTCGCGGCGATGGCGGCGGCCATGTCCTGCGGGGTCCGGTGGATCCAGCGGGTGTCGTAGACGGTGTCCGAACCCGGCCACGGCAGCAGCGCCGGGATCGCGCCGGACGCCATGCCCTCGGCGGGCGCGAGGTGGAAGCTCTCGTCGTCGCTCGTGGACAGGACGAACCCGATCCGGCGCAGCCACGCGGGGACGTCCCGTCCGTAGGCGTCGAAGACGACACCGTCCGCGAGCGTCCTGGAACGCCGGACGCGCCGGAACACCTCCTCATAGTGCTCTCGCTCCTCCGGGCGCTCCCAGATCCACCAGTACTCCCAAGGAAGCTTGGACTTGACGAAGAGCGTGTAGCGCGGGTCGTCGCGACGCAGTTCCTCCAGGACGTCCAGCGCCAGGTCAAAACGCTTACGGGACGGCGCGATCCCGATGATCCCGAGGTGGTGCTTGGCACCGGGCAGCTTGACACGGTCGAACTGCTCGTCGTCCACCCAGTTGGGGATGACTTGAACCTTGTGCTTGGGCCATCCGGTCATCTGCAGCGTCAGGTCGGCGTAGTGGGGGCTGACGCAGACGACCTTGTCCACGGCGTCGATGTCGAGCTTCATGGGCCAGCCCGAGTACAGCTCGAACCGGTGCAGCCGGACGAGCAGCTTCTGCCCAGGTTGCTTGTTCCGCGCGTACCAGAGGGCGTTCGGGCCGCACCATTCGCAGATGACGACGTCCGCCCACTGGACGAGTTCCAGACTGCGCTCCGGGTCGTGCGTCTTCAGCGCGGGCCACTTGTCCAGGCGGACCTCCATGTCCGGACGGTCGCGAAGGTGGTCCAGCAGCTTGGTGAAGAACTTGAGGTCGTGCCCGGCGACGACGACCTTCAGCTTGCCGTTGCGCCGCGGCTCGGGGAACGTCGTCTCCAGGTAGCCCCGCATACGGCGGACGGCGGCGTCCAGGCTGTAATCGGCCGCGGCGGCCCGGCAGCGCTCCGCGGCCTGCTCGTACAGGTCGGGGTTCTTGCCTATGAGAGTGAGCGCGTCGACGACATCGCTCTCGGACGAGGCGAAAAGCGGGTAGTCCTCGCCGAACAGCCGCTCGTGCATGGGATTGCGGTTCAGCACGACCGGAACACCCAGCGCACCGCTCTCCAGCACCTTGGTGGACAGCTCGAGGCTGGTGTCCATGGAGAGGTCGCGCCACGACAGGGCCACGTCACCGCTCGCCGTGAGGCGCATGGCCTCGGCACGCGGGTGCCCGCCGTGCCAGACGACGCCGTCCCCGCTCTCCAGGGCGGCCTTCATCGGAGCGGCGAATCCCGCCTCCTGATGGATCTTGTCGCCGACCATGTGCAGCTCGGCGTCCACGCCTCGCGCGCGCAGGAGGGCGGGCAGGCGGGTCATCTCCAGCGTGTTCCAGCGGGGGGCGAACTTGCCCGTGTAGACGAGACGCAGTTTCCCGTCGGGGGCACCCTCCGCACGCGGTTCCAGGTCGTCCGGCAGGACGACCACGGGCGGGAACAGCACGCTCTTGCCCGCCGTCGCGGGGACGGCCGCTTCCATGAAGCCGCGCAGTTCCTCGGTCTGGCAGAGGAGCACGCGCGACGCGTCCGCGATGCGCCGCAGATCCCCCTTTGCCTTGCCGTCGAACTCGGCCGCCGACTGCGGGACGTCGGTCAGGTACGTCCACAGGCGGCCCTTGAGCGGACCCGCCGCCAGCTGCGTCGCCAACGCGCGCCCGCGTACGACGGCCAGGTCGAACGGCTGCTGCGCGTCGATCCGCGCGATGACGGCCGCGGCCTCCGCCGGACGCATCGGCCCCTCGCCGGTCAGGCCGTCCTCGTGTGGGGAGAGGACGGTCACGCGCGGGAGCGCGCGCAGGGGGTCGACGAGCCGTCCGGTCCGGACGGGCGCCTTCAGGACGAGCGTGACGTCGCAGCCCGCGCGCGCGAGCGTCTGGACCATGCCCTGAGCCCAGATGGCCGAGCCGTCGATCAGATTCAGGTCCACGTCTCCGTAGACGAGGGCGCGGGTCAAGAAAGCTCCTTCAGCGTGGCCACCGGGTCCCAGTCCAGGACGGCCAGGGTCGGCGGCGGGTTATCGCCCCAGAGGACGACGGGGATCTCTCGTACGCGCGCGATGCCGCGCGCCTCGTCCAGGTCGCGGTCCCGGTCGAACATGCCGGGGACGCCGAGGTACGCCCACGGCCCTCCAGGCTCGCCCGCGCGCGCGTCCACGACCAGGGCGTCCACGTCCGCGGTCTCCAGGACCGTCCGCACGTCGTGCGGGTGGACCGCCACAACTTCGTACTTGTCGGACAGCTCCGCCGCGGCGGCCCGGCCGAGGATGCCCGCGACCACCGGACGGTCCGACGGGCGCTGCACGAGCAGCCGGTCCTCGGGACGGTCGAACCGGTCGAGCCGCCTGGCCGCGCTCTCCCGCAGCGTCGCCGACTCCGTCGGCCGGTCGCGCTTCTTCCACAGCTTGTACAGCTCGCGGGGCAGCCGCGCGGCGCGGCGGCGCGGGTTGCGCGCGGCCCCGGCGACGATCCGTCCGAACTGGACGGTCGTCGAGGTCTCCAGCGCGGCGAGCCGCCGCTCCAGCTCCTCGACGCGGGCGTCGCTCTCGCGCAGCGCCGCCCGCAGGCGCGCTGATCGGTCACGCACGGATCGGTCACGCACGGATCGGTCACGCACGGATCGGTCACGCACGGGTCGGTCACGCACGGGTCGGTCAGGCACGGGTCGGTCAGGCACGGGTCGGTCAGGCACGGGTCGGTCAGGCACGGAGGAACTCCAGGATCACGTCGGCGATGCGGGGCCCGGCGTGCCCGTCCCACAGCGGCGGCACCCGGCCCGCGGGCGGACGCTCGCCCTCCAGGACCTTGCGCGCGGCCGGGACGAGCTCCTCCAGCGACACCAGCCGGTTGGTGCCGTGGGTGATGGTGATCGGCCGCTCGGTGTTCGGCCGGACGGTCAGGCACGGCACCCCGAGGACGGTCGTCTCCTCCTGGATGCCGCCCGAGTCGGTCACGACGGCCGCCGCTCCGCGCACGGCCGCGACGAAGTCGACGTAGCCGAGCGGGTCCAGGACGCGCACGCGCGGATGGTCGTCCAGCCCGGCCGCCATGAGGTTCACGCGCCCGCGCGGGTGCACGGGGATGACCAGGTCCGCCAGGTCGGCGACGCCGTGCAGCCGCTTGACCAGCGCGGTCGCCTTCGCCGGGTCGTCCACGTTGGCGGGCCGGTGCATCGTCGCCAGGACGTACCGCTCCGGCAGGTCGTGCTCGCGGCGCACCCGCGCGGTGTCGAACCGGTCCAGGTTGCCGAGCAGCGTGTCGATCATCGGGTTGCCGACCAGGTGCGCCCGGCCCACCGGGATCCCCTCGGCGGCCAGGTGCCCGACCGCCTCCGGGCTCGTGACCAGGCACAGGTCGGACAGCTGGTCGGTCAGCCGCCGGTTGACCTCCTCGGGCATGGTCATGTCGAAGCTGCGCAGCCCGGCCTCCACATGGGCGACCGGGACGCCGAGCTTGGCCGCGACGAGGGCGGCGGCGATCGTCGAGTTCACGTCGCCGTACACGATGACCAGGGCCGGTGAACGACGCGTGAACTCCTCCTCCAGCCCGACCAGCAGCGCGGCCGTCTGACCGGCGTGCGACCCCGACCCGACGCCGAGGTTGACGTCCGGCTCGGGCAGGCCGAGCTCGTCGAAGAACACCTCCGACATCCGCCGGTCGTAGTGCTGGCCGGTGTGCAGGACGGCCTGCCGCACGCCGCGTCCCGCGAGAGCGGCGATGACCGGCGCCGCCTTCACGAAGTTCGGCCGCGCCCCGAGGACGTGCACCAGTTCCCCCGTCACGGGCGGCGCCGCCGCGCCCCCATCCGGGAGTTCACCCACCGTTTCCCTCACCTGTTCGCCCACCTGCGCTTTCCCTTCCGTTCATCGGACGCGCCTACGCTCGCCCGCCGTGTTGAAACGCTCCGTGTACATGTCGGCGCTGGCCGTCCGGCAGCTGCGCGACGACCCGTCCCGCGCCGGCCGGCTGGCCGTCCGGCTGGCCGCCCGCGCCGCCCCGCGCCTGGGCCGCACGCAACTGGCGAAACCCAAGCCCCGGGCACCGCGTCACGAGGTCGCCGACCTGCGTGAACTCCTCGCGGCCCCGCCCTATCCGGCACGCCCGAAAGGCACCGAGGACGTGCGCGGCGTGCTGATGTTCGTCACGAACTCGCTGCCGGTCACGAACGCCGGCTACACCATCCGGACGCACCGGATCGCGGTCGCGCAGCGCGAGTCGCTCGGCTGGGACACGCACGTGGTGACGCGCCTCGGACACCCGCTCGCGCAGGGCGTCGGCGACGCGCGGGCGCGCGTGGACGTCGACGGGGTCCCCTACCACCGGCTGCTGCCGTGGGGCCCGCCGTCCGATCCGGGGCGGGCCGTGGAGAAGGCCGCCGACCTGGCCGGACGGCTCGTCCGGGACCTGCGGCCGGACGTCCTGCACGCGGTCAGCGACCACCGGAACGCCGCCGTCGCGCTGGAACTCGGGAAGCGGCACGGACTGCCGGTCACCTACGAGGTGCGCGGGTTCCTGGAGGACTCCTGGCTGTCGCGGTCGCCGTCGCACCGCCGGACCGACGACTTCTACAGGCTCACCCGCGAGCTGGAGACGCGTCGCATGCACGAGGCGGACGCGCTGGTCACGCTGGGCGAGACGATGCGCGCCGAGATCGCCGGACGCGGCGTGGACCCGGCGAAGATCACCGTCGTGCCGAACGCCGTGGACGACGGCTTCCTCGAGCCCCTGCCGGACGCCGCCGACCTGCGCGCCGCGCTCGACCTGCCGGACGGCGTCCCGGTCATCGGGCTGACCTCGTCCTTCTACGGCTACGAGGGCATCGACACCCTCATCGACGCCGCCGCGCTGCTGCGGGCCGGGGGCGACGACGTCACGCTCCTGCTCGTCGGGGACGGCCCGGAGCGGACGGCGCTGGAACGCCGCGCCGCCGAACGCGGCGTGCGCGCCGTGTTCCCCGGCCGGGTCCCGCCGTCGGACGTCCGTCGTTTCCACGCTCTCCTCGATGTGTTCGCGGTCCCCCGCCGGGCGGACCGGGTCTGCCAATTGGTCACGCCCCTGAAACCGCTCGAGGCGATGGCAGGGGGAATCCCTGTAATAGCAAGTGATGTCAGTGCCCTGCGCGAAATCGTGGAACCGGGCGTGACCGGCACGTTAACTCTTCCGGAAGACGCGGAGGCATGGGCCAATTCCCTGGGAGAACTCATTTACAGTCCGGAACTGAGAATGAAATTGGGGCGGGCCGCCCGGGAATGGGTTCGGGACGAACGCACATGGCGAGCGGTGACCGCGCGCTACCGGGCCGCCCACCGCCCCTGAACTCCTGAAGCGAAGGGAGCCACCGGCGTGGATCTGGTGGTCATCGGGCTCGGCTATGTCGGGCTGCCGCTGGTGCGCGAGGCGTGCCGGGCCGGCCTCCGGGTCGGCGGATACGACCGGGACGAACGCGTCGTCGCGGGCCTGTCGGCCGGAACATCGCACGTGGACGACGTGTCCGACGCCGAGGTCGCGGAGATGCTCGCGGCCGGGTTCACGCCGTCCCTGTCGGAGGAGGTGCTGGACGGCGCCGGCGCGGTGGTGATCTGCGTCCCGACCCCGCTCTCGGACGAGGGCGGGCCGGACCTCACCGCCGTGCGCGGCGCGGCGTGGACGATCGCGGCGCACCTGTCGCGCGAGACGCTCGTGGTGCTGGAGTCCACGACGTACCCGGGCACGACCGAGGAGGTCGTCCGGCCGATCCTGGAGGAGTCCGGGCTGGTCGCGGGGGTGGACTTCCACCTGGCGTTCTCCCCGGAGCGGATCGACCCGGGCAACCCGGTCTACGGCGTCCGGAACACCCCGAAGATCGTCGGCGGGCTGACCCCGGCGTGCGCGACCGCGGCCGCCGCGTTCTACGGCAAGTTCGTCGAGCGGGTCGTCCAGGCCAAGGGCACCCGCGAGGCGGAGATGGCCAAGCTGCTGGAGAACACCTACCGGCACGTGAACATCGCCCTGGTCAACGAGATGGCGGTGTTCTGTCACGAGCTCGGCATCGACCTGTGGGACGCGATCGACTGCGCGGCGACCAAGCCGTTCGGGTTCCAGGCGTTCCGCCCCGGCCCCGGGGTCGGCGGGCACTGCATCCCGATCGACCCGAACTACCTGTCCTACAAGGTCAGGTCGCTGGGCTACCCGTTCCGGTTCGTCGAGCTGGCGCAGGAGATCAACGACCGGATGCCCCGGTACGTCGCCGAGCGCGCCCAGCAGCTGCTCAACCGCGAGGGCCGCGCGCTGAAGGACGCCCGCGTCCTGCTGCTCGGCGTCACCTACAAGGCCGACATCGCCGACCAGCGCGAGTCCCCGGCCCGTCCGGTCGCGCGCCGCCTGATCCGGCTCGGCGCGGACGTCGCCTTCCACGACCCGTACGTCACGTCCTGGCAGGTGGACGGCGCCGACGTCCCGTCCGAGGACGATCTGGCCGCCGCCCTGGCGAGCGCCGACCTGACGATCGTCCTCGCCGACCACGCCGCCTACGATCCCGCCCTGCTGACCCGGCACGCCCGGCTCCTTTTCGACACCCGGGGCCGCACCCGCGCCTTCTCCGGAGCGGGCGCCGAGCTTCTATGAGCGAACTCCATCTGACCGCCGCCCGGAATTCATCGGCAATTTCCAAGGCGCGCGCAGAATCCCCGGAGGAAAAGCGTCTCCCATCCGGAGTGAGTGGAATGCGGATCTGCGTCTGCACGGTCGTTCACCATCCGGAGGACGCGCGGATTCTGCACCGGCAGATCCGCGCCCTTCTGGATGCCGGGCACGAGGTCACCTATATCGCCCCATTTCGGGCGACCAACTCGACGCCGTGGCGGGAGGTGTCGCCGGTCGACGTGCCGCGCGCCACCGGCCGCCGCCGGCTGCACGCCCTGCGCGCCGCGCACCGCGCGCTGGCCCAGCACGCCGCCTACGCGGACGTGGTCCTCCTGCACGACCCGGAACTACTGGTCGGCCTGCCCCGCGCGGTCCGCCGCGCGACGGTCGTCTGGGACGTCCACGAGGACACCGCCGCCGCCCTCGCCGCCAAGGGCTGGCTCCCCGGCCCCCTCGCCCCGCTGCTGCGGCCGCTCGTCCGCCGCCTCGAACGCCGCACCGAGCGCCGCCACCACCTGCTGCTCGCCGAGGACGGCTACCAGGACCGCTTCCGCGAGCGGCACCCGGTCGTCCCGAACACCACCTACGTGGACGAGCGGCCTCCCGCCGCCCCCGACGACCGCCGCGTCGTCTACGTCGGCCACCTGTCGGTCGCCCGCGGCGCCCTCGACATGATCGAGACGGCCCGCCTGGTCGCCCCCGAGGGCGTCCTGGTCGAACTGATCGGCTCCGCCGACCCCGAGATCCGCCAGGCGCTCCGCGACGCCCAGCTCGAGGGCGTCCTGCGCTGGTACGGCTTCGTCCCGAACGACCGCGCCCTGCGCATCGCCGAGGGCGCCATGGCCGGCCTCGCCCTCCTCCACGACGAACCCAACTACCGGCACTCCATGCCGACCAAGGTCGTCGAGTACATGGCCCGCGGCATCCCGGTCATCACCACCCCGAACCCGCCCGCCGTCGCCATCGTCGAGCCGTCCGGCTGCGGCGAGGTCGTCCCCTTCGCCGACCCCGCGTCCGCCGCCGCCGCGATCCTCCGCCTCCGCGCCGCCCCCGCCCACCGCGCCGCCATGGCCGAACGCGGCCACACCACGGCCCGGGCCCGCTTCCACTGGCCCACCCAGGCCGTCCCCTTCGTCCACCAACTAGAACTCTGGTCCACCGGCACCTCCGGTGTCACGGCAGCGGACACCGAGCAGCCCCCGGTCCCGGACGCGCCTACTCGGCAGATGCCCCCGGAACCCAGTCGCCGACCGGCCTGAGCCCAAGGACGTGATCGCTCAGGATGCCCCTCTGTTCTTCGACGCTGCCTTGCTGTACGCCCAGGGTGAGGCCGGAACCGCGCCGACGACGAGGTCGAACTGATTGCGGTCGGCCGGGTACACGGTGCGGATGAAGCGGATGGGCCGCTTGTCCAGGTCGTACCCGACCCGCTCGTGGACGATCACGACGCTGCCGACGTCGCGCAGCGTGAAGAAGTTGCTCTCGCTGGTATCCGGGGCGCGGCCCGTGATGCGGTCGCGGTAGGCGACCTGCTCGACGCCGAGGACCTCGTTGAGGTAGGTGATCACACCCGGCTCGATGTCCTCGTCGTCCAGCAGCCGATCGGCGCCCTGCCTCACGTACTCCATGGGGTAGTAGGCGGTCTGCAACGACCAGGGCCGGCCCTCGATGAACCGGTCCTGGTGACGCAGCACGACCCGGGCCCCCTCCTCGAGGGCAAGCGCCTTGGCCACCTCGGGGTTGGCCCGCTGGATCTCGACCTTCGGGTCCTTGTTCTCAAACTGGCGGCCCTGGAGCTCCGCGTCGAACCGGTAGGCCGCCCCCTCACCGCCAGGGCCAGGGGGAGGCGGCACCGGGATGGCCGCCAGGGTGACCGCGAACGGGACGGTTCCCTCCAGGACGAAGGTGCCGCGCCCCTGCGTCGTCTCGACGAGGCCGCGGGACTTGAGGATCTTCACCGCCTCGCGGATGGTGTTACGTGAGGCGTTGCCGTAGTCGACCATCAGCTGCTCTTCGGTGGGCAGTCGGTCACCCGCGGCGAACTCGCCCACTTCGATCCGGCGCGCGAGATCGTCGGCGATGTCCCGGTACCTGGCTCCGGCCATGGTCTCCTCGTTTCCCAGCGTGCCCCACATGCTAGGCAGCCCAAGCCGGGCATGTGGGTGAATCTTCTACGGAAGGGTGCGGAGGTTCTGGGCTACGGAGCGGGCCAGGCGGGCGGCGGCGCCTGGGGGGCGGCTGGCGTCGACGACGACGATGTAGCGCTTGACGCGGAGGGCGATGGTGCCGGCGGACGGGCCGAGTTCGTAGGCGTCGTCGGCGGCGAGGTCGGTGCGGCGGCGGGCCTGGGCCTGGGTGGACTGGAGGGACCTCAGCAGGTCGGCGGCGGCGGACGGGGTGGGGGCGACCCAGCGGACGGAGACCGTCGCGCCGTCCGGGGTAGGACGCATGACCCCGGCGACGCCGGGCGGCGGTGTGGCGGGCGGGGGCTTCGGGGTGAAGGCGTCCTGGAGGTCGTACTGGCAGGCGACCGGCTTCGGCAGGCGGACGCCGGCGATCCGGGCGCGGACCGGGGAGCCCGGACGGGCCTGGAGGCGGGCCGCGACCAGGTCGGCGGGTTTCAGCAGGGTGCAGGCGTCCGGCCAGGACGAGGTGGGGACGCCGTCCAGTTCGGCCGGGCCGCGGCCGGACGGTCCGCCGCGCAGCGCGATCAGGTGGGCCGCGCCGGACGGGCGGGGCGCGGCCTCGGGCACCGAGACGTAGAGGAGGCCGCCCGCGGCGGCCATCCACGGGTGGACGCCGACGAGGTCCGGGTCGACGGCGAACGGGACGGGCGCGGTGACGGCGGCGCCGTTCGCGGGGGTGACGGTGTCGACGCCGGCGGGGAGCAGGCTGTCGGCGAGGCGCGGGCGCAGGGCGTAGAGGCGTCCGCCCGCCTCGGTGAGGGCCGCGTAGGCCGGCGCCTCGCGGTCCCAGGCGACGCGGCCTTTCCGCAGGTCGATCGCGGTCATGCGCGCGGAGTCGTCGGGCTCGGCGGAGCGGACGACGACGAGCAGGTCGCCGGACAGGGCGCTCGGGCACATGCCCGCGCCGCAGGCGTCCGGGTCGTTCCAGACGGCCGTCTGGTCGCCGTCCCCGTCGAAGACGCGCAGGGCCTCGCCGTCGGCGGCGAGGACGGCCCGTCCGCGCACCGTGACCTCGGGCGCCTCCTCCGAGCCGAGCACGCGGTCCCAGAGGAAGGCTCCGGTGGCGGGCTGGACGGCGAACAGGTGGCTGCGGCCGACGCAGTCGAGCGCGAGCGCGGCCAGGTCGGCCGAGGCTCCGGACGGTTCGGGCGCGTCCTCGTAGAGGCGGCACCCTTCGGGCAGCCGCCGCTTCCAGCGCTGCGCGCCGTTCACCGTGGACCGGCCGTACAGCTCGCGCCGGTCGGTCGAGGCGGTGAGGACGATGTCGGAACCGGACGGCCAGTGCAGTGTGGCGCGCGCGACGGTCGCCGGACGGCCGTCCGGGCTGCGCCAGAGCAGCCCGCCTGACAGCGCGTCGAAGCCGAGGAACTCGTGCTCGCCCGGACGGCCGTCCCGCTGGAGGAACGCGACGAGGCGGCCGCCCGTGGCCGTCCAGCCGAGCAGGCTCCAGCCGGAGCGGCGGTACTCCCAGCGGCGCGCGCCGGTGCGGGCGTCGCGGACCGACAGGCCGGCGCCGGCGGCCGTGACGACCTGGCCGTCCGCGACCTCGTGCGCGACCGTGTCGTGCCCGGCGACGGCGCCGCGGCGCAGCGCGACGGTCTTGGTCCAGCTGGTGGTGAGGGGGCCGGGCGGCGGGCCGAGATGGGGCAGGTCGTCGACCGGGTCGGCGGTGACGGTGTGCCGCACCCAGCCGTCCGTCAGCAGGTAGCGGACGGCGGCCGCGGCGGAGACGGCCAGCACGACCGCCGTCGCGGCGGCGACCACGCGCCGCCGGCCGAGGAGGCGGACACGAACCCCGCGCCACCGGACGCGTGTCCCGCGCCACCGGACGCGTGTCCCACGCCTCCGGATGCGGACCACCGCCGGTCACTCCCCTAGGTTGTCTGACGTCACGACTCTCAAGCGCGGACCCACCGCGCCACCCGCGCGGCCACACCGCGCGATCCTCACGCGCGGCCGGACCGCGCCCGGCGGAAACGGACCCGACGTGCGGACCTTCACCAGCTGGCGGACCTGGGACGACGCCCGGGCGGACCTGGCCGGCCACCCGGCGCTGCCCGTCCTCACGCGCGCCGCGGAGGCCGCGCTCCGCCGGCACGGCGACCAGACCCGGCCCACCGGGGCACCCTACGCCGAGCATCTGCTGGAGGCGCTCGAGGTCCTCGTGCGGGGGGCCGGCGTCTCCGATCCTGCCACCCTCGCGGCGGTCCTGCTGCACGACGTCGTCGAGGACACCCCCGCCACCGTCGCCGAGATCGAGACGGAGTTCGGGGAGGAGGTCGCCGAGCTGGTCGACTGGGTGACCAAGCCGCCCACCGGCGGCCTCGGGCGCAAGGAGAAGCGCGCCGCGAAGGCCACCTACCTGCGCAGACTCGGCGACGCACCGGACAAGGCCGTCCTGGTGAAGCTGGCCGACCGGGCGAGCAACGTGCAGACGCTGGAGAACATGCCGCCGGACTTCCAGCGCCGCTACTACGCCGAGACGATCACCTACATCCTGCCGCTGGCCGCGCGGTCGCCGTGGTTCGCCGAGTGGTTCGAGGAGTGGCGCCGGGCCTACGCCCACCTGCTCTGACGCGCTCCAGCGGCCCCTGCTGTAATGGCCCCCATGGAACGGGAGTGGACGGTCGAGGAGTCGGTGCCGATCGCGGCGTCCCCGGACGAGGTGTACGCGGCGGTGGCCGATCTGCGCCGGATGCCCGAGTGGAGCCCGGAGCTGTTCCGGGTGTGGATCCGGGACGGCGGCGAGATCGAGGAGGGCACCCGCTTCGTCGGGTTCAACCGCCTCGGCTGGCGCCTCTGGTTCACGACCTGCGAGGTCACGGCCGCGATCCCGGGCCGGGCGCTGGCGTTCCGGGTGACGACGTTCGGCATGCCGGTCGCGCTGTGGGGCTACCGGGTCGAGGGCATCGGGGACGGCGCGTCCTCCCGCCTCGCCGAGTACTGGCAGGACCTGCGCCGCGACTCGCGCACCGCCGGGTTCGCCTCGCTGCTCGGACGGGTCTTCACCGGCGTCCGCGCCGAGGACCGCGCCGAGCTGAACCGGCGCGGCATGCGCGCGACGCTGAGCCGCGTCCGCGCCGCCATCGAAGCCTGAACGGACTCCGCGAGACGGTCTTGAGCCGAAAACAGGAACCTGTTCTACTAATGGCGTGCCCCCCGATGCCGCGCCCGCCCCGGCGACCCACCTGATCCAGGGCGACCGCGTCACGCTCCCGGTCGAGATCCGGGACGCCGCCGTCGCGTCGGCGATGTTCCCCGTCCCGGCCGCCGCCGCGCAGGCCGTGATCGCCTACTCCGGGCTGGAGGTCGCGCGCCCGCTGCCCGGACGGGCGATCTGCTCGCTGGCGTTCGTCCGGTACGCGGACGGCGATCTCGGCCCGTACCACGAGTTCGCGGTCGCGTTCCTGGTCAGAGGGGCGGAACGGGTCGGCGCGTTCATCCACTGGCTGCCGGTGAACCAGACGTTCACGCTCGAGGCCGGACGGACGATCTGGGGCTTCCCCAAAGAGATGGCCGACATTCGCATGGACCTCGCCACCCGCACCAAGCGCTGCCTCGTGCGCGTGGACGGGAGGACCGCCATAGAGATGCACGTCCAGCCCGGCATTCCGATGCCGCCCGGTAGGGGCGTCCCAAGCGTGGACGCCTACAGCTCCATGAACGGCGTCACCCGCCGGACGCCCTGGACGGTCTCCCCCGGCGGCGTCCGAATGCGCCTGGGCGGCGGCGCCTACCTCAAGCTGGGCGATCATCCCGTGGCGCACGAGTTGCGCGCGCTCGGCCTCGACCGTGCCCGCCCGCTGTCCGCCGCCACCGTGGACCGGCTGCGGATGACCTTCCAGGAAGCCGTGGAGGTGCGGCCATGACGACCGTCCGGACGGCCCTGGTCACCGGCGCCGCGAGCGGGCTCGGAGCCCTCGCCGCCCGCCGTCTCGCCGCCGCCGGCTGGGACGTCGTCGCGGCCGACCTGGACGCCGGCGGCCTCGCCGAGACCGCCCGCCGGTCCCCCAACACGCACGTCCGCCACTGCGACGTGGCCGACGCCGAGTCCGTGAACGCCCTGGTCAGAGAGGTCGGAGCGGTGCACCGGGTGGTCCACGCGGCGGCCGTCGGGCCGATGGTCCCGGCGCTGGAGCAGCCCCTCCAGGACGTCGAGCACGTGCTCCGGACGGACTTCCTCGGCACGGTCCACGTCGTCCGGGCGACGCTGCCGGGGATGCTGGAGCGGGGCCGCGGCGAGCTGATCCTCTTCTCGTCGCTCGCGGCGCTCCTGCCCGTCGCGAAGACCTCGGCGTACGCGGCGGCGAAGGCCGCGGTGAACGCCTACGCGGAGGCGGTCGCGGCCGAGCACGCGGGCAGCGGCGTCGTGATCCGCTGCGTCTGCCCGCGCCAGGTCGACACCCCTGGGTTCCGGTCCGCCTCGTCCGCCGATCCGGCCGCTACCGGCCGTATGCGCGGCATCCCGCCGGGCGTAGTCCTGGACGCCGTGGACCGCTCGCTCGCCGCGCGCCCCGCGCACGACCTGTACGTCCTCCCCGACCCGCTGACCAGGGTCGTGGCCCGCGCGCGGCGCTGGTTCCCCGGCCCCACCGCGCGCCTTGTGGGACGCGTCACGGCGTCACGCTGAGTGGACCTTGGACCGCGTAAGCTGTCTCTTTCGCATTCCCGGGGCCGTCCCGGGACGCCGCCCGAAGCCGCGAGGAGCCGCAGCCATGTCGTCCGAGGTCACCGACCGTCCGCCCGGCAGCGCGACGGGTGGGGGCGCCGATGCCGGGACGGCGGAGACGGCCCCGCTGAAGGACCGCGAGATCGCCTCCGAGCAGCGTTTCGTGGACGAGGCGTACGTCCGCCTGGGCGAGATGCGCGAGGACGCCCGGGCCATGCTCCGCGAGGGATTCCGGCAGTCCCTCGCCGGCACCAAGGGCTCCCTGGTCGACCGGGACGCGATGGTCCACCAGGCGGCGCAGCGCGCGCACGCGCTGGACATCGCCGACGACGGCCTGGTGTTCGGCCGCCTCGACCTGGCCCCGCGCGAGTACGCCGACGACGCGCAGCCGTCCGGGCGGATCATCAACGGCCGCGAGGTCCGCTACGTGGGCCGCATCGGCGTGCGCACCCGCGAGCACGACTCCCTGGTCATCGACTGGCGCGCGCCCGCCGCCGAGGACTTCTACCGCGCGACCCCCGAGGAGCCGCGCGGCGTGATCCGCCGCCGGGTCCTGCACTCGCGCGGGCACAAGGTCGTCGACATCGAGGACGACCTGCTCGACCCGGACGCCTCGGACGGCCTGGCCGTGGTCGGCGACGGCGCGTTCCTGGCGTCCCTCGCGCGCACGCGCGAAGGCACGATGCGCGACATCGTCGCCACCATCCAGCGCGAACAGGACGAGGTCATCCGCGCCCCCGTCGACGGGACCGTCCTCGTGCGCGGGGCCCCCGGCACGGGCAAGACGGCCGTCGCCCTGCACCGCGTCGCGTATCTGCTCTTCAGGCACCGCCGCCGGTTCGGGTCGCGCGGCGTCCTGGTCGTCGGGCCGAACGCGCGCTTCACGTCCTACATCGAGCGCGTCCTGCCGTCCCTGGGCGAGGGCTCGGCGACGCTGCGCTCGCTCGGCGACCTCGTCCCGGGCGCGACCGCGACCGCGCACGACACCCCGGACCTGGCCCGGATCAAGGGCGCGGAGGCGATGGTCCACGTCCTGCGCCGCGCCGTGGCCGACCACGCCCCGGACGCGCCGGACGAGCTGCGCGTCGTCTACCGCGGCGTGGTGCTCCGCCTCGACCGCGGCCGCCTCGACAAGGCCCGCGCCGAGGTGCACCGCCGCGCCCGCGGCTCGGTCAACACCGCCCGCGGACGCGCCGCCGACGTCCTCCTGGACGCCCTGTGGGACGCGTTCGGCCACCTCGGCGGCCCCCAGGCCGTCGAGGAGGACTCCGGCGGCCAGGGCGAACTGGCCCTCTGGAACTCGATCCTCGCCGCCGACGGCCTCGGTGAACTGGACACCGGCGGCCGTCCCGCGCCGCGCCTGGGCAGCCGCGAGGAGTTCGGCGTCCGGATCCGCGAGCAGCGCGCGTTCACCGACTTCCTGCAGGCCTGGTGGCCGATCCGCACCCCGCTGGACGTGCTGTCCGCGCTGTCCGACGCGTCCCGGCTGCGCCGTGCCGCCGCCCGCGACGTGGACCGCTCCGCCCTTCCCGCCCTCGCCGCGTCCTGGGGCTCCGGCGTCCTCACCTACCAGGACGTCGCGCTGCTGGACGAGATCGACGCCCTGCTCGGCACCCCGCCCCGTCCGCCGCGCCGCCGCGCCCCCGCCGACGGCGACCCCTTCGTCGTGGACGGCGTGAACGTCCTGACCGGCGAGGCCGTCGCCGACGAGGACTGGGAGCCCGGCATGGACGAGCTGACCACCTCGATCGAGCGCATGGAGCGCGCCCGCCGCGTGGACGACGGCGTCGTCGAGGAGCGCCCCGAGTACGCGCACATCGTCGTCGACGAGGCGCAGGACCTCTCCCCCATGCAGTGGCGCATGCTCGGCCGCCGCGGCCGCCAGGCCAGCTGGACGATCGTCGAGGACCCGGCCCAGTCCGCCTGGGAGGACCTCCCCGCCGCCCGCGCCGCCATGGACGCCGCCCTCGGCGGCGAGCAGCCCTCCCGCAACCGCCGCGGACGCGGCCGCGGCCGGCCCGCCCCCCGCTCGGCCCGGACCGTCCGGCACGAGTACGAGCTCACCACGAACTACCGCAACTCCATCGAGATCGCCGCCGTCTCGGCCCGCGTGCTCGCCAAGGCCCTGCCCGAGGCCCGCCCCGCCCGCGCCGTCCGCGAGTCCGGCCTCGACCCGGTCGTCCGGGTCGTCCCGGCGGAGGACCACCTCACCGCCGCCCGCGCCGCCACCGAGGAGCTGCTCACCCAGGTGGACGGCACGATCGGCCTGATCGTCCCGATGCCGACGGCCGACGCCTGGTCCGCCGCCGACCGCGACCGCCTCGCCGACGGCCTGCCCGAACGCGTCCAGGTCCTGGACGTCCTGGAGGCCAAGGGCCTGGAGTTCGACGCCGCCGCCATCATCGCCCCGGAGACGGTCGCGACCCAGTCCCCGCGCGGCCTGCGCGTCCTGTACGTGGCGGTCTCCCGGGCCACCCAGCGCCTCACGGTCCTCACCGCCGACCAGGACTGGCAGAACCTGCTCCTGGGCCACTGACGAGTCGCCCCACAAAACACGATCGTCCGGACCGCCTTCGGTCCGGACCACGAAAGAGAGAGCCGCTCCGGCCGGGACGGTGAGGAGGTGGGCCGTCCGGCCTTCACGGTCAGTCGACGAGAGTCGGGGCCATCTCGTCGGCAGGGTCGTCGGGGTGGATGTCGGCGACGACGTCGGCGCCTGGTCCAGAAGGCGGGTTCACCGCCCTGCGGCCTGCTAGTCCGCCCGGGGGCGGTCTCCAGGAGGCGGCAGGTCGGGTCCGCCGTGGGGTGAGCCCAGCGAACCGGGCTCCTTGACGATCACGGGGTCAGCTCGTCTCGAGGGCTCCTGCGAGCTGAGGTCGGTGTGGTTCACATCGGGCCTCACAGGTGGCTTCTTTCTGTGCGTCCCGCCTGGTCAGCCGATGTTCAACCCGACCAGGGCGGGGTCGGTGGCCGCTTCCTCCGCGATGCGCCCGTCCAGAGGGCGAACCTCCGGAGCACCCGCCTCCGGGACGCGCCGGTGCGGCTCCGCCGGGGCGGGCGCGTCGGCCGAGCGGCGAGCCCAGATGAAGGGCGTGCTGTAGCTGGCCGGTCCGGAACCGTCCAGGTCCGGCCGCCAGAACTGGGCCCGGCGGCTCATGACGGCGAACCGCAGCAGGAAGACGACGCTGGCCAGCAGCCCCGTCACCGCCAGCACCACCAGAAGATAGACGATGTCGATCATCACAATGACCTCCTCTTTGTCTCTTTCGTCCCTTTCGATGCCATTGATCGCCACCCGCCCCGGGGAGAGAGGGTCCACGACCGCCAGGTGTTCCGAACTTCTCGGAATATCCGTGCTGCTCTGCTGTATTGAGCGACCTGAACGGGTACTCTCAACCCACCGAGGTAACTCGTTCAGGTCATCCCAACCACTTGAACTAACCCATTTCCACGGATAACCGGGTGCAAACATGCGATCATGGGGTTTTCGAGGATGAACCCAGCCAGGAGACTCATCCACCTGTCAGGAACTGTCCAAGTTGTTGGGATGTCTCGCGTCGAGAAGTCGTGGAGGTGCCATGACCGCCCGCTATGAGGAGATCGCCGCCGACCTTCGACAGAAGATCCACGACGGAGATCTCGCCCCCGGTGAGCAGCTCAAGACCGAGGCGGAACTCGCCAACGAGTACGGCGCCGCTCGCAACACCGTCCGGGAGGCCGTGCAGCGGTTGAAGGTCCAGCGACTCGTGGAGTCCAGGCCGGGCCTCGGCACCTTCGTGGTCGAGCCGCCGGTGAAGTTCTCGATCACGCTCACGCCGTCGGAGGACACCGGCTTCAGCGGCGGCGAGGGCAGGGCGTGGGTCGACGAGGTCGCCAAGCAGCAGCGTCAGGCCAAGACGTCCGTGCCGACGGTGGAGATCAAGCAGGCGGACGAGCCGCAGGCGCGCGAACTGGACATCGAGGTCGGAGACATGCTGGTGGTGCGCCACCAGCAGCGCTTCATCACCGACGACGACGGCGCGGACGTGCCCTGGTCGCTCCAGACGTCCTTCTACCCGATCGAGCTGGTCGACCGCGGCGCCATGCGCCTGCAGCGTCCCGAGGACATCGCGGAGGGGACGGTCAAGTACCTGGAGGAGACCCTCGGAATCCGGCAGGCGAGCTACCGCGACCAGATCTGGGTGCGCACCCCGAACGAGGTCGAGATCCGGTTCTTCGACATGCCCTCCGAAGGGACCGTTCCGGTTTTCGTGCACCGCCGGGTGGTGACCGACACCGAGGGAAATCCGTGCCGGTACACCCTTACGGTCTATCCCACCGACCGCAACGTGTTCGTGATCGAGTCCGAACTTCCCCTTGGCGATATTGACACTTCTGGAGGCGATTCCGCGCGCAAATCGAAGTAGCACAGCCGCCAGGGCGGCAATTTGACGGTGAGACGATCTTGATCGCCGACCCTTCGCCCGTTTGAGCGACCACCAGAGCACCGAGACCGACGACCCACTCCCTTCACAGCTATGGGCGGACCGGCAGGGACCGCCTCAACCAGAGATGGAGAGAACCGTGGCAGAGAATGTCGTGGTGAAGCCGCACGAGGACGTCAAGCTCGACGTCTTCCGGCCGTATCTGACCGAGTCCGTCCGCGCGCTGGAGGCGGCCGGCGTCGAGCCGACGCAGGCGTGGCTCGACCCGTCCGGTCCGCGTGACGCCACCATCGTCATGGGCAGCCGCGCGCTGGTCTGGGACGAGGAGTCCGGCTGGCGCGTGGGTGACTACGTCAGCGGCGAGCCGGGCGTCCGGACGCGGCTCGAGGACGCGCGCTACCTGGGCGGCGGCGTGCTGATCGAGCCCACCGAGGTGGCCGAGCGCATGTCGGCGGGCACGTCGGAGCCGTACCGCAGGTTCCGTTCGCACGAGGACGACCCGGAGGGCCTGGACGCGGAGGTGCGCGCCAGGTTCGCCTGAGGACGGCGGCACCCCTGGACCGGGGATGACTAAACGAGCGACCGGTCCGGGAGATACCGAGCGCCGCCGTGTCGCCGGACGGATCGTCCGGGGGCGGCACGGCGGACGAGGGAAGCGTGCGCGATCCGCACCGCGTTCCAGCCCGTGATCCGGCCTGTGACCCAGCCCGTGATCCGGCCCGCGGACCGCGTACGGGAATCTTGCGTCCCCGACACCCTCGTTCGTCTCCTTTGCGTGAGTTACGGTGATTTTTGTCCGTAAAGGGCAGAATTCACGGCCCGGCGCCGTACCGGCGATCCGACACCGGGCCCCGGGACACCGCGCGAACGGGACTGAACGTGGGATCTGGCTTGCGACTCCGTCCGGCCTCCACCAGCGACCAGCCCATCGTCCTCAGGCTCATCGAGGACGCCGCCGGATGGTTGCGCGGACGGGGGATCAGACAGTGGAACGATCCTTACCCGAACGAGGCGGAACGCGACGCCCGCGTCCGCTCCGCCCTGGCGGGGGGTGAGACCTGGCTCCTGTGGGACGGCCCCGAACCGGTGGCGACGGTGTCGGCCACCCCGGTCCCGGACGAGCATCTGTGGACCCCGTGGGAGCACCAGGAACCCGCGATCTACCTGCACCGCCTCGTCGTGCGGCGGCAGTGCGCGGGCCGGGGCCTCGGCGCGGCCCTGCTGGACTGGATCGGCGCCACGGCGCGCCGCGAGCACGGCTCCCAGTGGATCAGGATCGACGTCTGGGCCGACAACTGGAACCTGCACGACTACTACCGCGAGCAGGGGTTCGTCTTCCTCCGCCAGTCGACGGCGATCGCGGACTACCCCGCCGGAGCGCTGTTCCAGAAGGACACCGGCGCCATCCTCCTCGATCCCGAACGGCCGCCCTTCACAGTCGAGGCCGCGCCTGAGCGCCGGAACGGCCGCCGGGCGAACGGAACGCCGCACGGCGCGTGCAACGGCACCGTCCAGCGCGCCGAGGCGAGCTGACTCCAGGACGCCCGAGGGGGCTGAGGTCAGAGGAAGCGGACGCGTTCGAGGTCGGCGTTGTCGTTTTCGCGGACGTAGACCTTGCCGTCCTGCTGGATGACGTTCTCCAGGTAGGCGTAGACGCCGAGGGCGCGGTTGATGACGTCGGTCTTGGTGTCGCCGGTGAGGTGCATGAGCTCGGTGAGGGCGGCGGCGCCCTTGGCGGTGAGGTTGACGGTGACCCGTTCGCGCGCGCCGGGGCCCTCGGGGTGGGGGACCTGGTCGCGGCTCTGGTCCGCCGAGGGGGCTTCGGACTTGTTCATCAGCGGGTCTCCTCCACCGGGACGGCTCCTCGCCCCGCTCGCGGCCCGTCGGCACGTCCGCGCGGCCGGCCGCCACGCCCGGGGCGATCACAGTGGCCGCCGCCGTGTGCGGCCAGTATGCGCCCCGGCCGTACGCCGGTCAACGAGGGTGAGGAAGGGCTTACCCGGTTTGTCACGGTTCTACTCTTCTTACTTCCACGCTATGCATGTGATGTGTGCGCAACGTATGTACATCGCTCACATCACAGCCTACTCTCATGAGAGTGGCCCGCACTGGGCGGGACACGTCGCGAGATCGGGGGCGCCAGATGCCCGAGACGATCGTGCTGGTCATGGCCACCGCGCTGGTCACCATGGCCCTGATGTTCACGGCGACGCAGCTGACCGTGCTCAAGTTGCTGCGCGGCCAGGACGGCCGGGGAAGGGACGACCGCCGTGCCCCGGCCGAGAACGAACGGCACTGGACCGTCCCGGACAAGGGCGGCCGGGCCATGTTCCTGGTGAAGGAGCGGACCACGGCGAGCGCCCTGCTCGCTCCGCCGGCCGACGCCGGAGAGCACCTTCCGGCAAGGCCGCCGCTGATCGTCGCCCGGACGGCGGACCGTCCGGGTGATCGGGCGGCCCAGGCCGGCGCGCCCACGGGCGGCGGGCTCTGGCGGGGGGCACGGGAGTGCTCGATCATGTTCGTCGACATCGCCGGGTTCGGCGCGGCGCGGCGCACCGAGCGCGACCGCCGGACGCTCCGGGACGTCGCCTACACGCTCGTCCAGGACGCGCTCGACGGTGTCGGCGCCGGCCCGTCCGTCTGGTACCGCGAGGACCGCGGGGACGGCGCGCTGCTGCTCCTGCCGGACGGCGTGCCGGTCGAGCGGCTGGTCACGGGGGCCGTCCCGGCGATGCTGGACGAGCTGCGCCAGCACGACCGGGCCGCCGGGCCCGGCCTCGACCTGCGGCTCCGGGTCTCGCTCGACGCGGGACGCGCCGCCGTGGACGAGCGCGGGGCCTTCGGCGACTCCGTCATCGCCGCCTCACGCCTCCTGGACGCCCCGCTGCTCAAGGACAGGCTCACCGAGCCCGGCCGGCTGCTCGGGCTGATCCTCTCCGCGCGCGTGCACGACGCGCTGCCCGTGACGGAGGCGTTCGAGCGGATGGACGTCCACGTCAAGGAGCACCGGCTCGTCGGCTGGACCGCCATCTACGGCGGCGGCCTCGAACGCGACGTCGAGGGCGAGACCGACGAGCACCGGGGCGCGCTGCCGCCCGTCCGGCTGCACCGGGCCCGGAGGTTGATCCGGGCCGGGCGGACGGCGGGCTAGATGATCGGCGGACGGCCCGTGCGGGTCATCCGCCAGGCGGTCTTCCAGGAGATCGGACGGCGCCGGCCCGCGGGCTTGCGCCAGCCCTCCACGAAGCCCTGGAACCAGGGCTTCAGCGCGCTCGGCTTGCGCTCGCGCAGGACGGTCATGCCGACCCAGACGCCCAGGTAGGTCAGGGCCAGCAGCCACGGCAGGTTGCGGCGCGCCAGCCAGACCCGGTTGCGGGCGTTGTACCGGTAGAACATCTGGTGCCGCGTCGGCAGGACGGCCGGGTGGAACATCACCGCGGACGCGTCGTACACGATGTGGTAGCCCGCGTTGAGGACCTGCCAGGCGAGGTCGGTCTCCTCGTGCGCGTAGAAGAAGTCCTCGGGCAGGCCGCCGCCCGCGTCGAACGCGGCGCGGCGGACGGCGCAGGCGCCGCCGAGGAACGTGGTGACCGCGGACGACCGCTCCGGGTCGCCGGCGCGGAGCCGGGGCACGTGGCGGCGCTCGCCGGGCCCGCCCTCGGGGTCGCGGACGCGGAACGAGACGATCCCCAGGGACGGGTCGGCGGAGAACCGGTCGCGCAGGTGGGCGCCGAGCCGGGTCGAGCCGTACCAGCCGTCGTCGTCCAGGAAGAGGATCACGTCCCCGCTGGACGCCTCGACGCCGCGGTTGCGGCCGCCGGGGATGCCGAGGTTGCTGGGCAGGCCGAGCGTCTTGACGCGCGGGTCGTTGAACGGCGCCTCGCCGGCGCGTTCGCCGACCGGGTCGACGCCGTTGCCGACGAGGACGACCTCGACGTCCACGTGCTCCTGGTCGAGCGCGCTCTGGACGGACCGGGCGAGCTCGACCGGCCGGTTGCCCATGGTGAGGACGACGACGCTGAGTTTCACTTGAGCCTCCGCGAGGCCAGGATGCTGATCAGGTGCAGCAGGGTCTGCACGACGGCGATCGCGGCGACGGCGACGCACAGGACCCGCATCGCGGCCGGGGTGTCGGTCTTGAGCACGGCGTCCAGAACCGCGGCGCCCAGGATGAACAGGGACAGCTCGACGGCGCCGATGATCCGGTGGAAGCCGAGCATGGACGCGGCCTGCCGGGCCAGCGCGATCTTGGTGGACCGGGGCCGCAGCGCCCGGTCGCCGCCGGACGGGTCGGCCTGCATGCCGGACTTGGCCCGCGCGACCACCACGTTGTCGGTCTCGGCCTTGATCAGCGCCGCGCCGAGCGCGGCCAGCAGGCCCAGCTCGACGTAGCCGCCGTTGCCCCAGCCGCCCTGGGCGGCGAAGCCGAGCCCGGTCAGCAGCGCGACCTCGGACAGGTAGTGCCCGATCCGGTCGAGGAAGACGCCGGCGACCGAGGTGCGCCGCAGGTACCGGGCGACCTCGCCGTCGATGCAGTCGAGCAGCAGGTAGACCTGGATGAGGACGGCACCGCCGAGCGCGGGCCAGATCGCGGCCGTCCCCGTCGCCGGGATCGACACGACCGCTCCGGCGAGCACGCCGCAGGCCATCATCATGTAGGTCAGCTGGTTCGGGCTGAACCCGAGCCGCAGCGCCATCCAGGAGACGTAGGGCGACAGCGACCGCATGTAGTAGCGGCCGGCCCAGTGCTCCTCGTTGCGCCGGTCCTTCAGGCCAGGGGGCTGGCCATAACGCCGGACGTCCCGGACCTTCGCCGCCTTCCGCGACGGGCGGTCGTCCAGAGGCGGCGCGAACGCGGCCTCCGGCTCGGTCGGACCGGGGGGTGTGGGGGGGCGTCCCCCCTCGGTCGGAACGGTCACGTCAGCCTCCGTAGGCCCGGACATAGTCGTCGACCGCCGCGCGGGTCGCGGCGGCGTCGAGGTCGAGGTGTTCCAAGATCGTATAGCGGCCGGGACGGGTCTCCGGCGCGAACTTCACGGCCGCGGCGAACTGCTCCGCCGACAGGCCGACATCGCCCGGAGTGCGCGGCAGGCCGTGCCGCTCCAGGCAGGTCAGGATCTCCGCCAGCCGCTCCTCGCCCGCCCCGAGGTGGGTCGCGCGCAGGTGGTAGCAGAACGCGGCGCCGAGCCCCGCGAGCTCCCCGTGGTTGGCGGTGCCGGGGAACAGCCGGTCGATGGCGTGCATGATCTCGTGGTCGCCGCCGGACGCGGGCCGCGAGTCGCCCGCGAACGCCATCGCCATCCCGGACAGCACCAGGCCCTCGGCGAGGACGGTCAGGAACTCGTCCGACTCGACCGACTTGGGCTGGTGCAGCAGCGCCTCGGCGGCGGTGCGGGCGACGGTGAGCGCCATCCGGTCGACCCGCTCGCCGACCGCGTCGGCGGCCAGCAGCCAGTCGTCCACGGCGGAGAAGTTCGAGACGACGTCGCCGATCCCGGCCCGGACGAGCCGGTCCGGCGCGGACCGGACGTAGTCCAGGTCGACGATCATCGCCAGCGGCATGACGACGCCGAACGAGCCCTTGCCGCTGTCGTGCTCCAGGGACGCCACGGGCGAGCAGATGCCGTCGTGGGACAGGTTCGTCGCGACCGACACCATCGGGATCCCCGACAGCGTCGCGGCGTACTTGGTCGCGTCGATGGTCTTGCCGCCACCGATCCCGACGACCGCCTCGTACTGCCCGGCGCGCAGCTTCCCGCCGAGCTCGACCGCCGCGTCGACCGTCCCGCCGTCCACCTGGAAGACCTCGCAGGCCGCCAGGGACGTGCGGACGTGTTCGGCGATCTTGACGCCCTGCCCCGGGCCGACCGCGATCGCGACGCGGCCCTCGGTGGCGATCCGCCCGTCGGCGAGCAGGTCGCCCAGGCTCGCGACCGCGCCGCGCCGGACGTCGATGGACAGCGGCGCGTTCAGCATCCGCGTCAGCAGTGGCATGAAGCCTTCTTCCTCGGGCGGGGGGTCGAAGAGCCCGGGTCGGGGCGGTGTCCGGGGGCGGACCTCGGTGCGGTGCGCCTCCGGCGGGAACGGCGCGCCGCCTGGGGCGGGTGTGCCGTCCTGACGGGCGCGCCGTGCGATACGGCGTCGCCGCCGCACCCCGGACGCGGGTCGTGCGGCGGCGACGGGACGGCTAGTAGGTCTTGGCGATCTCGCGGGCCTTGGCCAGGTCGTCGTGGTTGTCGACCTCGACCCAGGCGACCTCGCCGATCGGCGCGACGCCGATCTTTCCGCCGCGGTTCACGAGCTCCTGGTAACCGTCCTCGTAGTAGAGGTCGGGGTCGCGCTCCCAGGTGGCCTGGAGCGAGTCGGCCAGCGCCGCGGCGGCCTCGGCCTCGATCAGGGTGGCCCCGATGTACTCGCCGTTCGCGGTCGCCGGGTCCATCAGCTTGGTGATCCTCTGCAGGTTCCCCTCGCCGTCGAGGATGACCTTCATCTCCTCGTCCGCGAGAGTTTTCACGTTGTCCACGGCGAGGAGGATCTGCGGGCCGCGGTTCGCCAGTAGCGTCTTCTCCACGCTCACCGGGTGGACGGTGTCGCCGTTGACGAGGAGGACGCCCTTGGCGAAGTGCTCACGGGCCAGCCAGAGCGAGTAGGCGTTGTTCCACTCCTCGGCCTTGTCGTTGTGGACGAGGGTGATGGAGACGCCGTACTTCTTCTCCAGCTCGTCCTTGCGCTCCTCGACGGCGGAGGCGCGGTAGCCGACGACGATCACGACGTCGGTCAGCCCGACCTCGGCCAGGTTGGACAGGGCGATGTCCAGGATGGTGGTCTCGCCGTCCACGGGCACCAGGGCCTTCGGCAGCGTGTCGGTGTAGGGGCGCAGCCTTCGGCCCGCTCCCGCAGCCAGCACCATCCCGATCATGTTCCCTCTTCCTCCAGGTCGTCCATCACTCCGCCGCCGCGCACGAGCCACGTCCAGCTGAGGACGCTCTCGCACGCGAACAACACGCCAAGGTAGGCGGCGAGCGCGGCGTACGCGAACGGAAGAAACCCGGAGAGCCCGAAGAGGGCGACCACGAGCATCCGCCCCTCCCAGCCGAGCCCGGCCGGGAACAGCCAATCCGCCGGCCAGAATCCCTGGCGGGTGCGGTACACGGTGTCGTAGTGGTGGAACGCCAGCACGCCGAGCAGCACGAAGATCAGCGGCGCGGGCACGCTCTGAGCGAACCCCAGTACGGCCAGGTAACCATACTCGATGGCGCGGATGGTAGGCGGAACGAGCCAGTCGAGACGTCCGGTATGCGCGTGCCCCGAGGCCAGCCCGGTCAGCAGGAGGACGGCCACCGGGGCGAACAGCGCGAGCGAGTGCTGCTCCCCCACACCGGTCGCGAGCAGCACGGCCGAAACCGCGAGCGCGACCAGCGCCCCCGGCAGCGGCGGCAGGTGGCCGCGCGGGAGCGTCCCGAGGGCCACGCAGATCGGGCCGTCGTCCCGGTAGGCGCGCAACCGGGCCGTCCCGGTGATCGGCGTCCCCGGCGCGAACGGCCTGCCGGCCTGGTAGGTCGCCGTGGGCCGGGCCGTCGCGTCGGGCAGGGCCGTGCCGGCGGAAGGGGTCGTGGTCTTGGGCGCCTCGGCGGGCGGGTCGGTCGCGGTCATCCGTGCAGAGCCCTCATCACTCGTCCGGTCAGGGAGTAGCAGCCCGCGATCCAGCCCCAGACGAGCAGCACGGCGAAGGTCAGCCGCGCGTTGCCGAGGGCGGCGGTCAGCGAGATCACCGCGAACCGCTCCCCGATCGGCAGCACGATGATCTTCTTCGCCCAGTGCACGGCCGGGATGCCCGCGGTGGCCCGGGACAGCCGTTCGACCGTCCCGGCGGACGCCGCGCCGGAGGTCCCGGCGGCGGCGTTCGGGTCGTCCGCGACGGTCAGCGGCGCGGCCGGGGCGTCCGGCGCGGGCGGCCGGGGACGGTCGCGGAACGAGAAATCGATCATGTGCCGGACGGTCTGCAGGATGAGCGCGGCGACGGCGAGCGCCCACACGTTCGCGACGTGCAGGCCGCCGCCCAGGGCCGCCGCGGACGCCCCGACCGCCAGGCCCGCGAACACCACGTACTCCTTGGCACGGTCGAACATCGAGTCCAGCCAGGCCCCGAGCCGGCTGTACTGCCTGGTGTAGCGGGCGAGCTGGCCGTCCACGCAGTCCAGCACGAACGCGAAGTAGAACACGACGGCCCCGGTGACCATGCCGCTCCGGGTGCCGTTCCCGAACCAGAACGCGGCGAGCGCCGCGAGTCCGGCCGAGGCGAGGGTCACCTTGTTCGGTGTGAGCCCGAACCACGCGGCCAGCCTCACCAGGAGCGGCGACCAGGAGCTGACCGCGTAGGTCGCGAACCAGCCGTCGTTGCCCTTGACCGCTGCCCGGAGCCGGACCCGTCGCTCGTTGGCCCTCTCCGCCGCCTCCACGGCCGCGCGGGCCTCCTCCGGGGTGGCCACCCGGCGGCACACCAGCTCCGGGACGGCCGCCTGCGCCGTGACCGGCATCCCCGCGCGCACGAGGCCGACCAGCATCAGTTCGAGAGCGTCGTAATCGTCGTCTCCCGCAGGGGACGCGGGGAGCGCCATGGAGGGCGGAAGGGCGCCCGGGAGTTCGAGCAGACCGGCGAGGTCGTCGGCGACACCGGCGGCCTGGACGGTGCGCTGCTCGCCGATGTGGAGGGGCCCCGGGGAGTCGGCCGTGGGGGCGGACACCCGGTGGAACGCCGAGCCCGCGGCGGCGACGCGTCCGGCGGCGTCCGCCCGGACGGGACGGGCCCGGCCGCCGACCCGGCGCACGGTCACGGCGGTGGCGGGCTGCTCCGCGGCGTCCAGGACGAGGCGGGCGAGCTGCTCGTCGCTGATCACCAGGTCACCGGGCAGCAGCACCACCGAGGTGCGCGCGCCGTACGCCAGGCGGGAGATCTCCCGCAGGTCGGCGGCGGTGTCCTCGCACTCGACCGGGTCGTGGCCGTCCTTGCGGAGCGGCGGCGCGAGGTCGGGCCGGGTGATCAGGCGGCGCTCGGCCACGCCGAGCCGGTCGAGCTGGCCGAGCAGCCTGCTCAGCACGCTGCGGGACGGACTCTCGGAGGCGTCCCCGGACGCGCCCGGCGGCGGGACGGGCACCGCGGCCGCCGGGATCGGGTCCGGGCCGGGAGCCCGCCCGGTCGCGATGATCACGGCGAGGGTCATCGGCGCCTCCGGCCGGGTCGGAACACTGTAGGTGACCGAGCGTAGTGATTCGGCGACCGTCCGCGTCGCAGCGGCGTGTCCGGTAGAAAAGATCCGGAACGGGTCGAGCCGCGCGTCCCGGAGGACGGCGCGGCGCTGCGGTGCGGAAGGGAAGTGCATGACGACGGTCGCGGTGGTGCTCGCGGGCGGCATCGGGCAGCGGATGGGCGCGGGCCGCCCCAAGCAGCTCATCGAGGTCGGCGGACGGCCGATCCTCGCCCTGTCGGTGGCCGCGTTCGACGGGCATCCCGGCGTGGACGAGGTGCTGGTGGTGATGGCCGCCGGGCACCTGCGCGACGCCGCCGCGATGGTCGCGCCGTTCCGCAAGGTCACCGGGATCATCGAGGGCGGCGACAGCCGGACGGCCTCGTCCGCCGCCGCGCTGCGCGCCCTGGCGGACCGTCCGGACGGCACCCGCGTGCTGTTCCACGACGCGGCCCGCCCGTTCGTCGGCCGGGCCGTCATCGACCGCGTGCTCGCCGGGCTGGACGGCTACGACGCGGTCGCGGTCGGGGTCCCGTCGTCCGACACGATCGTCGAGGTCAGCGGCGGGATGGTCGCCGCGATGCCGCCGCGCGAGTCGCTCGTGCGGTTCCAGACGCCGCAGGGGTTCCGGCTCGGGACCGCCCGCGCGGCCTACGAGCTGGCCCTCGCCGACCCGGCGCTGCGCGCCACCGACGACTGCGGGATCGTGCACCGGTACCTGCCGGACGTCCCGATCACCGTCGTCCTGGGCGACGAGCGCAACCTCAAGGTCACCCACCCGCTCGACATCGTCATCGCCGAGCACCTCGCCGCGGAGGATTCATGATCTTCGACAGTCCCCCCACCGTCATCGGCCACCGCGGCCTCGGCGCGGGCACGCTCCCGGGCCCGGACGGCGCCTCCGTCGCGGAGAACACGCTGGACTCGATCCTCGCCGCCGTCCGCGCGGGCACGCCCTGGGTGGAGATCGACGTCACCCGGACCGCCGACGACGCGCTCGTCCTGCGGCACGACCCGACGACCCCGGACGGCGCGTTCATCGTCGACCAGACCGCCGAGGAGACCGGGCTGCCCCGGCTGGAGGAGATCCTCGCGGAGCTCCCGCCCGAGGTCGCGGTCGACGTGGACGTCAAGACCATCCTCGAGGACGCCGTGGACGCCCCGTCCCGGCGCACCGGCGCGCTCCTCGCGCCGGTCCTGCGCCGCGAGGCCCGGCGGCGTCCGCTGCTGGTGACCTCGTTCGACCCGTCCCTGCTGACGTACCTGAAGGACGAGGTCCCGGACGTCCCGCTGGGCCTGCTGACCTGGCTGCGGTTCCCGCTGTGGCACGGCGTCCCGGCCGCCGCCGGGCTCGGCTTCCAGGCCGTCGCCGTGCACACCGCGTCCTGCGGTTTCGAACACCCCGACACCCGCCTGCGGCCGCTCGACCGGATCGTCGACACGGCGCACAAGGCGGGCCTGACCTTCATGGCGTGGTGCCCGTCCGCCGAGGCCGCGCCGTCCTACGCGGCGGCCGGGGTGGACGCCATGGTCGTCAACGACGTCCCGGGCGTCCTGGCAGCCGTCCGCTAAGCAGCCGGGCGTCCTGGCAGCCGTCCGCCAACCAGCCGGGCGTCCTGGCAACCGTCCGCCAACCAGCCGGGCGGCGCGGCGGCCGTCCGGCAATCAGGCGGGCATCCTGGCGCCGTCCGGCGACCAAGCGGGCGGCGGCGCGGCCGTCCGGTGGCTAGGCGGGCGGCGGCGCGGCGGGCGGGGTGCCCGGCGCTTGCGGCGCGGGCGGGTACGCGGGCGGCTGCCCGAACGGCCCCGGCGAAGCCCCGGGGCCCGCCGCCCCCGGCCCGGCCATCCCGGACCCCGGCATCCCGTGCCCGCCCATTCCCGGCCCGGGGTGCCCGTGCGGCACGGGGCCCGGCATCCCCGGCCCCGCGATGCCCGAGAACGCCTCGGGCGCCCCCGCGAACACCGGCCTGGTCCGGCCCCGCCAGCGGGACGGCGGGACCGACATCGCGATCAGCACAGCGCCCGCGAGCAGCACTATCCCGCTGGAGAGCATGTCCAGGTAGTCCATCACCCAGCGATCCTCGAGGGGCCGCGCGATGTGGTCCCTGACGAACAGCGGCTGGACGAGCCAGAGCGTGTTCACCACGACCAGGACAACACCGGGGATCAGTGACGCCAGGGGCGACAGGCGCGGCGCGCACAGCGCGGCGATCAGCACCCCCGAGACCAGCAGCAACAGGACGAGGACGACCCCCTTCCCTCCGGTCCCCTGCGTTATGTACTGGCTCATGGCCATCCGCCAGTGGAAGAACCTGTTCGCCAACAGGAGGAACCAGGCGGGGAGCACCACGGACGCGACGAGCCCCACGAGGACGCCGAGCCCGTGCCGGGCACCGTTGCTCATGAACCACCTCCGGATGAGCGGACCCCGTGCGGCGGGGACGACCGTTCGGACGCGACTCGACGGCGTCCCGTTCCATTAGTCGGAAATGTCAGATCAGACAGGAAACGATGGAACGAGCCGCCGCCGAGAAACGCGACCGGGCTCGGCCACGAGGCGTCCGCCCAGGTCACAGGGCGTCCACCCGAACCACGAAGCGTCCACTCAGGCCACAAGGCGACCGCTCAGACCACGAGGCACCCGCTCAGGTCGCGAGGGGCTTGTTCGGGTCGCGAGGCGCTTGTTCGGATTACGAGGCGCCCGCGACGGGGTGTCCGGGATCGGGCGCGGGCGGGCGGTCGAAGAGGGGCGGGGCCTCCTGGCGGGCGGCCACGGGGATGTCGCCGGGCGGGGTCCAGGACGCGGCGGCGACCGGGCGCTCACCGGCGTCGCCGGAGAACGGGAGGGAGTCGTCCGCCGCGCGGGAACGCCAGCGCGAGGGCGGGAAGGACGCGAGCACCAGGGTCGCGCCGATCACGAGCAGCAGGCCGCTGCGCGCGGCCATGGCGGCGTCGAGGGCGTACTGGCCCTTGCCTCCGGGCACTTCGGTCATCTTCGTGAGCGCCTGCATCGGACGCAGCGCCCAGTAGGCGCCGTAGCCGGCCAGGGGCGCGCCGGCGATGAGCGAGGCGAGGGGCGACAACCGGGATCCGCACAGCAGCGCGATCACCAGACCGCCCGCGACCAGCAGTCCCAGGACGAACAGCCCGTCGGTGACGGATCCGTCCTTGTAGGTCACGGCGATCACGTGCTGCTGCCGGTTGATCCGGTGAGCACCGAATATCAGGAGTGCGAGCAGTGCGGGGATCGCCAGGATCCCCGCCAGCACACCGAGGCCGTGCCGGGCTCCGTTGGACATGAACACCTCCGGGGGAGCGAAGCTTGGTCGGTCAACCTAGCCCCCGGAGGTGCATGATCACAGTCCAGCTAGTGGAAATTGTCAGCTTTTGTTCGGTTTGGGCTGTCCCAGGCCGGGCGGGCTGGTGAGGAAGCCCACGCCCCACGAGACGTGCATCGTCGCGAACACCAGCGGCAGCCGGAGCCAGGCGGCGAACGGCATCCCGCGGCCCTCGACGGCCGCCCCGGCGATCATCGCCAGCGCGTACCCGCCGGGCAGGATCCAGCCGGGCCAGAACCCGAAGGCCCCGGCCACCACGCCCACGACCATCGCCACGACGGCCAGCGGCGGCGCGAGGTAGCGCAGGTTCAGCGTGCCCTGGTGCTCACGGCCGACCACCCGGCGCCAGCGGCCCGTGTGGTAGTACTGCTTGGCCAGCGCGCGCAGGTTCGGACGCGGCCGGTAGGTGACCTTCATCCGCGGGGTGAAGAAGATCTTCCCGCCGGTCTGCCGGATCCGGTGGTTCATCTCCCAGTCCTGCGCCCGGACGAACGTCTCGTCGTAGAACCCCACCCGCTCCAGCGCGCTGCGCCGGAACGTCCCGAGGTACACGGTCTCGACCTCGCCCGGCTCGCCGCCGGTGTGGAACCGCGCGTTCCCGACCCCCAGCTTGGAGGTCATCGCCCGCGCCACGGCCTGCTCGAACGGCGTGACGCCCTCGGCGGCCATGATCCCGCCGACGTTGTCCGCCCCGGTCTGCTCCATCGTCTCGACGGCGGCCCGGACGTAGTCCGGCGGCAGCAGCGAGTGCCCGTCCACGCGGACGATGATCGAGTACTGCGACGCGCGGATCGCGATGTTCAGGCCCTGGGGCGTCCGTCCGGTCGGGTTCGCCACGACCCGGATCCGCTGGTCGGAGGTCGCGAGGTCACGCGCGATCTGCTCGGTCCGGTCGCGGGACGGCCCGATCGCGAGCACCAGCTCCAGCTCACCGGGGTAGTCCTGGGTCAGCGTGTGCCGGACGGCGTCGTCGAGGTGGCGTTCCTCGTTCAGCACCGGCATGACCACCGACACCGCGGGCCAGGTCCGCTCGGCGTTCTGGGCGGAACGGACGTCCTGCAGGTCGCTCTGGGTATGCGAAGGCGGGTTCATCTGATCCTGGGTTCAAGGCGGGTCAAGTCGGCGCCACGTTACTGCACGGACACGAGGTCCAGGTAGCCGACGAACAGGCGCCGTCCACTTTAGAGTGGTGCGGACTCGCGTCGGCACGGGGTGTTCAGGAGGCGGCGGCCAGCATGACGGACGGGCACGGCTCGAACGGTGGCTCCCGGGGGGGCGACGACCCCCTGGAGCGGTACTTCCGGCCACGGCCGGGCGGGGTCCCCGGCGGATCCCCGGCCGCCGAGGACGGGGAGATCGACGGGGTCACCGTGGACGGGGTGCCCGCGCCGAGGGTGACCGTGGACACGCCGCGCGGCCCGCGCCGTCCGGACCGGGGGGCCAATCCCGGGCTCGGCCCGCGCGCGGTGATGAGCGCGCGGCGGCAGCGGCGGTTCCTGGCGATCACCGGGACGATGTCGGCGTTCGTGATGCTCACGGCCGGTGGGGCGTGGGCGTTCCAGAACTACGTGACCGGGACCATCGACAAGGTGTCGGTCGGCGGGCTCGGCGGCGGCAAGGACGCGCCGAAGGGCGCGATGACCATCCTGGTGGCGGGCGTCGACCGGCGTGAGGGCCTGACCCGGGAGCAGCAGCGCAAGGCCAAGCTCGGCCACGAGCCGGGCGAGCGGTCGGACACGATGATGCTCGTCCACGTGAACCGTGACCACGACAAGGTCAGCGTGATCAGCCTGCCGCGCGACTCCTACGTGCTGATCCCCTCGCACAAGTCGAACGGCTCGGAGGGCGCCAAGGGCGCGGAGGTCCCGGGCCGGTTCGGCAAGCTGACCTGGGCGTACCAGTTCGGCGGCCCGGACCTCACGGTGGCGACGATCAAGGAGGCCACCGGGGTGCCGATCGACCACTACGTCGAGGTCAACTTCTACGGCTTCGTGAACATGGTCGACTCGCTCGGCGGCGTGGACGTCTGCACCGAGCAGGCCATCGACGACCCGAAGTCCGGACTCCAGCTGGCCGCCGGGAAGTCCCACGTGGACGGCCTGAAGGCGCTGGCGTACTCGCGGGCCCGCTACACGCTCGGGGACGGCACCGACCTCGGCCGCATCGACCGGCAGCAGGCGTTCGTCTCGTCCCTGATGAAGCAGGCCCTCAGCAGCAAGACGCTGAGCGACCCGGTGAAGTCGACGAAGTTCCTGAACGCGGCCCTGCACTCGCTGCGCGTCGACAAGAAGCTGGCCAAGGACCTGCCGAAGCTCGCCGACCAGATGAAGGGCGTGTCCACCGACCACGTCACGTTCGCGAAGGTCCCGCTGTCGAACCCGGGGTTCAACACCGTCCTGTGGAACTCGCCGCAGCTGCAGTCGACCGTCCAGTGGGACAAGTCGTCCGCGGGCGACCTCTTCTCCCGGATCCGGCACGACCAGCCGCTGAGCGAGCCGTCGCCGAAGCCGTCGGCGACGGCGCCGCCCGCGTCCCCGACCTCTGATCCGAACGCGCCGACCGTCGCGCCGAAGGACATCGACGTCCGCGTCCTGAACGCGGTCGGCACCCCGCGTCTCGCCGCGCGCGCGGGCGGCGACCTGCGCGACGTCGGCTTCCAGGTCACGGTCGTCCCGGGCATCGCCGAACGCGGCCGCTCCACCACGCTGATCCAGTACGGGCCCGGCAAGGCCGACTCCGCCAAGACGCTCGCCGCGGCCATCCCGGGGGCGAAGTTGAAGCAGGTCAGCGGGCTGGGCTCGCGCGTGCAGGTCCTGGTGGGCGACGACTGGAGCGGGGCGAAGAAGGTCCACGTCACGCCGTCGTCCGAGCCGTCCGCGACTGGCTCGCCGTCCGGGTCCGACGCGCACGTGGAGGCGAAGACCGCCAGCGACAAGCTCTGCAAGTAGCCGGACGGCGCGCCATGGCGGGCGCAGCATCGTCCGGCACCAGAGAACACAGAAGCGCCCCGGCTCCGGCAGGAGCGGGGGCGCGTTCTGTCTGGTCAGAGGCCTACTTGAGGAGCTGGCGGGCCATGACCATGCGCTGGATCTGGTTGGTGCCCTCGTAGATCTGCGTGATCTTGGCGTCGCGCATCATGCGCTCGGCCGGGAACTCGCGGGTGTAGCCGTAGCCGCCGAGGAGCTGGACGGCGTCGACGGTGATGTCCATCGCGACGTCCGAGGCGAGGCACTTGCACGCGGACGAGACGAAGGTCAGGTCCGGGATCTTCTCGCCGTGCATGGCGCGCTCGGACTTGATCGCCGCGTGGTAGGTGAGCTGGCGGGCGCCCTCGAGGCGCATCGCCATGTCGGCCAGCATGAACTGGACGCCCTGGAAGTCACCGATCGGCTTGCCGAACTGCTTGCGCTCCTTGACGTAGCCGACGGCGTAGTCGAGCGCGCCCTGGGCGATGCCGAGGGCCTGGGCCGCGATGGTGATGCGGGTGTGGTCCAGGGTGGCCAGGGCGGTCTTGAAGCCGGTGCCCTCGGCGCCGATCATGCGGTCCGCCGGGATCCGGACGTCCTCCAGGATGACCTGGCGGGTCGGGGAGCCCTTGATGCCGAGCTTCTTCTCCTTCGGCCCGAAGGAGACGCCCTCGTCCGACTTCTCCACGACGAACGCCGAGATGCCCTTGGCGCCCTTCCCGGGGTCGGTCACGGCCATGACCGTGTAGTACTCCGACACCCCGGCGTTGGTGATCCACATCTTGGCGCCGTTGAGGACGTAGTGGTCGCCGTCACGCACCGCGCGGGTCTTCATGCCCGCCGCGTCCGAGCCCGCGTCCGCCTCCGACAGGGCGTAGGAGAACATGGCCTCGCCCTTGGCCACCGGAGTCAGATACTTTTTCTTCAGCTCTTCGGAGCCGGACAGCAGCACCGGAACCGTGCCGAGCTTGTTCACCGCCGGGATCAGCGAGGAAGAGGCACACGCGCGTGCGACCTCCTCGATGACGATCACGGTGGCCAGGGCGTCGGCCCCGGCGCCCCCGTAGTTCTCCGGGACGTGCACGGCGTGCAGATCGTTCTGCACCAGTGCGTCCAGGGCCTCCTGGGGGAAGCGGGACTCCTCGTCGACCGCCGCGGCGAACGGGGCGATCTTGGCATCGGCGAGTTCGCGGACCGTCTGCCGGAGCATGTCATGCTCCTCCGACGGCGCGTACGCGGGAAAGTCGGCACTCATAGCGCGAATGCTACCCGCCGGTACACTGCCCGTCCGGTGGCGGGACCCCGGGCGTGGGAGGGTCCCGCAGGGAGGCGGCAAGACCTCCGGGGGATGGACTAGACAGGAGGAAGGGCTTTGACGCACCGCCTGACCGTGATCGGGACGGGCTACCTGGGCGCGACGCACGCGGCCTGTATGGCCGACCTCGGATTCGAGGTGCTCGGGCTGGACGTGGACCGGGAGAAGATCGCCCGGCTCGCCGCCGGGGACCTGCCCTTCTACGAACCGGGGCTGGAGCCCGTCCTGCGGCGCAACCTGGAATCCGGACGGCTGCGCTTCACGACGTCGTTCGAGGAGGCGGCCGAGTTCGGGGACGTCCACTTCATCTGCGTCGGCACCCCGCAGAAGCAGGGTGAGTACGCGGCCGACCTGGCCTATGTGGACGCCGCCATCGACGCGCTCGCGCCACACCTCGATCGTCCATGCCTGGTAGTAGGCAAATCGACCGTCCCGGTGGGGACGGCCGCGCGACTCGCCCGGCGGCTGGCGGGCACCGCGCCCGTCGGCCGGGACGCCTCGCTCGCCTGGAACCCCGAGTTCCTGCGCGAGGGCTTCGCCGTCAAGGACACCCTGCACCCGGACCGGATCGTGGTCGGGCTGCCGTCCGACGCCGAGGCCGCGACGCTGGCGGAGAAGACGCTGCGCGAGGTCTACGCCTCGATGATCTCCGAGGGCACCCCGTTCATCGTCGCCGACTACCCGACGTCCGAGCTGGTCAAGGTCGCCGCGAACGCGTTCCTCGCGACCAAGATCTCGTTCATCAACGCGATGGCCGAGGTCTGCGAGGCGTCCCACGCCGACGTGACCAAACTCTCCGAGGCGCTGTCCCACGACGACCGCATCGGCGGCAAGTTCCTCGGCCCGGGCCTCGGCTTCGGCGGCGGCTGCCTGCCCAAGGACATCCGCGCCTTCATGGCCCGCGCCGGCGAGCTGGGCGCCGACCAGGCGCTCACGTTCCTGCGCGAGGTCGACGAGATCAACATCCGCCGCCGGATCCGCATGGTGGACCTGGCCCGCGAGCTGCTCGGCGGCTCCTTCATCGGCCGGACGGTCGGCGTCCTCGGCGCGGCGTTCAAGCCGAACTCCGACGACGTCCGCGACTCCCCCGCCCTGGACGTCGCCGCGTCCATCCGCGGTCAAGGCGCGCGCGTCACCGTCTACGATCCGCAGGCCATGCCGAACGCCCGCCGCGCCCAGCCCACGCTGGACTTCGGCCCGTCCGCGCTGGACGCCGCCCGCGGCGCCCACGTCGTCCTGCTGCTCACCGAGTGGGCGGAGTTCCGCGAGATGGACCCGCACGCCCTGGGCGAGGTCGTCGCCGAGAAGAACATCGTCGACGGCCGCAACGCCCTCGACCCCGACCACTGGCGCGCCGCCGGCTGGAACTACCGGGCCCTCGGCCGCCCCTGACGAGGGGATCGCCACTAGCGATGAGCTAGTGGCGATTTGGCGGAGCGCTGCCCTCATCCGACTTCCCAGCATGGGAGGCTGTGCATATGCACCGGTGGTGAGGTGCAGCCGCTCCGCCCAGCGGGTCAGGCGAAAGGGACCTTCATGAGCGCCGCGCATGATTACGGTTACGACCGTGGACCGAACACCATCGCTGACCTGGACAGACTGCCCGATGAGGGCAAAGGGTACGAACTCATCCACGGCTGGCTGATCCCCTTGAGCCCCAGCGTCGTTCACGACGAGGCCGTGGAGGATCTCCGGGCGATCCTCGCGCCCGTGGTGCCGGACGGATTCGTCCTGCGCAGCCCCTATGACGTCCAGATGCCGGACGGGTCGATCTACAAGCCCGACCTCGCGGTCGTCGACGTCGAGGCGGTGAAGGAGGCCCGACAGGAGGACCGCAGGGCGATCATCGGTCTGGACGTCCTGCTGGCGATCGAGGTTCAGCACCCCGAGAGCGGTAGCCGCAACACCGTCCACTTCACCAAGGTGCGCGACTATGCGTTGGCCGGCGTCGAGCATTACTGGATCATCAACCTGAAGGACGTCCCGGCGCTGACCGCCTACCGGCTCGCGGGCCGTGAGTACAAGCAGGTACTGCACATCAAGGGCGACGAGATCGCCAAGCTGGACGAGCCGATGAGCGTCTCCTTCTCACCTGCCCGGGTCGCCGGCTGACAGTGATGATGTAGATGAGCACCTCCCGCCCGGGGTCTGACCCATCGGCTGACTGACTTTGGGTCTTCAATGGGATCTGTCGGCCCTGGTCGGGAGGTGCTCGTGTGCACGTCACCGGACGTGGCGGGGTGACCTTATAGGAGCCTGGCCAGAGGCCCCATCACTGTCTTGTCCGTCCGCTCGGCTGGTGCGTGCCGCCCTGCCCCTCGGTCAAGGACGACAGGACGACGATGCCCTCCATTACACCTGAGAACACCGCGATCAGCGAGGTCGCTGGTGGTGTCGACACTCATCGAGACACCCACACCGCCGCGGTGGTCGACCAGGTGGGGCGGGTGCTGGGCACCGAGCAGTTCCCCGCCGACCCGGCCGGATACGCCGCTTTGCTGGCCTGGATGCGGGCGTTCGGGCGGCTGGGGCAGGTCGGGGTCGAGGGCACCGGCGCCTACGGCGCGGGACTGGCCCGCCTCCTGCGCGACGAAGGCGTCCACGTCGTGGAGGTCGACCGCCCCGACCGCAAGACCCGCCGGTTCCAGGGCAAGTCCGACCCGATCGACGCCGTCCAGGCCGCCAGGACCGCGCTGGCCGGAGCCCGGACCGGCGTCCCCAAACGACGCGACGGCCACATCGAAGCGCTCCGCAATCTGCGGACGGCACGTCGTTCCGCGGTCGATCAGCGCGCCGACACCCAACGCCAGATCAAGGCACTGATCATCACCGCACCCGACGACCTGCGTGAACACCTGCGCGGGCTGGCCACCAAGAAACTGATCGCCCGCTGCGCGAGCCTGCGGCCCGACCGGACCGACGCCGCGTCACCGACCACCGCCACCAAGATCGCCCTGCGTTCACTGGCCCGCCGCCACCAGCGGCTCAGCGAAGAGATCACCGACCTGGACCAGCTCCTGAAGCCCTTGGTCGCGGCGATCAACCCCCGCCTGGTCGCCGCCAACGGAGTCGGCACCGACGTCGCCGGCCAGCTGCTGGTCACCGCCGGCCAAAACCACGACCGGCTGCGGTCGGAGTCCGCGTTCGCCATGCTCTGCGGCGCTGCCCCGATCCCCGCATCATCCGGCAAGACCAACCGGCACCGCCTCAATCGCGGCGGCGACCGGCAAGCCAACGCAGCCCTCTACCGCGTCGTCCTCTGCCGCCTGCGCTGGGACCCACGCACCCGCGCCTACGCCGAACGACGCACCAAAGACGGCCTCTCCAAGAAAGAGATCATCCGCTGCCTCAAACGCTACATCGCCCGCGAGCTCTACCAACTCATCACAACATCAAACGACCTTGAACTCGCCGCTTGACATCCATAGGAGCATCCTCGCTGCTCAGCGTCCGGACAGCGGGGCGTTGACGTGGGCGGTCGCGGTGCGGACCTCGAGGAGTGCCTGCTCGAAAGTCCGTAGCGCGACGATCAGGACGATCAGCATGAGCGCCCCGGCGGACGGCGCGGGCGCGATGACCAGGAGCGTCAGCACGGGCACGGCCAGCGTCCCCACCAGCGTGACGCGCGAGCTGAGGTAGGCGAAGAACTCCTGGGTCGGACGGCCCGGACGAATGCCCGGCACGAACGTCCTCGCGCGGGCCAACTCTGTGGCCGTCCGCTCGGGGCTGAAGCCCGTCGGCGCGGCCAGGACGGCGAACACGAGCGCGACGCCGAACACCACCGCGAGGTACCAGGGCGCACTGAGGCCCGTCCACGCACGCAGGCCCAGCAGAGCGACCCCGGCGGCGAGCATCGGGACGAACGTGGACGGCACGACTCTGACCGGCACGTACGTGTGTTTCGTTTTCAGGACGCCACGCTGCCTGGCGTGCTGGACGGGCACCATCCGCGCCGTCCGGCGAAGCGGGACCAGGACGGCGAGCGCGACCAGAGCGCACACCACCGCGGTCACCGCGTGCGTCCAGCCCAGGTGGTGAAGCTGCCGGGGCAGATCCGCGGACACCTGAGTGAGCAGCAGAACCGTGAAACCGTCGCCCAGCCCGCGCTCGGTGATCCACTCCATGAGCAGCAGGGTCAGCGCCGCGCCCGCCGTCAGGCAGCAGGCCAGCGCGACCAGGGTCAGCCCGCTCCGGTCGCGCAGATGCCCGGCCTTGGCCGCGACGAAGCACGAGGCGGCGAACGCCAGGACGAGTCCCAGAACGACCGCATGGCGCGCCAGCCTCTCGCGCCCGGGTCGTCCGGCCCGCCGAAGCTCGGCGAGCCGCGGGACGAGCGCCGACAGCAGCGAGATCCCCAGGAATCCGGCGGCCACCGGCCACACGCCGAGACCCAGGACCGTGAGCCGCAGCAGCGCTCCCCCGGAGAGCAGATCGACCAGCCGATGCAGATCGCCATGCCGCGCCCAAGCGTCCGCGGCCATCCGGGCCTCCCGCGCCCGGACACCCGGCAACGGCACGTTCTGCCCCACCCTGAACGCCAGCACCGCCACAACGGTGACCAGGAGTCTGCGATACATCGCACGCCTTCCCCGAGAGGTCCCCTCTCCCGCGACCGTACACCTGAAAGACGCTGGTGTTTGTTTATAAATGGGGCGCCGCCAAAGGCCATATCCGGCGGAATCGGTGGGGCCGTGCGGGAAGTGCGGAGGGCCGGGCGGGGTTGTGGGTGGCATGAGTGCGGAGTTCGCTGACCAGCAGGTGATCAAGAGGCTGTTGCACGACTCGCGGACGTGGGTGTTCGTGGGACTCGGGGACAACCCGGAGCGGGACGCGTACAGCCAGGCCCGGTTGCTGCAGGGGCGCGGCAAGCGGATCGTGCCGGTGCATCCGGCGGCCGAGGAGGTGCTCGGGGAGCCCGGGTACGCGTCGCTCGCCGAGGTGCCGGGTGAGATCGACGTGGTCGGGATCTACCGGCGCGCCGAGCAGGCCGGGGCGGTCGTGGACGAGGCGATCGCTGCCGGCGCGAAGGCGGTGTGGATGCCGCTGGACGTGGTCGACGAGGACGCCGCGCGCCGGGCCAAGGAGGCCGGGCTCGACGTGGTCATGAACCGTTGCCCCGGCGTCGAGTGGGCGCTGCGCCGCTGACCCTCGCGGACGGCCCCGTCCCGTCGGGAGAAACCCGAGTGATCAGCCAGATAATGGGCGCATACTGATCACCGGTGGAGGCGACGGAAGGCGGGGCCGGGATGGCGGAGGACGGGCTGCGCGGCAGGCTCTACGGGCTTCTGCTCCCGGCCGAGGAGCTGTACGACCCGCCCGAGAGCGTCCCCGAGGTGCTGCCAGGCCTGCACATGGTCATCGCGGTGGACGGTGACGAGGGGCTGGACGAGGCGTCCCTGAACGCTCTCGGCGGGCCCGAGGAGCAGCTCGAACTCGCGTTCCGCAACCTGAGGGCGATGCCGGTCGGCAAGCACGAGGTCGTCCACGCCGACAAGGGCGGCACGTATCACGTCCTGACCGGGCCCAACGCGTTCACCGCGAGCCGCGTCCTGGTGCTGGACGACGTGGCGCGGCAGCTGACCGGCCAGCCGATCCCGGACGACGGCGCGCTGTTCAGCATTCCGGACAAGTTCCACATCCTGCTGCACCCGATCAGCGGCGGGACGGTCCTGACCGCGCTCGCCGCGATGGCCGAGGACACCGCCGCGCTGTTCGGCGCGTCCGAGACGCGGCTCAGCCCGCACGTCTACTGGTGGCACGGCGGCGAGACCGCGCAGCTCACCGAGATCAACGGACGGTCGCTGACCTTCGACTTCCCGGACGGGTTCCGCGCGATGCTCGGCGACATCCCCGAGCCCGTGGACGATCCGGTCGGCTACCGCAGGCATCACTACCACTTCGTCCACACGGTGCTGCGGCAGGTGTCGGAGGAGTACGGACCGACGCTCATCGACACCACCCCGGCCGGGGACGTCACCGACATGCTGGCGAAGACCTGGCGGGACGTCGGCGAGGACCTGCCCGCCGGCGAGCGCCTGCCATCCGACGGCCTGCGCGGAAACCTGATCGAGTTGAACGGCGACCGGCTGATGCTGGTCACGCTGCCCGAGCCGGTCGCGGCGGCCGAGGCGTACTTCGCGGCGATGGTCCGGCCGTCCGGCTCGGCGTCCACGCGCTTCTTCACCCTCGAGTACGCGGTCGACCCGATCACGCACGAGCCCGGCGCGATCCTCGGCGAGTGGACGTCCGAGGGCCATCACCTGCACCTGACGGACATGTCCACCGATCCGGGCGACTTCCTGCGGGCGACCGCCGCCCTCGTGCTGGCGGGCGGCGAGGCCAAGCCCTCGACCAACAAGCGGCGCGGCCTCTTCCGCCGCCGCTAACCTCCGCTAACCGCCGGCTCCGGCCGCCGGCCGAGGACGTGCTCGCTCCCCCAGTCGCCCAAGGGGGCCAGGGCCGCGTTGAGGGCGGCGCCGCGCGGGGTCAGGGAGTACTCGACGCGCGGCGGCACCTCGTCCAGGACCTCGCGGTGCACGATGCCGTCCTCGACGAGTTCGCGCAGCTGCGCGGCCAGCACCTTCTCGGTCACGCCCGGCAGCGCGCGGCGCAGCTCGCCGAAGCGGTGCACGCGCTCGCCCAGCGCCCACAGGATGGACACCTTCCACTTGCCGCCGACGACGTCCATCGCCGCGTCCACCCCGCAGTGAAAGGCCCCCGGCCGCCGCAGTACCCGCATCCCGCCACCCCCCTATCTGGTCACTAACGCCAGGGTAACCACGCACCTTGAAGTGCGTACTGTTCGCACCACGAACCAACGGCCACGCTGGACGGCATGAGCAACGACACCAAGAAGATCACTCTGCTGGGCCTCGGCGCGATGGGGACGGCCATCGCCCGCGCGTGGCTCGCCGCCGGACACGAGCTCACCGTCTGGAACCGCACCGCGAGCCGCACCGAGCCGCTCGCCGCCGAGGGCGCGAAGGTCGCGGCGTCCGCCGCCGAGGCCGTCGCCGCGAGCCCGCTCGTCGTCGCCTGCCTGCTGGACGACGCGTCCGTCGAGGAGGCCCTCGCGGACGCCGACCTCAAGGGAAGGGACCTGGTCAACATCACCACCGGCACCCCCGAGCAGGCCCGGGGACGCGCCACGTGGGCCATCGGGCGGGGCGCCCGCTACCTGGACGGCGGGATCATGGCCGTCCCGCCGATGATCGGCGTCCCGGAGTCCGGCGCGTACGTGTTCTACAGCGGCTCCGGCGCGCTGTTCGAGGAGCACGCCGAGGCGCTGGCCGTCCCGGCGGGGACGCGGTACGTGGGCGAGGACCCCGGCTCGGCCTCCCTGCACGACGTGGCGCTGCTGAGCGCGATGACCGGAATGTTCGCCGGTGTCTCGCACGCGTTCGCCCTCATGCGCGACACCGGCGTCCCTCCGACGGAGTTCGCACCGCTGCTGGTCGAGTTCCTGACCGGCATGACCGGGTACGCGCACGGCGTCGCCGCGCACCTCGAGAGCGGCGACTACACGCTCGGCGTGACGTCCAACCTGGCGATGATGGTGCAGGCCAACGAGACGCTGCTGCGGACGGCCGAGGACCAGGGCGTCAGCGCCGAGCTCATCGCCCCGTTCATGACGCTGATGGAACGCCGCCTCGCGGACGGCCACCCCGACGAGGGCACCACCGGCGTGATCGACCTCCTGAAGCGCTGATCGGCGGCCGGCGCCCGCGGAGTCCGCAGGCGCCGGTGGCTTGGCGTCAGAGGGATTCGCGGAGGCGGGCGCCCTTGGCCTGCGCCTGAGCCTTGAGCTCCTGCTGGAACGACTCCATCCTCGCCCGCAGGCCCTCGTCGTTCGCGGCGAGGATGCGGGCGGCCAGGAGCCCCGCGTTGCGGGCCGCGCCGACGGCGACGGTCGCCACCGGGACGCCCGCGGGCATCTGGACGATCGACAGCAGCGAGTCCATGCCGTCCAGGTACTTCAGCGGCACCGGGACGCCGATCACCGGCAGCGGCGTGACCGACGCCAGCATGCCGGGCAGGTGGGCCGCGCCGCCCGCCCCGGCGATGATCACCTTCAGGCCGCGGGACGCCGCGTCCGCGCCGTAGGCGATCATCTCGTGCGGCATCCGGTGCGCGGACACCACGTCCGCCTCGAACGGGATGCCGAACTCGTCCAGTGCCTCGGCGGCGAGCCTCATGACGGGCCAGTCGGAGTCGCTGCCCATCACGACGCCGACGACGGGGTTGCTCATTCGGCGATCTCCTCAGCGGTCGTCGTCGCGGGGCCCATGGCGGGCCCCCAGCGTAGGAAGTCGGCGGCGTGACGGGCGCGTTCCCGCAGGTCGGCCAGGTCGTCACCGAGGACGGTCACATGCCCGATCTTGCGTCCCGGCCGGACGTGCTTGCCGTAGAAGTGGACCTTGACGCCCGGGTCGTGCGCCATCACGTGGAAGTAGCGGGAGTACAGGTCCGGGTCGTCGCCGCCGAGGACGTTCGCCATGACCGTCCAGCGGGCGTTGGGCTCGGTGGCACCGAGCGGCAGGTCCAGGACGGCGCGCAGGTGCTGCTCGAACTGGGAGGTGCGGGCTCCGTCGATCGTCCAGTGGCCGGAGTTGTGCGGACGCATCGCCAGCTCGTTGACCAGCAGGCCGTCCTCGGTCTCGAACAGCTCGACCGCGAGCAGCCCGGTCACGCCCAGCTTCTCGGCGATGTCCAGCGCGAGGCGCTGCGCCTCCTCGGCGCGGTCGGCGGACAGGCCGGGCGCGGGCGCGATCACCTCGACGCAGATCCCGTCCTCCTGGACGGTCTCGACCACCGGGTACGCGGCGCCCTGCCCGTAGGGCGAACGCGCGACCAGCGCGGCGATCTCGCGCCGGAAGGAGACCATCTCCTCGGCCATCAGCGGGACGTCCTGCCCCAGCAGCTCGGCGACCGCGGGGTCGTCCAGGTCCTTGATCACCCAGACGCCCTTGCCGTCGTAGCCGCCGCGGGTCGCCTTCAGGACGAGCGGCAGGCCGTGGTCGCCCGCGAACCGCTTGAGGGCCGCCTCGCCGGTGATCGCGGCGAACGCCGGGCAGGGCGCGCCGAGATCGCTCAGCCGCTCCCGCATGACCAGCTTGTCCTGCGCGTGCCGGAGGGCGTCCGCGCCCGGACGGCACGGCACCCCGGACGCCTCGACGGCCGCGATGTGCGGGCCGGGGACGTGCTCGTGGTCGAAGGTGAGGACGTCGCAGCCCGCGGCGAAGTCCAGCAGGTCGGCCTCGGACCGGTCGTCCCCGACGGCCGTTCCGGGCGTCACCCGGGCCGCCGAGTCGTCCGCCGAACCGGCCAGGACCCGCAACGACACGCCGAGCGCGATCGCGGCCTGCTGGGTCATCCGGGCGAGCTGCCCGCCTCCGGCCATGCCGACCACGGGGGTGCGGCCCGCGGCACCGCTCTGAGCTGCGTCTCTCACGCAGAGAAGGGTATAGGGCGCGGCCACCGCGAGCACTCGGACCGGGACCGGAATCGACATATGCGAACTCTTTGGGCAATCCGTACGTCCAACCCGGTGGAACCCGGCAAGCACGGGGCATACATGTGGATTGGACGGGTACGTTGAAACGTTCATGTTCTGACGCCTCAGACGCCGCTTGCGTCTATCCTCGATATGCCTCGACGGTTCGCGCACCGGCCGGAGTCATGGAGCCAGCGCCCAGTCGCCGCCGACCGCACCGCCTGTAGCCGAGGTCCGGAAGGACGGGTCCACTACGTGAGCTTTGTCGCCAGTCTCTACCGACGGTTCGCGCACATCGTGCACGAGCTCGCGAAGTTCGGCAGCATCGGCGCCCTCGCGTTCGTGATCACCACGGGCGTCGGCAACGTGCTCCACGTCGGCCTGGGCGTGGGCGAGCTGACCTCCACGGGCGTCGGCACGGTGATCGCCGCGACCTTCTCCTACATCGCCAACCGCTACTGGACGTTCCGGCACCGCGAGCAGAGCGGCATGGGACGCGAGTACGTCACCTTCTTCGTCCTCAACGGCGTCGGCCTGCTGATCACCTGGCTCATCCAGGGGTTCACCAAGTTCGCCCTCGACCAGCGCGGCTGGATCGCCTACAACGCGTCCCTGGTCATCGGCACCGCGGTGGCGACCCTGTTCCGCTTCTGGGCCTACAAGAAGTGGGTCTTCCTGCCGGAGGACGCCCCGCCGGTCACCCCGACCACGGGCCTCCCGGACCCGTCCGCCGCCCACGCCCAGGGCACCGCCGACCACACGCCGCCGCTCGAGCAGTCCCGCGCGCAGCCGGAGGGCCTGGCGGAGTTCACCCGCCACTGAGTCCCACCACCCGCCGAGTCCCGCACTCAGCCGATCAGCGAGCCCCGCACCGCTCAGGTCCCGAACCACTGAGCCGCACGCTGAGTGCGCCGCGCACTCGGCCGATCGGTGAGCCACGCCATCAGCAGGTCCCGCGCCCCGTGAGGTCCCGCGCTCCGTGAGGTCCCGCACTCCGTGAGCCGCGCACTTGGCCGATCAGCGGCCCCGCGCCCGCTGAGGTCTCGCACGACGCGGGGCCCGGGGCCCGGGGCCCGTCGGGCCCGCTTTCCGGGCGCCCGGTCCGGGGTCAGACGGGGCCGATGACCACGCGTTCCTCGGCCAGGCGCGCCTCGGACGCCTGGCGCAGGAAGATGCCGAAGGTGGCCGGACGGGGCTGGATCAGCTCGAGCCGCCCGCCGTCCACCGCCGCCAGGGAACGGGCCAGGTAGAGGCCGAGGCCGGTGCCGTGGCCGCCACTGACGCTCCGCTCGAAGATGCGGGGCTCCAGGTCCGCCGGGATGCCCGCGCCCTGGTCGCCGATCTCGACGACGACCGAGGCGGCGCCCTGCTTGGTGTTGATCGTGACGACGCCGTCGCCGTGCACCAGGGAGTTGTCCAGCAGGGTCGCGACGATCTGGGAGAGTCCCTCGGGCGTGGTCATGCCGACCAGGCCCTGCTCGCCGACGATCCGGATGTCCCGGCCGTCCCGGCGGAAGATCGGCCGCCACTCCTCGACCTGCTGCTCGATGATCTGGTCGATCGGCGCGGCGACCGCCCCGCCCGTCCGGTCGTGCCGGGCGCGGGCGAGCAGCTGCTCGACCACCGCGACCAGGCGCTCGGCCTGCGCGATGGCCGCCGCGCCCTCCTCCCGGACGACGTCGGGGTACTCCGCGGCCTCGATCATCTCCTCCAGCCGCATGGTCAGCGCGGTCAGCGGAGTGCGCAGCTGGTGGCTGGCGTCCGAGGCGAACTCGCGGCTGGCGGCCAGCAGGTCGGCGATCCGGACGGCGCTGTTGTCGAGCACCTCGGCGACCCGGTCCACCTCGGGGATCCCGTACCGGCGGCGGCGCGGACGGGCGTTCCCGGTGCCGAGCCGGTCGGCGGTCTCGGCGAGGTCGACCAGGGGAAGGGTGAGCTTGCGGGCCTGGAACATCGCCAGGCCGACGGTCACCGCGACGCCGAGCGCGGCCAGGCTGCCGATCAGCAGCATCTGCCGGAGGGCCTCGTCCCGGACCTGCTGGGCGGGCTGGGACACCTGGACGTGCACGCCGGACACGGTCGCGGTCGCGGTGAGCTGGCCGGCCGGGTGACGCGGCGGCGTGCCCGCGGCGATGGTCCGGTTGTCCGGCAGGGTGATCACGATGTACCGGCCGGGGTACTCCTGAGCGATCTTGTCACGGGTGATGGGCTGGCGGGACTCCAGGCTGAAGCCGACGCCGCCGACGATGGACGACGCCTCGCGTTCGAGCGACTGCCGGGCCTCCTCGTAGATCAGCTTGTTCGTGGCGTAGGCGAGGGGTATGCCGAGAAGCAGAATCGCGACGATCGCCACGGCGAGCGTCGACAGGAGCAGTCGGCGCCTCATCGGGCCTCCTCGGGGAGAGGCGGTGCGCCGGAACCGCTCGGGACGGCCCGGCCCCCGGTCGGGTTGGACGAGATCCACGTCACCGGAGGGGACGACCCCCGTTCCCCCGGGCGATGCGGACGGTGGTGCGCGAACGGCGTCCGCACACCACACGGACGGAGCCCGCACGCCCCTGAAGGCGGCGTGTCGGGCACGCGTGAGCGGGTCGCGCGGGCGGCGAGCGGACACGCGTGCCGGTCTGGCGTGACGGGCCGGCGTGACATGGAAACCCCGTGCGCCCCAGGGGACACACGAGGACGGCGGATGCGCCCCGCGCTCTTCACGCAGCGTATGCGCTCCACCCAAATCACCTGGCTCGCACCCGCGCGGCCGGTGCGGTGGCTCACACCGCGCGCGCGGGTCGCTCAGCGGGCTTGTTCTGTCTCTGGACGTTGTTCGTGTGGAAATGAGACCGCCGACGCGCCCCCTGGACGTAGCCGCCGGGTGCGCCCCCTGGACACGTCCGCTGGCTGCGCCCCTAGGAGTGACCGCTGAACGTGGCCGCTGGCTGTGACCCCTAGGCGTGGCCGCCGGACGTGGCTCTTGGACGTGGCCGCTGGGTGCGGCCTGTAGACGTGGCCGCCGGACGTGGCCGCTGGGTGCGGCCCCTAGAGGTGGCTGCTGAAAGTGGCCGCCGGGTGCGGCCGCTGGGTGTGGTCGCGGGCTGTGGGTGCTGGGCGTGGCCGGTGACCGGGGCCATTGGAGGTGGCGCGGTCGGAGGCGGCCGGTTCGCCGGATTCTGATCAGTGGGTGGACGCGGGCTCCGTCCGGCGTGCGGACGGCTGCCCGGCTCGCACGGAGTGCTCGGCGTCCGCGGACGCCGGGCGGCCGCCGATCGGCTCCGCTGGTGCGGGCGCCGATCGGCGGGCCGGTCAGTCGCCGCGTTCGAACCGGAAGCCGACGCCCCGCACGGTGGTGATGTAGCGGGGGCTGCCGGCGTCGTCGCCGAGCTTGCGGCGTAGCCAGGAGATGTGCATGTCGAGGGTCTTCGTGGAACCCCACCAGTTGGTGTCCCACACCTCGCGCATGATCTGTTCCCGGGTGACGACCTTCCCGGCGTCCCGCACGAGGACGCGCAGCAGGTCGAACTCCTTGGTGGTGAGCTGGAGCTCCTGGTCGCCCATCCAGGCGCGGCGGGACTCGGCGTCGATCCGGACGCCCTGGACGATGGGCGTCTCGGTGCTGCCGCGGCGCAGCAGCGCCCGGACTCGCGCGAGGAGTTCGGCGAGCCGGAAGGGCTTGGTCACGTAGTCGTCGGCCCCGGCGTCCAGACCGACGACGGTGTCCACCTCGTCGGCACGGGCGGTCAGGATCAGGATCGGCACACCGTGGCCCTCAGCGCGGACCCGGCGCGCGACCTCCAGGCCGTCCAGCTCGGGCAGGCCGAGGTCCAGCACGATCAGGTCGACGCCTCCGCCGAGGGCCCGCTCCAGGGCCTGCGGGCCGTCCGGGCTGACTTCGACGGTGTACCCCTCGCGCCGCAGCGCGCGGGCGAGAGGCTCGGAGATGGACGTGTCGTCCTCGGCGAGCAGTACTGAGGTCATGAACCGATCGTATGGCCATTCATGAACGTTTCCTGGCTACCGCCGCGCTCTTGACCTGCGGTTTGCCACTCGTAGTACATCCTCGAATGCAGACAATCTTCCCGTCCCCGGAGGTATACGCACGTGCCGCCCCTCGAACCGGCCGTCGCGCGGCCGGTCGGCGCCGTGCTGTTCGTGCTGCTCGGCTCCATCCAGTTCCTGCTGGTGCCCGTTGGTTTCGAGCATGCGTCATATGTCGGTGTTTGCCTGATCCTTGCCATGCTGATGTCCCTCGGCGGGTCCGCCGGATTCCTTGCGGATACCCGAAGTCGGATGTGGTGGTACGCCCTTACCGAAGGGGTGGCGAATGTGCTCGGAGTCACCTATGCCATGACCTGGGGCATGCCATTGGCGGAAGGCGACATCGGCGAATGGGGACGCTGGGCGCGTCTGCTCCCGGTTCTGAGCGCACTCCTGGCACTTCTGTCCGTATGGGCGCTCTGGTCGGAACGCCATCGCCGCCTCGACGTCCCGCCCGTCACCTCTGCTCTCGAACGCCACCGTCGGCCACGACCGCGACACCGGTCCCGGCGACGCTGACCGTTCGATCGTCCGTGCGCTTTCCGGACGTGAGCAGGAGTTCGGCCGGGCCGAGGACGAGGGTGTCCTCGCCCAGGTTCGCGGCGACGCGGAAGCGGCCCCGGCGCATGATCAGCCAGGTGTCGCCCGTCTCGACGTGGACGCGGGTCAGGTCGGGGTCGGTGAACTCGGGATGCGCGCGGCGGAGGGCGATCAGCGCGCGGTACCAGTCCAGCAGGTCGCGATGGCGCCCCTTGTCCGGTTCCGTCCAGTCGAGGACGGAGCGCAGGAAAGTATCCACAGCCTGTGGATCGGGAACCTCGCCGTCCCAGCCGTGGTCCGCGAACTCACGGCGGCGGCCCTCGCTGACGGCCCGGGCGAGGTCCGGTTCGCGGTGGTCGGTGAAGTAGCACCAGGGTGTGGACGCGCCCCACTCCTCGCCCATGAACAGCATCGGCGTGAACGGTCCGAGCAGGAGCAGCGCCGCGCCGATCTTGAGCCGTTCGAGTGGGAGTCCTCGACCGCAGGGGGACGAGAGGCGGTCGCCGGTGGCGCGGTTGCCGATCTGGTCGTGGTTCTGGAGGGAGACGACGAAGCGGTGGGCCGGGGTGCGGACGCGGTCGACCGGGCGGCCGTGGCTGCGGCCGCGGTGGGTCGAATAGCTCCCGTCATGGACGAATGCGCTGGTCAGAGCCTTGGCGAGGGTCCGGGTGGAGCCGAAGTCGACGTAGTACGCCTGGCGTTCGCCGGTGAGGAGGGCGTGCAGCGCGTGGTGCACGTCGTCGTCCCACTGGGCGGTGAGCCCATGGCCGCCCGCCTCGCGCGGGGTGATCGATCGCGGGTCGTTCAGGTCGGACTCGGCGACCAGGAACGGCCCGCGACCGAGGCGGGCGGCCAGGGCGTCCACGGCGGCCGACAGCTCCTCCAGAATGTGGACGGCCCGCTGGTCGCGGATGGCGTGGACGGCGTCCAGGCGCAGGCCGTCCAGGTGGAAGTCGCGCAGCCACATGAGGGCGTTCTCGACCATGAACGCTCGAACACCGTCTGAGCCGGCGCGGTCGAAATTGACCGCGTCGCCCCAGGGGGTGCCGTAGGCGTCGGTGAAGTACGGGCCGAAGTCCTTGAGGTGGTTTCCGGACGGTCCGAGGTGGTTGTAGACGACGTCCAGGACGACGGCGAGTCCTCGTGCGTGCGCGGTGTCGACGAAGCGTTTCAGGGCGTCCGGGCCTCCGTAGGACTCGTGGACGGCCCACAGGCACACGCCGTCGTAGCCCCAGCCGCGGTCGCCGGAGAACGCGGCGACCGGCATCAGCTCCACGACGTCCACGCCCAGGTCGACGAGGTGGTCGAGGCGCGCGGTGGCGGCGTCCAGCGTGCCCTCTGGGGTGAACGTGCCGATGTGGAGTTCGTACAGAACGGATCCGGGGAGTGGACGGCCTCGCCATGCGGCGTCCGACCAGCGGAAACGCGAGTGGTCGTAGACGCGGCTGGGGGCGTGGACGCCGCGCGGCTGCCAGCTGGAGCGGGGGTCGGGGAGCACGTCGTCGCGATCGTCCAGGAGGAAGCCGTAGTCGGTGCCATGGGCGGCGTGGGGGATGTCGGCCGTCCACCAGCCGTCCGGGGTGGGGGTCAGCGGCTCGACGCGGGGCAGGTCGGGCGTCAGGACGGCGACGGAGACCTTCCGGGCGGACGGGGACCAGACGGAGAAACGGGTCATGCCTGCCCCTCGGGGACGAGGAGGGCGACGGGCAGGCGGTCCAGGATGGCGGCCAGGTCGAGCAGCGGGCCCTGGTGAACATAGCCGGTGAGGACGTCGCGCCAGAGGCCGTCGTTGCCGTCGTCGCCGTCGTCGCCCGCGTCCAGCAGCGTGGACGCCCAGCCGCCGCGGCGTTCCAGGGTGGCGGGCAGGCGGGTGGCGACGGTCAGGGCGCGTCCGCGGCGGAAGGCGACGACGTGATCGGCGGCGGGTCCGACGGCGGTGAGCGGCTTGTGCGGGCTGGGTGGGGCGAACCAGTCCGGATGGTCGCGGCGGAGGCGCAGCGACCGTGCTGTGACCAGCAGTTTCTCGTCGTCGAGGCCGCCGGGGGCGCCGTTGCCGTCGAGGCGGGCGAGGCGGGCACGGCGACGTCCGTAGTCGACCGGACGGCGGTTGTCGGGGTCTACCAGGGCACGTCCGACCAGCTCACAGCCCTGGTAGACATCGGGGACGCCGGGCATGGTCAGCTGGACGATCTTCTGGCCCAGCACGTTCACGCGGGTCCGGGGCTCCAGGCGGGCGACGAATCGGGGGATCTCGTCCGCGATACCGGAGTTCAGGACGGCGTGGAGGTGGTCGAGAACCTGTTGTTCGTACGCCTCGTCCGGATCCGTCCAGTTGGTGGCGGTCTTGGCCTCACGCATGGCCTTGATCAGGAAGCCGCGCATCCGCTCCTCGGTGATCGGCCAGGCGCCGACGAGCGTCTGCCACATCAGGTACTCGAGGTCCGGCTCCAGCGGGGAGGGCGCCGTCGCGTGCCAGGCCCTGACGGTGGCCTCCCAGGCGTCCGGGATCTCGGCGAGGACGGCCAGCCGCGCCCGGACGTCCTCCTGGCGCTTGGTGTCGTGCGTCGACAGGGTCGTCATGGTCAGCGGCCAGTCGGCGGCGACGCGCCCGCAGAACGCATGGAACTCGGCGGGCGGGACGGCGAAGCGGGCGGGGTCGCCGCCGACCTCGTTCAGCGCGGACAGGCGCGACCAGCGGTAGAACGCGGTGTCCTCGCCGCCCTTCGCCGCCAGCGGCGCGCTGACCTGCTGGAACCGGACGACGAACTCCTGGTCGCCGTAGAGGGCCTCGCGGACGACGACCGGGACGAGCGGCGCGCCGCAGCGCCTCGACGCCTCGTCCAGCACGCGAAGCGCCTGGTCGGACGGCCCGGCGCCGGGCACGACGTACGCGCGGTAGACCTTGATCTCCACGAGCAGTTCGAGGAGCGCCTCGCGCAGGGCGTCCGGGTCGTCGGCCGGACGCTTCCTGACGAGGACGCGGTGCAGCCGGTCGATCTCCGGGCGCAGGGTGTTCTCGGCCACGTACCGGCGGGACTCGCGCTCGATCCGGGGGAAGGCGGACGGCCGTCCGGTGAAGCGGGCGTGGATTTCGGTCAGGGGCTTTTCCCCGGCCGGGTCCAGAAACAGGCCGCCGACCATGCCGAGCGCGTCGTAGCCGGTGGTGCCCGCGCAGACCCATCCGGCGGGCAGTTCCTCACCGGGCGCGGTGATCTTCTCGACCAGAGTCCAGCGGCGGCCGTGCCCGTCCGAGCCGATGCGGCCTGAGCCGATGCGGCCCGAGCCGATGCGGTCCGAACCGATGCGGTCGGAGCCGATGCGGTCGGAGAGGCGGCGGAGGTAGGCGCGGGGGTCGGTGAGGCCGTCGGGGTGGTCGACGCGGAGGCCGTCCACCAGGCCGTCCCGGACGAGCCGGACGACCAGCGCGTGCGTGGCGTCGAACACGTCCGGATCCTCCTGGCGGAGGGCGATCAGGCCGGAGATGTCGAAGAAGCGGCGGTAGTTGGGTTCGCCCTCGCCGGGCGGGACGAGCCGTCCGCCGCCCGCGTCCCAGTCCACGTCGAACCAGTGCGCGTACGGGGATTTCGGGCCGTCCGCAAGGACGGACTCGACGGCCGGTCCGTGGAACGCCATGTGGTTCGGGACGATGTCCAGCAGCACCCGCAGCCCCCGGGAGCGGAAACGGCCGACCATCGCGGCGAACGCGTCCTCGCCGCCGAGTTCGGCGGAGATCCGGCCATGATCGGCGACGTCGTAGCCGTGCGTGGAGCCGGGCGCGGCCTGGAGCACCGGCGACAGGTAGACGTGGGAGACGCCGAGGTCCTTGAGGTAGGGCGCGAGGGCCGCCGCCTCGGCGAAGCCGAAGTGGGGCGGGCGGAGCTGGAGGCGGTACGTCCCGGACGGCGCGTCCGGACGCCCGCTCTGGAGCCTGACCTCACCGGACCGTCCGTGCGCCACCGGCCATCCCTCCCGTCGCTGGGAGGGAGCCTTTCCCGCTGAGGGTTAGATCACACCGATCCGGACGGGACTGGCCATACCGGACATCCGTCGCCTACATTAGGCTTGCCTTACCTAATTGAGGCTGCCCTTACCTGACCACCGAGAGGTTCCCGCCCGCATGTACGTCTGCGTCTGCAACGCCGTCACCGAGGATGACGTGCGCGGCTGCATGCTCGACGGCGGCTGCGGCGGGGTCCGCGAGGTCAAGGACGCCTGCGGCTGGAAGCCCGGCTGCGGGTCCTGCACCCGCCGACTGTACTCGCTGGTCAGCGAGGTGAAGACGGCCGTGGACCTGGTCGACGCCATCACCGGCGGGCCGCTTCCGCCCGTCCTCCCGGCCGACGCCCCGGTCCCGCCGCTCGGCGTCCCCGCCACGTCCGCACCTGCCTCCATGGCCACCTCCGCCGCGTCAGACGGCGCCGCCGCGTCGGACAGCACAACCGTGTCGGGCGTCACCGCCACGCCGAACAGCACCGCCACGCCAGGCAGCACCGCCACGTCGGGCGTCACCGCCACGCCGGTCAGCACCGCCACGTCGGGCGTCACCGCCACGCCGGTCAGCACCGCCACGTTGGGCAGCACCGCGTTGGGCGACACTGCCACCGCGCCTGCGGATGGCGCCGACCAGCCCGCGTGCATCATGAACGCGCTGGCTACGGCCACGCCCCAGCCACCGTGCGCCACGGACGCGCCCGGCGGCACGCCCGCGTGCGGCGTGACCGGGTCCGTGCCGTCCGAGGTGCTCGTTCCGCCGGAGCGGGTGCTCGCGCCGGTGCGTTCGCGTTGGCTGCGCGACACCGCCGCCTGACACTGTCCGATCACGGAGCGTCATGGAACCATGGCGGCCATGGAAGGCGACAAGGACATCATCGCGCTGCTCAACGAGCAGCTCACCGCGGAGCTGACCGCGATCAACCAGTACTTCCTGCACTCCAAGATGCAGCAGGACTGGGGCTTCGACCGGATGGCCGAGAAGAGCCGGGACGAGTCGTTCGACGAGATGCGGCACGCGGAGCGGCTGACCGAACGGATCCTGTTCCTGGAGGGCCTGCCGAACTACCAGAAGATAGGCACTCTCCGTATCGGGCAGACGATCGTCGAGCAGCTCCGGGCCGACCTGCAGATCGAACTGGAGGCCGTCGCACGGCTGCGTCCGGGCGCCGAGCTGATGCGCTCGCGCGGGGACATCACGTCCGCGCGCCTCTTCGAGGACATCCTCGATGACGAGGAAGACCACATCGACTACCTGGAGACCGAGCTCGGGCTGGTCGAGATGCTCGGCGAGCAGAACTACCTCCAGCGCCTCACCAAGGGCCCCGAGGAGACCGGCTCCGACTGAGCCTTCCCGCCGCCGCAACGCGTCCCGGCACGTCAGAGCCCTGATCACCCCACGTGCCGGGCCCGCTCGCAGAACCCGGAAGCCCGCGCGACGCGTCGGCCACCAAGCCAGACGCACAAACCACCAGGCGGCCCGAGCGCGGGCCCTGCCAAAACGATCCGGGCGCGGATCCCGCCAAACGAGCCAGGAACAGATACCGCCGAGCGGGCGGGCACATGTGATCCACCGGCTCCGGCCCACGACCGTCGTCGGCCCTGCCGACACCGCCCCGTCCGCGCCGGGCCTGGTCCTGCACACCTTCGACGGCCTACGGAACCTGCCGGACAGGCTCAGGCACGGAGCCCACCGGAAGGTCCAGCACGAACCCGCCTGACGGGCCGGGCACAGGTCCCACCGGACGGCCCGCACGGGTCACGCCAGACAATTCGGGCACGAGACCTGCCTGACGGGCCGGGTATGGGGCACGCCAGACGGGCCGGCCACGGATCCCGCCGGATGATCCACCACGCGGTCCGCTTGACAGGGCGGCGCGGAGCCTGGCGGACGGAGCGGGCACGGGCCTTGGCGGACGGAGCGGGCACGGGGCCTGGCGGCCGCGGGCCGAGCACGGAGCCTGACGGGCGAGGGGTGTGGGGTCTGACGGGTGGGGCGGGTGTGGGGGTTGTTAGACGGTCAGGGTGGTGAGGCGTTCGCAGAGGGTCCATACCGCGTCTTGGGCTCGCGGGTCGAGGGCGCCGTCGGGCCAGGTGGCGCGGCGTGCCTTGGCGTCGACGTAGACGCCGGTGAGTCCTTCGACCTCGGGGCTCGAGGCCAGGTGGACGCTGGAACGCGCCGACTTCGCGAGGTCCGACAGCAGGAGCGGGCCGGCGAGCCTGATCAGCGGCGCGACCGGCCGGAACAGGTACGGGAACGCGCGCACCGGGGTGGCCCGGTTCCCGGGCGTGTAGGCGTGGCCGGGAAAGGCGACGTTGACGGTGATCCTCTCGTCCGCGAGGCGCGTGGCGAAGCGGTGGCTCATCGCCATGAGCGCCGTCTTGGCCTGGTTGTAGTGCGAGAACGTCCAGCCCAGGAACCGCTTCTCGGCCTGGAGGTTGGCGGGGTCGATCGTCCCGTCCGGTTGGCCACCGGTCAGGTTGACCACGCGCGCCGCGTCCGCCACTCGGAGTTGCGGGAGCAGCAGGCAGGTGAGCGCGTAGGGCGCGAGGACGTTGACGGCGAAGGTGAGCTCGACGCCGTCCTCGGTGAGCCGCCGTTCGGGGCTCATGCCTCCGGCGTTGTTGACCAGGACGTCCAGCGTGTCGTGGTCGTCGGCGAAGCGGGCGGCGAGGCCGCGCAGGCCGTCCAGCCGGGCGAGGTCGGCGATCAGGGGCGTGACCTCGGCGCCCGTCGCGGCGGCGAGGTCGGCGGCCGCGGCCTTCGCGCGGTCCGGGTTCCGCCCGACGATGATCACCCGTGCGCCGAGGAGGGCCAGGCCGCGCGCGGTCTCCCGGCCGATCCCCGCCGTTCCGCCGGTCACCATGACCGTTTTCCCGTGCATGTCGTCCTCCTCGCGTCGGCGTTGTCGGCATGTGACGCCGACAGTGTCACCGAGTGCCATGTTAGGCACATGGTTGCATAAAGTACCCTTCGTGCATGAGCGGTGCGGAGACGATGGGGCTGCGGGAGCGGACGCGGCGCGCGGTACGGCGGGAGCTCGCCGAGCTCGCCCTCCGGATGTTCGTGGAACGCGGCTACGAGGCGACGACGGTTGAGGACATCGCCGCCTCGGCGGGGCTGTCCAAGCGCAGCTTCTTCCGGTACTTCCCGGCTAAGGAGGACGTCCTGTTCGGGGACGTCGAGGACATCGCCGAACAGATCGCCGACGAGGTTCGGGCGCGTCCGGGCGACGAGGGCGCCTGGGCCTGCCTGCACGCCGTCCTGCGTGAGTGGGAGCCGCGCATCCACACCGCCCAGCGCGATCTGGACGCCCTGCGCCTGATCGAGACGACCCCGCCGCTACGCGCCCGCCTCCACCAGAAGCGCGATGAGCTGCGGTCGCTGGTCGCCGCCGCGCTTCGCGAACGTCCGGGCACTGACCTCGACGCCTTCACCGCCGACCTGCTCACGGCGGCCGCGGGCGCCGCCCTGGACGCCGCGACCCGCGAATGGCTCCGGACGGACGGCACCGCCGACCGCGCCGCCCTCATCGACCGCGCCTTCGCCACCTTGTCCCCCGCCACGACCACGAACATGGGCATGGGCACCACCGCAGGCACGAACACCGACGCGGGCACAGACACGGACGCAGGCGCGGGCACGGTGGAGGAGGCGGGCATGGACGTGGGCGCAGGCGCGGGCACGGTGGAGGAGGCGGGCATGGTGAAGGAGGCGGGCATGGTGAAGGAGGCGGGCATGGACGTGGGCGCGGGCGCGGATGCAGGCACGGGCGTGGACGCGGGTGTAGTGGAGGAGGTGGGGCCTCGGCGGTTTCGGCTTGATGCGCTGCTTGACGTTCTGCCTGCGCCGGAGGAGCACGGGTTCCGGAACCCCGTGCCGTCGGACGTCCCCGCGCTCGGCGACCTGATGTGGCACGCCTACCGGGGGACGCCCGACCAGGCCGACGCGGGCGCCGACGTCACCGCCGCGACCCAAGAGATCGGGCTGGTGTTCGAGGGCGAGCACGGCCGGTTCGTGCCGACCGCGTCCTTCGTCGCCGAGGACGACGCGGGACGTCCGGCCGCCGCATCCCTGGTCACGCTGTGGAAGGGCGTCCCGCTGCTGGCCTACCTGTTCACCGCGCCGGGCCACCTCGGACGCGGGCTCGGGCGCCGCCTGGTGGCGGCGTCCATGCACGCCCTCGCCGACCAGGGCCACGAGGTGCTGTCCCTCGCCGTCACCGAGGACAACGTGCGGGCCCGCCGCCTCTACGAGTCGATCGGCTTCACCCGGCACGTCCCGGCCGGCTGACCGCTCGAACGCGCACCCGCGGGTCAGCGGAACGCGGGGGCGTTGTCCCGGGCCCAGTCGGCGTAGCTGCGCGCGGCGCGGCCGAGGACGCGCTCGACGTCCGGGCTGATGCGCAGTTCGGCCTCGTTCGGCTCGCCCAGGATCGACAGCGTCGTCTCGATGACGGGCTCGGGCATGAACTGCGCCATGTGGGCGCGGGCCTGGTCGGCCGTCAGCTCGACGAACTGGATCGGCTCCCCGAGCGCTTCACCGATGGCCTCGGCCTGCTGCTTCGGCGTGACGATGGCGGGCCCGGTGAGCACGTAGACCTGCCCGGCGTGACCGTCCTCGCGAAGCGCGGACGCGCCGACCGCCGCGATGTCGGACGGATCGATCGTCGGCAGCCCGACGTCACCGAAGGGTGAGGCGACGGTCCGCGACGCGCGCACGGACTCGATCCAAGCGTAGGTGTTGGAGTTGAAGCCGCCGGGCCGCAGGATCGTCCAGTCGAGGCCCGAGGCCATCACGGCGTCCTCGATGGCCTTGGTCACCACGCCGTGCGAGGCCGAGTCCGGACGGGTCGCCACGCCCTGCGAGGACAGCAGCACCACGCGCCGGACGCCGCCCGCCTTGGCCGCGTCGAGAACGGCGTGCGTGTCGATCAGGTGCGCGCTCCCCCCGCCGTTCTGGAAGAACAGCGCGTCCGCGCCGTCGAGGACGGGCCGGAGGCCGTCCGCGTCGGTCAGGTCGGCTCGCACGTGTCGGACACCGTCCGGAACGTCCGCCGCCGAGATGTTCCGGGACGTCGCCGTCACCTGCTCGCCGTCCGCCGCGAGCATCCGCACCAGCGCGCCACCGACGTTGCCCGTAGCCCCGGTCACCACGATCTCCATATCCCGCTCCGAAAGTTAGTTAGTTGACTGACTGACTTGCTGGGCTAGACGTTAGCACGACCGGACGGGGGTTTGTCTATAGTGAGTCAGGTGACCAACTCACCAACGAGAACGCGAGGAGCCGACAAGCGGCGGCGCCTCACCGCGGCGGCCGCCGACGTCGTCCACCGCCAGGGCGCGGAGCGCACGACGATCGCCGACATCGCCAAGGCCGCCGACGTGCCGGTCGGGAACGTCTACTACTACTTCAAGACCAAGGACGACCTGGTCGAGGCCGCGCTGTCCGAGCACGCCGGGCACCTGGCCGCCATCACCGCCGAACTCGACGCGCTGCCGGACCCGCTCGACCGGCTGAAGGCCCTGGTCGACGGGTGGGTCGGGCAGCGTGACATCGCCGCCCGCTACGGCTGCCCGACCGGAACCCTGGCCACCGAGCTGGGCAAACGCGAGGACGGCGGGCTCGGCGAGGAGGCCGGGCGCGTCATCCGGCTGCTGCTGACCTGGGTCGAACGCCAGTTCCGCGAACTCGGCCTGGACGACCCGGACGACCTGGCCCTCACGCTCGTCGGCGCCTACCAGGGCATGTCGCTGCTGAGCAACGCCCTCCACGACCCGGACATCATGACCCGGCAGGGAGCCCGCCTCACCCGCTGGCTCGACGACCTCACCACCGCGGGACCCGCCGGTTCGACGGTCTGACCCGTCGGCTCGACAGCCAGGCCACCGGCTCGACAACCTGCCCCGTCGAACCGACGACCTGGCCCGTCGACTCAACGGCCTGCCCGTTGACTCGACGGCCAGCCCTGTCGGCTCAGCGGCCGGACCTGTCGGCTCAGCGGCCGGACCTGTCGGCTCAGCGGCCGGACCTGTCGGCTCGGCGGCCTGGCCTGCTGGTTCGTCGGGCTGGCCTGCTGGTTTCGTTGGTCGACGGCCCGACCGGTTCGGCCCGTTGATCTCAATGCGGGCCGAACCGGAGAGTGGTCAGGCCTGGGCGAGCAGGGAGTCGTAGCCTGCGGAGTCGTCGTGGCGGCCGGCCATGAAGTCCAGGAACTCGCGGATGAACTCGCTGCGCGAGTAGCGGGCGTCCTGGCCGGTGGTCCGCACGTCGCGGGAGAACGCGGTGCGGAACAGGGCGCGGTGCTCGACGGCGCTGATGGTCTGGTCGCCGTCGGCGTCGGTCGCGTCGAAGAGGACCTCGGCGACCCTGACCAGGGCGGGGCTCGCCTGGGAGGACGCCGCGGCGGCGTACTCGGCGCGGCTGACGCGGCCGTCGCCGTCGGTGTCCAGGGCGGACGAGAGTTCGCGCCACCAGCCGGCGAACGCGTCGAACAGGCGCTCCTCGCCGTCCGCCTCGAGGTCCAGGCGGGACGCGACCTCGCGGGCCATCGCGGCGATGTCGGGCCAGGACACGTAGCCGTCGCCGGTCTGGTCGAGCACCTCGGCGAAGAACCGGTCGGCCGACCGCGCCGCGCTTCCGGCCGAGGACGAGTCGTCGCCCGAGATCGGGGAGAGCAGGCGGATCAGGGCGGCGGCGCGGGTCTGCTGGCGGCGCAGCGCCGACAGCAGGTGGGATCCGGAGCCGCCGTTCGCCAGGCTGGGGTCGAGGAGGCCGACGACGGTGTCGGTCCGCGTCCAGGACTCCGGCAGGACGCGGGCGGCGACGCCGGTCCCCATGTAGACGCCGCGGGCCAGCATGTGCGAGCCGGGCAGGTCGGCGAGGCCCGCACGCTGCCGGACGCTCTCGGGCAGCGTCCCCTTCAGGAACTCGCCGATCACCGGCCCGGCCATGGCGCGTCCAACGGCCCAGAGCGCGGGGTGGGTGCGGAGCAGGGGCGGCGCGGGCATCCGTCCGAAGAGTTCGAACAGGATGATGCGCATGGCCTCGGTGTTCTCCAGGCCGCGCTCGATGGTCTCGTCGAAATAGGGCCAGAAGTCGTCGACCGTCGGGGGCAGATGGTCGGCGGTCCCTTCCAGGAGCACCAGAAAGGCCTTGAATTCCTCGTAGAGGCGCTCCATGTCGCCCGCGCTCATGGTGACGCCGCTCATCCGGCTCAGGTTCACGGTCGATTCGAAAAGCGAGCCGACCACCCAGGCGCGGGCATCCGGGTCCATCGCGTTATAGGGACGGCCTTTCGGGTCGACGCCGGCGATGCGCGCGTGCATCCGGTTGAGGCGGGCGCCCTCCTTGTCCCGGACGCGCGGATCGGCGTCCAGAATGCGCTGGACGCTGAGCAGGGTGTTGAACACCCGCCGCCACGGATGCGTGACGAAGGTGGAGTTCTCGATCAGCGCCGCGCCGATCTGCGGATGCGCCGCCTCCAGCACCGTCGCGCGGACGACGGCAAGCCCCCACCGTGCATCCTGGCAGTAATCGGCCAGCAGCGCGTCGGGGCAGAGAATCGAGATATCGGGCTGTTCGGCGATGGTTTCGGCGCTCATCTGCTCCCTTTCAGGATGGGATTCGGCGACCGGACGTCACCGAACCTTCGTTCGCGATTCCGGTAGGCGCGCAGGCATTCGTGGAAATGCTCGGCCCGGAAGTCCGGCCACAGGACCTCGGGGAAGACCCATTCGGCGTAGGCGACCTGCCAGAGCATGAAGTTGGAGATGCGCTGCTCCCCCGACGTCCGGATGACGAGGTCGACGTCCGGGGTGTCGGGATGCGGCAGGTGCTCGGCGAAGCTCTCCTCGGTGACCAGGTCGGCGGGCACCCCGTCGCGGATCAGCGCCCGCGCGGCCTCGACGATGTCGCGGCGTCCGCCGTGGTCGAACGCCACGGTCAGCGTCATGCCGCGGTTGTCGCGGGTCAGTTCCACCAGGTCGGAGATGTCCTGCGCCAGCCCGGACGGGATCCGGGGGTCCGAGACGCCGAGGAAGCGGCAGCGGATGTTGCGGGCGCACATGGAGAGCGCGTGCTTGCGCAGCGTCCGCCGGATCAGGCCCATCAGGAAATCGATCTCGTCGCTCGGCCGCCGCCAGTTCTCGGTGGAGAACGCGTACAGGCTGAGCCAGCCCACGCCCGCCGACCGCGCCGCCTCGATGACGTCGATGACCGCCGCCTCCGCCGCCCGGTGCCCGGCCGTCCGCGGGAGATACCTCTGCCTGGCCCAGCGGCCATTCCCGTCCATCACGCAGGCGACATGACGGGGCGCGCTCACCACGACCCCAACCCCTCTGTTTTCACCCCCTAAGGATCAGCTTTCCGCGCCGTCGAGTGCTTCGCTTCGCGACGGTTTGCATCCGTACAGTGACGGATCTGTGGCCGAAGCGTGCGCAGGGCCCGCGCGGCCGGCGTCAGTCGCCGGCGGGCGCGGCAGCCTGGGCGAGCAGGCCGTCCACGAAGGTGCGGAGCGCGGCGGGGTAGGTGTCGCGGCCGGCGACGGTCCCCCAGCGGTCGCCGACGGCGGCCAGGTGCGGGGTGCGGGACGCGTCGAAGCGCCGGACGAAGGTGCGGCGTTCCTCCTCGGTCACCACGCGGGCGGAGCGGGAGCGGACGAGGATCTCGCCGACCGTGTAGTACCAGAGGTCGCGGAAGAGCTCGATGCCCTGGTCAGGGGTGCATCCGCGCTCGGACGCCCCGGACAGGATCGCCTCGACCATCCACAGCGCCGACTCGTCCAGGCGCGCGATGAAGCCGTCCACGGCGAGGACCTCGGCGGCCCAGGGCCAGTCCGCCAGGACGTCGTGCATCGCGGTCGCGGCGGCGACGATGCGGTCCCTCGGGTCGGCAGGGAGGGCGGGCCGTTCGAGGCGGTCGAGGTGGTCGTTCAGGAGGAGGACGAGCAGGTCCTCCTTGTCCTTGATGTGGCGGTACAGGGTGGTCGGGCCGATGCCGAGTTCGGCGGCCAGCCGCCGGATCGTCAGGGTCTCCCAGCCGTCGCGGCCGATGAGCCGGCGGGCCGCCTCCAGGATCTCCGCACGGGAGGTCAGGGGCGGGCGGCCGGTGCGGCCAGACGAGGCGGCGGGACGGGACATGGGTCCCATCATGCCAGGGGCCGGTGGACGCCGGAGGATCTCGATGCTACTTTGCGAACGCGTTCGGAACATGTTCGCAAAGTCGATGCGCGGAGGTCGGGCATGCGGGACGGAAGACCGGGACTCACGCTCGCGGCGGTGGCCGTGGTGCAGTTCATGGTGTCGCTGGACCTGTCGGTGGTGAACGTCGGACTGCCCCGGATCGCCGCCGGGCTGGGGTTCGGCGCGTCCGGGGCGACCTGGGTGATCCACGCGTACGCGCTCGCCTTCGGCGGGCTGCTCCTGCTCGGCGGCAAGGCGGCCGACCGGTACGGGCGCAAGCGGGTCCTGGTGTTCGGGCTCGGGCTCTTCGGGGTCGCGTCGCTGCTCGGCGGCCTCGCGCAGAGCCCCGGGCAGCTCGTCGCCGCCCGCGCCGCACAGGGGGTCGGGGCCGCGGCCCTGGCTCCGTCCGCGCTGGCACTGCTGGCCGCGACGTTCCCCTCGGGGCGGGAACGCGTCCGGGCCTTCGGGATCTGGAGCGCGATGAACGCGTCCGGCGGCGCGCTCGGCGCGGTGGTCGGCGGCCTGCTCGCCGAGTACGCCAGCTGGCGCTGGGTGATGTTCGTGAACGTCCCGATCGTCGCCGTCGCGGCGGCGCTGGCCTGGCGGGGCGTCGCGTCCCACCCGGCGGTGTCGCGCGCGGTACGTCCGGACGCGCTCGGGGCCGTCCTCGCGACGGCGGGCATGACGCTGCTGGTGTTCGGGATCGTCCGGACCGACCGGAACGCGTGGACGTCGTCCGCCACGCTCGTCACGCTCGCGGCGGCCGTCGTGCTGCTCGCCGCGTTCGTCCTGGTCGAGCGGACGACCCGGCGCGAGCCGCTGGTCCGGCTCGGCCTGTTCGCCAACCGGTCGGTGGCCGGGGCCAACGCCTACAACCTGCTGGTCGGCGCGGCCATGACCTCGGCGTTCTACTTCATGTCGCTCTACATGCAGCGCGTCCTGGGCCACGGGGCGGCGTCGACGGGGATCATGTTCCTGCCGCTGTCCCTCGCGGTCGTCGCCGGGTCGGTGGTCGCGGTCAAGCTCGGCTACCGGCTGGCCCCGCGCGCCCTGCTGGTGATCGGCGGGCTCGTGACGGCGGCCGGGCTGGGCTGGTTCGGCCTGATCAGCCCGGACGTCTCGTTCGCGGTGGACGTTCTCGGGCCCTCGATCGTCCTCGGGGTCGGGTTCGGGATCTGCCTCGGCCCGATCGTCTCCATCGCCACCGCGGGGGTCGCCGCGGACGAGGCGGGGACGGCGTCCGGCCTGCTCAACAGCTCACGTCAGATCGGCGGATCCCTCGGCCTCGCCGCCCTCGGCACCGTCGCCCAGCACCGGACGGGCCACGCCGTTTCGCCGTCCTCGCTGAGCAACGGCTACGCCCTCGCGCTGACGATCGGCGGTGGACTGGTGCTCGCCGCCGTCTTGCTCGCCCTCGCCGTCCTCAGGACCGACGGTGGACGAGCTCAGGCGCCGGAGGACGCCGTCCTCGCCGAGCCTCTGAATGCCTAGTTCGCCCTGGTCAGGGCAGTAGGGCGTTCAGCGCGAGGTCTGCGACCTGGCGTAGTTCGTCCCGGGTGCGACCGCTCGCCGCCTGGACCGCGATGCCGTCCGTGATGGTGTGGACGAGCCGGGCGAGGGTGCCGGGTTCATAGCCTTCGGGCAGGTCGGACGCCTGCTCGAACCGTCGGCGCAGGGCCGCCTCGCCCGCTTTGCGGTAAGCGAGGGCCGCGTCGCGGGCGGACGCCGAGTTCGGACCGCAGGCGTGGACGCTGTTCACGGTCAGGCATCCCGACGGCGTGTCCGTCCCGGCGGTCAGCTCGATGGCGCAGTCGACCATGCGCTCGACGACCTCACGCGTGGTGGGGGCCTCCAGAGCCACGGAGGCACAGGCCCCCGGACCGGAGATGTACCTGTTCAGCGCCTTGGCGAACAGCTCGTCCTTGTTGCCGAAGGCCGCGTACAGGCTGGGGCGGTTGATGCCCAGCGCGGTCGTCAGGTCGGACAGCGACGTGCCTTCGTAGCCCTGCCGCCAGAACACCTCGAGCGCGCGGTCGAGCGCGGCGTCGGCGTCGAAGGCGCGCGGACGTCCACCTGCCATGCCGGGGTCACCTCCAAGTTTTTTACCGATCGGTACGTTACCCCTTGATCTTTCGGTTCGTCACGCTCTAGTTTCATACCGATCGGTACACAACTGGACGGAGTGCGCTCATGATCAAGGTCGGAGTCGTCGGGGCGAGCGGCTGGGCAGGGGCGTCACACCTCCCCGCCCTGGAGGGACTGGCGGAGTTCGAGGTGACTGCAGTGGCGACGACCAGGCAGGAGAGCGCCGACAAGGAGGCCGCCGCCCACGGCGTCCCGCTCGCGTTCGCCGACGCCGGGACGCTCGTCGCGCACCCTGACGTGGACCTGGTCGTGGTGTCGGTGAAGGCGCCCGAACACGCGAAGGTGATCCGGGCGGCACTGGAGGCGGGCAAGCATGTGCTCTCCGAGTGGCCACTGACCGTCGATCCGGACGAGGCGGACGAACTCGCCGCACTCGCCGTCTCCGCCGGAGTCGTCCACGCGGTGTCCCTTCAGGGGTACCAGTCCCCCGACTCCCGTTTCGTCGCGGATCTCGTCGCGGAGGGCCGGATCGGGCGGCTGGAGTCGGCCATCATGGTCGCCTCGGGCGCTCCCCTGGGCGGCAGCACCATTCCAGCCGGGATGGAGTGGAGCACCGAACCCGCAGGTGGGACGACGGTCCTGACCATCATGGCCGGCCACTTCCTCGCGACGCTGGACCATGTAGCCGGGCCGTTCGCGGAGGTCGCCGCACGCCTGCCCCGGCTCCACGACCGCGTCACCGTCGCGGGGACGGACCGGACGGTCGACAACCGCGTGCCCAGCCATGTGCTGCTCCACGGCGTCCTGCAGAACGGGGCCACGGCGTCGGTCACCGTCCACGGCGGCAACGGAAGCGCCGACGATTTTCTCATCAAGCTGGTCGGCTCCGGGGGCACGCTGGCCATCTCCCCTGCGCCCGAGGCGAACGCGTACATGCACTGGTCCGCTTGGGACATCCGCGTCGACGGCGAACCGGTGAAGGTGCCAGACGAGTACCGGACGGTTCCATTCCACCCGTCCGAGGGCCCGGCCGCCAACGTCGCCGCCGTCTACAAGGAGGTCGCCCACGCGATCGCGGAGGGACGCCAACCGACCCCGAGCTTCCAAACCGCCACCCGCCTCCACCGGCTTCTCGCGACCATCGAACGCTCGGCTGAAACCGGAGCCTCGCACGAGATCGCTCAGTAGAACGTCTGTGGCATTGACGGCGGACGCGATCGGGTCCCGGACGGGAGGAGGAGTCAGCGGACGGGAGGTCCCCCATGGCGAGCACGCGTGAGTGAGCCGAGCCGGTGCCGCCTCGGGCGACGTTCGCCCTGCTGGCGCGGCGGATCTCCTTGGCTGGTGGGCGGTATCTTCGCGGCGTGGATTTCCTGAATGAGCTTCGGCGTGAACTGGATGCGTTCGGCGCCGCACTGGACGGTGACTTGTCGACCCCGGTCGAAACCTGCGGCAGTTGGAGGCTGGTGGACCTGGCCGTGCACATGGGAGCGGGGAACCTGTGGGTCGCCACGGCGGTGCGAGAGGGACACGGCGACAGTTATGACGAGGATGCCGCGCCCCGTGAGCCGGCCGCCCTCAGGGCCTGGTACGCCACGACGGCGGACACGCTCGTGGAGGCTTTGTCGGTCGATCCCTCGACCCCCGCGTGGACGATCGCTCCACCGCACACGGTCGGGTTCTGGCGTCGGCGCCGCTGCCAGGAGACGCTGATGCACCGGTGGGACGCCGAGCACGCCCTCGGCTCGACGACGCCGCTGAACGTGGCGCTCGCCGCCGACGGTGTCGCCGAGGTCTTCGACACCATGGCGCCGAGCATGATCTCCAGGGGCGCCGCCGTCAATCCCGAGCAGGCCGTGCGGATCACCGCCACCGACTCCGGCCACTCCTGGACCTTCGGGGCCGGTGAGCCGGTCGCGGAGCTCTCGGGCATCGCGGAGGACCTGCTGCTGATGCTGTGGGGGCGCAAGCCTCGGGACACCGCGTCGGTGACCTGGGCCGGGGACCGTGAGGCGGGACTGGGAGTGCTGGCCGGGCCGCTGGTCCCCTGATGCGACGCTAGAAGTTGATCGCGGCCAGGGCCCATTTTCGGTCGGCGGCTTCGCCGACGACTTGGGCCCACTGAAGGGTGAGGGCTTCGAACTCCTCGAACGTTCCGATCCAGCGTCCGGGCTGGGCAGCGTGGACGTCGAAGGGTTCTCGGAGTTCGTGCAGGTGGGGGGCCAGGCGCGTCCAGACGTCCGCGAGGGCTTGGACGGTTTCGGGCGCGCAGGCGACCAGCATCGCAACGTGGCGGACGTCCTGATCCGGGAAGACACCGGGTTCGAGGTGGTCGCCAGTGTCTCCGGCCAGGAGGCGGCCGAAGAAGGCGTCGCCGTCGGCGCGCAGGGACGGGTCGACGGCGTCGCGCATGTAGTCCCAGCAGCGTCCCGCCCAGAAGTGCGGTTTGTACGAACCAGCGGCGTTCCGGAACTCGTAGAGGGCGTACCAGCCCACTTCGGGACGTTCAGGCCAGACGAGGCCGGGCGGTGGGTCGTACGAGGCGTCCTCGGGGATGAGGGCGCAGACGGCGTTCTCCAGGAATTCGTAGCGGGACTCCGGCACGACGTTCAGGACGCGCGCCCAGTCCACGATGACGGCGGTGAGGTCCAGGCCCATGAGGGTTCCCCTCTCTGAAGTGAGCGGACGCGCCGACCGACGTTCGCCACCGGCGTGGGAGGTTGCCGGGCGGTCGGCGCGTCCGCGGTCCTAGCGGTTGACGGACGCCCAGGAGAGGTGTTGCCCGTCGGGGAGGTGGCGGTGGCCGTGGTCGTCGGAGCAGGCGGCGACGAGCAGGAGGCCGCGGCCGTGCTCGTCGGCGTCGTCGGGGGCGACGGTATCGGTGGGGCCGTCGTCGTAGACGGTGACGCGGAGGACGGCGGCCGTCAGGAGGAGTTCGACGCGGACGCGCCCACCCGCGAGGCCGCTCGCCGAGTGCCAGATCGCGTTCGTGACGTACTCGCTGACGATGAGCTCCGCGTCGCCCGCGAGGTTCTGCGTGTGGGGGTCGGCGAGGAGGTTCCGCGCCCAGCGGCGGACGCACGGTACGCCCGATTCCTGGCCGGGGATCTCAACGCATGAGAAGAGGAGTTCGTCCGGGAGGACGGACGGGACTCCGGCGTCGTCGCCGAGGAGCTCGGCCAGCGCGTCGCCGGTGTCCGCGACGAGGGTCGCGGCGCGTCCGCGGTGGAGTTCGCGATCCGACAGGCGGCGATGGCGGGTCGCGTACCAGGCGGCGGACGAGCCGTCCGGGCCCTGTGAGCGGAACACCGACCAGCCAGGGAAGGCGGCGGCAAGCTGCGCTGGCGTCATCACTCGATCACTCCCTGTCGCGACGTACATCCATGGCGAACCCCTGCCTGCGAACCCCACGGCCCACACGGCTCCGGACTGCACAGGGCCGCGAGGATCGAAGTCAAGGAATCCCCGCCTGCTCTGACATTCCGAAGTATCTGAATGTCCAGGGCACCCCGCAAGCGATTCGTGACGATCAGTGATGAGTTGATCACTGGAGAACGCGAAGCGGGCCGCGACGCTGAACGTCGCGACCCGCTTCCACCTGCACCTTCAGCGCGCGGTGGGGCTTTCTCAGGCCCGCTTCACGGCCACCATGAGTGCACGCCATTCGGTCGGGCTCAAAGTGATGATTGGGCCAGCCCCATGGAGCTTGGTGTCACTTACACCTACCAGGTCAACACCGGTTCCAACCTCGACACAGTCCTTGTCTGTGCCACTTCGGGATGATTTGCGCCATCCGTGGAATTGGCTGCGGTTGATCGACATTCGCTCCTCCTAGCAAGGCCGTAGCCCTTCGGCTGTCTTGATGAGGTAGTCGTGACTGGCGTCGGCCGAAAGGGCGCCCTTCCACAGCCCTTCGAAGATCCTTTCGTAGGCGCCGAGATCCGACTTCTCCGTCAGAACGTTCTCCGCCGTCACCGCTTCGATCGCGACAACGCCCGGATCACCGTTGGCGTAGGTGTAGATGCCGAAGGCGCACACGGGCACCGCGTAGTTGTCGAACCGCGCGTCCACGGGAAGCACGCGGACGCGGATTCGCTCGTCCTCCTCGCACGCCTTGGCAATGCTGATGAGCTGGTCACTCAGCACGTCCGACGGCACACCCAGCCGCCGGATCGCGATCTCGTCGATGACCGACTCGTACTCCGGCCCGCTCCCAGAACGGCGAACCAGACGCTGACGGTTCGCGCGACCGCGCAGCACGCCGTCGAGTGTGGCCCCGGCGGCCATGGGACGGTCATCGCTCAACTCGATCCGGGCACGTGTGTACTCGGGAGTTTGCAGGAGGCCAGGGATGAGGGCTTGGGCGTAGTCCCGAATCGTGTCCGCACCGGCTTCAAGATTGGCGAAGAGCGCCTGCCGCTCGCCCATCTGTTTCGCGCTGCCCTCCCACCAGCCACGGGATGCGGCCTCGTTGGCAATGGTGACCAGCTCGGTCCACTCGCGTCCCTCCACACCGAGGGCGTCCAGCAACGCGAGCACATCGTCCTGGTCAGGTGGGACGTGCGCGTTCTCCAGGCGGGAGACCATCTGGCGGTGGACCCCAGCGCGCTTGGCGAGTTCCTGGCTGGTGATCCCGGCGGCCTGACGCCGGTCACGCAGCTCCTGCGCGAGACGCAACCGTCGCACGTACGGACTGATCACACCGCACCTCCACTGTCACCAAAGCCGGACAGTCCTGGGTCTCGGGCACGAGCGTAGTCACGAGAACACCAACCGTGGCGGGAATTTGGACAGACAGCGCACCCGCGATCGATGTCGGTCCGGCCTGGCATGCTCGCGTGGGAACGCCCCCCGAAGAAGGCGAACGACGTGACTGATCCATCCCTGCTCGACTCTGACGGACGGCCCCTTCCGCTGCCTCCCGATCCGCTGAGCCCGGTGCCGGGTGTGGTCGAAAACGAGCTGGCCGCCTACCGCGCGGGTGACGTCGCGCGGGCTCGGGAGGCGCTGACCGCGCTCGCCGGGACGGGACGTAGCAGCACGTCCGGGCATGCGGCGATGGCGTTGGCGGGCATCGAGATCAGCGAGAACGGCCTGGACGGCTCCGATCGGCTCTGGCTGGAGCAGGTCGCCGCTGGCGAGGACCCTTGGCTCGGGCCCTTGGCCACGGTGATGCTCAACCGGAAGTTCCGGTCGGCCATGTCCTCGGACGTGGGACGACAGATCCTCGCAAGCCTCGCGTCCCAGCTCACCGGTGCCACGGACGCCGCCCGGGACGGCTTCGCAGCCGCCTTCGACGCCCACAAGGGCACGACGCCCGGATACGTCGCCGGGTTCCTGCTCGGCAACCTCCTCATCCAGAGCGGCGACCAGGACGCGGCCCTGCGACCGCTCAGCCACTCACGAGAGGGGTGCAACGGCACGTTCGCGGCCTACGCGGGTCATCTCGAGAGCCACGTCCTCATGGGGCAGAACGAGGTGGAACCGGCGTGTGAGGTGCTCTCGCACGCGTACCGCAGCTCCCACCCGGTGCGGGGCGGCGACGAGGGGCTGCACCCTTGGGTCGCCCTCCGGTTCGGCGAGTTGCTGGCCGGTCAGCCCTGCGTGGACTTCGTCCAGAACCGGATGGAGAGACGCGGCGTGAGTGAGGGCGAGGTGATCCGGAAGCCGTTCGAGTCCGCCAACGGCCGGCAGAGGGTCAGTGCTCCGGCACTCGCCGACCTCGGGTTGTTCCTGTTCTTCGCGGAGTTCAAGCTCGTCCACGCGGCTCTGGAACGTCTGAGGGAATGGAGCGACGAGCGTTACGAGCGCGGTCGCAGGTTGGTCCTCGCGCTCCACACCTTCGTCAAGGACAGCGGCGACGCCAAGAGCTCGCGCAGCCTGGCCAGGCTGCTGACGAAGCTCGAACTGCCCACTCCCAAGTACTAGGGCTTGGCGCGGCGCAGGACGTACGGCTCGATGATGCCGAGGCCCTGGACGGGGCGGCGGACCATGCCGGTGATCTTGTAGTCCTCGTCCTCGCCCAGGGCCTCGGCGAGGGACTGGTCGATGACGACCGTCCCGGGCCTGGCCAGGGCGGTCAGGCGGGCGGCGAGGTTGACCGTGGTGCCGAAGACGTCGCCCATGAGCGGCAGCACCGGGCCGTGGGCCACTCCGACCCGGACGTCCGGGATCTCGGTTTCATCCTGGATGGCGGCGGCGATGGAGAGGGCGATCTCGGCGCCGATCTCGGGGGTGTCGCCCGCGAACAGGACCTCGTCCCCGAGGGTCTTGACCAGGCGTCCGCCGCAGGTGGCGATGATGTCCGCCGCCGTCTCCTCGAACCACTCGACCACGCGGGCCAGCTCGATCTCACTCAGCTCACGGCTCATCTGGGTGAACGAGACCATGTCGGCGAAACCGACCGTGGTGACGAGGCGTCCGGGCATGTGGGGCTCGTCGTCGGCCTCGCGGGACGCGGCGGCGGCCATGGCGCGGGTGCCGGCGGCGGCCAGCTGGCGGCGCCAGGCGTGGACGACCAGGGGCTCGAACTCGTCGATGTGCCGTTCGGCGATGTCGACGATGGACGACACGGCCTCGGCGGACGGCTGCTCCTGCGGGTCGGTCACGAGCATCGCGGTGAGCAGGTTGACCTGCCACTCGGCGAGCCGGGTCATCGTCTGGCCGAACGCCCTGACCAGGCGAATCCCGCCGTTCTCGTCCAGGACGCCGTCATCCATGAGACGGCGGATGCGGCAGAGCGCGGCGACGTCGCCCTCGGTGTAGGCGACGGCGTCCTCCGGCGTGGACGGGTAGCCGAAAGCCCGCCACAGCCGCCGGGCGAACTCGGCTGAGACCCCGGACAGGCGCACGGCGTCCACCCGGTTGTACTTCAGCTCGCCGCCGAGGAGCAGTTCCTCGATCTCCTTGGGGTCCGGCAGGCCCGCGTCCGACATTTCCCCCCTTTCAACGTCACGCGAAACATCGTGGCGGATCGCGCCGCTCAGCGCACATGCACCACATCACCCGCACTGACCGGCTGCACCCCTTCGGGGCCGGCCACGACGAGGCGTCCTTCCAGGTCGACGTCCTTGGCGTGGCCGTGCAGCTCGGCCCCGCCGGGCAGCTCGACACGGATCTCGCGGCCGAGCGTCGTGCACAGCTCCCGGTAGTCGGCGTGCAGGCCGGAGATCTCCGGATCGCCGGACGCGGCGGCCCACTCGCGGTACCGGCCCTCGATCTCGCGGGCGACGGCGCGCAGCAGGGACGCGCGGTCGGTCAGCGGCGCGCCCTCGATGGCCAGGGACGTCGCGGTCGGGACGGGCAGCTCGTCCTCGCGCATCGACACGTTCAGGCCGACTCCGACGACGACCGCGTCGTCGATCTTCTCGACCAGGATCCCGGCGAGCTTCCGGTCGTTGACCAGCACGTCGTTGGGCCACTTCAGGACGGCCTCGACCTCGGTGTCGCCGTCCGCGCCGGGGAAGAACCGGTCGCCCGCCGCGCCGAACCCGGTCAGCCGCCGGACCGCCGACGCGACCGCGACGCCGGTCAGCAGCGTCACCCAGGCCAGCCGGTCGATCGGGACGTCCGGCCGCAGCAGCATCGAGAACGCCAGCCCGGAGCGGGCTGGAGCGGTCCATGTCCGGCCGAGGCGACCACGTCCGGACGTCTGTAGCTCGGTCGCGAGCAGCACGCCCTCGTCCTCCCCCGCGCGCGCGAGAGCGGCGAGGTCGGCGTTGGTCGAACCGGTCTCCTCCACCACCCGGACGCTCCGCCACAGCCCACCAGGCCGGATGAGCGCGCGCGAGAGCGCCGCCTCGTGGAGCGGCGGCCGGTCGAGGTCCCCATAGCGAGTCACACCACCATCCAACCTCACCCCGCCCCATGGCCCACCGGCAGCACGCGATCTAAGGTGCACTCTGTGGACGGAGTGACGCTTAAGCGCGACAAGCAGAACGAACATGTGGCCGAGATCGTGCTCGACCGGCCGGAGGCCCTCAACGCCCTGTCGACCGCGATGGCGCGGCGCCTGGCGGCGGTGTGCGCGGAGGTCGCCGCGGACGGCTCGGTCCGCGCGGTCGTCCTGTCGGCCTCGGGCGACAAGGCGTTCTGCGTGGGCGCGGACCTCAAGGAACGCAACGCCATGACCGACGACGAGATCCTGGCGCAGCGCCCGGTGTTCCGCGCCGCGTTCGGCGGCGTGCTGAACCTGCCGCAGCCGGTGATCGCGGCGGTGCACGGCTTCGCGCTGGGCGGCGGCTGCGAGTTCGCGCTGTCCTGCGACATGATCGTCGCGGACGAGACGGCCGTGTTCGGGCTGCCCGAGGTGACCGTCGGGCTCGTCCCGGGCGGTGGCGGCACGCAGCTGGCGGTGCGCAAGATCGGTTCCGGCCGCGCCGCCGACCTCGTCCTCACCGGACGCCGCCTGACCGCGGACGAGGCCGCCGAGCTGGGCCTGGCCGACCGGCGTGTCGCCAAGGGCGAGGCGCGTGCCGAGGCCCTGTCCATCGCGTCCCAGATCGCGAAGAACTCCCCGATCGCCGTCCGGGCGGCCAAGCGCGCGATGCGCATCGGCGGCGACCTCCCGCTGGAGGCCGGCCTGGACGTCGAGGAGAACGCCTGGCGCACGGTCGCCTTCTCCCCCGACCGCCGCGAGGGCATCGCCGCCTTCGCCGAGAAGCGCAAGCCCAACTGGCCCACCCCCGCCTGACCTGCGGCGCCGGGTCGTCAGATCCAGGTCACCCTCGTGATGACGACCCGGTACTCATCGATCTCGGAGTGCTCGATGATGACGTAGATGGCGAGCCCCTGCCCTCCGCCGAAAGCGGCGGTCCGCATGTTGCCGCCGGTGGGGCTGTCCGGCCTGTACTGATCGCCGCTCCAGGGCGACAGCTCCAGGGCCGACCGCAACTCCAGGTAAGCGGTCAACGCCTCGGTGGGCAGCACGGAGAGGTCGGCGAGGACCTCCTCGGTCTCCTCGACCCGGTAGATCACCGGCCGCCGGCCAGCCGCCGCCGGATCATCTCGGTGGCGTCCACCGTGGGAACCGCCTCACCCCGCACCAACGCCTCGGAGGCGCGAAGGGCCGCGCGGTGTCGTCCCGGATCCATGGACGACACCGCGATACGCCACCACGTCTCGATGAATTCGTGCACAGGCGAAAGGTCCAGGTGATCCGCCGCCGTGTTCATCGCCCGGCGCAGCCCGGAGTCGAAGTCCGCGCGATCTTCCGGCAGCAGCGCGGCCCTGATGGCCTTGAGGTCCCTGCCGGGAGGGACGGGAGCGGGCGGCTCCGGGACGGAAGCGGTCATGCAACCGAGTCTACGCAGCCGCCCAGGTGGAAGCCCGAAGAACGACCGTCAGAGGGTCTTGGACATGTGGACGGCGTGGCGGCCCTCGATGGTCTCGCGGCCGGTCTGGAGGTAGCCGCGGCGCTCGTAGCGGGCGATGTTGCTGGCCATCTTCTCGTTGGTGATCAGGCGGAGCGCGGGAAGGCCCAGCTCGCGGGCCTTGTCCTCGGCGAAGTCCAGCAGCCGGCGACCGCGGCCGCCGCCCTGGGCGGACGGGTCGACGGCGACGTTGTCGACGTACAGGACGCCCTCCTCGGGGATGAGGACGATCAGGCCGGTCAGGTCGTCCAGGACGAAGACCCGGCCCGCGTCGATCAGCGCGGCGTAGTCCGCGACCATCGGCAGCGGACGGGTCCCGATGATCTCTTCCCAGGGCGTGTAGGCGGCCTCGACGACCCCCTCGATCGCGGGACGGTCGGACGGGACGGCGAGCCTGATGTCCGGCATGCGGTGGTTCTCCTAGTTGTGACAGTCCTGGGTCTTCAAGTCCAGGGACAGCTCCTTGATCTTGTCATTCGTCACCAGAAACGAGTAGACGGCCTTCGCGTTCCCCGGGACGGGCGCGGACGAGCCGTTCACGCCCGTCTGGAGGTGCGGGTACGCGTGCTTGACCTGCGCGAGCGTGGAGCCCAGGCCGATGCCCTGGGGCGTCCGCATACCGGGACGAGCCGCGATGGACGCGACACCGTAGTGCGGTGAGACGTAGCCGCCGACCGCGTTCGCCCCGGCCGGGTGGGCCTTCAGGGAGAAGGTGCCGCAGCCCGCGCCCTGCGGCGCGGACTTGAGGACGATCTGCCCGGTCGCCTTGGCGCGCGCCGTGGTCATCCCGAGTTTCAGCGCGCCGAACCCGGACGGCCCGAGCGTCGGCACGCCGCGCGTCGGCGCCGGCTCGCCCGACGCGAATCCGGCCGCGCCGGGCGCCGTGGCGGGAGCGGACGGCGGCGGCGTGCTCGGGTCGGCCTTCGTCTTGCCGCCCGAGCCGCCCGAGCCTCCGCAGGCCGAGAGCGCCACCGCCCCGGTCAGGATGATCGTCGTGGTGGCCGCCAGCCGCGCTGTCATATCGCTCCCCGAGGTCGTCCGGTCCATAGCGGTTTGGACGATCTCGGGGAGCGAACGGTTCGTCAGCCGGTGTTCTGGAGGCCCGCCGCGACGCCGTTGACGGACAGGAGCAGCAGGTCCTCCAGGTGGGCGTGCTCGGACTCGTCCGTGACCGTTCCGGAGCGGAGGGCGCCGAGCGCGCGGAGCTGGAGGTGCGAGAGCGCGTCCACGTACGGGTTGCGGAGTTCGACCGCGCGGGACAGGACGTGCCGGTCCTCCAGCAGCCGTTCGTGGCCGGTCACGGCGAGGACGAGACGGCGCGTCCGGTCGTACTCCTCCAGGACCGTCGAGGTCGTCTCGGGACGCCCGCCCAGCGCGAGGTAGCGCTCGGCGATCGCGCGGTCGGTCTTGGCGAGGCTCATCTCCGCGTTGTCCAGCAGGGTCTGGAACAGCGGCCACTCGGCGTACGCCTCGCGGAGTTCGTCCAGGTCACGGCCGTCGTCGGAGACCGCGGCGAGGCCGCTGCCCAGGCCGTACCAGCCGGGCAGGTTCACGCGGGTCTGCGTCCAGGCGAACACCCACGGGATGGCCCGCAGGTCCTCCAGGCCGCGCGCGGCCTTCCGCCGGGACGGCCGGGACCCGATGCGCAGCTCGGCGATCTCCTCCAGCGGGCTGACCCGCCCGAACCAGGTCGCGAAGCCGTCGCTCTCGACGAGCGACTGGAACGAACGCTTGGCGGCGTCGCTGATCCGGTCGGCCAGCGGGCGGAACCGGGCGGCGGCGTCGCGGGCGCGGTCCTGCACGGCGTCGGTGGACGCCAGCAGGATCGCGTTGGTGACCTGCTCCAGGTGCCGGTGCGCGATCTTCGGCTGGCCGTACCGGGCGAAGATCACCTCGCCCTGCTCGGTCACCTTGAAGCGGCCCGCGACCGAGCCGGGCGCCTGCGCCAGGATCGCGCGGTGCGCCGGGCCTCCGCCGCGTCCGAGCGAACCGCCGCGCCCGTGGAAGAGCGTGAGCCTGATGTCGTGCTCGGCGGCGAACTCCGCCAGCGCCTCCTGCGTGTCGTACAGGCGGAGGGTCGCGGACGTCGGGCCGAGCTGCTTGGCCGAGTCGGAGTAGCCGAGCATGACCTCCATGCGGCGGCCCGTGTCGTCCAGCCGCTTCTGGACGGCCGGGATCTCCAGCATCCCCGCGAGGACGGACGCGGCGCGTTCGAGGTCCTCGCCCGTCTCGAACAGCGGGATGACGTCGAGGACGGGCGCGTCGTCGCCGAGCGAGGCGGCGAGCTCGTGCACGTTCGCGATGTCCTGCGCGGAGCGCGTGAACGAGACGACGTAGCGGCGGCAGGCGTCCACGCCGAACCGGCTCTGGATCCACCCGACGACGCGGAGCGTCTCGAGGATCTCGTCGGTCATCTCGCTGCGCGGGCCGCCCGAGCGGACCTCGTTCAGGGCCTTCTCGTGCAGCTCGGAGTGCTGGCGGATCTCCAGCTCGGCCAGGTGGAAGCCGAACGTCTCGACCTGCCAGACCAGGTCCTGGACGCGTCCGTACGCCTGCCGGGTCGCGCCCGCCTCGGCGAGCGAGTCGCGCAGGACGCCCAGGTCGGCGAGCAGCTCGTCCGGGCCGGAGTAGGCGAGGTCGGCGTTCCGCTCCAGGGTCGCGGTGATGCGGTCGGCGACGTGCAGGAGGAACTGGCGGTGCGGCTCGTCCGGGGAGCGCTTGGCGATCTCGGCGAGGTGCTCGGGGTTCGCGGTGCGGGCGGCGCCGAGCGCGGTGCGCAGTGCGGGCGAGGCGGGCGTGGTGGCCTCGCTGACGGTCAGCTCGCGGCCGACCCGGGTCGCCATCGCGGCGAGCGCGCGCAGCACGTGCCCCGCCTGGATCATCACGGCCTCCCGCGTGACCTGCGCGGTCACGTACGGGTTGCCGTCCCGGTCGCCGCCGATCCAGGACCCGAACCGCAGGAAGGGCCGGACGCGCGGCGGGCGCGTCCCGGTGCGGCCGTCGTCGAGCGCGGCGTCCAGCGTCCGGTACACCTGCGGGACGACCCGGAAGATCGTCTCGTCGAACGCGGCCATCGCCGTGCGGACCTCGTCCAGCGGGTCCATCTGGGTGTGCCGGCGCAGCGCGGTGCGCCAGAGCAGGTCGATCTCCTCGCGCATCCGGCGCTCGGTCTCGGCGTGCTCCTCGCCGTCCTCGGGCGCGTCGTCCAGGGCGAACAGCAGGTCGCTGATCCGCTGGATGGACGTGACGACCGCGCGGCGGCGGGCCTCGGTCGGGTGCGCGGTGAACACCGGGCGGAACTCCAGGCCGTCCACCATCGCCGCGAGCCGCTGCTCGCCCGCCTCGGCCCGGACGGTCTCGACCGCCGCGGCCACCGAGCCGGGCACCGTGCGGCCCCGGGCGTCCCGCTGGCGCAGCGTCCGGATCCGGTGGTGCTCCTCGGCGAGGTTGGTGAGGTGGAAGTACACGGTGAACGCGCGGGCGACCTGCCCGGCGCGCTCCAGCGACCAGCCGTCCACGATCGCGGCGGGCTCGTCCGCGCCGCCCTCGCCGCGCCGGGCGGCGATCACGGCGTGCCGCAGCCGCTCGACGTCGGAGAGCAGGTCGGGCCCGCCGTACTCGACGAGCCCGTCCCCGAGCATGGCACCGAGCAACCGGACGTCCCGGCGCAGCGCGTCGGGGAGGTCATGCCGGAGCGTTTCACGCGTCATGTCAGCCACGGGCCCACAGTAGTGAGCGGCCCTGAACGCCCTGAGCACCGCGCCCCCCTCTACGCGCGCGCGAAGCACGCGCGTGACCACGCACTTCATCCGCCGGACGCCGAACCGGCCCCCGCCCGCCGGACGATCGTCGACCACCGGACATGGGAGCCGGACCCCGGGCGCCGGACGGCCGGAGCCGGGAACCGGCCCCCGGCCGCCGGGAGGGGGTCAGCGGCCGGTTACGCTTCACCGCATGGCGATGGAAGCTCCTGAGCCCGCGGTGGAAGACATCGACATCCACACGACGGCGGGCAAGATCGCGGACCTGGAACGGCGACGCTTCGAGGCGGTGCACGCGGCGTCCGCGGCCGCGGTCGAGAAGCAGCACGCCAAGGGCAAGATGACCGCGCGGGAGCGGATCGACGCGCTGCTCGACCCCGGTTCGTTCGTCGAGTTCGACACCTATGCCCGGCACCGCTCCACCCAGTTCGGGCTGGAGGCCCGGCGGCCCTACGGGGACGGCGTGGTCACCGGGCACGGCACGGTCGACGGCCGTCCGGTCGCGGTGTTCAGCCAGGACTTCACCGTCATGGGCGGCTCGCTCGGCGAGGTCTTCGGCGAGAAGATCACCAAGGTCATGGACCACGCGCTGAAGACCGGCTGCCCGGTGATCGGCGTCAACGACTCCGGCGGCGCGCGCATCCAGGAGGGCGTGGTCGCGCTCGGCCTGTACGCCGAGATCTTCAAGCGGAACGTGCACGCCTCCGGCGTGATCCCGCAGATCTCGGTCGTGCTCGGCCCGTGCGCGGGCGGCGCGGTGTACTCCCCCGCGCTCACCGACTTCGTGATCATGGCGGACCAGACCTCGCACATGTTCATCACCGGCCCGGACGTCATCAAGACGGTCACGGGCGAGGAGGTGACGTTCGAGGAGCTCGGCGGCGCGCACACGCACAACACCAAGTCGGGCGTCGCGCACTACCAGGCGTCCGACGAGAACGACGCCCTGGAGTACGTGAAGGCGCTGCTGGCGTACCTGCCGTCCAACAACCTGTCCGAGGCGCCCGCCTACGACGTCCCGGTCGACCCGGACGAGGTGGACGACGAGCTCGACACCCTCATCCCGGACTCCCCGAACCAGCCCTACGACATGCACCGCGTGCTCGAGAACGTCCTGGACGACGGGGAGTTCCTCGAGGTCCAGCAGCTGTTCGCGCCGAACATGATCGTCGGGTTCGGCCGGGTCGAGGGCCGTCCGGTCGGCGTCGTCGCCAACCAGCCGATGCAGTTCGCCGGGACGCTCGACATCGACGCCTCGGAGAAGGCCGCCCGGTTCGTCCGGACCTGCGACGCGTTCAACGTCCCCGTGCTGACCTTCGTGGACGTCCCTGGCTTCCTGCCGGGCACCGACCAGGAGTGGAACGGCATCATCCGGCGCGGCGCCAAGCTGCTCTACGCCTACGCCGAGGCGACGGTCCCGCTGGTCACGGTCATCACGCGGAAGGCGTACGGCGGCGCGTACGACGTCATGGGGTCCAAGCACCTCGGCGCGGACGTGAACCTCGCCTGGCCGACCGCGCAGATCGCCGTCATGGGCGCGCAGGGCGCGGTGAACATCCTGTACCGGCGCGAGCTGGCCGCCTCGGACGACCCGGACGCGCGCCGCGCCGAGCTGGTCACCGAGTACGAGGACACCCTCGCCAACCCGTACATCGCGGCCGAACGCGGCTACGTCGACGCGGTCATCAAGCCGTCCGAGACGCGCGGGCAGGTCGTCCGGGCGCTGCGCTCGCTGCGCGAGAAGCGCCGCACGCTGCCGCCGAAGAAGCACGGCAACATCCCGCTCTGAGCTAACCGCACTGATCGTGCGGTTTTCGGGTGCCCTGTTCACGGGCATCCGACTCTCAGGCGTTCCGAAGGAGGGCGTTCATGGACGACGGCCAGAACGAGGGCGGGGCGTTCTTGCGGATCGTGCGCGGCGACCCGTCCGCCGAGGAGGTCGCCGCGCTGGTCGCGGTGCTGACGGCGCGCGCCCAGGCGGCCGCGGCCGCGCGGGACGACGCGCCCGGCGGCCCGGTCTCGCACTGGGCCGACCGCTCCCGCCTCACGCGCACCCCGCCTCCGCCCCGTCCGGGCCCTGGGGCCTGGCGTGCGAGCGCCCTGCCGTGACCCGGATCCGGAGCCGGAACACGCCCTCGGATGGGGTGATCTCGGGAGGTTGGAGGGCATTGTTCCGGCGCGACACGTAACCGTCGTTCACCCGCAGGAGCGGGGGGTGCACGAATAAGGTGTGTGACGATGGCCACCTCGGAGTTCGTTCCTCAGCCCGCGCGATACGCGATCTTCGTCGACGCGGGGTACCTCTACGCGGCCTCCGGGGCGCTGCTGCTCGGCTGCGGTTCGCGGCGCGAGTACCGCGTCGCCGCCGAGAAGCTGATCCAGGCCCTGACCGACCGCGCCGACGACCAGCTGGTCGGTGAGCTGCTCCGGCTGTACTGGTTCGACGCCGCGCCCAAGCGGCAGCCGACCGTCGACCAGCGGGTCATCGCCAACCTGCCGCTGGTCAAGCTACGGCTCGGCAACCTGAACGCGCAGGGCCAGCAGAAGGGCGTGGACGCGCAGCTCCGCGCCGACCTCGAGGCCCTCGCCCGGCACCGCGCCATCACCGACGCGGTGCTGCTCGCGGGCGACGAGGACATGCTGCCCGCGGTGGAGGCGGCGCAGCGCTACGGCGTCCGCGTGCACCTGTGGGGCGTGGAGCCGACCCACGGCTCCAACCAGGCCGAATGGCTGGTCTGGGAGTCCGACACGGTCGAGGTGCTGCCCGCCGACTTCCTGCGCCCGTACTTCACCAAGGCCAAGGTGCTGCCGGTCCCCGCCGTCACGGTCGTGGAGACCGCGCCCGCCCCCGGGAAGCCCGTCGTGCCGTCGCCGTCGCAGGTGTTCGCCGGACGGGTGCCGTCGGTGCGTCCCGCGCCCGGGGCCCCGGCTCCGGCGGGCGAGCCGTCCGCGCCCGCCGGACGCGGCAACCACGTCGCCCCGGCGGCCACGCCCGCCACGGTCGCCGCCGCGCTGAACGCCGCCGCCGCGTCCCTGTCGGAGGGCAAGCTCGGCCCGGACCGCGCGCACATGCTGGAGATCGGCGAGCACGTCGCCCAGAAGTGGATCTTCGAGCGGGGCCGGGACAACATCCGGGACCTGCTGCCCGGCCCGATCCTGCCGCCGGTCATCGACAAGGAGCTGCTGATCGAGGCGGAGAAGGAGCTCGGCGGGTCGCTGCGCCCCTACCAGGAGGCCCGCACCTGGCTGCGGGACGGCTTCTGGGAGCGGGTGTACCGCGAGTTCGGCATCGGCATCGGCACCTCCGACTGAGCCCCGGCCCGTGATTATTCGGACACCGTGCGTGCCCTCACGGTAGTGTCCCGCCCGTGACCATGCCGTCGCGCTCCGCGTCCACCGCGGACCCCGCGCCCGTTCCGTCCGCCGCGTCCCTGCGGAGGGCGACGGCGCTGCTGGCGTCGGTGGCGCTCCTGAGCGCGGGATGCCGCTCACCGGTCACGTTCTACCGTCCCGGGCACGGGCCGTCCGGCGCCCCGGTCATCGCGCTCGGCGCGCCCGCCCCCTTCGTCTCGACGCCGCCGGGCGCCGGCCTTCCGGACGGGCCGGGGCAGGACGCGGCGGGCGTGTACGCCGGGACGACCGGTCCGTCCTCGCTGGCCGAATCCCTGCGCCACCTGCCGCAGCGCGTGTACGTCCCGGACTCGCTCACCGGCGGGGTCACCGTCCTGGACGCTCAGACGCTGCGTCCGGTCGGGTCGCTGCGGGCGACGCCGCGCGGGCCCGTCCAGCTGACCGCGGCCCCCGACCTGCGGGAACTCTGGCTGAACGACACGACGCACGGCGCGGTCGTCTCGCTGCCGCCGGAGATCGAGCGCCCCGGCGGCGTCCCGCCCCTGCCGACGGCCGGCCCCTCGCCCACCGCGTCCACGTCTCCGGCGACGAAACCGAAGACGGCGAGAACACCCGCCCCGGATGTGACGAGCGGGCCCCGGCGTGTCCCCGCCACGCGTCCGCACAGCACACGCAGCGGGACGAGCGGACGCACGATCGGCCCCCGGCCGGACTCCGGCAAGCGCGGGACGAGCCCGAGCCCGAGCCTGAACACCGTGCGCCCGCGCGTCACGCGCCAGGGCGCCGACACCCGCACCCCGAACAGCACACGCCCGCGTCCGACCTGGCGCGACCCCGGCTCAGGCGGGACGGGCCCGAGCGGCGGCCGTTCGGACGACGGCGTGCTCAGCCCCCTGCTGAGCTCGTCCACCCGCGGCACCAGCGGAGGCATGCGCGGCGCGACACCCGTGCTCCTGAGCACGCGCACGAGCGGCACCGGCGAAGGCATGAGCGGCGCGACACCCGTGCTCTTGGGCACGCACATGGGCGAAGGCATGCGCGGCGCGACTCCCCTGCTCCTGGGCACGGGCACTAGCGGTGCGGCCACGGCGGCGCCCATGCTCCTGGGGGCGGACGCGGACGCCGAGGTCCGGGCGTTCACGCGGCGGCTGCCCGAGCCGGGGACGTTGTACTTCGCGCCGGACGACACGCAGGCGGCGCTGGTGGTTTCCGCGCGGGGCCGGCAGGTGGACGTCAGGTCGGCGGCGTCGGGCGGGTGGACGACGATCCCGCTGCCCTGCGCGGGGAGTTCGGCGGACTTCTCTGCCGACGCGTCGTCGCTGGCCGTGTCGTGCGCGGCGGCGCGGCGGCTCGTCCTGCTGGATCCGCGGCGCGGGGTGGTCGAGGCGACGCGCGCGCTCCCCGCGGGGTCGCGGCCGTCCGGGGTCCGGCTGCTTCCGGACGGCTCGCAGTTCGCCGTCGCCGACGCGGGCTCGGGCGGCGTCCGGCTGCTGGACGCGCGCGACTTCCGGAACGCCCGGTTCGTCCGGACGTCGCCGGGAGCGTCCGCGCTGGTGCTGAGCCGCGACGCGCGGTCGCTGTACGTGGTCGGGCCGTCCGAGGTGACCGTGCTGGACGTGGCGTCGCGGCGGGTCGCGGCGCACTGGCGGGTCCCCGGGGACGGCGCGCTCGCGGCGGGCGGGGTGTCGGTCGACGGGCGGACGCTGTGGCTGACCCGCCCGTCCGCCGGGATGCTCATCGCGCTCGACACACGCACCGGTGCCGCGGACCGGACCGTGCGCCTCGGCGGACATCCGGCGGCGCCGCTCCCGTTCCCGCAGCCCGGACGTCGCGCGCTCGGCGGGCCCGGCATCTACCGCTGAGCGGAAACGCAACGACCCGGGATGCCGTGCGGCGTTGCGCGCGGGTACGTTGACGATCATGAGCGAGATCAGCGCGACGGGTCTGGCGGGACTTCTGGCGAGGCTGCTGGCCGAGGGGCACCACATCGCGGCGGAGCACGACGGCGACGCGGTCGACCTGCCCGAGCACGGGCTCCGCGTGGTCGTGGGCGCGCCCGACCTCCAGTCGAACGGGATGGTCGTCCGGGTCCCGATCGGCGTGGTCATGCCCGAGTGGGGCGGCGTCGCCGCGTGGGACCAGGCCGTCGGGATCGGCGGCGGCGACCGGTCCCCGGCCATGGACGCGCTCGACGGCTGGCTGCACAACGTGTTCCCGGTGTTCGCCGCCGCGTACGTCCCCGGCAGCGACCTGACCGGCCACGTGCACCCGTACGCGATGAGCAACGGCACGCAGACCGCGGACGTCTACTTCGGCCCGCTCGCGATGCGCGACTTCGGCGGGATGACCGACGCCGTCCGGGAGACGGCCGCCGAGCTTCCGCCGACGATGCGCGCCGTCCACACGCTGCTCGACGGCTACGCGTACCCGGACCGTCCGATCTGGGCGTACACGTTCTGCGGCAACATGCCGGACGGCCCGGTCACCGAGGTCACGGTGCTGAACGACGACGCGAGCGCGTCCATGGCGCACATCGCCGACCACCTGCCGTGGGACGGCGGGCACGGGTCGGTCAAGTCGTGGGCGCTGGTCGTCCCCGCCAAGGGCGAGCACGTCGCCGCCACCAGTGGCGAGAACGCCGCCCCCGCGGGCGGCGAGAAGGTCGTTCCCGCGGGCGGCGAAGACTAGGAGCCGTCGCCGGGGACGGCGAGGCCCGTCTCGTAGGCGGCGATCACGGCCTGCACGCGGTCGCGCAGGCCGAGCTTGCTCAGCACGTTGCTGACGTGGGTCTTCACGGTGTGCTCGCTGACCACGAGGGCCGCCGCGAGCTCCGGGTTGGACAGGCCGCGTCCGAGCAGCCGCAGGGTCTCGCGCTCGCGCGCCGTCAGGACGGCCAGCCGGTCGTCGGACGGCGCGCGGACGACCGCGCCGGAGGTGAACTCGGAGATCAGCCTCCGGGTCACCGACGGCGCGAGCAGCGACTCGCCCGCCGCGACCACCCGGACGGCGTGCACGAGATCGTCGCGGCGGACGTCCTTGAGCAGGAACCCGCTGGCCCCGGCGCGCAGCGCGGCGAACACGTAGTCGTCCTGGTCGAACGTGGTGAGCATGACGACCCGGCAGTCCGACTCGGCGCAGACCGTGCGGGCCGCCTCGATGCCGTCCATGCCGGGCATCCGGATGTCGAGCAGTGCCACGTCCGGGGCGTGCTCGCGGACGGCCGCGACCGCCTGGAACCCGTCCCCGGCCTCGGCGACCACCTCGATGTCCGGCTGGGTCGAGAGGATCAGCGCGAACCCGGCCCGGACGAGTTCCTGGTCGTCGGCGACCACCACGCGCAGCGTCATGCGGAGATCTTCGCGGACACCGCCGCCGGCCCGTCCACCGGGGTGGCCGTGGAGGACACCGAGGTCAGCGCGGGGGTGGTCGGAACGAGAGGCAGCGGGAGGACGGCGTGGACGGTGAAGCCGGGGCGGCCGTCGTCGCGCGGGCCCGTCTCGGCCGTCCCGCCGCAGGCCGCCGCGCGCTCCCGGATACCGATCAGGCCGTTGCCGCCGGACGGCAGCGTCCGTGCGCCGGGACGTGCGACTGCGGCGGCACCCCGTCCGTCGTCGCGGACGGTCAGTTCGAGGGCGTCGGCGTGCCAGCGCAGCGTCAGTTCGACGTGCTCCGCTCCGGCGTGCTTGACGGTGTTGGTGAGGGCCTCCTGCGCGATCCGGTAGGCGGCCAGCTCGACGTCCGGCGGGAGCGGGCGCGGCTCGCCGATCACCTGGTGCTCGACGGCGAGCCCGGCCCCGGCGACGCGTCCGGCGAGTTCGGGCAGGTCGGCGAGGGTGGGCTGCGGGGCGCGGGAGGCGTCCTCGCCGTCCTTGAGCAGCACGAGGACGCGCCGGAGCTGCGTCATCGCGTCCCGTCCGGCCTCGGCGACCGCGTCGAACGCCGCCGACGCGCGTTCCGGGTCGGACGCCATGAGCAGCGGCCCCGACTCGGCCTGGACGATCATGAGGCTGACCGCGTGCGCCAGGATGTCGTGCATGTCGCGCGCGATCCGCGCCCGCTCCGCCGCCGCGGCCCGCTCCGCCTCGGCGACCGCGCGCTCGGCCTCCGCCGTCGCCCGCCTCGACTCAGCCGCCGCGCGTTCCGCCTCGGCGGTCGCCCGCTCGGATTCGGCTTCGGCTCGGGCGGCTTCCAGGCGGCGTTCGTTCTCGGCGCGGGCGGCGCGGTCCTCCAGGGCGGCCGCGTGGGCTCGCCCGAGGGCGACGGCGCGGCCGACCGCGTAGGCGGTGATGCACATGAAGACGGCGCGGAACAGCGTGTCCGGGGACGGACGGAGCACCGCCGTCAGCACGAGCTGCGTCGTGATGACGCCGATCCGCGCCGTCCGGCCGGAGTGGGTCGCGAGCGTGTAGTAGGCGAGGATCGGGCCGTACCAGATGGGCTGCCAGGCCAGCGGCGACACCAGGTCGTAGGACGTGCCGAACCCGACCGTCAGGATGAGGACGGGCACCGGCGCGAGGCGGCGGAACGCCAGCGGCAGCACCGACGCGGTGACGGCGGCGTACCCCCACCACGGCCAGTGGCCGCCGCCGGGGCGCGAGATGCTCAGCAGCGGCCAGAGCTGTGCGAGGAGGATCGCGGCGGCGAGGACGGCGTCCGACGCCCACGTCCCGGACCAGCGGCGGAGCCGCACGACAACCGGCATTTCGGACACATGGCGCATCCTGTCATGCCTGGTGGCGCGTCGGGAGCATCGCGGCGTCCTTCTGGGCGCCCGCGCGCCACAGCGGCAGCAGCGGGGCGAGCATGAGCACGCCGGTCACCGGCAGCAGGTCCAGGGACGCGAGCGACGCGACGATGCCCGCGAACGCGAGGACGGGCGTCCACGCGGGGATCGAGCGGGCGACCGCGCAGCCGACCAGCAGCGCGAGAAGGCCCAGGTAGAACAGCGCGGGCCCCGGTCCGTACACGATGGCCGGGACGCCCGGCACGGACTTGACGTCGTCGAACATCCGCGCCATCTCGGCACTGTCGGCGGCCGTGGCCCCCACCCAGATGTCGATGGCGATCTGCGCCATCGCCGCCACCGCGCCCCCGAGCCCGAGGACGGTCGCGACGGTCGCGACGACCCGGCTCGCCGTGCCGCGTCCGCCGGTCGCGGCCCGTCGCAGCGTCAGCAGGATCGGGACGAACAGGACGAGCGAGACGAGGAAGGCGAGGTGCCCGAGCACCCAGAGCGGGCCGGGTCCACGGTTCCCGTTCAAGCCGTCCAGCAGCCGGACGATGCCGTAGACCGAGATCAGCGCGGGAGCGGCGACGAGCGCGAAGCGTGTGTTCTTCATGCCCTCAATGCTCGTCCGCGCACCCCCTCCCGCACATCGCCGACGTCGGCGATCCCTCGTCTCCCCCGCGCGGCGGAGACGTCCGTCCGGGGTGGTCAGCGGGTGGGGACGGGCCGCCAGTGCGGGACGAGTTCCTCGAGGAGGGCTTCGGTCTCGGGCTGGAGGGGGTCGTAGCCCGCGTGGGCGTGGAGTTCGTCGACGACGGCCCGGACGGCCTCGTCGTCGCCGGAGGCCTTGGTGGCGCGGAGCAGGTCGCGCCAGAGGCCCTCGTCGCGGGGCGCGTGGCGGAGTCCCGCGCGGGACGCGCCGAGGGCGCCGCGCACGTCGCCGCCGTCCAGGCGCAGGACGGTCAGCCGGTGCGCGACGTCCACGATGCGGGCCCCGGCCTCGAACTCGAGCGGTTCGGTGGCGAGCCAGCCGTAACGCCCGCGCGGGCGGTCGGCCAGGAGCGGCCCGCGGACGAGGTCGAGCGCGTACGACATGTAGGCGGTCTCGGACGACGGCTCGGCGGCCGAGCGCCAGATCAGCCAGCGGAACACCGACCAGTCGACGCGGACCTCCGAGCCGAGCCGGATCCGCCCGCTGTCGTCGTGGTACAGGTTCGGGCGGCCGCGCGCGTCGCGTCCGACCCAGTCGGAGACGCGGGCGATGCTGGCGTCCCGGACGGCCTGGCTCACCCCGCGCGGCCAGACGGCGCCGCCGAGGACGGTCGGGTGGACGCCGTTCGGGTGCGTCGCGAGGTAGACCAGGACCTCGGTGCACAGGTCGCGGCGCTCGTCGTCCATCGGGCCCGGCGCGTCCACCTCGATGCGGCCGAGCAGCCGGATGTCGACGGCCGAGCGGCCTTCGAGCGGCGGTTCGGCGGCGTCCTCGGCCGTCGGCTCGGGCATCGGGACGGACCGCAGGTCGGAGGCCGTGCGGAACAGTTCGAACACGCCCCGGTACTGCTCCTCGGGGACGAGCTGCGCGTCCACCTCGAAGCCGAGGACGCCGGCCTGCAGGCGTCCGGCGGCGTCCACGTCCCAGGTCCAGGTCGCGCCCTGGACGTCGCCGGCGACGAGGTATCCGGCGGCCATCCGGGTGCCGGTGCGGGCGAGCGCGACCAGGCGGTCGGCCTCCTGCTCGGTGGGGGCGTCCGACATGATCAGGTAGTGCGGCATCCACGCCTCGCCGAACACGCCCTTCGCGCGTCCGGTGAGGACCGAGCCGACGCCGGACGCGGCGAGCGCCTGCCGCACCTCCGCGCTGCGCGCCTCCAGCTCGGGCAGCGCCTCGACCAGCGTCGGGACGGCGCGGACCCGGTCCGGCGCGACGTCCGCGAGGCCCTCGGCGAGCTCCTGCCCGAACCCGACCAGCGTGATCCGCATGTGGTCGGACCAGCGGTTGGTGGCCAGTTCCAGTGCCAGCGCGGCGAGCGCGGCGCGGCGGTTCGCGTCGTCGCCGCGGATCGCGATGAGGCCGTGCGCGGCCTCCAGGTCGACGAGGATGCGGCCGGTCTCGTTCGTGCCGAGCGACACCAGGCCGGGGTAGGGCGCGAGGACGTCCGCGAGGCCGTCCTCCGAGACGTCCGCGGCGCGCAGCCGCCACACCTGGCCGCCGTCGAAGGCGTGCCACGGCGCGGGCGGCTCCGGATCGGCGGGCGCGATCCACAGGTCCATGCTCTCGGAGCCCAGGTGGACGGCGTAGACGGTCGGCAGCGCGCGGTCGGCGGCGGCGAGCGCCCGGGACAGCATCCGCAGGCCGAGGTCGAGGAGCCGTGTGCCCTGGTCGTCCGCGCCGACGCGGAGCGCCTGCTCGGCGACCGCGGCCTCCCCCTCCGGCCGGACGATCATCTGCCCGAACGCGCGGTGCCACATCTGCGTCCGGCGGCGGCGGCCGAGCGCGCTGAGCAGCCCGGCGGCCAGCAGCGACGCGGCGGCGACGCCCTGCGGCCAGGAGACGTTCCGGCTGGTCGGGACGCCGTTCTCGTGCCGTCCCTCGTCCTGGACGTTCGCCCCGGCCTTGGGGCTGTGGTGGCCGTCGGCCGTCCCCTCGCCGCTCGGGGACAGCTTCCCCGGGGCCTCGGTCGGCGTCTGCTGGTGCGCGGGCGGCACCTTCGCCGGAGCCGACTCGCTGTGCGAGGGCGCGGGGGCCGGCGCGGGCTGGTGGCTCGGCAGCTGATGGCTGGGCGCGGGTGCGGGCTGGCCCGGCGTCTGGTGGCTCGGCGCGGGCACGGGTCGCGTCGGCGCGGGCGTGTGCTGCGACGGCGCGGGGGCGGGCTTGGAAGGCGTGGGCTTGGACGGAGCGGGCACGGGGGCCGGTGCGGAGTGACTCGGCGCGGGCGCGGATTGACTGGGCGCAGGGGCCGGTTGGGTCGGCGTCTGGCTGGGCGCAGGCGCCGGTTTGCTCGGGGACTGGCTCGGCGCGGGCGCGGGGTTGGTCGAGGGCGGCGGGGTCTTGGCGGGCGGCTTCGGGACGTCCGGCTTGGGCTGTTCGTGCGGGACGGGGTGGCCGTGCCGGAAGTAGTCGTGGAGCTGGTGGACGGGGACGACCTGCGCGCCCTTGGCGTCGGCGGGCATCTCGAGGATCCAGCCGGGACGGATCAGCCCGGCGGTGTGCAGGCGGCTGCCGTCCGGCTGGACGTGGTCCTTGTTCAGATCGAAGATCTCGTTGTAGCGGCGGCCCTGGCCGAGGCACTTCTCCGCGATCTCCCAGAGACTCTCGTGGTGCCGTCCCTCGGGCGGGTTCACGCGGTAGATCTTGGTGGTGGCGGCCTTCTCGACGGGGGTCCCGGCGAGCGTCTCGGTGACCTCGCGGTCCGGGGTCGCGTTCGTCGTGGCGGGCGCGGCCGGACGGTCCGGGACGGCGGTGACGGGCAGCCGGTGGTACTGCTCGGTCTGCGTCGTCACCTGCGGCTTGGCCGCCAGCTCACGGCCGCTGAAGGCGGGCATGATCGCGCTGGTCGCGGTGAACAACAGCAGCGCGGCGACGACGAGCCGGTGGACGAGCGACTGCGTCCCCCCGGCGAGCGGGACGCGCGCGGGCACGCCGACGCCGCGGACGCCCGCGTACACCTCGACCACGACGCAGGCGGCGAGCTGCAGCCAGGCGAGCCAGACCAGCACCACGAGGATGGCGAGGAGGGCGGACGGACCGATCCGCTGGGTGAGGTCCGACATCCCGGGGACGTGGCTCGGGACGGGCGACCCGAACAGCGTCAGCAGCGCGTACGGAACGCCGATGAGCAGCGCCGCGAGCGCCACCAGCGCCCCGATGCCGGTGAGCACGTCGCCGGGGCCGCGCCGGTGCCGCGGTGGCGTCGGCCGCCGCTGCCCCTGACCGAGGCCCGGCCCGCCAGCCTGTCTCGTCGCCATGGCGCCCCTCGAAGTCGGGATGTCTACGGGTCCTGAGGTCGCATGGCCATCGTAGACAGGCACGCCGAACTGGCAATCCCACGCTGACAACGATCCCGCGACGACAATATTGCACCAGTCGATGCAAAACGGGTAGGGTCACGTCCCATGGCGAGACCGCGCACCTTCGACGAGGACCGGGCCCTGGACGTCGCGATGCGGCTGTTCTGGGAGAACGGCTACGAGGCCACGTCCACCCGGGACCTGTGCACGGCGCTCGGCCTCGACCGCAGCAGCGTCTACAACGCCTTCGCCAGCAAGCACGAGCTGTTCCGGCGCGCGCTGGTCCGGTACACGGAGCTGATGACCGAGCGCCAGCTGGAGATCCTCGACGAGCCGGGCGTCCCGGCCCTCGACCGGATCCGCCGCCTGCTGCACGTGATCGTCGAGCAGGAGCGGGAGACCTTCCGGGACGGCCACGGCGTCGGCTGCATGACGGTGAACACGACCGTCGAACTGGCCGGACGCGACCCCGAGATCGCCGCACACCTGGCCCGCGACACCGAACGGCGCCTGGCGTCCCTGCGCGCCGCGGTCGAGACCGGACGGCGCGACGGGTCGATCACGTCCCCTCGCGACCCGGCCGACCTGGCCCGCTACGTGAACGCGGTCGTCGCCGGGATCAGGGTCTCCAGCCAGGGCGGCGCACCCCTCGACTCCCTGACCGCCATCGCCGACACCGCACTGGACGCCCTCGCCCCCTGAACCGCGCGCACTCACCCTCACGTTCTGAACTTCACGCCCTGAAGCTCGCCCCCTGAACCGCGCAGCCTGAACCATGTCCTGTCCGGTCGCGGCTTTGGCATGCGCACGTTTTACACCGATCGATGCAGAATGGAGCCCTCCCCCATGCCACGCGCAGTCCATCTCCTCGCCCTCGGCGTCTTCGCCATGGTGACCAGCGAGTTCGTCGTCGCGGGGCTGATGCCCCAGATGGCGCGCGGGCTGCACACCACGGTCCCGAACATCGGCTACCTCATCACCGCGTTCGCCGCCGCGATGGCGCTCGGCGGTCCCCCGGCGGTGCTGGTGGCCGGACGGCTCCGTCCGCGCTCCGCGCTGCTCTCGGTGTTCGCGGTGTTCCTGGCCGGGAACGTGCTGGCCGCGCTCGCGCCGTCCTACCCGGTGATGCTCGCGGCGCGGATCATCACGGGCGTCGCGTCGCAGGTGTTCTTCGGCCTGTCGATCACGACCGCCGTCCGGCTCGTCCCGGCCGAGCGGCGCGGACGGGCGGTCGCGGTCGTCCTGAACGGCCTGATGGTCGGGACGCTGCTGGGCATGCCGCTGTCCACGCTGGTCGGGGAGCGGTTCGGCTGGCGCGCCGCGTTCTGGACGATCAGCGCACTCACCCTGCTCGTCGCCGCCGTCACCCGGTTCGCCCTCCCCGACCTGGAGCGGGCGGACGGCGCCTCCACCGAGGGCGACCGCGCGGCGTTCGGCCGTCCGCGGCTGTGGCTGGCGCTGGTCACCAGCACGTTCATCATCGGCGCGACCTTCGCCGCCTTCTCCTACTTCAACCCGATCCTGACCGAGGTCGCCGGGTTCTCGACCGGGACCGTCCCGCTGCTGCTCATCGCCTACGGCGCGGCGACCGTGGTCGGGAACATGGTCGTCGGACGGCTCGCCGACCGGCACACCATGAGCGTCCAGGTCGCGGGACTGGTGCTGAACATCGGCTTCCTGACCGGGTTCGCGCTGCTCGCCGACGTCCCGGTCGCGGCCGTCGCGTTCATGCTCGGCATCGGCCTGGTCGGCGTCACGATGAACCCGGCGATGGCGACCCGCGTCCAGCGCGCGGGGAACACCGGGCCGCTGGTCAACACCGTCCACGCGTCGTTCATCACGGGCGGCGTCATCATCGGGTCGGCCGTCGGAGGAGCCCTGATCGACGCGCACGGGCTGCGCGCGCCGCTGTGGGTGGGCGCCGTCCTCGCGGTCGCCGGGCTGGCCATGCTCCTCCCGGAAGCCTTCCGGGGACGTGCGCGCGAGGTGCCCGGCGCGGCGTCGGCCGAGGTCAGGCAGCTCGCAGATAGTCGCTGATCGTCAGGAGCCAGCGGGTGTAGGCGCGGCTCATCAGGCCGTCCGGCGTCAACCTGCCCATCAGGAGGGAGCCGGGACGGTCGGTGAGCTGGGTACCAGCGGCGCGCACGGCGCGGTTGGCGCGCTTCGAACGCGTCCGTTCGTAGCGGCGGAGGGTCTCGGGGACGTCACCGTGCGCGTCGCGGAGCGCGACGGTCAGCGCCCAGGCGTCCTCGAGGGCCTGGTTCGCGCCCTGGGCCTGGGTGGGAGGCATGGTGTGCGCGGCGTCGCCGACGAGCGTGCAGTGACCGGCGCCCCAGGACCGCCGGACGGGCTGCCGGTGGTGCGGGAAGGCATCGACGGGCTCGTCCGCCACGGCGTCCAGAAGCTCGGGAACGGGTGAGGCCCAGTCGCCGAAGCGGCGGCGCAGTTCGGCGGTGGACGGCTCGGACGGCGCGTCCCGGATGTCGAACCACCACTGGAGCAGGCCCTCCCCGGCGGGCATCAGGCCGCACATGCCCTCACGTCCGACGATCACCAGGCCCTCGCGTCCGGACGTGACCCCGATGGGGACCGGCGCGAGACCCTGCCAGGTCGTCCAGCCGGACGGGACGGTCGGGTCGCCGCCCCACACCGTGTCGCGGACGGCGGACCGGTGGCCGTCCGCGCCGATCACGGCGTCGGCGGACGCGGTGGATCCGTCGGCGAACTCGACGCGCCGCCCGTCGCCGGACACCCGGACGGCGGCCTTGCCGAAGACCGGGTCCGGCTGGCCGTCGGCGAGGCGTTCGAGCAGGCGGCGGCGCGGGAGGGAGACGTGCGGGCGGCCGAAGCGCCGCGCGGCGCGCGCGACGTCGACGCGGGTCGTCCTGCGGCCGTCCGCGGTGCGCTGTTCGAGCACGTCGATGGGCGCGCCGACGCCGTCCAGGGAGACGCCGAGCTCGTCCAGGATCCCGGTCCCGTTGCTCCACAGGGTGACGGCCGCGCCGCCGGTGCGCGGCGCCGGGGCCCGCTCGTACACCTCGACCTCGTGGCCCGCCGCGCGCAGTCCGCGGGCCGCGGCGAGCCCGCCGACCCCCGCTCCGATCACGATCAGCTTCATGACCTCCTTCCTATCACTACGATCGTTGTACGACCATAGGCCTGGATAGAATCCCGGCATGGCCCCGCAGAACACCGAACGCCGCCGCGCCCTGGCCGACGCGGCGATCGACCTGCTCGGCCGCGAGGGCGTGCACGGCCTCACGCACCGCAACGTCGACGAACGCGCGGGGCTGCCGTCCGGCACCGCGTCCAACTACTTCCGCAGCCGGGACGCGCTGCTCGTCGCCGCCATGGAGCGGATCGCCGGCCTGCACCGCGCGGACATGGAAGCCGGATCGCTCGTCACGGCCCCGATCGGACGCGCCGAGCTCGTCGGCATCATCGGCGCGTCCCTGCTGTACTCGGCGACCGAGCAACGCGTCCGCTACCTGGCGGTCTACGAACTGACGCTGGAGGCGACCCGGCGTCCGGCGCTGCGCGAGGTCCTGACCCGCATGCACGAGGCGGCCGTCACGATGACCGTCGGGCTGCACCGGCGGCTCGGCCTCGACACCTCGCCGGACGACGTCGCGAACCTGATCGTCCTCTACGGCAGCACGCTGTTCGGGCTGCTCACCGGGCCGTCCGATCGGCTGACCGCCGAGACCGCCGCCACGCTCGCGAACGCGATCGTCACCGGCGTCCTCGGCCCGGCCGTCAGGGTCGGCGACGGCGTGAGCTGACGGCGACGACGGCCGCGCCGATGACCGCGAGGGTCGCGAGGACGGCCGCGAACAGCGTGCTCCCCGTCGCGAGGCCGAGCGGGTCGCTGAGGTACCCGGCGGCGACCGGGAGCGTCCCGGCGAGCAGGTAGCCACCGACGTTCAGCGCCGCGTTGGCCTCGGCCAGACGCTGCGGCGGCACGTTCGCGTTCAGCAGCGACAGGCCGCCGAGCTGCCCGAGCCCCTGCCCGGCCCCGGCGAGGACGGCCGCCGCGACCAGCGGCACGATCTCCTTCGTCTGGACGGCCACGACGAGCATCGCCATGCCGGCGAGCGTGCTCGCGGCCCCGATCAGCAGGACCTTCGTCCGCTCGAGGCCGCGCACGGCGAACTGCACGCCGGTCGCGGCGGAGAACATCACGAAGGCGGTCGCGCCCGCGACGATCCGGTTGTCGGTGCCGAGCATCCCGGAGAGCAGCGACGGCCCGAGCGACAGGACGAACGAGGTCGAGGTGATGCCGGGCGCGAACACCGCGATCCCCATCGCGAGGTCGCGCCGGTTCGGCCGCGGGACGCCCGGAACCCGGACCCACCTCGCTCCCTGAGCCGCCTTGGCGGGGCGTTCGATGGGCATGCGGACAACGACGGCGATCGCGGTGAGCAGGAGGACGGCCTCGACGGCGAAGACCGTCCACGCGGGGCCGGCCTCGGACAGCAGACCCGAGAGCAGCGGCCCGAGACCCGCGCCGAACACCATCGCGGTCGAGGCGAGCAGTGCGGCGCGGTGGCGGCGGAAGGGACCCGCCACGTCCGTCACGGCGGCCATCCCGGCGGACACCGCCGCGCCGACGGCGATGCCCGTGAGCAGGCGCGCGGCCATCAGCGCGACCACGGACGAGGCGGTCGCGAACAGCCCGGACGCGACCAGCGCGGCGGCGAGCGCGGGCAGGAGGACGTGCTTGCGCCCGAGCCGGTCGGACGCGATGCCCGCCACCGGCAGCGTGCCGAGCAGCCCGAGGATGTAGAAGGCGAAGACCACGGTGAGGGTGCCCCGCGAGAACCCGATCCGGTGCTGCCAGAGGACGTAGAGGGGGGTCGCGGCGTTCGACAGCACGAACACGGCCGTGATGGGCCAGGCGGCGAGCCACATCCAGCGCGCCGGCGGAACGGCCGCGGCCTCGGCGGACGTGGCGGTCGCGGCGGTCGCGGCGGTCGCGGGCGACGTGGCGGTCGCGGCGGTCGCGGCGGTTCGGGGTTGCCGGGCCGGTCGGGTCAGGAGCATGAGGGGGTCCTCCTTGTACGAATTTTTTCGAACTTAACATGCAGTACGATCAAACTCGTACAAGGAGGTTGTGTGATGCTCGACATCCGCGAGATCCCCGTGCCGGACGGCGCGCCCGAGCCGCTGCCCGAGCCGGACGTGGACGATCTGCGCCTGGAGACCGTCCTCGGCGCGCTGAGCGATCCGCTGCGGCTGGAGATCGTCCAGCGGCTGCTGCTGGAGCGCGAGGACTTCGACCACACCTGTGGCTGGTTCGGGTTCGACCGTCCCAAGTCGTCCCTGACCCACCACTTCCGCGCACTGCGCGAGGCCGGGGTGATCCGGCAGCGGCAGTACGGGCTGGAACGGCGCAGCCACGTCCGCACCGACGACCTCGACGCCCGCTTCCCCGGCCTCGCCGCCCTCGTCGCCGCCTGGACGCCCCCGACCGACTGAGCCGCAGCCCGGCACGTCGGCATCGTCTGGCGTGCTTGCGGCGTCCGGCGCGTCAGCCCTGGCGCGTCAGCGGCGCCGGGCGGCGATCACTCCGTTCGCCCCCGGCGCGTCGAACCGGACGACCGGCTCGGGCGCGAAGCCGACCTCGGTGAGCCATTCCGAGACCTCGGCCGCGGTGTAGTTGCGCCCCTCGGCCTCGACCAGCATGTTCAGGCTCATGAGCGCGGCCGAGGCGGGGCCGGTCTTGTCGTCGTCGACGAACAGCTCGCAGACGAGGAGCAGGCCGTCCGGCGGGAGCGCGGCGTGGACCTTCCGCAGGATGTCCAGGCAGTGCTCGTCGTTCCAGTCGTGCAGGACGTTCGAGAGCAGCGCCGCGTCATGCCCGTCCGGGAGCGGATCGTCCCCGAGGAAGTCCCCGCCCATGACGTCGACGCGCTGCGCGAACCCCGCCGCCTCGACCTTCGCCTCGACGAACTCGGACACCTCCGGAAGGTCGAACACGGTCGCCGTGAGCTCCGGATACCTTCGGCACAGCTCGATGTCGTACGCGCCGGAGCCGCCGCCGACGTCCAGCAGCCGCTTCACCCGCGACAGGTCGACGACCTCGCCCACCACTCGCGCGGTGAACGACGACAGCGAGTGCATCGCCTCCCAGAACGTGTCCAGCATCAGGGCGTCGAAGCCGTCGAAGATGCTCGTCCCCTGAGCCGGATCCCAGCTGGTCGGACGGTTCGTCCGGATGGCCCGCTCGAGTTCGCCCCACGGCCCGTACAGCCGCCGGTCGAGCATGTCGACGAACCCGCCGAAGTAGTACGGCCGTCCGCGGACGAGGAACTCCGCCGCGAGCGCGCTGTTGACGTACCGTCCGTCCCGCAGCTCGAGCAGCCCGAGCGACGCGCACCCGGTGAGCAGCATCTCCGCGGGCCGCTCGGCGATCCCGAGCCCGTCCACCAGCTCGGCCGCCGAGCACCCCTCCACGCCGAACCGCGTGAACAGATCCAGCTCGACGGCCGTGGCCAGCGTCCTCGACACCCAGAACCCCGTGATCATCTCCATCAACGGCACGGGCGTGACCCGCTCGCTCCCCATGAACCCAAGGTAGCCGAGCGACTACTCAGAGAGACCGTTGACCTGGGCCGATCACGGACTGGTGATCGTCGGCGGCGCCGTGAGCGTGTAGGTCCCGTTGGCGCTGACGGAGTCCCCGGAGTTGTACAGGAGCGGGTCGCAGGCGAAGTTCGCACTCAAGGTGAGATTGCCACCGGAGAACGCGAGCTGACTTCCATGAAGGCTCCAGTTGAGGGTCCCGGTCGTCCCGCCCGGGCCTCCGATCTGGAGCAAGCATCCGTCGAGGAATTTGACGGTGAACCGAAGGCCGGTGAACGTCCCGGTCGTGGTCGCCGTGAGCGCGTTGTAGCTCGCCGCGTTGAACAGGTACGGCAGTCCAGTCGCCAGGGACGTCGACGTGCCTCCGGTAGGTCCCATCCCACACGCTCCGACCGGGGCGCCCGTGCCATGGAAGGCCCACGACGACACCTGCCCGAGCCCCGCCCCGGGAAGGTTCGTGCCACTCGGGAACGAGCTGGTGAAGCCCGAGTCGCCACAGATCGACATCGACGCCCCGGAAGTCGTGTCGACGAAGTTCGTGCTTCCATGTGCGGCACCACCCGGCCCGCCCGAGACCGTCCACGTCGCCGCCGCGGCGGGAACGGCGGCGAGCCCGACCACGCTCCCGACACCGACAAGACCCGCCGTTATTCGGCGCGCCAAACGAATTCCTCGCCCCATCACTCTCCCTTTCCTTGCCGGCGAAGATCGAATCACTTCACCGCATTCGCCGATTCACGTCACCATCAGCCACCTCGACATTCTTTTCAAGAGGCGGATTCGACCATCGCTGGCCACATCACGCCATCACTCACATAGTGAGCGTCTACGTTTGTAATAAATTGATAAGGCGACTACGTCACGGAGTGCACGCCTCGCTGATCGCGACCGGATTCCAGTAGAAGGGGCTGCATTCGAGCATGCGGCCGTCGCGGACCTTGACCAGCTGGACGATCCGGGTCTCGACGCCGCGTCCGGTGGCTTTGGAGCGGAAGCGGACGCGGTTGCTCACCACGACCGTGTCGGCGTCGCCCCAGTGCTCCTGCTCCAGGAACTCCATCGATTCCCAGGCGTCACTGAAGGCCGCCATGAAGCCTTCCATCCCCGCGTGTCCCCGCCATTCACCGGTGCCACTGAAAGGCATTCCGGGAGCCTGGTAGAGCACCACCTCCGGGTCCAGGTACGCGGCGACGGGCGCGAAGTCGGCCTTGCCGTAGCCGCCCGCCGCCACATAGGCGGCCTCAGCCTCGTAGAACTTCTGCATCACGGCCCAGGCGTCCGGTTCGTTCGTCATGCTCCGAGCATGGGCGACGGGCGGGACGGGGCGCTGGCGGCAATGCGACGTCCAGTTCGACCGGCGTCCGTTTCCGGCCTCCCGCACTGCTTGTCCTGACCTCACGTCAAGGGTTTGATCATCGAAGCGATCGGTCACTCGCGATGCGGGAGTTCCTGATGAGACGTCTACTCGCCCTCCTGATGTGCGCGGTCCTGCCCATGGCCTTGACAGGTTTCGGAATCAGGGCGTCGGCGCAGGCGGCCCCACGTCCGTACACGGCCGGGTTCGCCGCGGCGCCGGGGCAGTACTTCGGGACGAGGGTGCGGCTGCTCAACGGGACCTCCCTCGCGGCCGGCGCCACGCAGACCGTCAAGGTCGCCGGGGTCGGAGACCTGCCCGCCTCCGGACTCGGCACCGTCACGCTGAACCTCGCGGTCAGCGGCGCAGCGGGGTCGGGCGGCGTCGTCCCCTACCCTTCGGAGCTGACCGCCGCCCCCGCCGTGACCGGCGCGCCCTTCCACAAGGGCGTCTGGGACGACACGGTGCTGACGGTGAAGGTCGGCGCGGACGGCTCGGTCAAGCTCAAGAACACCGGCACGGGCGCCGCCACCGTGTACGCCGACGTGCACGGCTGCACCAGGGCGACGGCGGGTACACCCGGGGCAACCTACGTTCCGCTGCCCACGGCCCGCATCGTGTCCGGCCTGACCGTCCCCGCCAAGGGCACGCTCACCTTCGCCGTCGCCGGGACGGGCGGCATCCCGACCGCGAACGTCGCCCACGTCGCGGCGACCCTCGTCACCAAGAGCACCGGCTCGGGACGCCTCTTCGCCTACGCTTCCGGAGCCGCCCAGCCCTCGGGCGCGAACCTGGACTACCGCCCCTCATCCCCTCTGTCGAACCACGCCGTGATCCCGGTGGGGGCCGACGGCAAGGTGACGGTCTCCAACGACGGCGCCCAGGCCGCGACGCTCTACGTGGACTCGTCGGGCTACTACGTGTCGCCCCAGGCTCTGGCCGAAGGCTCCCGGACGACTCCGGTCACTCCGACCCGCATCGTCAGTGCGGTGAACATCGCGGCAGGCGCGTCCTCCACGATCGCCCCGCTCGGCAAGGGCGGGATCCCCTCCGCCGGCGTCTCCGGCGTCGGCGCGAACCTGACCGCGAAGAGCACGGCCGCGGGGCAACTCCGTGTCTACCCGAACGGCCAGGCCAGTGTTCCGGCGGGAGGCGCGCAGTCCTACCTCGCGAACGACTACTACGCGAGCTTCACCCAGGTACGCCTGGGTAAGAACGGCCAGTTCACGGTGAAGAACACCGGAAGCGTGACGGTCACCCTCTGGGTCGACGTCTTCGCCTACTACGGCCAGCCGCCCGCGACGGACGTGGCCGTCGACGCTTCCGGCGCGCCGGACGGCACCGGGCAGGCAGGCCAGAACGAGACCGCCCTTTCCCGTGACGGCCGCTACCTGTTCTTCTTCACCTACGACGGCAGCAACCTCGCTCCGGCGTCCGTCTTCACCTCGGGCGGAACGACGAAGTACCTGCTTCGGCGCGACCTGACGACAGGAGAGACCATCGTGGCGTCACGGGCGGCGGACGGGGTGACCCCGGCCCCCGCCGACGACTATGCCTTCACCGAGGACGTGCTGCGCGAGATCGCCGCCGACAAGGACGGCTCGGTCGTCGCCTACATCGCGAGACCGCCGGGAGGCGGGGACTACGAGATACGTGCCACCGACCTCGTCCACAACACCACCCGCATCGTGCAGTCGCAGTTCTGCCATGACGATCCGGACCTGGCCATCAGCGACGACGGCGGCACCGTGGCCTACACGTGGTGCGCTCTCTCGAGCGACAACAGGCTCCTCCACACGGTCATGCGCAGGCATCTGGACGATCCGGCGCAGCAGGTCGACACGTGCGCACTCGGGTCCGGCTGCGCCACCTGGGGCTACCTGGACATGTCCGGGGACGGCACGAGGATCGCCTATCCGGAGTCCGACGGCCAGGACACCGGGGGCGGACAGCTCCACATGATGCTCTACGACTCCACGAGCGGATCCACGACCGACCTCACCGACCCGATCGACCGGACCGCCGACGAATGGTTCAACTACCCGGTCCTCTCCAAGGACGGCAGCACGATCGGGGCGCGGTACTCGTCCATCGGCTACTACGGCGACGTCTGGAAGCGGCTCGACGGCACCCGGACGCAGAAGTCGAACACCGTCATGGGGGACGCGAACGGCCTCGGCTGGATCTATCCGGAGGCGATGAGCCGGGACGGCGGCGCCTACGCCTTCCTCTTCGGAGCGACCACCCCCGGAACGCACGGCTACGTCTACCGGGCGGCGGACGCCTCGACCGTCGGCCTCCCCGGCGTCACGTCCCAAGGCGAGATCAACATGGACGTCCCGGACGACGGTTCCTTCGTCATCTGGCACCGGACCACCCAGTTCAGTGACATCGTCAACGGCCACCCTCAGGCGGGTGTCTGGATGACGCGGGTGTCCTGACCGGTCAGCGGGGGTTGTCGGCGGTGACCGGATGGGCGGACGCCTGGGACCTCATGTGGAACGAACCCATGCCGGGGATGATGCCGAGCAGCTGCGGGTGGACGGTGATCTCGACGGAGACGCGGACCTCGTCCTGCGTCGGGTCGCAGCTGCGCGCGTCCACCTGCTGGCTGTAGTCGTCGAGGAGGGAGTACGCGCTCGCGCACGCGGTCTGGGTGTCGATCTGGACCTTGCCGCCGTCGCGGAGCGCGTTGGTGTCGATCTGGTTGGCTCCGGCGCGGGCCGCCTGCTCCGCCATGTCGGCGGCGTGCTGGCGGGCGTGGATCGCCAGGCCGCCGTCCACCAGGAGCCCGGCCAGCATGAAGACGATCGGTGTGAACAGCACGATGTAGAGGGTGATCGTGCCGCGGTCGCGTTCCCCCCGTGGCAGGCGCCACCGGACGAATCGGCGGCCCCGGTCCGTCGGCTGGGGGCGGTTCGAAGGGCTCATTCGCTCGCCCCGCCCTGTCCGTTCGCCGTGCCCTCGCCCCGGTAGGTGTAGGTGTCGATGGGGGCGATGGCCTTGCCGGTGATGGACTTGGTCCCCGGCAGGCCGATGAAGGCCAGGTCCGAGAGGTCGACATGGCAGGTGATGGTGACCCCGACGCGTCCTCCCGCGCCCCATGCGGAGGTGTCGGTGGTGACCTGGGGCCCGCCCGCGCACCAATGGTGACCCTGGAGGTCGGCCTGGGCCGCCTGCAGCCCCAGCTGCTCGGCCTCGCCGGCTCCGCGCGCCGTCGAGGCCGCGCGCGCGGCGTCCCTGGCCGCGCCGTCCACCTGGCTCTTGGCGTCCACCATGCGCCCGGCTCCCGCGAGGAGCAGCAGGAACGCGACCACGACGGGCGTGGCGAAGACCATCTCCAGCGACATGGAGCCGTCGTCGTTCCGGCGCCACGGCCTCATCGGGTGCCGCCCTGGCACGCGGTGCCCGAGCCGACGTCCGGCCGGAAGCACTCGATCGGGCCGCGTGAGCGCTGCGCCACGTGGAAGGTCATGAACGGGATAACCCGGACGGCCGTCCCCCGCACCTCGACCCACCGTTCGTCGCCCTCCTGCCCGGCCTGCACCGTCACCGGGTTCAGCAGGTTCCTGCCGACCTGGTCCACGTTGGCGGTGGCCCGCTCCACCGCCGACCCGTTCCAGTCGCCGCCGGGATCGGTCCGGGCCGTCCGGGCTCCCGCCTGGGCGGCGGCGAGGGCGACCTGCCGCGCGAAGAAGACCATCGCGAACTGGACGACCAGCAGCATGACGAGGATCAGGATGGGGGTGAGCATGGCCCACTCCATGGCGGACGCGCCCCTGTCCCCCTCAGCCCGGCGCGTCCGGCGGACACGGCCCACGAGCCGGGGACGGGCGCGGTGGGCTTCCAGGGCGGGCGGCTCAGACGACATCGGGCCGTCACCCCTGCGGGGTGTCCACCTTGATGTTGTCCGCCGCCTTGTGGATCTGGGTCTTGATGACGATGCCGATCGCGGCGGCGATCGCGGCGAGCAGGGCGGTGATGATCGCCCACTCGATGGCGGACGCCCCGACACCGCGGTCCTCTCCCGACCGCAACCGGTCGACGCGGACGGCGAGCATGAGCCGCAGGTACTCCACGCGGGGGTCGGCGAGGGGATTGAGCGGAAACATGTGCACTCCTTCGGGCGGGACGGTCACGTAGACACGACGACGCGCATCAACGCCGGGAAGATGAGGAAGACCATGAAGGCGGCGCAGAAGAGCAGCTGGGCGACCAGCATCGACTGCGAGCGTTCCCCGGCCCTGCCCTCGATCTCCGACAGTTCGCGGCTGCGCATGGACGCCGCGCGCGCCGTCAGGGACTTGCGGATCTGCGCCCCGTCGTCGGCGACGAGCGTGAGCGCGCCGGCGAGGTCGCGCAGCTCGGCGATCCCGATCTCGTCGCCGAGACCGCCCAGCGCCTCCCACGGCGTCTGGCCGGTGATGCGGGCGTTGGACAGCGCGTCCCGGATGCGGAGCATCGTCCAGCCGTCGCCCACCGAGGCGGCGGCCATCAGAGCCTCGGGCACGCCGCGTCCCCCCGCGAGGTTCATGGAGACCAGGTCCAGGAAGGCGCCCACCACGTGGCGGAAGTCCTGGCGCCGGGCCTCGGCCTCCTGCTTCAGCTGCATGTCCGGGAAGAAGAAGAACGCCGCCGCGAAGAGAAGGCAGACCCACAGCGGGACGGCGTAGGAGACCCCCGCTCCCAGCAGCGCGAAGTACGCCACCACCACGGGGGTGAACACAATGGCGGCGGTTGGCAGCAGGACCTTCGACGCGAGAAAGCCCTCCAGCGAGCGTTGTGTGATGGCCAGGTCGGCGCGGATGGAACGCAACTGCCACCCGCGCGCGTCGCACCACAGCACGAGCTGCCTGCCCAGGCGCGCACGCAGCGCGCCCACGCGGTCCGTCGTCGGGGAGACGCGTCCCGACCGGGCTCCCTGCGCGTCGAACCGGGCGGAGTCGAGCGCCGCGAGCCGGGACGCGAGCCCCGGACGGGACGGGAAGAGCGCCCGGGAGAGCAGGTAGAGGCCGAAGCCGACCACCGCTCCGGCGAGCAGGGCCCCGGTCACGCGCCACCACCTCCGGCGTCCGTCGTCTGCCGGCCTCGCGGCTTGCCGCCGCTCCAGTCCGAGACCGTCGACGGCCTCTCACGAGGCACTCCCGGCGTGGTCTGCGCGGCCGAGTTCAGGAAGCGGTCGGGCAGCTGGTACCTGGCCAGGCGCCGGAGCCACAGAAAGCCGCCCGCGTAGAGGGCGATGATCAGCACCAGGATGAGCTGCCCGAGGAACCCGTCATAGGGCTTCACGTAGGAGTGGTTGAAGACCGCCAGCCCCAGCGCCGTGCCGACGGAGACCCCCACGACGATGCGGACGCTGCGGCGGGTGGCGCGGCGGTCGGCCTCGACGCGGCGGCGCATGTCGAGTTCGGCGCGGGCGGAGGCGGAGAGGGCGCCGAGCATGTCGCGGAGGCCGGGGCCGCGGAGCTTGGCGTTCAGGATGAGGGCGGCGACGACCAGGTCGGCGGACGGGTCGTCCAGGTCGTCGGCGAAACGGCGCAGGGCCTCGGGCATCGGGACGCGGGTGTGCAGGCGGTCCACGAGGACGCGGAGGGGCTGCTGCAGGGCGGGGCCGGCGGCGCGCAGGGACGCGGGGATGGCCTGTTCGAGGCCGACGGCGCCCGCGATCGTGTCACGGAGGGACTCGGTCCAGGCGGCGAGGGCCTCCAGGCGGGCCATCGCGCGGCGCTCCTCGGCGGCACCGCCCGCCAGGCCGTCCCAGGCGAGGACGAGGGCGGCGGTTCCCGCGGCGGCGACGACCCAGCGGGTCACGACCAGGACGGCGACCGCGCTCAGCACGGCGATGCCCGTCCGGGTGGTGAGGGTGCGGAGCATGTCCGCGCGGCTGCGTTTCACCGGGCCGGGACGAGCGGGAAGGCCGCGCAGCGCGACGCCGAGCAGCAGCAGCCCGCCTCCGGCGATGGCGCCGGCGACGATGGCCAGCAGGACGTCCGAGGCGAACATCACCAGCCTCCGGCGGTGGGGTCGTAGCCGTGCTCGGCGAGTTCGGCGGCGCAGGCGATCGGGGCTGCGGGCTGGGCCTGGCCGTCCGGGGCGAGGGCGAAGACCTCCGACGACAGGACGCGGCCGTCGACGCCGGTGACCTCGCGGATGGACGCGACGTACCGGCGCAGGCGTCCGCCCGTCGCGTAGTCGTTGCGCTTCTCGATGAAGACGACGAAGTCGATGGCGCCCGCGATGAGCATGTGGGTGGCCTCGACCGGGAGGCGCTCCTCGGACTGGATCGCGTAGGTCGCGATGCGGTTGAAGACCTCCATGGACGAGTTCGCGTGGATCGTCGACAGGGAGCCGTCGTTGCCCTGCGACATCGCGTTCAACATGGTGACGATCTCGTCGCCGAGGACCTCGCCGACGATCACTCGGGACGGGTTCATGCGCAGCGAGCGGCGGACGAGTTCGGCCATGGTGATCGCGCCCTGGCCCTCGGAGTTCGGCAGGCGCTGCTCGAACGCGACGGCGTTCGGGTGGAGCTCGGGGAAGGCGTCCAGGCCGAGTTCGAGGGCGCGCTCGACGGTGATGAGGCGCTCGTGCGTCGGGATCTCGTTGGCGATGGCGCGCAGCAGGGTCGTCTTCCCGGCGTTGGTCGCCCCGGCGATCATGATGTTCTTGCGGGCCAGGACGGCCGCGCGCAGGAACCGGCCGACCTCGGGGGTGAACGTCCCGTTGCCGATGAGGTCGGACAGGAACACCTTGCCGAGCCGCGCGCGGCGGATCGACAGCGCGGGCCGGACGGTCACGTCCATCACGGCCGACAGGCGCGAGCCGTCGGGAAGGCGCAGGTCGAGCTGGGGGTTGGCGGTGTCGAACGGACGCGACGACAGGCCCGAGTAGGCGGCGAGGATCTGGATGAGCTCGACGAGCTCCTCGTCGGTCTCGGCGACGGGCTCGCCCATGACCTCGCGTCCGTCGGCGTAGCCGACGAAGACGCGGTCGCAGCCGTTGACGTCGATGTTCTCGATCTCGGGGTCCTCGAGCAGCGGCTGGAGGCGGCCGACGCCGAACAGCGCCGCGTGGACGCCCGCCGCGAGCGCCTCCTCCTCCTCGGCGTTCGGCGGACGGCGTCCGGAGGTGATCTCGCCGCGCGCGAACTCCTCCAGGACCTGGGAGATCAGCGCGCGGGCGAACTGCCGCTCGTCCTCGCCGGACATCGGCGGCAGGCCGTTGGCGGCGTCCAGCCGGCGCTGCTGCGCGAGCCGGTCGCCGACCTCCTGGCGCAGCCGCTTGACCAGGGCGTGGTCCATCAGTACCGCCCCCCGGCGGGCATCGGCTCGGCCCCCGCGGGGTTGCTGCTCACCCTGGTCAGCAGGGTGGACGCGAGCTCGCGGGCGGAGCGGACGAGCAGGGTGCGGTCGAGGCGTCCGCCCCACTGGCCGGACAGCAGCTCGGCGCCCTTCGGGTCGAGCGCGAGGCCGCCGAGGACGGAGACGGGCGCGGACGGGACGCCGCCGCGCGCCTCCATCCGCTGCCGGGTGCCGGTGAGGACGCGGTCGACCTCGGCGACGGACGCGCGGAAGTCGCGCGGGTCGGCGAGGACGACGACGCCGATCGGCGGTCCGCCGCGCAGCTCGCCGGTCAGGGCGGTGACGCGTTCCCGCAGGTGGGCGACTTGTTCGAGGGTGGCGCGGGTGAGCAGGACGACCATGTCGGCCTCGCGGAGCAGCTCGTTCAGGGGGCTGCCCGCGCCGAGCCGTCCGCAGTCGGCGATGACGTCGACCTCGCCGAGGCCGCGGAAGGCGCGCGCGAGCGGGCTCCACAGCCAGGTCATGCCCTGCGCCTGCTCGGCGCTGGTGATGCCGACCAGGACGTCCAGGCCGCCGACGAGCCGCTGGCAGTGCTCGGCGATCTGGTCGGGGCGCAGGCCGCGGCGGGCGGTCGCGGCGAGGCTGAGCAGGCCGCGGGACGGGTTCAGCATGGTGGGCCCGCCGGACGCGCCGGGCTCGCCGGACGTCGCGGGGTCGGCGGGCAGCCGGTACACCAGGTCGCCGCCCGCCTGGTCGCACTCGGCCACCAGCACCGGGCGCGGCCAGACCGCGCCGAGCGCCACCGCGGCCGTCGTGACGCCCGGGGACCCCTTGTCGGCGGCGAGCGCGATGAGAGCCACGATCAGCCCCCGCCCGTTCCGGGCGACTTCTTGGTGCGCTCCGACGGGTGGGTCGTCGGTGTCGTCCCGGACGGCGCGTTCCCCGACGGCGAGCCGGCGCCGTCGGACGGCGAGTCCCCGCTCGGGGACGGCGGGACGTCGGAGCCGGCCTGCGGCTGCGTGCCGTCCGGGATGAGCGCGACCGCGACGAGCCCGCCCGAGGCGGCCTGCGTGACCGCCGCGACCTGGCCCGGCGGGACGGCGACGTCCAGGCTGAGGCCGTCGCTGCCGAGCCGTCCGCTGCCTCCGGACGAGACGCCGATGACGATCGCGTCCGCGGCGAGGACCGTGCCTCCGCGCGCCGCTCCGCCGTTTCCGCTGCTCACCGCGTACAGGCTGACGTGCTTGCCGGACTCCAGGCCCTTGGCCGGGAACTGTCCGGGCTTCAGCGACAGGCCGACGATCATGCGTCCCTGCGCGGCGCCGTTCGTCCGGCTGACCATCGAGTTGGTGAGGAGGGAGCCGCGCACGAGCGGCACCGCCGCGAACGTCTGGGCGACCTTGGCGCGCTCGGACCAGGCGATGTACTCGATGCCGGTGTCGCCGACCTGGACCTCCTGGAGGGCCGACATCGGGATGCGCTGCCCGGCCGCGACCGGCTGCGCGATCCGGATCGCCGACACCCGCTGCCCGCTCGCCATCACCAGGTACGCGCTGGCCAGCGCGCCGCCCAGGACGAGCAGCACGGCCAGCGCCGCGAGCGCCGGTCTGCGCTCGCGCGGCGCGCTCGGCAGCCGCTGGCCGCCCGCCGTGCCGAGCCCTGTGGACCCGAGTCCGCCGCCCGCCGGGCTCGTCGTGAGCCCGCCCCGTCCGCTCGTCGCCCGCTGGTCGCTCTTCATGGGGGCAGCCACGTGCTCCTTTCACGCCCGCCGGAATCTCGGAAGTGGAGATCTCCGAATCGTCGGGCGATCCATGCTCGCGGGACGAACGCGCCCCCGTCAACGGATTCGGCCGGACGTACCCGGGACGTGACCTATGAAGCGCAGGTGACCAGCCGTTTCGCCGACCACTTCGCGGCTTACCCTGGGTCACACCCGTCACTGACACCACCGAATCGGACACCCAATAAGGGCGATATGTTCGAATTTGACGGAGTGGCGGGAACGGCGCGTCCGGATCGGCGGCGCACGTCGCCCGGATTCCGTCGATATCCCGCCGATCGGCGGGCGACCTCCGCGCCCGCCGGGACCGCGTCCTTCCTTCTCGTTAAAGTGAGGCCCGGTCGACGCGCGCGCACATGTTGCACGGGCGCGCGGAGCGTGGCCCCACAGGCGCGCGGAGCGCGAACAGGTCGCGGTCGACGTTCAATGGCGCAGGACAGAGGGGCTGGGATGCGGATCTCGTTCACGGCGCTGACCCAGGAGGGACCCCGGGACGTCGTGGCGGACGTGGACGACCGCGCCACCGTCGGCGGGGTCGCGCGGGCGCTCACGGCGGGCGGCGACGGACTCTGGGCGGACGGCCGGATGCTCGATCCGCAGGCCCCGGCGGCCCGCGAGCTGCGGGACGGCGCCGTGGTCGCCGTCGAGCGCCGGACGGCGGCGGCGACGGACCTCGCCGAGCCGTCCGGGCTGGTCGAGGTGCGGGTCGTCGGCGGGCCGTCGGCGGGTCCGGTGCACCGGCTCGGGTTCGGGACGATCACCGTCGGGTCCGGCGGGCGCGCCGACCTCACGCTGGACGACCCGTCCGTCCCGGAGGTGTCGCTGCGGGTCACGGTCGGACGGGACGGTGCGGAGGTCGAGCCGTCCGCGCACACGATCGGGCACGCCGTCCTTTCCGGGACGCCCCTCGAAGCGAAGCAGGTGTGGCCGGTCGGGAGCGTCCTGGCCGTGGGGTCGAGCGTCCTGATGCTGGCGGCCAGCGCGCAGCCGGACACGCACCTGGAGCCGCTGGCCGAGGGCGGGCTCGCGTTCAACCGTCCGCCGCGGCTCAAGCCCGCCGTGCGGAAGCGGCGGATCGACGTCCCGAAGCGTCCGGAGCGTGATCCGAAGGAGCGGCTGCGGCTGTTCGGCGCACTGCTGTTCTCGGCGTTCGGCCTGGTCATGGCGTTCGGGATGGGCCAGTGGTGGTGGGCGCTGTTCGCGCTCGCGTGGCCGGTGATGACGGTCGGCGAGTGGATCGGCGACCGGATGTACGGGCGCAAGTCGTACAAGAAGTCGCTGCGCGAGTACGAGGCGCAGAGCGCCGCGTTCGGGACGCGCCTCGCCGAACTGCGCCGCGAGGACGAGCGCGAGCGCCGCGAGGCCGACCCGGACCCGGCCGAGATCCTGCTGACCGCGACCGGTCCGCGCCGCCGCCTCTGGGAGCGGCGGATGACCGACCCGGACGCGCTGCACCTGCGCCTCGGCCTCGCCGACCTGCCCTCGCTCATCGAGATCCGCAGCGACGGACCGCATCCGGGACGCCCGTCCTCCAGCCTCAGCGGCGGCCTCGCGACCAGCGCGAACCCCATGGCGAGCGGCGCGGGCCGCGTCCTCGCCCCCGACGCGGGCGGGGCCCTGGGCGCGGACGGGGACGCCGCGCCCGAGGTCCCGATGTCCCGGCTCGTCCCGGTCGCGCTGCCGCTGCCGGACGTCGGCGTGCTCGGCATCACCGGGCCGCGGGCCGCGACGCGGGGGCTCGCGCGCTGGCTGGTGGCGCAGGCCGCGGCCCTGCACAGCCCGCGTGACCTGGCGATCGTCGTCCTCACGGCGGACGCCGAGGCGGGCGAGGAGTGGAACTGGGTGCGGTGGCTCCCGCACACGCGCCCGCGCGAGGGCGAGGAGTGCACGGCCCTGGTCGGGTCGGATCCGGAATCGCTCGCTCACCGTATTACCGAGCTCGCGATCCGGGTGAGCGAGCGGCGGCGGGCCGCGCAGGCCGCGCAGAGCTTCTTCGGGCAGGGCAAACCGCCCGAGGCGATCCCGTACAACATCCTCGTCGTCCTGGACGGGGCGCGGGCGCTGCGCCGCCAGCCGGGCATGCCGATGCTGCTCGCGCGCGGCGCCGAGTACGGCATCCACGCGATCTGCCTGGACGACGAGGAGCGGCTGCTCCCCGAAGAGTGCAACGTCGTGGCGGCCTTCGAGGAAGAAGACGGCCCGACCGTCCGGCTGCGCGGGCACGGGCTCGACGCGATCGGCCCGGTGCTGGCCGACCGGGTTCCGGTGGCGTGGGCCGAACGGGTCGGACGCGCGATCGCGCCCGTCCGGGACGTGTCGCGGCAGGCCTCCGAGGACGCCGTCCCGGTCAGCACGCGCCTGCTCGACCTGCTCGCGATGCCCGAACCGGACGCCGACGCCGTCCTGCGCTTCTGGCAGCGGACGGACGGCCGCGCCACCCGCGTCCCGATCGGGATCAGCGCGGACGGCCCGTTCTCGGTCGACCTGCGCTACGACGGCCCCCACGGGCTCGTCGCCGGGACGACCGGCGCGGGCAAGTCCGAGCTGCTCCAGTCGCTGATCGCGTCGCTCGCCGTCGCGAACCGCCCGGACGAGATGACATTCGTCCTGATCGACTACAAGGGCGGCGCGGCGTTCTCCGACTGCGCCCGCCTCCCGCACACCGTCGGGATGGTCACCGACCTGGACGGGCACGCCACCGAGCGCGCCCTCGAATCGCTGTCGGCGGAGCTGCGCCGCCGCGAGGAGATCCTGCTCGGCGCGGGCGCGAAGGACATCGACGACTACCAGGCCGACGGCGGCGGCGGGCTGCCGCGCCTCGTCCTGGTCATCGACGAGTTCGCGGCGATGGTCGCGGAGCTGCCCGAGTTCGTCGCCGGGCTCGTGGACATCGGACGGCGGGGACGGTCCCTCGGCGTCCACCTGATCCTCGCGACGCAGCGTCCGGCCGGGGTGGTGACGGCGGACATCCGCGCGAACACCAACCTGCGGATCGCGCTGCGCGTCACCGACCCGGACGAGTCCACCGACGTGATCGACGCGCCCGAGGCGGCGCAGATCGGGAAGGCGACGCCGGGCCGCTGCTACGTCCGGTCCGGCGTGGACGAGCCGCGCCTGGTGCAGACCGCGCGCGTCGGCGGCCGTCGCCCCGCGCCGGGCGCCCCCGCCGGACGCGCCGACATTCACACGATCGGCTGGCAGGGCCTCGGTCGTCCGCTGCCCGGACCACGCGGGGCGCTGGACGACGCGTCCGCCGAATCGGTCACCGACCTGGCCGTCCTCGTCCGGGCGGTCGAGGACGCGGCGCGCCGCGCCGGGATCGCGCGGCAGCCGTCGCCCTGGCTCACCCCGCTCCCGGAGCGGGTCCGGCTGGAGCCGCGCACGGCCGCCGGGGGCTCGGTCGTGGACGTCCCGGCGATCCCGTTCGGGGTGACCGACCTGCCGTCCGTCCAGTCGCGCGAGCCGCTGGTCGCCGACCTGGTGAAGGGCGGCCACCTGTACCTCGCGGGGACGGCCCGGTCCGGCCGCTCGACGGCGCTGCGCACGTTCGCGGGGTCGCTCGCCGCCGCCTGCTCCCCGTTCGACGCGCACCTGTACGCGATCGACTGCGGCGCGGGCGCGCTGCTGCCGCTGGTGTCACTGCCGCACTGCGGCGCGGTCGTCACCCGCGACCAGCTCGACCGCTGCGAACGGCTGCTGACCGCGCTCGGCGCGGAGGTGTCGCGGCGGCAGCAGCTGCTCGCCGAGGCGGGCTTCGCGTCCCTGTCCGAGCAGCGCGCCACCGTCGCCGCCGCCGACCGGCTGCCCTGGATGGTGCTGCTGCTCGACCGCTGGGAGGGGTTCGTCGGCGCGTTCGACACCTATGACTACGGCCGCCTGATCGACATGGCGCTGCGGCTGCTGCGCGAGGGCGCGGCGGTCGGCCTGCGCGCCGTCTTCACCGGCGACAGGACGGGCCTGACCGGCCAGGTCTCCACGGTCTTCGACCGGCGGCTGGTGCTGCGGATGGCCGACCCGAACGACTACGGGTACGCCGGGCTGCAGGAACGCCAGGTCCCCGCGTCCATGCCGCCGGGACGCGCCCTGGAGGTCGTCGCGCCGGGCGTCCCGCCGCGCGAGTCGCAGATCGGACTGCTCGCGGACGACCCGTCCGGCACGGCCCAGGTCACCGCCCTCCAGGAGATCGCGCGCGCCGCGTCCACCCGCTACGGCCGCCTGCCGCGCGGCCGGCGTCCGCTGCACGTGGACGAGCTGCCGGTGCGCGTGACCTACCGGGAGGCGATGGAACTCGACCCGGACCTCATGCCGCCGTCCGCGCTCTGGTCGCTGGTCGGCGTCGGCGGCGACACCCTCGCCCCGGCCGGCGTCGACCTGCTGAACGAGGGCCCCGCCTTCGTCGTCGCGGGACCGGCCCGCTCGGGCCGCTCGACCACGCTGCGCACGATCGTCGAGTCGCTGCTGGACCCGGCCGTCGCGGGCGGGCTCGTCCCGGTCGTCCTGGTGACGCCGCGCCGCTCCCCGCTGCGCATGCTCGCCGGGCGCCAGGGCGTCCTCGGCCTGCTCACCGCCAACTCCACGACCGACGACCTGGAGGAGGCGATCGGCGACGAGCACCGCTACGCCGTGGTCGTGGACGACGCCGAACTCCTCGACGAGTCCGACCTGGACGACGGCCTCCGCGACGTCCTGCGCACCGCCCGGGACGGCGAGCACGCCCTCGTCCTCGGCGGCACCACCGAGGACCTCGGCCGCGGCTACCGCGGCTTCCTCGCCGAGGCCCGGCGCTCCCGCTCCGGCGTCCTGCTCTCCGTCGACTCCCCCGACGACGGCGACCTGTTCGGCCTCCGCCTCCCGCGCAACGCCTCGCTGGGCGGGCCCGCGGGCCGCGGTCTCCTCGTCCGCTCGGCCACGACCACGCAGATCCAGGTGGCCCTGCCTCCGCCGCTGAACGGCTGACCTCTTCTCCTTCAAGGCGCTGACGTGCTGTTTCGGACGTCAGCGCCTTGTTCTTGTGGCTCCGTGCGCGAATTCGAGAGCACTGCTCTTGACTGTGAGCGTCGTTCGCGAGAGCATTGCTCTCGTTAGGAAGAAACGCACCATCTCGGACGTCGGAGGTCCGCAATGCTCGACATCGCCAAGGGCGCCAACATGGCCGTGATGTTCTTCCTGGAGCTCGGCGTGCTGATCTCCGTCGGCTACTGGGGCTTCACCCTCGGCTCGAACTGGGCCGTCCGGATCATCGTCGGGCTCGGCGCCCCGGTCGTGATGGGGACGCTGTGGGGCCTGTTCGCCGCGGGCGGCGGCGACAACGCCACCTACCCCCTGCACGGCATCGCCCGCGGCGCCTTCGAGATGGCCTGGTTCGGCACCGCCGCCCTCGCGCTCTACGCGTCCGCGGCCCTGACCCCGGCCCTGATCTTCGCGGCCGTCTACGTCGTCAACGCCGTCCTGCGCCTCACCTGGAAGCAGTGACCTCTCGCGTGAACGGCCCGGCCGCCTCGTGCGGCCGGGCCGTTCGCGTTTTCGCGGGTCAGAAGGGAGGAGGCGGGAGGCGGCGCAGGACGGTCGCCCAGCCGATCAGGATCGTCCCGGCCGCGAGGACTCCGGCCGCGACGAACACGGGACGCGGGTCGTCCCCGGACGCCCGGCTCGCGACGCCCGCCAGCGCCGCGCCGATCGGCGTCACCGCGATGACCATCGACCGGATCGTCGTGGTGACCCGTCCCATCAGCGGCCGCGGGATCCACGCCTGCCGGGCGCTGCGGTTCACCACGCTCGCCAACGTCACCGCCGCGCCCTGGACGACGTTCGCCGCCACCAGGCCCCACGCGTCCGCGACCGTCCCCATCACGGCCAGCGACGTCCCGACCCCCACGACGCCCGCGGTCACCGCCCCCATCACGCCGAGCCGCCGCGCGACCACGCCCGCCGCCATCGCCCCGGCCACGCCGCCCACCCCCTCGGCCGCCACCAGCGCCGCCACCGCGTGCGTGGGAAGGCCGAGCGTCACCCGCCCGAGGTAGACGATCAGGGTGTCCACGGCCAGGCACAGGTTCACACCCACCTGCACCACCGTCACCGCCAGCAGCGGACGGCACCCGAGAAGAAACCGCACCCCTTCCGCAAAATCCCGGAACAAACTCCTCCGCACGGTTCGGACTGCGCTCGGGCGTTCGCGTCTGGCGCGGGACACGGTCAGGAGGGACGCGCAGGAGACGGTGAAGGTCGCGGCGTCGGCCAGGAGGGCCGTCCCGAGGCCGGCCGTCGCCGCGAGGAACGCGACGACGGCGGGGCCGACGACCGCCGCGAGCTGCGCGGACGTCTCCATGACCGCGTTCGCGCGCAGCAGCCCCTTGTTCGCGAAGAGGTCCTTGAGGGACGCGCCGAGCGCCGCGTCGAAGAACACCGTCGCGATCCCGGCGACGGCGGCCAATCCCAGGACGACGGGCAGCGACGCCGCTTCCGCCCAGGTCATCACGGGCAGCGCGACGAACACCCCGGCGCGCACGACGTCCGCCGCGACCAAGACCGTCCACGCGTCCCACCGGTCGGCCAGCGCGCCCGCCGGGACCCCGACGACCAGGTACCCGATCCCGCGCGGCGCCGCCGCCAGCCCTGCGAGCAGCGGATCGCGCGTCAGCCGCAGCACCAGCAGCGGGACGGCCAGCACCGCCAGCCCGTCCCCCAGCAGCGACACCGCCTGCCCGCCGAGGAACACCCGCCGCGCCGCACCACCCCGCGCTTCCGCATCACCCCGCGCCGAACCGCTCATTCCGGACGGACGGCCAGGATCCGGAAGCTCACCCCCAGCCGTCCGCGCGTGACGTGCTCGATCCGGAATCCCGCGCGGCTCAGCATCGGGCGCGGGTCGCGGGTCAGATGGTCCGCCGAGAGCCGGAGGATCAGGGGCTCCACCAGCCGCATCAGTGTCCGGACGGCGATGTTGGACGACGGCCCGTGCTCGGCGAGGACGAACCGCCCGCCCGGCCGGAGCAGCCGGAACGCCTCCCGGACGGCGGCGTCCGCGTCCGGGATCGAGCAGAGCGTGAACGTGGAGACGACCGTGTCGGCGCAGCCGTCCGGGAGGTGGAGGTGCTGCGCGTCGTCCCGCCGCAGCTCGACACGGTCGCCGAGCTTCTCCTCCTCGACCCGCTTGCGCGCGACGTCGAGCATCGCCTCCGACAGGTCGATCCCGACGACCGAGCGGGCGGCCTCCGGGTAGAGCGGCAGGTTGAGGCCCGTCCCGACGGCGATCTCGACGACCCGTCCGGCCGCGTTCCCGGTCACCCACGCACGACTGCCGGGGAACAGCCACCGCTCACAGGTCGCCATCTGCCGGTCATAACGGTCGGCGATGGCGTCGAACACCTCGAGCACGCGTTCGTTGGTGGTCCGCACGCGTCCCTCACCTCCGTGCCCGGCGGTCGCGGGCTCGTCCCGATCGTCCACCCGGAACCGCGTCCGCGCACCACCGAACCTTCGGGCGGACGCGTCCGCGCAGGCAGTCCGGGCCTTGCCGAAACCGGCCACTAGAGTGCCGGAATGACCTGGAAAGGGCCGATGCGCCGGATCGTGGGCGGGGAGACGATCACCGGCGTCTGGTGTCACGTGTGGGTGACGCGCCACTCCTCCCCGCGCCCCCACGTCGAGGACCTGTTCGTCTTCGCCGACGGCCTCGTCGAGTGCGACGGCGGCATGGACCTGGACGGTCTGCGCCGCCGCCTCGCCGACGGACGCATCCGCCTCCGCGACCCCGATCTCCCCGCCCCGTCCGGCCCGCCGCAGCGTCCGCGCTGGTCGGCCCGCTACCCGGAACCGCTGACGGACGACGGCTTCCTCGCCGAGATCCGGGACGAGATCGCGACACTGAACGGCCGCCCGACCACGGCCGACCTCTGCTGGGACGCGATCCGCCGCTGGCAGGACGAGCCGACCGAGGCCAACCGGCGGCTCGTCCGGGACGCCTACCTCGCGATCCCCGCGCACAACCGCGTCTACGTCCTCGGCGACATGGACCGCCAGGACATCCCCCTGCGGCAGCTCAGCACCGACCCGGGCGAGCCGGTCTGCGGCGACGGCCCGATCGCCACCGAAGAGCTGTACCTCCAGGTCAAGGAGTACTTCGACGCCGGTGACCGCCAAGTCGACGCCGAACGCGCGAAACTCGCCCTCCGCCATGCGGACGACGCTGCCCCCACACCGGCACTCGTGTCCCACGAACGAGGCGGACCTCTCTCCGGCGACGTGCTCGACGACGCCGTGCTGCGCAACGAGTTCCCGTCCCCGCTCACCTACCGAGGCCACACCTACCGGACGGTCCTGCACGCCTACTGGGCCCAGGCCGTGGCCGCCCCCGACGACCACGACCGGATCCGCGACACGGACGCCGCCCATGACGCCCAGGAGCTCGGCGGCTCATGCCCGCTGCACCCGGACTGGTCCGTCCGGCGCGTCGCGGTCATGACCGAGATCCTCCGCGCCAAGTTCGCCCAGCATCCCCGGATGGCCGAGATCCTGCTGGCCACCGGGGACGCCGCCATCAGCTACACCGGCTTCTCCGAGTCCCCGTTCTGGACCGACCGGGGACCCCGCGAAGGCCGCAACTGGATGGGCCGCCTACTGGAACTCGTCCGCTCCGAACTGGCGGCTCAGCCGTCCACGTGAGCCCGCAGCGCGGCCACGAACCACTCGAACACCGGCGTCAGGTCGGGCTGCGCGGGCCACCCGTTGATCTTCCCCAGCAGCGCCCAGTACTGCGCCGCCCGCGGGTCGTTCGCCGTCTCCACGCGCCGCAGGACGCTCCGCCGGTACTCCGCCGAGTCCTCCGTGCCGAACGTCTCCGCGTACCGCGCGATCAACTCGTCCAGCACGGGCCCGGCCTCCGCCGACCCGGGCGCGATCCCCGCGTCCCGCGCCGCGCCGACCTTCTCGACGACGACCTGCGTCAGCTCGTGATGCAGCTCCGCCTCGCTCTGCTCCCCCTGGTGCTCGGCCTGGTGCTCGGCCATCCGCCGCACGGACGCCCGGAAGTCCTCGTCCCGCACCAGATCGGCCAGCTCGATCCACGCCTCGACCTGCTCGGGCTCCGGATCGTCCGGCAGCTCCGGCATCGCCGACCGCATCATCGCCACGAACGCCGGGTTCGCGTCCAACCCGCCGAACGTCTCGTCGATGAACTCGTGGATGATCGCGTTCCGCTCCTCCGCGGACAGCCGTGCCAGTTCGTGCATGATCTTCAGCTCCTCTGGGTCGGATCCTCGCCTCGCCACCGCGCGCAGCACCGCCCGCCGCAACCGCAACGTCCGGATCTGCGCGTCCAACGCCTCCGCGTGCACCGCCGCGATCTCAGGCAACGTGACACCCCGTTCCAGCAACCGCCGGACGGTCGCCAGATCCACGTCGAGATCCCGCAGCGTCCGCACCAGCTCCAGCTGAGCCAGCGCGCGCACGTCGTACAGCCGGTGACCGGCATGTGTACGTCCGGCGGGCGGCACCAACCCCTCATCCGAGTAGAACCGCACGGTCTTCACCGAAACCCCGGCTCGCCGCGCCAACTCCCCGATCGAAAAGACCAGTCCGTCCGCCATGCACCCAACCCTGCGACCTCCAGCGACTGGAGGTGCAAGCCCCCTCAGCCGACCTTCTTCCTCCCGAACAGAAAGTAGGCCACCGGCCCCGCGAAGTTCACGAACGCCGCCACCCGCCACACCCGCTTGGACCCCCGAACCTCCTCAGCCGGCCGCCGCCGCAGATCCACCAGCGCCGCGATGGCCAGCACCCACTGCACCACCGCCGCCCCCACGATCATCCGCCGCTGCCGAACCCCGAGCTCCGCCCAAGACCGCTGCTCCACCACAACCCCCACTCCTCAAACGCCACCCTCCCTACGGACGCGGCGTACACCCATGAATCTCCCCGAACCTCTTCTCCGCAATCCGCATGAACCCCACCATGTCCCCCACCGCATCCCGCCCCCCAACCACCCCCACAAAATCAATACTGATCCACGGCCGCCACCGCCCACAAGAGAACGCAGCCAACACAAGATTGGCCCTGCCCGCCGACCCTCCGCTGGAAGCCACGACCGAAAATCCGGTCCCCAACTGATCCGGCAATGCTCGAGGTGAATCCTTCGCCCAGTTGGCCCTCTGGTTCCGGACTGAACTATCCGCCCTATTGAAGGACCACGTAACCCCCAGAGGGGCTTCACCACTCGGGGCGACACCCAGGCACAAGCCATTGCTTGACTGCCGCCCATCCCATTGCGTCCGCAGCGGAGTGGCACTCAGGCCAACCACTTGACGAAAAGAGCGATCTGGCACCATTTCACATAGATATGGTTCGCTGTCCACTATTGATGAGAGCATCGCTCGACCAGTCGCATGTTGCCCCGAAGTCTGCGAACAGGAAGCCATCAGCAGCATGGTCAGCGTCGCAATATAAACAGGCTTCATCGACCTCAACCTGCAAAACTCGGCGGCAAGTGATCCCCATTTTCGCCCTCGAAGTGCCTTGCCAACTCTGCCTGACCTTGTCCCAGTGTCGACTGCATTACACCGTCCGCTGAATCCAGCCGAGCGTGAACACTGGCCCATCTCAAGAACACCGCAAGTTCGTCGCTACTCAACGAGGCCAGCGGCTTGATCTCCGCATCGGAACCGCTGGCAGCGAACGACCGTCCTCGCAGATCCTCGGGCGGGAACTTGCCGTGCGTGGCCATTGAGGAGGCGATCATTTGGGCGAAGAGGCGTTGGACGGCTTCGGTGTTGGTCTTGGGGGTGAGGATGATGGGGTCGGGTTTTTCGGCTAGGCGCTGGGTGATCCAGGTTTCCATGGCGGTCGTGAGGCGGCCGGTGACCTTCGCGCCGACGGTCTCGGCGCCGGGGACTCGTTCGGCGGTCTTTCCGTAGAGGGAGGCGACCGGGATGAGGCCGACCAGTTGGTCCACGTGTTGGCGGAGCTGGGCGTTGACCTCGTCCAGGCGTGCCTTCTCCGCTTGGACGCTGCGGGTGCGGGCCTCCACGAGGCGGCCGAACATCCAGCCCTCACTGGGGAGGGCGTCCTCCAGGTTCCGGGTGAGGTCGCCGCCCTTGGCGACGGCGCCGTCCACGGCGATCCGGGCGTGGACGACCTCGGCCTTGAGCAAGGTGTCGTAGGAGGCGGCATCGCGGCAGACGTCCAGAAGGACGTAGTTGAGGTCCCCGTTCTGGATTCCGGAATCGTCGGGGACGGTCGTGTAGTGGAAGTACCGGTAGAGAGAGTGCAGCCGGTCCATGTGGTGGGCCAGCACGTCCGCCATGGCGGGACGGAACGCCGAGAGGGCTCCCGCTGCGTCGCCGTCGACCTGCATCTTGTTCTGGTCGACATCCGGCTTGAAATAGGTGCGGGCGGTGTCGGATAGGGCTTTGGCGGCTTGGAGGGCGATGGTGGTTGAGGCTTCGTCGGGGCCGGTGGCGGCGGTTCGGAGGGCGTTGCCCAGGGATTTGCCGTGGTCGGTTCTGGCCCAGTCCTGGCGGAGGTCGCGGATGAGGTAGTGGAGGTCGGAGTTGTTCTTGGGGGTTTCGGGGGTGAAGGGGCCGTGCCAGCCGGTGAGGAGGGTTTGGGCGGCGTCGCGGCCTGAGTGGGCGGCGGTCTCCAGGAGTGGGGAGAGGATTTCGCGTTGGGGGTGGGCGTCGTGGCGGTCGATGAGGCCGCCGGATTCGCGGACGACCTTGGTGGTGCCCGCGTCGAGGGCGTCGCCGAGGTGGAAATGGCCGCTGAGGTCGGTGACGACGTCCGGGGATTTCGTTCGTTGTTCCCGGTCGTAGGTGATCATGTCGTGGCCGACGACGCGGAAGAAGGCCGGGGAGAACGAGGCGGACGTGTCGGCGCCGAGCAGGGTGGATAGGGATTGGTAGCCGTCCACGTCGCCGCTGTATCGGGTGCGGCCGGCTTCGCGGAGGCGGGTCAGGAATTGGTCGCCCATGTAGCCCTTGCCTTGCGGGTCCGTGGTGGACGCGAGGCAGCGGGCGAGGAGGGACAGGGCGCTGCGGGCCTTGGCGGCGGCGGTGTCGATGGCGGCGTCGCCGACGACGTGGAGGCTTCCGTCGGCCGGTTCGAGGTTCATGTCGGCGGCCAGGCGCGTCGCGAGGTCGACGGGAACGGCGAGGAGACCGTCGGGGCCGAGGGCGGAGATCACGGCCTTCGCGAAGGCGGGGGTGATGTCCTCGGGACGGATGCGGTTCAGTTCCCGCCAGGCCGAGCGGTCGCCGGCGGCGGCCCGGCGGAGGGCGTCGGCCAGGCGGGTGCCCTCGAAGTGGGAGACCTGGTCGGTGAAGCGGTCGGGAAGGGTCAGGTAGGTGCCGTCGGGGGCGCAGAGCTTCGGGGCGGTGGTGCGACGGTCCATGTCGTGCGCGAGGAGGTTGCGCCGGCGCAGGTCGGACGCGGCGTCGGTGGCCCAGGCGGCCAGGCGGCGGATCTCCAGGGCGGGGGCGGTGGAGACTCCGGCGGCGTTCAGGGTCTGCCAGAGCTGGTCGGCCAGGGTGGCGAGGGCGGGCGCGGCGCGGGTCATCTGGACGGTCATCCGCTCGAACTCGGCGAGCTTCACGCCGCAGGTGTCGGGGGCGAGCCAGGCGTCGGCCATCAGAGGGCCGGGGTGTTCGACTTGTCGCGGAGCAGTTGGACGGCCTTGGCGAGCTGGGCTTGAAGGCGGCGCTCGGCGTCCTCGAGGCGGGACGCGAAGCCGGTGGCGGACGGGCCGCCCACCCAGGCGTGGTCGTCCATGGCCCGGCGTGGCCCGGACAGCAGCCGCCAGTGCTCGTCCGAGAGGTTCTGCGCCCGGCCGAGGAGCATCCGGAGCTCCAGCGCGTCAGGTCCGCTCATCGTCACCCTCCGTCGTCCCGGGGATGACTGTCGCACGCGGACGCGTGCCCGCGACGGCCCGTTCCTGGATCGTGACTCCGTGTCGCCGCGGATGTCCCGACATGTCACGCGGAGGAGGCGGGCGCGGGTCCCGGCCTCGGGGGGATGGGCCGGGACCCGCGGTCCAGGGGGCCGCGCTCAGCGGGTGGCGGCCTCGATGTTCTGCTGCGACCGCTTGATGTCCTGGCTGCCCTCTTCGAGGGCGAGGGCCATCTTGTCGAAGGCGGCCTTGGCCTCGGCCCACGCGCCGCGGAACCGGTCCGCGCCGGGTCCCCACCAGACCTCGGTGCTGCCGACGGTGCGGCCGTTGAGGTCCTTGATGAGGGCGTCGAGGTTCCGGGAGTGCTTGCTGAACATCCGGGACATGTCTTCGAGTGCCCCGATGCTGGCGCCGCGCTTGTCACCGCTCATGCTCCGACCCTTTCGTCGCTGGTTGCGATCGCTGGACCACGCCGGGCGGTCTCCGCCTCGCCGTGGCGCGTTCTCCGGGCCCCGAAGAATATGCCCGCCAGCCTACGCCCCACCGATCACAGGAGGCCAGACACATCACGGTTCTCCCGCGACGTTTGGGACGCATTCCCACCGGCTTGCCCTGGCCGGATCCGGCCAGGACATCGGTTTCCGGCCGTCCGCACTCCGCATTCTGACCCGCCTTTTGACGGGCCGAAAGGACAATTCCCCGCGTTCGGGACGATCAGAAGGACGGCGGCGTCAGCGTGATCGGCGGGACGACCGGAACCGGGACCGGCATCTGGAGCGTCGGGGACGGGGACGGCGGCGTCGGCGAACCGGACAACACGGACGGCGTCGCCGACGGGCTCGACGGCGACGGGCTCGGCGTGGTCGGCGTCGGCGACGGGTCGGGCGTCACCGGCGCGGGCGCGGACGGCTCCGGCGACTCGGGCTCGGAGCTCGGCTCGGGTGACGGGGACGGCTCGGGCGTCGGGTCCGGGTCGTTCACAGGGTGCGCGCCCGGATCGGTCACCCGCTCCCCCACGAGGACGAGCTGCTCGCCGTGCCGGACGAACTCGAACCGGCGCCGGACGGACTGCTCGATCCGTCCGCCCCCGTAGCTGAGGTCGGTGTGCTCGGTGACGTCCAGCGTGATGTGGTCGCCGCGCCGGACGGCGCGGTCCGCGGACAGCCGGGTCTTCGCGGCGACGTACGCGGGGCCGCCGGGAACGGGCGCGCGGTTGCGGTTGGCCAGCTCCCGGACGGCGCGCTCCTGGTCCTCGGCCAGGTCGGGCGCGATCTTGACGCCGAGCACCTCGGTCGGCGGACGGCGGTCCTGGCGGCGGCGCTCGACGAGGGCCTGCGAGCGGAACTCGAGCAGGGCCCCGGCGGCGACGGTGAGCTGCCGGGTGGTGTCGGCGTCCACGGACGGACGGCTCGGACGCGCCGACGACGGCACCGCGACGAAGAGCGCCAACGCGGCCAGCAACACCGCCCGCGATCCGTGCCGAACCATGCTTCTCCCTGCGAAATCTCCGCGGATCCCCGCAGAAGATACACCGGTTGATCACGTCACCGGGAGACCCGTTTCGGGGGCTGGAATGAAAACCGTTCCCATCCGGTTGTACGGGGCGTCCGCGATGCGGGGGGCCTGAACCGCCCGAACCGCACCGGCCACCGACCATCCGTCCACCCCGGAGGCGATCATGAAGCAGAGCATCCACCCCGAGTACCAGCCGGTCGTGTTCCGCGACCGCGGTGCCGACTTCGCGTTCCTCACGCGCTCCACGGTCCGGCCGTCCCAGACGGTGACCTGGGAGGACGGCAACACCTACCCGGTCGTGGACGTCGACGTCTCGGCGGCCAGCCACCCCTTCTACACGGGGCGCAGCCGCCTGGTCGACTCGACCGGAGCCGTCGAGAAGTTCAACCGCCGCTACAACCGCGGCTGACACCCGAACGCCCCGTCACCCAAGAGCCCCCGGCACCGTGCGCCAACGGCCGGGGGCTCCCCCATGCCCACCCGCCCACCACGCAGGCCTCCCGTGCCGGGCCACCCACGAAGCGTTTCCCATGCCTGCTCAGGCGCACTAAGCGCCTCCCGCGCCCGCTCGGGCGGACGAGGCGCCTCCCATGCTCGTTCGGGCGCATGAAGCGTCTCCCCTGTCCATTCGGGCGCACGAAGCGCCTCCTGCGCCCGTTCGGGCGCATGAAGCGCCTCTCGTGCCCGTTCGGGCGTACGAGGCCTTTCCCATGCCGTTCGGGCTTGGGAAGCGTTTTCCGTGCTCGTTCGGCGCATGGGCGAGGGTTTCCGGTGCCCGTTCGGTGGGCTGGGCACGTTCGCGCAAAGCACTTCCTCGTATGGCGGAGCGGCGGAAGACGCCGAGAACGGCCCGGAAGAAGTGTGATCTTGAGCGCCCGGTCGGCTCGCGCGCGGCCGTCCGAACGCCGGGGAGAGAACGCCCCGGGACGTCCTGAGACGAGTGCCCGGTTTTTCGCGTTCGCCCAGCGTGTGGCCGGTAGGTGGGCGTCCGTCCATCTGGCGGCGGCGAGGGCGCGGCGTCGGCTCGCCGGGGGGCTCCCCGGTCCCGGCAGCGGACGGCTCGTCCGGGGCCGGTTCATAAGGAGGGGCTTACCGTCGGCGGTCTCGGAGCACTTATCTAGACTGCGCGTGCGAGTCGAGTGAGGAGACCCACGTGCGCAAGGTCCTGATCGCCAACCGCGGGGAGATCGCGGTCCGCATTGCCCGCGCTTGCCGCGACGCCGGGTTGACCAGTGTCGCGGTGTACGCCGAGCCGGACTTGGACGCCCTGCACGTTCGGGTGGCGGACGAGGCGTACACCCTGGGCGGGACGACGGCCGCCGAGTCCTACCTGGACATCGGGAAGCTGCTGAAGGTCGCCGCCGACAGCGGCGCGGACGCCGTCCACCCCGGATACGGCTTCCTGGCGGAGAACGCCGACTTCGCCGCGGCGGTGGAGAACGCCGGGCTGACCTGGATCGGACCGCCCCCGGCGGCGATCACGGCGCTCGGCGACAAGGTGCAGGCCCGCCACATCGCGCAGAAGGTCGGCGCGCCGCTGGTCGCGGGCACCAAGGACCCGGTGTCCGGCGCGGACGAGGTCGTCGCGTTCGCCGAGGAGCACGGCCTGCCGATCGCGATCAAGGCCGCGTTCGGCGGCGGCGGCCGCGGCCTGAAGGTGGCCCGCGAGCTGGGCGAGGTCGCCGAGCTGTACGAGTCGGCCGTCCGCGAGGCGATCGGGGCGTTCGGACGCGGCGAGTGCTTCGTCGAGCGCTACCTGGACCAGCCCCGGCACGTCGAGACGCAGTGCCTCGCCGACAAGCACGGCAACGTCGTCGTGGTGTCCACGCGCGACTGCTCGCTGCAGCGCCGCCACCAGAAGCTCGTGGAGGAGGCCCCGGCCCCCTACCTGAGCGACGCGCAGATGGAGCTGCTCTACACCTCGTCCAAGGCGATCCTGCGCGAGGCCGGGTACGTGGGCGCGGGCACCTGCGAGTTCCTCGTCGGGCAGGACGGCACGATCTCGTTCCTCGAGGTCAACACCCGTCTCCAGGTCGAGCACCCCGTCACCGAGGAGGTCGCCGGGATCGACCTCGTCCGCGAGATGTTCCGCGTCGCGGACGGCGAGGAACTCGGCTACGGCGACCCGGAGCTGCGCGGCCACTCCATCGAGTTCCGGATCAACGCCGAGGACGCGGGCCGCGGCTTCCTGCCCGCCGTCGGGACGCTGACGGACTGGCAGCCGCCGTCCGGGCCGGGCGTGCGGCTCGACTCCGGGTACGTGAAGGGGCAGACCGTCCCGCAGCAGTTCGACTCGCTGATCGCCAAGCTGGTCGTCACCGGCGCGACCCGCCGCCAAGCCGTGGAGCGGGCCCGCCGCGCGCTGGACGAGTTCGTCGTGGACGGCATGCCGACCGTCCTCCCGTTCCACCGCCGGGTGCTGGACGACCCGGCGTTCGTCCCGGCCGACGACGCGTCCCCGTTCACCGTCCACACGCGGTGGATCGAGACGGAGTTCGACAACGACATCGAGCCGTTCGCGACCCCGGCCCCCGGCGAGGACGACGAGGCCGCCGCGACCCGCGAGACAGTCACCGTCGAGGTGGGCGGCAAGCGCATCGAGGTCACCCTGCCGTCCTCGCTCGGTGTCTCGGCCGCCCCCGCGGCGAAGGCCGCCCCGGCCCGGCGGCGCGGCGGCAAGAAGGGCGGGGCCGCGGCGCAGGCGTCCGGCGACGCCCTGGTGTCCCCCATGCAGGGCACCATCGTCAAGCTCGTCGCCGAGGACGGCGCGACCGTCGCCGCGGGCGACACCATCGTGGTCCTCGAGGCCATGAAGATGGAGCAGCCCCTCACCGCCCACAAGGCCGGAACGGTCACCGGCCTGTCCGCCGCCGTCGGCCAGACGGTCTCCAGCGGTGCCGTGATCTGCGAGATCAAGGACTCCTGACCCGCAGGACGGACCGAGCGTCCCGAAACCCGTGCCCGCAGCCCGCAGGCACGGGTTTCGTGCGTACTTGGGCGGTTGGTCCATGACGCCTGCTCCGGGTCGGGGATGGTGGAGGCGGGTTGCCCGTGTTGAGGGGAATGTGAGACTTGTTTGGGGCCGGAATCGCGAGAGTGTGACGAAGGTCTCACTCAATCGCGGGGAGTCACGCGCGAGGGCGGAACGTCCACGGGGCTGAACTCGTCTTATTCACCGAGGAGGCAGACTGAGAATCATGAGATCCGATAACAGACCACGGCGTACGGCCAGGCGTGGTGTATTCGCGGCGGGGGTCGCCGTACTGACCGTCCTGCTGGTGAGTCTGTGGGGGGCGGGTGCCCGCGCGGACGACTCGGCGAGCCAGATCGCCAAGGGACTGACGAGTTCCCGTGTCTACGTGGACAGCAGCGTCGCCTCTCAGGTCCCGTCGTCCGACGTGGCCGAGATGAACGCTGCTCTCAACAAGAACTCCAAGGCCGACATCCGGGTCATCGTCACGGACACCAACAACTCGCAGTCGGGGACCGTGGCGGCCCTGAAGGCCGTCGCCATGCGCGTGGACAAGGGCAAGGTCTACGTCGCCATCGCGTCCGACGGCAAGCACATGCTGGCCCTCACCAAGAAGGGCTCGTACCTCTCGGCCAAGGACGCCAACAAGCTGGTGTCGCAGGTGTCCGGCGAGCCGCTGAAGCAGCGGGTGGTCGACTTCTCCGACCTGGCCCAGAAGAAGGCCGCGGACAAGGAGAAGGCCGGCACCGCCGGCGCGTTCGTGCTGCTGGGCGTGCTGGTCCTGGTCGTCGCGGGCGCCATCGCGGCGTTCGTCGTGGTGCGCAAGCGCCGCCGGACGCGCCAGGAGCGGCAGATGGCCGACCTCAAGCGCGGCGTCGAGGAGGACGTGACCAAGCTCGGCGAGGACATCGCCGCCCTCGACCTCAACGTCATGGACCCGAGCCTGAACGCCGAGGCGAAGTCCGACTACGAGCAGGCGATGAACTCCTACGACGCGGCGAAGACCGCGACCGAGCACGCCAGGCGCCCCGAGGACATGCAGTCCGTCACGACCGCGCTGGAGGACGGCCGGTACTACATGACCGCCTGCCGCGCCCGGCTGAACGGCGAGCCCGTGCCCGAGCGGCGCGCGCCCTGCTTCTTCAACCCGCAGCACGGTCCGTCCGTCCAGGACGTCATGTGGGCCCCGGGCGGCGGCGCGCCGCGCTCGGTCCCGGCCTGCGCGGCCGACTCCCAGGCGGTGCTGAGCGGCGGGCAGCCCGACGTCCGCATGGTGCCCTACGGCGACGGACGCCGTCCCTACTGGGACGCGGGACCGGCCTACGCCCCCTACGCGGGCGGCTACTACCAGTCGTACGGCGGCATGGACCTGCTGTCCGGCATGATGATCGGCACCATGCTCGGCTCGATGATGGGCGGCGGCTGGGGCGGCGGTCACCACGACATGGTCAACTCGGGCGGCGACGGCGGCGGAATGTTCGGCGGCTTCGGCGGCGACTCCGGTGACGCCGGCGGCGGCTGGGACTTCGGCTCCGGCGACTTCGGCGGTGGCGGCGACTTCGGCGGCGGAGGCGACTGGTAACCCCTTCCCCACCCGAAAACCCACGGCTCGGCCCGTGTCCTCACCAAGGACACGGGCCGAGCCCATTCCAAGCGCCCCGCCGGGCCGTCCCGCCCCCACCACGCGAACGCGCGGCCGGCCAGTGCGAACCGCCCTGCCGCCAGCACGCGGACGCCCGACCGGCCGGTGCGGGCCGTCCCACCGCGGGCGCGCGGACGCGCGGCTGGTCGGTGCGGGCTGGCCTGCCGTGGGCGCGTGGGTGCGCGGCCGGGCGGTGCGGGCCGTCCCGCCGTGGGCGCGCGGGTGCGCGGCCGGTATTGGTCGGATTGGTGGGTGTGGGGCTTGGGGCTACGGGGTGGGCCTGGGGGTTCTGCGGGAATGTGTCTGGGGGCTTGTGCGGGGGCGGGAGCTCGGGTGGTGCGGGGGGCGGGGAACCGGGCACATAGCCTGTGTCGGGACAGATGGGACGATCATGAGACGTCTGCCGGGGGACCCCGGGCCGCTGCGGCGTGTGCGGTACACGCTGGGGTTCCGGTTGCCCCGGGAGAACCTCGAGTGGGTGCGGCACGACCTCACCGACGCGGGCTGGCGGACGCGGCTGGTCGTCCGGCACATCGTGCTGATGATCCCGATCTCGCTGGCGCTCACCCTGCTCCCCGGGCCCTGGGGGCTGCGCCTCCTGGTCGCCCTGCTGGCGTTCCTGGGAGGCTCCTTCACGGCGGTCATCAGCGCGGACGACCTGCGCCGGTCCCGCCTCCACCGCCACGGGCTCGAGGTCCCGCCCGGCCAGCGCCGCTGACCTCCCAGACCGCCGTCCCGCGTGCCGTCGGACGGGCCGGAAACGCGAAGAACGGCTCGTCCGCGGGGCGGGCGAGCCGTTCTCGGTGAGGGACGGGTCAGAAGGCGTGCTCGGACATCAGGCGCCGGGACGCCTCGGTGAGCGAGCCCGACAGGGACGGGTAGACGGCGAAGGTGTGCGCCACCTGGTCGACCGTGAGGTGCTGCTGGACGGCCAGGGAGAGGCCCAGGATCAGCTCGGACGCGCGCGGGGCCACGATGACGCCGCCGAGGACGATGCCGGTGGACGGGCGGCAGAACACCTTGACGAAGCCGTCCTCGAAGCCCTGCATCTTGGCGCGCGCGTTGGTGAACAGGGGCAGCATGACCGTGCGGGCGTTGACCTCGCCGGAGTCGACCATGTGCTGGGTGACGCCGACGGAGGCGACCTCGGGGTCGGTGAAGATGTTGGACGAGACCCAGCCGAGCTTCAGCGGCTGGACGGCCTCGCCGAGGGCGTGCCACATGGCGATGCGGCCCTGCATGCCCGCGACCGAGGCGAGCATGAGCACGCCGGTGCAGTCGCCGGAGGCGTAGATGTGCGGTACGGACGTCCGGGACACCTTGTCGACCACGACGAAGCCGCGGCTGTCGAGGGCGACGCCGACGTCCTCCAGGCCGATCCCGGAGGTGTTGGGGATCATGCCGACGGTCATCAGGCAGTGCGAGCCCTCGACCTTCGTGCCGTCCTCGAGGGTGACGGTCACGCCGTCGCCGGTGCGCTCGGCGCCGGCGGCGCGGGAGCGGGACATGACCTTCATGCCGCGGCGGAGGAAGACCTCCTGCAGCACGGACGCGGCGTCGGCGTCCTCGGTCGGCAGGATGCGGTCGCGCGAGGAGACCAGGGTGACCTTGGAGCCGAGCGACAGGTAGGCCCCGGCCAGCTCCGCGCCGGTCACACCGGACCCGACGACGATCAGGTGCTCGGGCAGTTCCGGCAGGTCGTAGAGCTGCCGCCAGGTGAGGATGCGCTCGCCGTCCGGCTCGGCGCTGGGCAGCACCCGCGGGGTCGCGCCGGTCGCGAGCAGGATGATGTCGGCCCGGATGCGGCGGTCGCCGACCGCGACGACGTGCGGCTCGACCAGCCGCGCCTCACCCCGGACGATCTTGACCTCCTCGTAGGCGAGCCGCTCGGCGACGTCGAACGACTGGGCGCGCGCGAGGTCCTTGACGCGCTTGTTGACGGTGCCGAGGTCGACCTCGAGGCCGCCGACGATCCCGTCCGGCCCGCCGCTGAACCGCAGGCCCAGCGCCGACGACTCGCCCATCACCGCCATGCGGGTGGACGTCGCGATCAGCGTCTTGGACGGCACGCAGTCGGTCAGCACGCACGCGCCACCCGGCCCGTCGCGCTCCACCACGGTCACGTCCGCGCCGAGCTGCGCGGCGACGAGTGCGGCCTCGTAGCCGCCTGGGCCTCCTCCGATGATCACAATGCGCGTCACGCCTCCATTGTTCTCCACTCGGTCCGATGCTCGGACCCCGACCGGGTATGGAGGCGCGTACCCTCGGTGGACGTGGCACTGTACGCGGCGTACGCCTCCAACATGGATCATGAGCAGATGGCCTCCCGGGCCCCGCATTCCCCGATGCGCGGGACGGGGTGGCTGTCGGGCTGGCGGCTCACCTTCGGCGGTCCGGACAAGGGCTGGGACGGTGCCCTCGCCACCGTCGTCGAGGACCGCTCCGACCAGGTGTTCGTCGTCCTGTACGACGTCCCGGCCTGGGACGAGCAGGAACTGGACGCGTGGGAGGGCGCGGCGCTCGGGGTCTACCGCAAGATCCGGATCCGGGTGCACACGCTGGACGGCGACGCGCTCGCGTGGATCTACGTCCTGGACGACTACGAGGGCGGCCTGCCGTCCGCGCGCTACGTCGGCATCCTCGCCGACGCCGCGGAGAAGGCGGGCGCGCCCGACGACTACGTCAAGGCCCTGCGCGAGCGCCCCTGCAAGTCCATCGGCGACTGACGCCCCGCCCGGCGGACGGGCCGGGTCGGGGCCGGATCGCGGCCGGATCGGGGCCGGTCAGGGCGTCCGTCCGGCGAGGTGATCTCGGCCGGTAATGTCGGGTCGTGAGCAACGACGCTTTTGAGGTGGCCGAGGCCGCCGCACGTGAGATCCGGCGGAAGAGCGGCTTCGACACGTTCGACGTGGCCCTGGTGATGGGGTCGGGCTGGGTCCCGGCGGCGGACGAGCTGGGCGAGCCGGTCGCCGAGATCCCCGTGACCGAGCTGCCCGGGTTCTCCGCGCCCGGGGTGGCCGGGCACGCGGGCCGGATCCGGATCGTGGAGGTCGGCGGGCGCCGCTGCCTGGTGTTCCTCGGACGCACCCACCTGTACGAGGGACGCGGCGTCGAGCCGGTCGTGCACGGCGTCCGGACGGCGCTGGCCGCCGGGGTCAAGACGGTCGTGCTGACGAACGCGGCGGGCGGCCTGCGGCCCGAGACGCAGTCCGTCGGCGACCCGGTGCTGATCGCCGACCACCTCAACCTGACCGGCGCGAACCCGCTGACCGGCGCGACGTTCCTCGACCTGACCGAGGCGTACTCCAAGCGGCTGCGCGACCTGGCGAAGGCCGCCGACCCGACGCTCGCCGAGGGCGTGTACGCGGCGTTCCGCGGCCCGACGTACGAGACCCCGGCCGAGATCCGGATGCTGCGCACGATGGGCGCGGACATGATCGGCATGTCGACCGTCCTGGAGACGGTCGCGGCGCGCGAGGGCGGCGCGGAGGTGCTGGGGATCTCCCTGGTCACCAACATCGCGGCCGGGCTGAGCGACAAGCTCCTCGACCACAAGGAGGTCCTGGAGGCCGGTCAGGCCGCCGCGACCCGCATGGGCCGTCTGCTCGCGGACGTCCTGGCCAAGGCATGACCGCTGCGGACGTGACGGGGCTGCGGGAGCGGGCCGAACTCTGGCTCGCCCAGGACCCGGACCCGGAGACGCGGGCCGAGCTGTCCGCGCTGCTGGACGACGAGGCCGAGCTGCGCGACCGGTTCGGGAAGAAGCTGACGTTCGGGACAGCCGGGCTCCGCGGCGAGCTCGGCGCGGGCCCGAACCGGATGAACCGCGTGACAGTGATGCGCGCCGCGGCCGGGCTGGCGGCGCGGCTGCCCGCCGGGTCCGGCGTCGTGATCGGGTTCGACGCGCGGCACAACTCGCGCCGGTTCGCCGGGGACACCGCGGCCGTCGTGACCGGCGCGGGGCTGCGCGCCTGGCTGATGCCGGAGCCGCTGCCCACGCCGGTGCTGGCGTTCGCCGTCCGGCACCTGGGCGCGGCGGCCGGAGTCATGGTCACGGCCAGTCACAACCCGCCGCGCGACAACGGCTACAAGGTGTACTGGTCGGACGGCGCGCAGATCGTCCCGCCGGTGGACCGGGAGATCTCGGACGCGATCGACGCGGTCGGACGGGTGGACGAGCTGCCCCTCGGCGAGGGCTGGACGGTCCTCGGCGACGAGATCGTCCAGGCGTACCTGGACGCGCTGGGCGTGCTCCCGGTCGCGGACGCCGCCGGGCTGAAGGTCGCCTACACGCCGATGCACGGCGTCGGGCGGGACGTCCTGCTGCGGGCGTTCGAGCGGGCCGGGATCCCGGCGCCCGCCGTGGTCGCCGAGCAGGCCGAGCCCGACCCGGACTTCCCGACCGTCGCGTTCCCGAACCCGGAGGAGCCGGGCGCGATGGACCTCGTCCTCGCGCTGGCGGCCCGGACGGACGCCGACCTGGTGATCGCGAACGACCCGGACGCCGACCGGCTCGCCCTGGCCGTCCCGACCCGGGACGGCGGCCGGCGGGCGCTGACCGGCGACGAGGTCGGCGGGCTGCTCGCCGAGCACGTCCTGCGGCACACCAGTGGCGATGACCGCCTGGTCGTCACCACGATCGTGTCGTCCTCGCTGCTGGGCGCGATCGCCCGCGGGCACGGGGTCCGGTTCGCCGAGACCCTCACCGGCTTCAAGTGGATCATGAAGGCGGAGGGCCGGCTGGTCTTCGGCTACGAGGAGGCGCTCGGCTACAGCGTGGGCGCCGAGGACGGCGTGATCGTCCACGACAAGGACGGCGTCAGCGCGGCCGTCGCCGCCGCCTCGCTGACCGCCGAGGCGCGGGCCGAGGGCAGGTCCCTGCTCGACCTCCTGGACGACCAGGCCCGCCGCCACGGCCTGCACGCGACCGCGCAGCTGTCGATCCGCGTGGACGACCTGTCGCTGATCACGGACATGATGGCCCGGCTGCGCGCCGAGCCTCCCAAGGAGGTGGCCGGACGTCCGGTCGAGGCGATCGACGACCTCGCGCGGGGCGCGGACGGCCTGCCGCCGACCGACGGCCTGCGGTTCCGGCTCGACGGGGCGCGCGTGGTCGTCCGGCCGTCCGGGACGGAGCCGAAGCTCAAGTGCTACCTGGAGGTCGTCCACCCCGCCGGGGACGACGTGGACGCGGCTCGTGCGCGCGCCGCGGCGGACCTCCAGGCGCTGCGCGAGGCGTTCTCCGAACTCCTCGCCTGAGCGGCCGAGCGCCAGACCGCCAGAGTGTCCTCTAGGACGTCCTAGAGGACGCTGACGATCACCAGCAGGACGATCGGCACGACCAGGGACGCCACGGCCACCGGGGACCACCTCACGGTCCCGGTCGTGGCGTCCTCGTCGGTCTTGGGGCGCTCGCGCTCGGCGATCTCGTTCAGCTGCTCGACCGCGAACATCGTGGGCGTGCGGCCCTTCAGGGCCTTCTCGGCGCCCTTGGGCAGCCGCGCCGCGTCCCGCTTGCTGCGGGCCTCGGCCTTGGCGGCGGCGCGCGGCGAGCTCTGCAGGACCCAGAGCCGCATCGACCGCTCCGAGCCGTCCGGGCCGTCCGCCTGGGCGAAGGTGAGCGTGATCGCGTCCTTCGCCTCGATCCTGCGGACCGCCCGCCAGGGCGCGCGGATGTCGCGCAGCGGGTTCCGGACGGTCACCCCGGCCTCGTCGGCGACGATCACGGGCCGCAGCCCGAGCACGTACGCGACGCCGCAGCCGGCCAGCAGGACGGCGGCCATCACCGCGCCGGTCATGTCCCGGACCGGCTTTCCGGTCAGCCCGAGGCCCAGGTCCAGCAGGTTCAGCACGGTGAAGGCCACCCAGGCCCAGGCCGCGACGCGCGCGACGGGCGGCCGGACGGAGTAGAGCGGGGTCATGGCTCAGATCATGCCACCGCGACCGCGATGCTCACGCCGTCCGGCGCCCCGACCGGGAGAGGTCAGCCCGCCTGCCCGGCCTTCAGCGCGGCGTAGCCGGGCTTGATCACGTCGTTGATCAGGGCCAGCCGCTCGGGGAAGGAGATGAAGGCCGACTTCATCGCGTTCACCGTGAACCACTGCAGGTCGTCCCAGCCGTAGCCGAAGGCCTCGGAGAGCGCGGCGAACTCCTGCGACACCGAGGTCCCGCTCATCAGGCGGTTGTCGGTGTTGACCGTGACCCGGAAGTGCAGCTGCCGAAGCAGCCCGATCGGGTGCTCGGCGATCGACTTGGCCGCGCCGGTCTGGATGTTGGACGTCGGGCACAGCTCCAGCGGGATCCGCTTGTCCCGGACGTAGCTGGCGAGCAGGCCCAGCTTGGCCTCGCCGTCGCCGTCCACCTCGATGTCGTCGATGATCCGGACGCCGTGGCCGAGCCGGTCGGCGCCGCACCACTGGATGGCCTGCCAGATCGACGGCAGGCCGAAGCCCTCGCCCGCGTGGATGGTGAAGTGCGCGTTCTCCCGCTGGAGGTACTCGAACGCGTCCAGGTGGCGGGTGGGCGGGTACCCGGCCTCGGCGCCGGCGATGTCGAAGCCGACGACGCCCGCGTCCCGGTACCGGACGGCCAGCTCGGCGATCTCCATCGACCGGGCCTGGTGCCGCATGGCCGTGACCAGCGTGCCGACCCGGATCCCGTGGTCGCGTCCGCCGCGCGCGAAGCCGTCGAGCACCGCCTCCACGATCGTCTCCAGGCCGAGCCCGGTGCGCGTGTGCAGTTCGGGCGCGAACCGGACCTCGGCGTACACGACGCCGTCCTTGGCCAGGTCCTCGGCGCATTCGTAGGCCACCCGGGTGAGCGCCTCGACCGACTGCATCACGCCGACGGTGTGGGAGAAGGTCTCCAGGTACCGTTCGAGCGATCCGGAGTCGGCCGCCTCGGTGAACCACGCGCCGAGGGCGGCGGGATCCATGCTGGGCAGGTCGTCGTAGCCGCCCTCGCGCGCCAAGTCCACGACGGTCTCCGGCCGCACGCCACCGTCGAGGTGGTCGTGCAGCAGCACCTTCGGGGCGCGCCTGATGTCCTCAAGAGTCAGACGTTCGTTCATCTACGAAAGATACCCGTCGCGACCGCCCAGACAAGGACGATCGCGACGGGAATCTCTGAAACTCAGCCCTTGATGTCGCTGGTCAGCGGCAGGCTGATGGCGCTGTGGCCGAGGTCGACGCGCACCTGCGTGCCCGCGGGGTAGCGGAGCGTGTAGGCGTGGTCGGTGGCGACGAGCATGACGCCGATCCGGTGGCCGGCCTTGAACACGTAGTCCTCGGGGACCAGGTTCCAGGAGAACGTGTAGTCCTTGCCCGCCTTGACGGGCGTCTGGTGCCAGATCGAGTCGCGGTTGCGGACGTCCGTCCAGCCGCGCGTGACGATCTTGAAGGGCTCGGTCGCGGTCTGGTACTTGCGGACGGCGCGGCAGCCCGGGTCGGTCGCCGTGGAGTCGCCGTAGCACCACTTGTCCTGGGTGGACACGAGCGCGGTCGGACGGGTGTCGGTGCCGTAGTCGACCACGACCGCCGACAGGTAGGGCGAGCGGCCGTCGACCGACGCCCGCAGCTTGATGTTGGCGGTGCCGGAGAACTTGACCGGGTTCTTCAGCGCCGGGGTGACGTAGAGCAGGCGGTTCGGGTCGGCCTGGGACTCGGCGGTGACCAGGTCCTCGGCGGTGCGGGCGGGGGCGTCCACGAAGCCCGCCTCACCCTTGCCGCGCGCGCCGAGCGCGCCGGACGCGCCGTCCTTGCCGGTGGTGAAGCCCATCGAGACCGGACGCGCGGACGGCGCCGGCCACTCGCGGTAGGTCTCCCAGGCGCCGGGGCTGCGCTCGATGTCGACCTTCGGCTGCCGCATGATGTCGTTCTTCACGCCGTACAGCTCGTGCGCGAACCACTGGTTGAGCGAGTCCAGCCAGGCGCCCTGCCGGACGTCCAGCGGGTCGTCGTGCTGGCCCTGGTGCAGCCAGAGCTTGCGGTCCAGGTTCGTCTTCTTGAGCGAGTTCCAGAGCAGCGCCATCTCGGTGGGCTTGACGTTCCAGTCGTTCAGCCCGCCGGTCATGAAGACGCTGGTCTTGAAGTTCCCGATCTTCTTGGCGAAGTTCCGGACGTCCCAGGTGGCGTTGTAGTCGCCCGTGACCCGGTCCATCTTCTTCTCGATGTCGTGGATCTCGGGGGCGCAGACCTGCGGGTTCTTCCGGCTCAGGACGGCCTTGGCGTGCAGGTCGAGGTCCTCGCCCTCGTAACCGTCCGGGGCGACGACACCGCCGTTGGCGCGGTAGTAGTCGTACCAGTTGGCCACGCCGGACACCGACACGATGGTCTTGAGGCCCTTGACGCCGGTCGAGGCCGCCGCGAGCGGCAGCGTCCCGTCGTAGGACTTGCCGGCCATCGCGACGTCGCCGGTGGACCAGCTCGCCTTGATCTCGTTGCCGGACGCGTCGTAGGCCTTGGCGTCGCCGGTCAGCCACTGAACGGCCTTCTTCATGCCGTTCACCTCGTTCGGGCCGATGGCCGTGGGGCAGCCGTCGGAGTTCCCGGTGCCGAGCGTGTCGGCGGCGAGCACCGCGTACCCGCGCGAGACGAAGTAGTTGTCGTAGTACATCCGCGTGTAGCTCGTCGGCGCGGGCGGCTCGGTCGGAGGCGTCCACGGGGACAGGCGCGGGTAGTCGGTGACGTCCGCCGGGTGGTACGGCGGGTCCTGGAGGCCGGCGTAGTAGGGGCTGGCCTCCAGGATCGAGGCGACCTTGAGGCCGGCGTCGGTCTCCTTGGGCCGGGTGACGAACACCGCGACCCGGTCCTTCTTGCCGTCATGGTCGCTGTCCACGTCGGTCTCGACGTAGACCTGCTGCCGGATCGCGTCCTGGAAGGAGAACGTCGGCTGGGTGCGGCCGTCCTTGACGGTCACGTGCGGGCGCGCCGGCGCGGCGGCCGCGGGCAGCGCCACGGCCACCAGGCCGGACGCCCCGAGGACCGCCGCGACGGGGACGAGTCGGGAAAGGCGCAAACTGGGCTCCTCTGGGGGGAATGAAGATCCGGAATGCAGCCTGACGATCTCTCCCGGGCCTCGTCAACGGTGATTTTTCACAAACGCGCAGGTTCGGCCGCATCCGGCAAGGGCTCCTCACTTTCCGGCAGGGACTCCTCACCTTCCGGCGAAGATTCCCCGCCTTCCGACGAGGCCCCCTCGTCGCCGCGCAGGGTCTCCTGCCGGACGAACCAGGCGACGGCGAAGGCCACCAGCGCGACCACCGCCGAGCCGATCACCACGCCGTGCAGGCCGGAGCTGGCCGCGTCCCGGACGGCCTCCCGCGCCGCCTCGGGCAGCGCGCGGACCTGGGCCGGGGTGAGGTTCACCGGGCCGTCCAGCCGGGACGCGTAGATCGCGCCGAGCAGGGCGACGCCGAGCGAGCCGCCGACCGTCCGCAGGAGGGTGACCGTCCCGCTCGCCGCGCCCATGTCGCGCGGTTCGGCGCCGTACATCGTGATCAGCATCGTGGACTGGGTCAGCAGGCCGATCCCGACGCCGACGAGCGCGGTCAGCGCGGACGCGGCGGGCGTCGGCGTGTGCGTCCCGAGCGGCAGCAGGAGCAGCGAGCCCGCCGCCGCGAACGCCCCGCCGAGCACGGGGAACCAGCGGTAGCGTCCCGTCCTCCCGACGATCCGCCCGGTGCCGAGCTGCGCGGCGAGCATCCCGAACATCAGCGGGAGGAGCAGCAGCCCGCCGCCCGCCGGGGACGCGCCGCGCACGATCTGCATGTACTGCGGCAGGTACGTCATCAACCCGAGCATCACCGCGCCCGCCAGGAAGCTCAGCGCCTGCGCGAGCGTGAAGTTCCGGGACGCGAACAGCCGCGGCGGGAGGATCGGCTCGGCCGCCCGCAACTCCACCGGCACGAACAGCGCCAGTGCGACCACGGCGGCCGCCGCGAGCCCGAGGATCTGCGGGGACGTCCAGCCGTACCGGACGCCGCCCCAGCTGCCCAGCAGCGTCAGCGCGACGATCCCGACCGTCAGCAGCAGGGCCCCGGCGAAGTCGACCCGGGCCCGGACGCGCCGCGCGGCGAGCCGCACCCGCGTCGCGACCAGCAGCAGCGCCACCCCGCCGACGGGAAGGTTCACATAGAACGTCCAGCGCCAGCTCAGGTGGTCGGTGAGCAGCCCGCCGACCAGCGGCCCGCCCACGAACGCGATCGGCACGATCACGCCGATCATCGACTGCATCCGGGCGCCCTCACGCGGCGGCACCAGCTCGCCGATGATCGCCATCGCTCCGACCATCAGCCCGCCCGCGCCGAGGCCCTGCACCGCGCGGAACGCGATCAGCTCGGCCATCGACCCGGACATCCCGGACAGCACCGAGCCGACCAGGAACACCGCGATGGACGCCATGAACGCGCCCTTGCGCCCGGCGAGGTCGCCGAGCTTGCCCCACAGCGGCGTCGTCACGGCGGTGGCCAGCAGGTACGAGGTCACCACCCAGGACAGTTCCCTCACACCGCCGAGGTCCCCGACGATCGTCGGGAGGGCCGTGCCGACGATCGTGCCGTCCAGCATGGCCAGGAACATCCCGAGCAGCAGCCCGAACACCCCGAGCCGGTCGTACTTCCCGTCGTTCTTCGTGTCGTCCACTGGATTCACCGCTTCCTTCCGGGCGCTCATGCCGCGTACGGGCGCGCCGCCCGGGCCTCGCGCAGAGCCCCGGCCCACCAGGCGAGCTGGTCGAGCATCTTCTTCGCGGCGGCGTCGGCGGACGGGTCGGTGGCCTCGCCGTCCGGGCCGAAGGCGCCCCACACGCCGCTGAACCCGACGCCGTCCCGGATGGTGACGGCGTGCAGTTCGGCGAAGACCAGCCGCAGCTGCTCGACCGCGCGCGTCCCGGCGGAGAAGCCGCCGTAGGAGACGAACGCGATCGGCTTGGCGTGCCACTCCTTGTTGTGCCAGTCGATCGCGTTCTTCAGCGACGCCGGGAAGCTGCGGTTGTACTCGGGCGTCACGACCACGAACGCGTCGGCGGCGGCGAGCCGCGGCGACACCGCCGCCAGCTGCGTCAACGCGTCCGGGTCGGACGGCGGCTTGCCGAATTCCGGCAGGACGGTCGGGAGCGGCGTGGCGACGAGGTCGACGACGTCCACCTCCATGTCGTCCCGCTTCGCGAGGTGCCGTTCGATCCAGGCGGCGACCGTGCCGCCGAGTCGTCCTTCTCGGGTGCTGCCGACGATGACCGCGACCTTGAACACGGGGACCCCTTGAGTGTGTACGTCGTATCTAGTGAGATACAACGTACACATCAGTGCGTACATTGTCTACTCCGGATACGATGTACACATGGCAACCGACCTACCGCCGCTCTGGGAGCGCCTGGAGCGCCCCGCCGCCGCGCCCCGCCAGACGCTGACCCTCGACCGGATCGCCGACACCGCCATCCGCGTCGCCGACGCCGACGGCCTGGACGCGATCACCATGCGCTGCCTGGCCAACCAGCTCGGCGTCGCCCCGATGGCGCCCTACCGGCACATCCAGAACAAGGACGAGCTGCTCGAGGTCATGGTCGACCGCGTCTACGCCGAGCTGACGCTCGTCCAGCACGGCACCTGGCGGGAGTCCCTCCGCGAGCAGGCGCTGCGCACCCGGGCCCTCATGCACGCCCACCCGTGGCTGACGGAGCTTCCGGCGACGCTCTCCCCGCTGTCCCCCAACCGGGTGGCGGTCGTGGAGCACGCCCTGTCCGCCCTGGACGGCCTCGGCCTGGACGCCGACACGATGATGGCCGTCTACCGCTCCGTCGGCTTCTACACCTACGGCGCGACGAACGCCGAGCTCTCCTTCCAGCGGTTCATGAAGCGCCAGGACCTCGCGTCCCCCACGCACCTCCGCCTGGCCCTGGCGCCACACATGAGCTACCTCATGGACACCGGCCGCTACCCCACCTACCAGCGCTACCTGCACGACGCCGTCCGCAAGGACGACGGGGACTGGCAATTCGAAACGGGCCTCGACGCCGTACTGGACGGCATCGAGACCCGTTTCGGTCTCTGACGTGAGGCGGGATCAGGCCAGGCGGTCGATCACCAGCGGCAGCAGGTCCGGCGTGGAGTCGCCGACCTCGTAGCCGCCCTCCAGCGAGTCCAGGGCCCGCTCGAAGAGGGACGCGTTGTCGGCGTGGAGGGTGAGGAGCGGCTGGCCGGCGGTGACCTTGTCACCGGGCTTGGCGTGGCAGATGATGCCGGCGCCGAAGGACACCGCGTCCTCCTTGCGGGCGCGGCCCGCGCCGAGGCGCCAGGCGGCGACGCCCACGGCGAACGCGTCCAGCTTGGTGAGGACACCCGAGGACGGCGCGGTGATCGTGTGCGTCTCCGGCGCCTCCGGAAGGGCCGCGTCCGGGTCGCCGCCCTGGGCGGAGATCATGCGGCGCCACACGTCCATGGCGGAGCCGTCGCGCAGCGCGTCGGCCGGGTCCTTGCCAACGATTCCGGCGGCGTCGAGCATCTCCCGGGCCAGCCGGACGGTCAGCTCGACGATGTCCTCGGGACCGCCGCCCGCCAGGACGTCCACGGACTCGGCGACCTCGACGGCGTTGCCGACCGCGCGGCCCAGCGGACGGTCCATCGCGGTGAGCAGCGCGACCGTCTTCACGCCGTGGTCGGTGCCGATCGCGACCATGGTCTCGGCGAGCTCGCGGGCCTGCTCGACGGTCTTCATGAACGCGCCGGAGCCGACCTTGACGTCCAGGACGAGCGCGCCGGTGCCCTCGGCGATCTTCTTGGACATGATCGAGGACGCGATCAGCGGGATCGACTCGACCGTGCCGGTGACGTCGCGCAGCGCGTAGAGCTTGCGGTCGGCCGGGGCGAGGCCCGCGCCCGCCGCGCAGATGACCGCGCCCGCGCTCTCCAGCACGTCCAGCATCTCGGCGTTCGAGAGGGACGCGCGCCAGCCGGGGATGGACTCGAGCTTGTCCAGCGTGCCGCCGGTGTGGCCGAGGCCGCGGCCGGACAGCTGCGGGACGGCCGCGCCGCATGCGGCGACGACCGGGGCGAGCGGCAGCGTGATCTTGTCTCCGACGCCTCCGGTGGAGTGCTTGTCGGTGGTGCGGCGGCTGAGCGAGGAGAAGTCCATCCGCTCGCCGGAGGAGATCATCGCGGCGGTCCAGCGGCCGATCTCAGGGCGGGTCATGCCGTTCAGCAGGATGGCCATCGCGAGGGAGGACATCTGCTCCTCGGCGATCGCGCCGCGGGTGTAGGCGTCGATCACCCAGTCGATCTGCTCGTTCGACAGCGCGTGGCCGTCCCGCTTGGCGCGGATGACGTCGATGGCGTCCACGTCGGGGACCTCTTTCAGGTGCGGGTGATCAGGTCGTCGGGGCCGAAGGCGTCCGGGAGGATCGCCGAGAGCGGCCGGATGCCGGAGACGGACTCCAGCAGGGTCTCGGGGGTGCCGTGCTCCCAGAGGAGCTGGCGGCAGCGCCCGCAGGGCATGAGGGGATCGCCGTGGCCGTCCACGACCGAGATCGCGACGAGGCGGGGTCGGTCGCCCGACGGGTCCGCGTCCGGCCCGTACAGGGCCGAGACCAGGCTGCACTCCGCGCACAGGCCGATCCCGTACGAGGCGTTCTCCACGTTGCATCCGGTGACGACGCGGCCGTCGGAGACCAGCGCCGCCGCGCCCACCGGGAACTTCGAGTAGGGGGCGTAGGCCCGCTTCATCGCGTCCCGGGCCGCACCGCGAAGGACATCCCAGTCGATTTCACTCATCAGACAATAATCCCACTCGATCTTCGTGGATCGGGCCCGGCATCGACGTCGCGATGCCGGGCCCGGGTTCGGGGTGCTACCTCGCCTCGCCGCGGCGGTAGATGAGACCGTCGGCGGCGGGCATCCGGAGCCGCTGGCTCGCGAGGGCCAGGACGAGCAGCGTCGTCACGTACGGGATCGTCGAGACCAGCTCGCCCGGGAGCTGGTCGCTCATCACGAACCAGACCAGCATGGCCGCGGCCGTGACGATCGCGATCGTGGACGCGACGTAGGCGCCGCGCACGGTGCGCCGCTCCAGGTCGGTGGTGACCAGCGGACGCAGCCGGGACCCGCGGACGAGCTGCCAGCCCGCGACCGCGACGAAGATGACCGCCACGAACAGCAGCAGGGCGTGCGCCGAGTCGCCGCCGCCGCGGACGTTCATCGCGTCGGTGTAGCCGAACAGCAGCGAGCCGGACGCGAGCCCGACCGGACGCCAGTTACCGAAGATCATCGCCGCGAGGCCGATGTAGCCGCGGCCGCTGGTCTGGCCGTCCTGGTACAGGGACGACACGGTGACCATGAACGCGCCCGCGAGGCCCGCGCAGCCACCCGAGATCATCACGGCCGCGTACTTCATCCGGTACACGTTGACGCCCAGCGACTCGGCCGCGTACGGGTCCTCGCCGCAGGACCGCACGCGCAGCCCGAACGGCGTCCGCCACAGCACGAAGAACGTCACCGGGACGAGCAGGACCGCGATCAGCGTCAGGACCGACATGCCCGCGGTGAGGCCGCGCAGCACGCCCGCGACGTCCGACACCAGGAACCAGTGGTGCTTCTCCAGCGACCCCAGCCAGTCCGGGGACTGCCAGGAGCCGATCTTCCCGCCGGACAGGAACGGGACGGTCAGCGTCGGCATCGCGTCCACCGGCGGCGACTGCCGCGGCCCGCCGCCCAGCGCCTTGGCGTGCCCGGTGTTGAACACCAGGCCGGCCAGGAACTGGGTCAGGCCGAGGCCGAGGATGTTGATGGCGACACCCGACACGATGTGGTCGACGCCGAAGGTGACGGTCGCGATCGCGTGCACGAGGCCGCCGAGCGCGCCGCCGAGGATCCCGGCGATCACGCACGCCCACGGTCCCCACTGGTAGCCCGCCCAGGCGCCCGTCCAGGTGCCGAGGATCATCATGCCCTCGAGCCCGATGTTGACCACGCCGGACCGCTCGGCCCACAGCCCGCCGAGCCCGGCCAGGAAGATCGGGACGGCCAGCCGCAGCGCGGCCGAGACGGTGCCGGACGAGGTGACGTCGTTCGCGCCGTCCAGCACCCGGACGGCCGACAGGAGCACCAGCAGCGCCCCGGCGATCATCATGTAGTGCGGCCAGCGCAGGTTCAGCTTGGCGCGGACGCCGGAGACCTTCTCCGCGACGGTGGCGGTACTCACTTGGCGGCCTCCCCCGCGACGGTGTGCCCGGCGGCGAGTTCGCTGGCCACGCTCTTCTGCTGGATCCGGATCTCCCAGCGGCGGACCAGCTCGTAGACGATGACGACGGTCAGCACGACCACGCCCTGCATCACGCCGACGATCTCCTTCGGCACCTGGACCTCCTGGAGGATGTCCGAGGACTGGTCGAGGAACGCGAACAGGATCGCCGCGAGCGCGATGCCGACCGGGTGGTTGCGGCCGAGCAGCGCGACGGTGATGCCGGTGAAGCCGAGCCCGGCCGGGAAGTTCAGCGAGTAGTTGTAGGACGCGCCGAGCAGCTCGGGCATCCCGATCAGGCCCGCGACCACGCCGGACAGGACCATCGTGATGACGACCATCCGCTTCGCCGAGACGCCGCTGGCCTGCGCCGCCGTCGGCGAGAGCCCGGAGATCTTCAGGTCGAAGCCGAACCGGGTGCGGTTGATGACGACCCAGAACACGATGCCGATCAGGACCGCGACCGGGAGCAGGCCGTACAGCCGGCCGGGCAGGTCGATGCCGATGTTCGACAGGAACCCGTTCAGCGGGCCGACCTGGCCGGACGACGGGATGTCCGGGGTGGCCACGCTGTTGCTGCCCGGACGGTCCGCGGCGAGCCGGTCGGTGTTCAGCAGGTAGGCGATGATGCCGGTCGCGATCGCGTTCAGCATGATCGTCGAGATGACCTCGCTGACGCCGCGGGTGACCTTCAGCAGGCCCGCGATGGACGCCCACGCGCCGCCGATCACCATCGCCGCGACGATCACCAGCATCTGCCCGAACGGGGCGGGCAGGGTGATCGCGCCGCCGAGCGAGGCGGCCAGCAGCGCGGCGAGCCGGTACTGGCCGTCCACGCCGATGTTGAACAGCGCCATCCGGAACCCGATGGCGACGGCGATCGCCGACAGGTAGTACCGGGTCGCGCGGTTCAGGATGTCCACGATCGAGTTGGACGTGGTGCCGTAGTCGACCATCGACTGGATCGAGCTGACCGGGTCCGCACCGGAGATCCGCAGCACGATCATGGTGATGACCAGCGAGATCAGCAGCGCCAGCACCGGCGCACCGATCTTCAGGCCCAGACCGCGCGGGCCGAGGCCGCGCAGGATCGCCTGCCAGCCGGGAACCTTGTCCGGGTCGTCCGGCCTCGCGGCGTCGGGGGTCGCCTTCGCCACCGAGGGGGTCTCCGCGGCCTCGTCGGCCGAGGTCTCGGCCGGCTTGGCCACCGCGGGGGTGTCCTCGGGGGGAAGGTCGCGCTTGTCGTCGCTCATGACGCGTCCTCGACGGTCGCGCCGGTCATGGCGGAGCCGAGCTCCTCGGGGGTGACGTTCGCCGGATCCACCTCGGCGACCAGCCGCCCCCGCAGGATCACGTGCAGCGTGTCGGACATACCGATGAGTTCCTCAAGGTCGGCGCTGATGAGCAGGACGGCGAGACCCGCCGCCCGCGCCCGGCGCAGGTGTTCCCAGATCGCGGCCTGCGCGCCGACGTCGATGCCGCGGGTCGGGTGTGCCGCGATCAGCACCTTCGGCTCGCCGGACATCTCCCGGCCGACGATCAGCTTCTGCTGGTTGCCGCCCGACAGCGCCCCGATCGGCACCTCGATGCCGGGCGTGCGCACGTCGTACTCCTGGACGATCCGGGTCGTGTCCCGGCGCGCGCCGCGCCGGTCGATCCACGGGCCGCGCGAGTTCGGCTTCTCGGTCTGGTGGCCGAGGATCCGGTTCTCCCAGAGCGACCCCTCGAGGACGAGCCCGTGCCGGTGCCGGTCCTCGGGGATGTAGGCGATCCCGGCCTCGCGGCGGCGGCGCGTCGTCCAGCCGGTGACGTCCTCGCCGGCGAAGCCGATCGTGCCGGAGTCCGCGGTGCGGATCCCCATGATCGTCTCGATGAGCTCGCTCTGGCCGTTGCCCTCGACCCCGGCGAGGCCGACGATCTCGCCGCGCCGGATGTCCAGGGTCACGCCGTCCACGACGGGACGGCCCTCGGAGGTGAGCACCACCAGGTCCTTCACCGCGAGCTCGACGTCCTCGGTCACGGTGGACTCGCGCAGCTCGGGCGTCGGCAGCTCGGACCCGACCATCAGCTCGGCCAGCCGCCGCGAGGTGACCTCGCGCGGGTTCAGCCGGGTCGCGACCGTGGTCCCGCGCCGGATCACCGAGATCGAGTCGGCGACCGACAGCACCTCGTCCAGCTTGTGCGAGATGAACAGCACGGTCAGGCCCTCGGCGCGCAGCTCGCGCAGGTTGCCGAACAGCTCGTCGACCTCCTGCGGGACGAGCACGGCGGTCGGCTCGTCCAGGATGAGCACCTTGGCACCCCGGTACAGCACCTTGATGATCTCGACGCGCTGCCGGTCGCCGACGCCCAGCTCCTCGACCAGCGTGTCCGGGTCGAGCCGCATCCCGTACTGCTCGGCCATCGCGCGGATCTTCTCGCGGGCGGACCCGAAGTCGATCCGGCCCGCCTTCCTCGGCTCGGCCCCGAGGATCACGTTCTCCAGGACGGTCAGGTTGTCGGCGAGCTTGAAGTGCTGGTGCACCATGCCGATGCCGCGCGCGATGGCGTCCGCCGGGGTGCGGAAGGACACCTTCTCGCCGTCGATCTCGATGGTGCCCTCGTCGGGACGCTGCATCCCGTAGAGGATCTTCATCAGCGTGGACTTGCCCGCGCCGTTCTCGCCGCAGAGCGCGTGCACCTCGCCGCGCTGGATCTCGAGGTCGATGTCCCGGTTGGCCACCACGCCCGGGAACCGTTTGGTGATGGATGTCAGCCTGACGGCCGGCACCTGGTCAGGCACGAGTGCCCCCCTGTGAAGAAAAGCCAGTGGAAACGGGAACGGCGTCGCACCCGCGACAGAGCGCGGGGCGACGCCGGAACCGGTACGGCGTCAGGCCCCGGGCTTGGCCGGAACCTTGATCTTGCCGCTGACGATGTCGGCCTTGTACTGGTCGAGCTTCGCCTTGATGTCGTCCACGAAGCCGCCGGTGGTCGCGTAGGACACACCGTCGTTCGACAGGTCGTACTTCTTGATGCCGGCCTGGAAGGAGCCGTCGGCGACACCCTTGACGAAGTCGAACACCGAGGTGTCGACCCGCTTCACCATGGAGGTGAGGATGTGGTCCTTGACCGAGCTGACGGCCGGCTGGTTGTACTGGTCGGAGTCGACGCCGATGGCCCACTTGCCGGCGGCGCCCACGGTCTTGATCACGCCGATGCCGGCGCCGCCCGCGGCGTGGTAGATCACGTCCGCGCCCGCGTCCAGCTGGCCCTTGGCGGCCTCGTTGCCGAGCGCCGGGTTCTTGAACCCGTCGAAGTTCGGCGGCTGGGTCAGGTACTTGGCCGGCAGGACCTTGATGCCCGGCTTGGCGGCCTTGGCGCCCGCCACGTAGCCGGCCTCGAACTTCTGGATCAGCGGGGTGTTCACGCCGCCGATGAAGCCGATGGTGCCGGACTTGGACTTCAGCGCGGCGGCCGCGCCGACCAGGTAGGAGCCCTGCTCCTCGGCGAAGCAGGCGCCCTCGACGTTCGCGCCCGTCACCTGGCACTGGTCGGCGTCGACGACCAGGAACTTGGTGTCCGGGAAGTCCTTGGCGACCTTGATGACCGCGTTGGTGTAGGCGAAGCCGACGCCGACGATGGCCTTGTAGCCCTTGCCGGCCAGCAGGCGCAGGCGGGACTCCTTGTCGGCGTCCGGCTCGTCCGGCTTGGCGGAGATCTCCTCCGTGGTGACGTCAAGGTCCTTCTTGACCTTGTCGAGGCCGGCGGCCGCCGAGTCGTTGAACGACTGGTCGCCGCGCCCGCCGATGTCGAAGGCCAGACCGACCTTGATGCTCTTCTTGCCGTCGCCACCGCTGCTGCCGGAGTCCGACTTCTTACCGCCACACGCGGCGGCGTTCAGCGCCAGCACGGCGCCCGTCACGGAGACGAGCGTGATCTTGAGTACACGGCGCATTATGCCGCGCTCCTTCCGTTCCCCACCCAGAACAACGCGGCCGGACGCGCGCGTGAGCATGCCCCGGCCACAGAAACCGATCGGACGCTACCCCGAGGTAGGTGGTGAAACATCCGATGTGCACCGTTTCGCAACGCGTCCGTTACCAACGCGTAGGCTTATCGGCGCAGGTGGCGGGGTGAAAGACCGGGAGGTGACCCGGGCCGGGCACGGTCGGCACGGCCCGTGATCCCGGGGGAGGAACGGAACGACCCTACTCAAACCTACTCGGGGACGATCAACTCAGCGCCGCCCCCTCGGCGGTGTCGACGACCGGCTCGTCACGGCCCGCGTCGAGGCGGCCGTCCCAGAGGGCGGTCAGCGCGGTCGCGGCCAGCACCCGGACGCCGACCGCCACGCACGCCTCGTCCACGTCGAAGTCGCCGCGGTGCAGGTCGTACTCGGCGGACGACCCGGGCTCGCGGACGCCGAGCCGGGCCAGCGCGCCCGGGATCGACTCCAGGTACCAGCCGAAGTCCTCGCCGCCGAGGCTCTGCGGGGTGGGCACCACGCCCTCCTCCCCGATCATCTGGCTCGCCCCGTCCCGGAACAGGTCCACGCTGACGACCTCGTTCACCGTCGGCGGGACGCCCCGGACGTACTCCAGCGACGCCTCCACGTCATAGGCGGACGCGACGGACTGGAGCAGCGCCCTCATCATCTCCGGCGCGCGGTGCCACGCCTCGTCGTCCAGGCAGCGGATGGTGCCCTCGGCGACCCCGTCGTCCGGGATGGCGTTGGCCACCGACCCCGCCGACACCCGGCCCCACACCAGCGACAGGCTGGAGCGCGGGTCCACCCGGCGGGACAGGGCCGCGGGCAGCTCGGTGACGATCTTGGCGAGCGCGTAGACCAGGTCGGCGGTCAGGTGCGGCCGGGCGGTGTGCCCGCCGGGCCCGGTCACCTTCACGTACACCTTGTCGCAGGCCGCGGTGATCGCGCCCGTCCGCAGGCCCAGCTGGCCTACCTCGATGCGCGGGTCGCAGTGCAGCGCGAACGCCCGATCCACGCCCGCGATGCCCCCCGCCGCGATCACGTCGAGCGCCCCGCCGGGCATCTCCTCGGCGGGCTGGAACAGCAGCCGGACCCGGCCCGGCAGCAGCCCGGCCTCCGCCTGCCGCGCCAGGAACAGGCCCGCTCCCAGCACCATCGCGGTGTGGACGTCGTGCCCGCAGGCGTGCGCGACGCCCGGCACGGTGGACCGGTACGGCGCGTGCTCCTTCTCGTCCTGGAGCGGGAGGGCGTCGATGTCGGCGCGGAGCGCGACCGTGTAGCCGTCCTCCGGGCCGATGTCGCAGTACAGGCCGGTGCCGCGGGGCAGGATCCGCGGGTCGAGCCCGGCCTCCTTCAGCCGCGCCGCGATCCGCTCGGTGGTGCGGTACTCGTTGTGCGCGAGTTCCGGGTTGGCGTGCAGGTCGCGCCGGAACGCGATCAGCTCCGGCTCCGCGGCGGCCAGGAACTCCTCGAGCCGCACCCGCAGTGCCGCGCCTCCCACCTGCACGATCCCTTCCGTCCCTTCCTCCGGCACGCTCCCGGCCACCGGTGCGGCCGGGGTCATCGTGCCCGCCACCTGGGCCATGGCCTGAGCGGCCGTGGCCCGGGTGTTCGCGGCCCGCGTGTCGGTGGGCCGTCCGGCCGTGCGCCTAGCGCTTCCGCCGGAACGGCCGGCGGCGTCCGCCGCCCCCGGGGCGGTGGCTGGTCCAGGGCCGGGCATCACCCCGGGTCCCATGTGTGTCATGTGCGCCCCCTGCGCGTGGGCGGGCCGGCCCGATGGCCGCCCGCCGGTCTCGGTTCGCGGAACGGACGACCGGCCGGGATCCTCAGTTCCCGGCACGGGCGACCTCCCCGCGGGTGACGAACCGGTCCTCCGCGAGCTCGAGGACCGCGGCGTCGACCACGTCCTCCAGAGTGCCGCCGCCCGCGCGGATCGCGCGCTGGCGCTCGTAGGGGGCCCCGTGCTCCAGGACCTCCCCGGCGATCTTGAGCTCGTCGGCGCAGCCGAGCCGCGCCGCGACCGGTTCCAGCTCCGCGACCAGTTCGTACACCTCGTCGCGGAGGGGTGCGGTGTGCCCGCTGTCATCGGTGATGACCAGGGCGTCCAGGCCGTACCGGGTGGCCCGCCACTTGTTGTCGCGCACCACCCAGGCGGCCGGGCGCGGCAGCGTGTAGCCGCGGTCGAGCTGCTGGTCGAAGAGGGTGACCAGGCTCTGGCACAGCGCCGTCGCCATTCCCACCTCGCGGAGCGTGGGTATCCCGTCGAACATCCGGATCTCGACCGTGCCGAAGTCCGGGTGCGGACGGATGTCCCACCACACCTCCTTGATGCTGCGGATGGTTCCCGCTCGCAGCAAGGTGTCCATGTAGTCCTCGAACGCCGTCCAGTCGTCCAGCAGGTGGGGCGGGCCGGCGGTCGGGAGCTGGCCGAACACCACCGCGCGGGTGGACGCCAGTCCCGTGTCGTCCCCGCTCCAGAACGGGCTGGACGCGGTGAGCGCGAGGAAGTGGGGAAGGTAGCCGGCCAGCGCGTTGACGATCGGGATGACCTTCGCCCGGTCGGTGACGCCGACGTGGACGTGCACGCCGAACGTCTGGATCCGGCGGGCGAGCCACTGCATCCGCTCGACCAGGTCGGAGTAGCGCTGGGTCGGCGAGGTCTCGGCGTCCCGCCAGTCGGAGATGGGATGCGTGCCCGTGCAGGCGAGCGTCAGACCCCGGGGCTCGACCGCGGCGCGCAGCGCGTCCACGGTGGCGGCCAGGTCGCGCTGGGCCTCGGCGACGGTCTGGCAGACGTCGGTGACGACCTCGACCGTGGACTCCATCAGCTCGTGGTGGAGCTTGGCGGCCTGCCCGGCGGCGCCCGGCGGGAGGGCCCCCGGGGACGAGGCGCTCGGTGTCGGCGTGCCCGGCGGCTGCGCGCCCGGCGACCGCAGGGCGGCGAGCACCTCGCGGGCGTCCTGCCGCAGGTGCCGGGTCGCGGCGTCGACGAGCTGGAGCTCCCACTCCACGCCCAGCGTCGCGCCGCGCGACGGGTTGAAGACAATGGCCACGGCCAACCTCCGTCCACAATCCTTGCAGGTCGATGCGTGGCACGTGGGGCGATTCCGCCAGCGGGTATCTAAGCCTGGACAAACGGCTGCCCAGGTAGGGCGTGTTCCGCACGCGGGCGCCGACGTCACCCATCATGGCGCGCGGCGCCCCGGCGCCGCCGGGATCCCCGTCCTTTGCGGAGCATTTGGCCCGGTTGGGCGACCGTCCCTCACACGGGGTCACCGGTTTCGGTCACGACGTACCGGGCCGACATGCCCCAATGTGACTAGTACTTGGCCAGACCGGGAGCCCCATTCATCCACCGTGGGTATCGGACTCCGCGATCGGTCGCCTACGCTTCCGGAAGACAAGAGGGACACGCGTCATCGGTTCGAGATGGCCGGAGCGAGGAACGGCAGGGGCTTGCGAGCACAGCGACCTGGTTCAGCACTGCGTTGTCCGTCCCGCATGATCGCCGCGTCCGCGGCGTTGGCGTCCGGGGCGGTCCTGGCCCTTCCCGGCGCGGCCTGCGCGGATTCCGGGCCGGTCGGCGGGGCCCAGCTCGCCGGTCGCGGCGTGATCGTGAACCCGGCGGCCGGGGTGCCGGCGCCGCCGAACATCCACGCCTCGTCCTGGGTGATCGCCGACGCCGACACCGGCGAGGTGCTCGCCGCCAAGGACCCGCACGGCCAGTACCTCCCGGCGAGCACGCTGAAGACGCTGACCGCCCTCACCCTCATCCCGAAGCTGGACGCGGCGCGCAAGATCAAGCCGTCCCAGTCGGCGTGCGACGTCGAGGGCACCAAGGTCGGCATGACGCCGAAGATGGGCTACTCGGTCGACCAGCTCTTCCACGCGCTGATGATGATGTCGGCCAACGACGCGGCGGTGACGCTGTCGGAGGCCAACGGCGGCCTGAAGAAGACGATCGCCGACATGAACGGCGAGGCGCGCACCCTGCACGCCGGGGACACCCTCGCCGCGTCCCCGAACGGCCTGGACGTCGACCTCGGGCTGTCCATCAAGACCCAGCACACCTCGGCGTACGACCTGGCGCTGATCCTGCGCCAGGGCATGAAGGACCCGGCCTACCGCAAGTACGTGCAGGCCCTGAACTTCTGGTTCCCGGCCCCGCCGGACAAGCAGCAGAAGAAGAAGCACAAGCCGGGCGGCTACCCGATCTACACGCACAACCGGATGCTGCCGGGCCAGCCGCACGCCTACAACGGGATGATCGGCGGCAAGAACGGCTACACGGTCACGGCCGAGCAGACCTTCGTCGCGGAGGCCAGGCGCGGCGGGCACACCATCCTGATCTCCCTGATGAAGGCCGACGTCCCGCCGTCCCCGTACGCCGCCAAGCTGCTCGACTGGGGGTTCGCGGCGCGCGGGAAGGTCAAGCCGGTCGGCACGCTGGTCGAGCCCGGCGAGGCCGGGGCGAAGGCCGACGCCGCCGGGGGCAAGGACGGCGGCCAGACGGCGATCGAGAAGGCCAGCTCGTCCCGCACCTGGATGGTCGTGGGCGGCGGCGCGGTCGGCGCGCTGATCGCGATCGGCGTGCTGTTCCTCGTCCTCCACCGCCGCCATCGGCGCGGTGACCTGCGGCTTCCCAAGCCGAACGGGCCGTCCGGCGACGGGCCGTCCGCGGGTACTCCGGACGCCGGGGCTCCGGACGCCGCGTTCGGCAACGTCCGTCTCGCGCAGGCGCCGCAGCCCCCGGAGGCCCCGGAGGCGCACGACGGCCCCGAGATCATCGCGGACGCGGACGGCGAGCACGACGCACCGCAGCCGCCGCTCACCCCGCGCCTGGACGAGCGCCCCTAGCGGCGCGACGCGTCAGGCCGCCGAGCGGGGGACGTCCGCCCGGCGGTTCGCGGCGGGCGGCTCGTCGGGCGGGTCCTCGGACTGGTCGTCCATTGTGAGGACGATCCGGCGGGTGGCCGTCCAGGCGGCCGTGAACAGGACGAACCGGGACACGATGTTGATCCACACCATCAGCCCGACGAGGACCGCGAACGAGGCGTAGACCGGGTTGCGGGTGGTGTGCGCGACCAGCAGCGTGCCGACCTGCTTGAGCACCTCGAAGCCGACCGCGCCGAACAGCGCGCCGCGCAGGATCCGCCGCCATGGCGCGCGCGTCCCGGACATGCGGGTGAACAGCACCAGGAAGATCAGGGCGTTGAAGGCGACCGCGACCAGCAGGGACAGCAGCCGCAGCACCGTCCGCGCGCCGGTGACGTGGGCGAGGCCGAACAGGTCCAGCGCGCTCTGGGTGGCCTGGGACGCCACCGACGACACCGCGACGCTGGCCACCACGGTCGTCCCGAGGAAGATCAGCACCAGCGCGTCGCGCAGCTTGAGCACGAGGAAGTTGCCCTCCGGGGACGGGTCGTAGCCCCAGACGTCGCGCAGCGACTCGCGCAGGACCCGGACCCAGCCGAGCCCGGTGAACAGCAGCGCGACCAGGCCGAACACCCCGACGGCGGTGCGGGACTCGGCGATCCGCTGGACCTCCAGCGGGCCGGACAGGCCGGGGAGGAGCTCCTCGATGGCCTTGATCAGGTAGTCGCGGGCCTTCTCACTGACCCCGACCAGGTAGCCGAGCAGCGCGTAGGCGAGCGCGAGCAGCGGGAAGAACGACAGGAACCCGTAGCTGGTCATGGCGGCCGCGAGCCGGTCGCCGCCGTGCTCCTGGTAGCGCTCGTAGGCGCGGCCGAGGTGGTCGAACCAGCCCCAGCGGGCACGGAGCGCTCCGATCGCGGCCTTCAGCGCGTCCACCAGCGCGTCGAACCGGCGCCGAAGCTCAGCGATCACGGACATGCACGCAACGTACCCGGCCGATCGATGATCAGTCCGAAACCGCCGGGCTTGTGGACGAGGTCACGCGGAAGGCCGCTGACCCGGCCTTTCGGGGGCGGACGCGCCGGAGGGCGCCGCGGTGGGAGGGGCGGAGGTGAAGGCGAAGTGGCGGTGCGGGCGCCAGACGCCGTCCTCGCCGTGGAGATAGAGGGAGAACTCGGACGCCTCGAAGTCGGCCCGGTAGCCGGAGAGGTCCTTGAACGCGCGGTCGAGGACCTCCTCCGGCAGGTGGTGGGCGACGGTGACGTGCGGGTGGTACGGGAAGGACAGCTCCCGGGCGAGCGGCCCGGTCAGCACCCGCCGCTGGACGGCCTCGCAGCCGCCGATGCCCTCGGCGAGCGCGACGAACACGACCGGCGACACCGGACGGAACGTCCCGGTGCCGCGCAGCCTGATCCGGAACGGCGCGCACTCCCCCGCCACCGCGCTCAGATGGTCCTCGATCGCGGGCAGCGCCGCGACGTCCACCACGGTCGGCGGGAGCAGGGTGATGTGCGTGGGGATCTGCCCGGCCAGCGGGTCCCCGAACGACTCGCGCCTCCGCTGGAGGTAGGAGCCGTACGGGTCCGGGATCGGGAAGGACACGCCGATGGTGGCGGCGTGTTCGGGATCGGTCGCGAGCGAGCGGTGCTCAGCGCCCACGCCCGACGAATCCCACCCGGTCGCGCACGATGTCCATGGTCCGTGCCGCGACCTCGCCCGCCCGCGTCGCGCCGTGCGCCAGGATCTTGTCCAGGGCGTCCTCGTCGTCCAGCAGCTTGTGGGTGCGCTCGCGGATGGGGGTGAAGGTCTCGGTGAGCAGCTCGGCGAGGTCCTTCTTGAACTGGCCGTAGCCGGAGCCCTCGTAGCGGGTCTCCAGGTCCGCGATCGTCTCGCCGGAGAGGGCGGAGTGGATGCGCAGCAGGTTGCTGACGCCCGCCTTCTCGGCCTCGTCGAACCGCACCTCCGACCCCGTGTCGGTGACCGCGCGCATGATCTTCTTGCGCATCGGGCCGGCCTCTTCCAGCACGTCCACGATGCCCTGCGGGGAGGACGCCGACTTGCTCATCTTGATCGCCGGGTCCTGGAGGTCGGTGATCTTCGCGGCGCCCTTGAGGATGTAGGCGTCCGGCTCGATGAAGGTGGCGCCGAACCGGTGGTTGAACCGTCCGGCCAGGTCGCGGGTGAGCTCGACGTGCTGCCGCTGGTCCTCGCCGACCGGGACGCGGAACAGCCGCTCGCCCTCCGGGCCGCCCGTGCCCGGCTCGGGCGTGTACAGCAGGATGTCGGCGGCCTGCAGGATCGGGTAGGTGAACAGCCCGACGCTGGCGCCGGACGTGCCCTGCTTGGCGGCCTTGTCCTTGAACTGGGTCATCCGGCTGGCCTCGCCGAACCCGGTCAGGCAGCTCAGCACCCAGGCCAGCTCGGCGTGCTCGGGCACATGGCTCTGGACGAACAGGGTCGAGCGGTCCGGGTCCACGCCCATCGCGAGGAGCTGGGCGGCTGAGACCCGGGTGCGGCGGCGCAGCACGGCCGGGTCGTGCTCCACGGTGATCGCGTGCAGGTCCACCACGCAGTAGAACGCGTCGTGCGACTCCTGAAGGGCGACCCACTGCCGCAGCGCGCCGAGGTAGTTGCCGAGGTGGAAGGAGTCCGCGGTCGGCTGGATCCCGGACAGCACGCGGGGTGCGGCGGCGGGGCCGGACGCGGGCGGGGTGGGCTGTGACATGGGCACGGACCGATTCTCTCAGGCCCCTTCCGGGGCGGCGGCTGCCGACCCGCCCGTCACGGGGCGCGGCCGGCGGACGGCGCGGACGGCCGTCTCCCACGCCGCGACCCGAGGGCCGGGGTCGGTCGGGCCGATCACCGCCGCGGGCCGCGGGGACCGGCGGCTCGTTGTGCGCCCGCGCGTGTCGTCCACATCCTATGCGCGCCCGCCGCCGGGTCCGAGTCGCCGGGACGGGCCGGGGGCCGTGGCCCGGCCGATACCCTTGGCGCGACCGGGGCCCACACCTCCGGCTCGACCGGAGGCCCGCGCCTCCGGGCCGATCGGAGGTGATCGCCTCCGCCGCACGCGTCGTCTACGAAAGGTCGGACCTTGAAGCTGCTCGTGACGGGAGGCGCCGGCTACATCGGCAGCGTCGTCTCCGCGCAGTTGCTGGAGGCGGGACACGAGGTGGTCGTGCTGGACGACCTGTCCACCGGGCACGAGGACGCGGTCCCGGCGGGCGCGCGCCTGGTCCGGGGGACGCTGCGCGAGAGCGCCTTCGAGGTGCTGGACGGCGCGGGCTTCGACGCGGTGCTGCACTTCGCGGCCAAGTCGCTGGTCGGCGAGTCGGTGGCGAACCCGGCCAAGTACTGGGACGGCAACGTCGGCGAGTCCCTGGCGCTGTTCGACGCGATGCGGCGGGCCGGGGTCGGCCGGATCGTGTTCTCCTCCACGGCCGCGACCTACGGCGAGCCCGAGTCCACGCCGATCCTGGAGACCGATCCGACGCGTCCGACCAACCCGTACGGGGCGTCGAAGCTCGCGATCGACACGATCCTGACCGAGTACGCCCGGCTGCACGGCTTCGGCGCGGTCTCGCTGCGCTACTTCAACGTCGCCGGGGCCCTCGACGGCCAGGGCGAGCGGCACACGATCGAGACCCACCTGATCCCGAACGTCCTGAAGGTCGCGCTCGGCGAGAAGGCCTCGGTGAACATCTTCGGCACCGACTACCCGACCGACGACGGCACCTGCGTCCGCGACTACGTGCACGTCGTCGACCTGGGCCGGGCGCACCTGCTCGCGCTGGACGACACCGAGGCCGGCGCGCACCGGATCTACAACCTGGGCAGCGGCAGCGGCTACTCGGTGAACGAGGTCGTCGAGGTCTGCCGCGCGGTCACCGGGCACCCGATCCCGGCCGAGTACGGGGAGCGCCGTCCGGGCGACCCGGCCGTGCTGGTCGCCTCGTCCGAGAAGATCAACGCGGCGCTCGGCTGGAAGCCCGAGCGGGACCTGACCCGGATGGTCGCCGACGCCTGGGCCTTCGCCCGCCGCTGAGCGGGTCCGGCCAGGGCCGGGCGCCGACGCCCGGTTCGCACGTTTTCGTAGGAGTACGCCATGTCCACCCCCACTCCCTCGGCGCTCGCCGCCGCCTTCGCCGACGCGTTCGGGCACGCCCCCGAGGGCGTCTGGCACGCGCCCGGCCGGGTCAACCTGATCGGTGAGCACACCGACTACAACGACGGCCTGGTGCTGCCGTTCGCGCTGCCCCTCGGCGTCATGGTCGCCGCGTCCCGGCGGGACGACGACCTGGTCGAGGTGCGCTCGCTGCAGGTGGACGGCATGGTCACCGCGCCGCTGTCCGGCGCGCCGGGCGACGTCCGGGGGTGGGCGGCCTATCCGGTCGGCATGGCCCGGGTGCTGCGCGAGCACGGCGTGGGCGGGGCGACCCTGCTGATCGACTCGGACCTGCCGCAGGGCGCGGGCCTGTCGTCCTCGGCGGCGCTGGAGTGCGCGACGGCGATCGCGCTCTGCGACCTGCACGGCGTGGAGATCGCGCCCGCCGAGCTGGCCCGGCTGGCCCAGCGCGCCGAGAACGAGCACGTCGGCGTGCCCAGCGGGATCATGGACCAGTCGGCCTCGATGCTGTCCACGGCGGGCAGCGCCCTGATGCTCGACTGCCGGACGGGCCTGACCGCGAACGTCCCGTTCGCGCCGGGCGACGCCGGGCTCACCCTGATGGTGATCGACACCCGCGCCTCGCACGAGCTGACGGGCGGCGAGTACGGGCAGCGCCGCGCCGAGTGCGAGAAGGCCGCCGCGATCCTGGGCGTGGACGCCCTGCGCGACGTCAAGGACCTGCCCGCCGCCCTGGGACGGCTCTCCGACCCGGTGCTGCGGCGGCGCGTCCAGCACGTGGTGACCGAGAACCACCGCGTCGAGGCCACCGTGGGCCTGCTGCGCGCGGGTGCGGTCGCGGAGATCGGCGGCCTGCTGCTCGCGTCCCACATGTCCCTGCGCGACCAGTACGAGGTCTCCTGGGACGAGGCGAACGTGGCCGTGGACGAGGCCGTCCGCGCGGGCGCACGAGGCGGACGGATGGTCGGCGGCGGCTTCGGCGGCTCGGTCATCGTCCTCACGCACACCGACCGCGCCGAGCGCGTCCGGGACGGTATCAACGCGGCCTACGCGTCCCGCTCCTGGACTCCCCCGGTCTTCCTCACCGAGACCGCCCCCTCGGCTGGGGCGCACCGGCTCGCCTAGCGGATCGTCGCCACGGCCGCGTTGTTGGACGGGTCGGTGTCGCTCAGGTCGAGCACGGCGGACGCGGCGAGCGTTCCGGAGCTGCCGTGCCCGTGCCTGATGTAGGCGGTGACCGTCCGGCCGTGGCCGGGCCGCAGGTGGCCGAGGAAGCAGCGAAGGTAGCGCCGGAACTCGCCCTTCTGCAGTTCGGGGCACTTGGCGCCGCTCACCTTGACCAGGGTGGCGCCGTGGACGCCGAGGTCCAGGTTCACGTGGCGGGCGTCGCGCGGACCCCGGTCGGCGATGGTCACCCTGACCGGAACGACGGTTCTGGGCCGTCCCTTGTGCGGCCCGTCGAAGCGGACTGCGAGGTCCGTACCGGGCGTGACCGGAACGTCGGCCTCGGCGGTGTCGTCCCGCCGGGCCCGGTCGGACGGGCCGGCGAGGCGGGCCGTGGCGCGCAGCGTCCCGGACGCGCGGGGCCGGACGATCCCCAGGATGTGGACGGCGCGCGAGTGTCCCGCCGCGATCATGGGGAACGAGCAGCGGACCGTCCGGCCGGAGTCGGCGCAGCCGCCCTCCCGCACGCCGACGACGTCCGCGCCGTCCGGGAGCCGCAGCTCGGCCCCGCGCGACCCCGCGCCGGGCCCGGCGTCCCACACGGTCAGCGTGTAGCCGATCAGGTCACCGGCGCGCACCGGACGAGGCGACGCCGACAGCGTCACCCCCAGGTTCGCCACGCGCCCGGCGGCGGGCACCGGCCCCGCCCCTGCGCCGAGCACACCGACGGTCACCCCCGCGCCGGCCATCGCCCGCGCCACCACCCCGAAGAACACGATCCGAAGCCTAGGGGCAACCATCCGTCACCACGCCCTGACACGCACGCCGAGGCCCGGTCCACAGCGGAGAATCCGCCGCGCACCGGACCTTCGCCCTGCTCAGCCCTTGGATTCGAGGTCGGCGGCGATGTGCCGGCGGAGGTCCTGGACGGTGGCGACGGCGTCGGCCTCGTCCAGGGCGGTGAAGCCCTCGATGGCGGCGTCGGCTAGTTCCAGCGCCTCGGGCAGGCGCTCGAGACGCGCGAACAGGCGGGCCTCGTCATAGTCGACACGGGCGGTGTGCCAGGTGACCGCGGCGGGGTTCCCGGGGGGCAGCTCGGCCAGGGCCACGCGGGCCTCGGCCATCTTCTCCAGGGCCTGGTCGACCTGCCGGGCCCACAGGTGGCACAGCGCGGCCCGGCGGCGGCACTCGATGGCGCGGAACGGCTCGCCCGCCCGCGCGAACGCGGCGGCCGCGGCGAGGAAGCGCTCGGCCGCCAGCGCGTCGCTGTCGCGGTCGGTGAGGACGTTCGCGGACTCCTCCAGGAAGTGGCCGACCACGGCGGGCTCGGTCTCGGCGGCGGCGATCCCGGCGAAGGTGTCGGCGGCCGCGACCTCGCCCAGGTCGCGCTGCGCGTTCGCGAGGACCACCTGGGCGCGCGGCCACTCCTCGGCGTCCGGCGCCAGCGCGGCGAGCGCCTCCTCGATCGTCTCGGCGGCCTCCAGCGGACGGCCCGCGCCCAGGTAGGCGGCGGCGAGGTCGACGCGCGCCTGGTCGGCCTCGGCGCTCCGGCCGAAGCCGGTGAACGCGGCGACGGCCTCCACCAGGTCGGGCACCGCGTCGTCGGCGTGCTCCTCGGCGAGCAGGAAGCGGCCTCGCTCCCAGTGCGCGAAGGGGCGCAGGAGCGGCGCGTCCTCGGCGGCGGCGGGGGCGTGCGCGACGGCCTCGTCCAGCGCGGCGTGCACCTCCAGCTCGTTGGTCTCCGGCGCGTGCGCGACGGCCTGCGCGTACATCATGGACGCCTGGGCGAGCCGGTCGCCCTGGCCCGCCTCGCGGAAGGCCTCGCGGGCGGAGCGCAGCGCGGCCTCGGTCTCCTCGTGCCGGCCGAGCACGCCGTGGGCCTGGCCGCGCAGGAAGTCGGCCTCGCCGTCCGGGCCCTCGATGGCCGCGAGGACGGCGAAGGCGGCCTCCGGGTCGCCGCCCGTCAGGTGGAACTGGGCGAGGCGCAGGCGGGAACCGCGGATCCGCTCGGGGTCGGCGTCCAGCCCGGGGAGCCGCTCGACGGCTTCGGTGAGCAGGACGAGCGCCTCATCGCGGCGGTCGAACGTCGTGAGGATCGAGCCGAGGCGGCTGGAGACCGAGAGGGCGCGGGCCGGGGCGCCCGCCTCCTCGAACCATTCCCTGGCCTTCACCCACACGTCGTAGGCGTCCCGCATCGCGCCGGTGTCGGTGAAGCCGGCGCCGAGACCGTCCATGCGGCGGGCGGCGCGCAGCCACTCGGCGGACGTGGCGCCGTCGCCGGGCGGGGTGCCCGGCTCGACGCCGGTGACCTTGTCGAAGCGGGCGTACGCGGCCAGCGCGGCCTTGGAGTCGTGCTCGTGCCAGTGCCGTTCGGCGAGGTCGAGCAGCTCGTCCGGGTCGTCCAGGGCGGACGGGTCGGGCGCCTCGGACGGCAGCGGGACGACCGCGGGCGGGGGCGGCGGCGCGGCGGCGGCGCGGGCGTGCTCGGTCAGCGGCAGGCGCTCGACCAGCGGCTCGGCGTCCAGCATCGCGCGGACCTCGTCGCTCTGGTGGGACGTCCCGTTGCGGGCGTCGAAGCGGGCGGCGAGGTCGAGCGCGAGCCGCTCCAGCTCGACGCGCAGGTCGGGCAGCGCGACGTCCCCGGCGGGACGCTCGGCCGCCTCTGGACGGTGCACGGTCAGGTCGTCCGCGCCGATCTCCGCGAGGCGGCGCAGCAGCAGCCCGCCCGCGGCGGCGAACCGCATCGCCGAGTACGGGCTGGGCGCGCGGTCGAGCCAGCCCAGGTGCCGCTGCAGGATCTCCAGGCCGCGCGGCTCGTTGCCGGTCACCGCGCAGAACCACACGTGGTTGGCGATGTGGCTCATGTCGCCGAGGTTCGGACGGAGCAGCCGGTACGCGCGGCGGTGCGCGTCGCGCGCCTCGGCCAGCCGGCCGGTGCGCAGGTAGACCGGGAGCAGCGTGGTGAGCATGTCCTGCGGCTGCTCGGAGCAGTTCAGCTCGGCGTTCAGCACGGGCGCGGCGACGGCGAGGGCGTCCTCGTACCGGCCGCGGTCGGCCAGGTGGTCGGCCAGCGCGGACGGGTCGCAGCCCTCGCAGTCCGACAGCGCGTCGCGCTCGGCAGCGCGCCACTTGGCGAACAGGTCGTCGGCCGCCTCGACGTCGCCGATGTGCTGGGCCACGACGTGCCGGTAGTGGTGAACGGCCTGGAGGCTGTGCCCGCCGAGCCGGTACCTGCGCTCCATGTCGGACAGGACGGCGCGGGTGCGGTCGAGCGGGATCTCCGGGAACAGCGTCAGCGAGTTGACGATCCACTTCATCTGCCACAGCAGCCGGTGCTCGGCGTCGTGCCGTCCGGGGGCGCGGTCGTACTCGGCCAGGCAGCGGCTGAACGTGGTGAACGCCTTGGCGGGCTCGCCGCCGTACTGGTAGGCGGTGGTGAGCCCCATCCGGACGCGGAACGCGAGCTCGACGTCGGCGGCGGCCTCCGCGCGGCGCAGCGCGTCCTCGACGAGGAGGGTCCGGGCCTCGCCGTAGGGCAGCTCGTCGGCGCGGGCCATCAGCTCGTAGACGTCGGCGGTCACTGGTCGGCCTCCGGGGCGGGGGTGTGCACGGCCCAGTCGAGCAGGCCGAGGAACGAGCGGTTCAGCACGGCGCTGTCGGCCGGACGCAGGGGATGGTGGCCGAGCAGCAGCGCCTGCCCGTACAGCGCCTGCACCGCCACCTCCACCAGGGACGGGTCGGGCAGCGAGGCGATCCGCCGGGTCAGCGGGTTGCGGTGGTTCAGCACCAGCTGCGGACGGTCGGCCGCGGTCATGCCGCCGAGCGCGCCCAGCACGTCCGACCAGAGGTCGTCGGCGAGCTCGCGGGCCTCCTCCAGCTCGGCGCGGTGCTGCGCGGCGCGGCTGGTCAGGTACAGCGCGGGCAGCGATGCCGGGTCGAAGTCGCGGACGACGACCTCGCAGCCGAGCCGCTCGACGGCGCGCTGCGCGGCGGCCAGGAACGGCCGCAGCCGCAGCTCGGTGGCGGGGTCGAGAACGCCGAAATGAGTCGTCAGCTCGGCCGGTTCGAGGCGGCGGAGCCGGGCGTCCGGGTCGATCGAGGGCAGCCGCTCGATGATCTCGGTGTCGTGCACGTAGCCGCCGTTGACCAGGCCGACGCCCTGCGCGCCCGCCACGGCCGACAGGCGCCGGAACTCGTCCACGCCCGTGACGAACCGGGCGTCTGCGTGCCGCCGGCGGAACTCGTTCAGCGTCATCGGCCCGGCGGAGGTCTCGAACTCCAGCCAGCGGTCGACGATGCGGAGCATGTCGTCGTCGTGCAGGGCCATCGCCTTCACGCCGAGCTGGTGCAGCCGCAGGAACGCGCGCATGCGGGACGGGTCGGTCTCGGCGAGCCCGACCAGCCACTGCCGGACGCGCTCGCCGAGCGCCTGCCGGGTCGCGTCGAGCAGCTCGTCCTCGAACAGGGCCTCGCGGCTGGCGGTCGGGCGCAGCTCCCCCGCGTCCACGACGCAGCGGACGAAGAACGCCCACTCGGGCAGCAGGCCCTCGACGTTCTCGGCGAGCAGCATGCGGCGCAGGTACACGCGGTGCGCGCCGCGCGCGGTCGGCGGGACGGCCTGCGGCAGCACGAACGCGACGCCGCTCAGGCCCGCCTCCGGGACGTCGAGGTCGATCACGTCGAACGGCTCGAACCCGAACATGTCGCGGCAGTACGCGTCGAGCGCGCGGCGGCGGCGCGCCGGATCCGGATGGGCGGCGCTCCAGGGCGGGCCGGCACCGGTGATCTTCGTGCCGTCGACGGTCAGGTCGATGGGCAGCAGGCCGCCGTAGGTGCGCGCGAGGTCGGCAACCGTCGCGGGGGCCATCAGGTCGGACGCGCCGGGCCGCGGGCGCAGCGTGACCGTCGTGCCGGGTTCGTCGCGTTCGGCGGGCTCCACCCGGTAGTGGCCGGACGCGTTGCCGATCCAGCGGACGGCCGCGTGCCCATCGCCCGCGCCGTTCAGCTCCGCGCCGTTCAGCTCCGCGCCATTCAGCTCCGTGCCGTCCGGCCCGGCGCCGTTCGCGCCGCCGTTCGTCCCGCCGGTCGCGCCGCCGGGACGCGCCGAGCGGGTCACGACCTCGATCTCGTCCGCGACCAGGAAGGCCGACAGCAGCCCGATGCCGAACTGGCCGAGGAAGTCGGAGCGGGCGAAGCCGAGCTCGTCCCGCTTGGACGACCGGCCGATCGTGGCCAGCAGCCGGTGCACCTCGTCCTCGGTCAGGCCGATGCCGTCGTCGTGGACGCGCAGCGCCCCGCCGCCGGTCTCGATCCGGACCCGTCCGCCGCCCACCGCGCCGAGCACGGAGGGGTCGGGAAGGGCCGCCCGCGCGGTGCCCGCGTCGACCGCGTTCTGCAACAACTCCCGCAGGTAGACCCGGGGACTCGAGTACAGGTGCCTGCTCAGCAGGTCGACCACACCCCGCAGATCGACCTGGAACGCCTGCTCCACCCGAAAAGCCTCCCAATTCGCCCGTTTTGGCACGTCCACGCACCCTAGCGCCAAGCATGCCGCCTCCGACTGACAATTTCGGGGGCCGTTTTTCGCGGAAACGAGAAAACCCCGGGCCCGAAGGCCCGGGGTTTTCCGCCGCGCGGTCAAGTCACGCGGTCAGATCGCGATCGGAACTCGCGAACGACTCGCGCGATCCCGTCCGCGGGAGGTCTCAGATGAGGCCCAGCTCGCGCACGGTGTCGCGCTCCTCGGACAGCTCCTTCACCGAGGCGTCGATGCGGCCGCGCGAGAAGTCGTCGATCTCCAGACCCTGGACGATCTCCCACTTCCCGTCCTTGGTGGTGACCGGGAAGGACGAGATCAGGCCCTCCGGGACGCCGTAGGAACCGTCCGACACGACGGCCATGGAGGTCCAGTCGCCCTCGGCGGTGCCGTTGACCCAGGTGTGGACGTGGTCGAGCGCCGCGGACGCGGCGGACGCGGCCGAGGACGCGCCGCGGGCCTCGATGATCGCCGCGCCGCGCTTGGCGACGGTCGGGATGAAGTCGTTCTCGAGCCAGTTCTGGTCGCCGACGACCTCGGCCGCGGTCTTGCCGCCGATCTCGGCGTGGAACAGGTCCGGGTACTGGGTGGCCGAGTGGTTGCCCCAGATGGTCATCTTCTTGATGTCGGAGACCGTGACGCCGGCCTTCTTCGACAGCTGCGCGAGGGCGCGGTTGTGGTCGAGGCGGGTCATCGCGGTGAAGCGCTCGGCCGGGACGTCCGGGGCGTTCTGCTGCGCGATGAGCGCGTTGGTGTTGGCCGGGTTGCCGACGACGAGGACCTTGATGTCGTCCGCCGCGCCCGCGTTGATGGCCTTGCCCTGCGGGCCGAAGATGCCGCCGTTGGCCTCGAGCAGGTCGCCGCGCTCCATGCCCTTGGAGCGGGGGCGCGCGCCGACGAGCAGGGCGACGTTGGCGCCCTCGAACGCCTTGGTGGCGTCGTCGAAGATCTCGATGCCGGACAGCAGCGGGAACGCGCAGTCGTCCAGCTCCATCGCGGTGCCCTCGGCGGCCTTCACGGCCTGCGGAATCTCCAGCAGCCGCAGCTTGACCGGTACGTCCGCGCCGAGCAGGTGCCCGGACGCGATGCGGAACAGCAGCGCGTAGCCGATCTGGCCCGCGGCTCCGGTGACGGTGACGGAAACTGGCGTGCGCGTCATAGCCTTCTTCATCTCCTGCAGGACGGGGCTCAGGCGGCCGTTCTGGGGATCTCTCGCCATCGAGATATCCGCGAGCCAGGCTATACCTCGCACTCCCCCGCACCGTCCGTCAGGGCCGCGCGGGGCATGACTGACTGCTCACACCCCGCGGGAACCACGGGAAAGGGCGAGGGCCGCCCCGCCGGGTGTCCCGGCAGGGCGGCCCTCTCGCGGCCGGAGGAGATCGTTCCTACACCGAACCATCTCGTTCCGTCCCGCGCGCACGCGGTGGGTCTCCTCAGGCGAGGGTCTCCAGGGCGCGGTTGAACGTGGCGGACGGACGCATCGCGGCCGCGGCCTTGGCCGGGTCCGGACGGAAGTAGCCGCCGAGGTCGACCGGGGAGCCCTGGACGGCGAGCAGCTCGTCCACGATGGTCTGCTCCTGCTCGGCCAGCGTCGCGGCGAGCGGGGCGAACGCGGTCGCGAGCTCGGCGTCCTCGGTCTGGGCGGCCAGCTCACGGGCCCAGTACATGGCCAGGTAGAAGTGGCTGCCGCGGTTGTCGATGCCGCCGAGCCGCCGCGTCGGGGACTTGTTCTCGTTCAGGAACTCGGCGGTCGCGCGGTCGAGCGTGTCGGCCAGGATCTGGGCCCGCGCGTTGCCGGCCGTCCGGGCCAGGTGCTCGAAGCTCGCGGCCAGCGCGAAGAACTCGCCGAGGCTGTCCCAGCGCAGGTAGTTCTCCTTGACCAGCTGCTGGACGTGCTTCGGAGCCGAGCCGCCGGCGCCGGTCTCGAACAGGCCGCCGCCCGCCATCAGCGGGACGATCGACAGCATCTTGGCGCTGGTGCCCAGCTCCAGGATCGGGAACAGGTCGGTGAGGTAGTCGCGCAGCACGTTGCCGGTGACCGAGATGGTGTCCTCACCGCGGCGGATGCGCTCCAGGGAGAACCTCGTGGCCTCGACCGGGGCCATGATCTCGATGGTGAGCCCGTCGGTGTCGTGCTCGGTGAGGTACTTCTCGACCTTCTCGATCAGGACGGCGTCGTGCGCGCGGTCGGCGTCGAGCCAGAACACGGCCGGGTCGCCGGACAGGCGGGCGCGGGTGACGGCCAGCTTGACCCAGTCGCGGACCGGCAGGTCCTTGGTCTGGCACATGCGGAAGATGTCGCCCTCGGCGACCGGCTGCTCGAGGACGACCGAACCCTGCTCGTCCACGACGCGGACGGTGCCGGCCGCGGGGATCTCGAAGGTCTTGTCGTGGCTGCCGTACTCCTCGGCCTTCTGCGCCATCAGGCCGACGTTCGGCACCGAGCCCATGGTGGACGGGTCGAACGCGCCGTGCGCCCGGCAGTCGTCCAGGACGGCCTGGTAGACGCCCGAGTAGCTGGAGTCCGGGAGGACGGCGAGGGTGTCGTGCTCCTGGCCGTCCGGGCCCCACATGTGGCCGGAGGTGCGGATCATCGCGGGCATCGAGGCGTCCACGATGACGTCGCTCGGGACGTGCAGGTTGGTGATGCCGCGGTCGGAGTCGACCATGGCCAGCTCCGGGCCCTCGGCCATCTCGGCCTCGAAGGACGCCTTGATCGCCGCGCCCTCGGGCAGCGCGGGAAGGCCGGACAGGATGGCGCCGAGACCGTCGTTCGGGGACAGCCCGGCCTTGGCCAGGGTCGCGCCGTGGGTCTCGAAGGTCCGCGGGAAGAACGCCTTGACGACGTGGCCGAAGATGATCGGGTCGGAGACCTTCATCATCGTGGCCTTCAGGTGGACCGAGAACAGGACGCCCTCGGCCTTCGCGCGCGCGATCTGCGCGGTCAGGAACTCGCGCAGCGCCGATACTCGCATCACCGACGCGTCGACGACCTCGCCCGCCAGCACGGGCACGGCCTCGCGCAGGACGGTCGTGGCGCCGTCGGCGCCGGCCAGCTCGATGCGCAGCTTGCCGTCGGCCGGGACGACGGCGGACGTCTCGGTGGTGCGGAAGTCGTCGGCGCCCATGGTCGCGACGTTCGTCTTGGAGTCGGCCGTCCAGGCGCCCATGCGGTGCGGGTGCGTCCGGGCGTACTGCTTGACGGCGGCGGGGGCGCGGCGGTCGGAGTTGCCCTGGCGGAGCACCGGGTTCACGGCGCTGCCCTTGACCTTGTCGTAGCGGGCGCGGACGTCGCGCTCCTCGTCGGTCTTCGGGTCGTCGGGGTAGTCCGGCAGCGCGTAGCCCTGGTCGCGCAGCTCGGCGACGGCCGCCTTCAGCTGCGGGATGGACGCCGAGATGTTCGGCAGCTTGATGATGTTGGCCCCGGGGGTCTCGGCGAGGTCGCCGAGCTCGGCGAGCGCGTCACCGACGCGCTGGCCCTCCTCGAGGTACTCCGGGAACACCGCGATGATCCGGCCCGCGAGGGAGATGTCGCGGGTCTCGACCCCCACCCCGGCGGTCGAGGCGTACGCCTCGATCACGGGCAGGAACGAATAGGTCGCCAGGAGCGGGGCCTCGTCGGTATGCGTGTAGATGATCGTCGAGTCTGTCACCCGGGCACTCCCTCATTACATGGCGGCATCATTGCTCGATATCAAGATATCCGGTGTTCCGGGCCCTTCCGGACGGCCTCTGGTGTAGACCAGCGAGCACGTTCCAAGTCGCCCCCGCGGACATGGTCTGACCTGGGGAAACGTCGCGAAAATCAGTGGTGACGACGGGCGTCTGGGCGATGACCCGGGGTCACCGGGCGGCGTGCTTCAGCGCGGGACGACCAGGGCGGTGACGGCGATGGCCACCGCGAACCCGGCCATGATCGTGACGTCCAGCCAGCGCTTGCGGGTCTCCAGCATGCCGACCTGGCTCGGCGGCAGCACCAGCCGGGCGAGCGCGGCCAGCAGGACGGCGGCGGCGAGCAGGCCGGAGCCCTTGCGGAAGTAGTGCAGCGCGCACAGCACGAGGCCGCCCGCGACCCCGGACAGGACGATCAGGTACGGGAGCTGGCCGAGCCAGTTCGGGCCCACACCGCCGCCGCGCGGCGTGCGTCGTCGCCGATGCAGTTGCGTGCTCATGCCGAATAAGTCCCTCGTCCGACGGTCCGTGCGGTTCCCTCCCACCGTAGCGCCGAACGACCATGGGCACGAAGAGCGGACGTCCCGAGCCGGGGGCTCCGCGCTATCGAACACGTGTCGCGGCGGGGCCCGGACCGCTGAATATCGCCCGCCGAGCTACTTTTCCCACGAAAACCGGAGAACACGGAAACCCCTGCGTCATCGGCCCTACTCACCGGTAGGAGGGTGTGACGATCATCGGCACGGGTAACCCGGCAGACAGGGGTCGCTAACTAGCTGGGAGGACTGCCGTGGAGGGGCCGTTCATGCGGATCGAGGACAGCGGACTGGTCATGCCGCTGCGCCCCGACGTAACGACGGTCGGCCGAGGGCGAGGAGTCGACATCCGCCTCGACGACCCGAGTGTGTCCCGTTTGCACGCAGAGATCATTCGGCGCGGCCCGTACGTGTACGTCGTCGACATGGGGCTGTCCCGAAACGGGACCCGTGTCAACGGCCGCCCGATCGCGCGCCGTGTCCTGGAGGACGGTGACGTCGTGAGCTTCGGCACGGCGCGCTGCCGGATGGGGGGAATCCCCCGCGAGGAGGTCGATCCCGACGTCGAGCTGCGGCGCGCCGTGGCACCGGAACTCACCCGCCGCGAGGTCGACGTGCTGACCTCGCTGTGCCGTCCCGCCCTGTCGGACGAGGCGTTCGTCGCACCGGCCACCGCCCGCGAGATCGCCGCCGACCTGGTGGTGACGGAGGCCGCCGTCAAGCAGCACCTGCTGCGTCTCTACCAGAAGTTCCGCATCCCGGAGGGCGCCAACCGGCGCACCCGGCTGGCCAACGAGGTGATCGCCATGGGCCTGGTCCGGCCGCTGCCGCCTGTGCACGTCCCCCAACAGGGACGCCCACCGGCGGACGCCCGGGCGACCGGCGAGATCCGCCGTCCCGTCCCGCCCCCGCAGGGCGCGACGCACGGCCACCCTCTGAACGGCGGCCCGGGCCGCCACACCACGGCCGCCCGACGGGCGAGTTAGGAAGAGCGGCACGGTCCCGCGGTCGTTCCTGAACCCGGCAGCGCAGGGAACGACCGTGCTTCCCCCCGCCGGGGCCCCTGGCCCCGGCGGGTTCTTCTCATGTCAGGCGCGGGCGGTGGTCTCGGCCAGCTCGACGACGTTGGCGAGGAGCATGGCCCGGGTCATGGGGCCGACGCCGCCGGGGTTCGGGGCCACCCACCCGGCGACCTCGCGGACGTTCTCGGCGACGTCGCCGGCGAGCTTGCCGTCCACGCGGGAGACGCCGACGTCCAGGACGGCCGCGCCGGGCTTGACCATGTCGGCGGTGATCAGGCCGGGGACGCCCGCGGCGGCGACGATGATGTCGGCCTTGCGGGTGTGCGCGGCCAGGTCGCGGGTGCCGGTGTGGCAGAGGGTGACCGTCGCGTTCTCGGTGCGGCGGGTCATCAGGAGGCCGAGCGAGCGGCCGACGGTGATGCCGCGGCCGACGACCACGACCTCGGCGCCCGCGATCGGCACCTCGAAGCGGCGCAGCAGCTCGACGATGCCCTTGGGCGTGCAGGGCAGCGAGCCGGGCTGCATGAGGGTGAGGCGGCCGAGGCTGATCGGCGCGAGGCCGTCGGCGTCCTTGGCCGGGTCGATCATCTCCAGCACGCGGAACTCGTCCAGGCCCTTGGGCAGCGGCAGCTGGACGATGTAGCCGGTGCAGGCCGGGTCCTCGTTCAGCTCGCGGACGGCCCGCTCCACCTCGTCCTGCGTGGCGGTGGCGGGCAGGTCGCGGCGGATCGACTCGATGCCGACCTCGGCGCAGTCGCGGTGCTTCATGTTGACGTAGGCCTGGCTGCCCGGGTCGTCCCCGACCAGGATCGTGCCGAGCCCGACGTTCACGCCGCGCTCCTTCAGCGCCGCGACGCGCACCGTCAGGTCGGCGCGGATCTCCGCCGCCGTGGCCTTGCCGTCCAGGATGTTCGCGGTCATCGGTACCTCCGCGGGATCTCGCCGAGGCCACGCGCACGCCCCGGTCTGCGAATCTCCGTCCACCCAGGCGCGCGGTGTCCGGACCGTTCCGCTCCCCGGTGGTCGAATCCACCTTGAACTGCGCCAGTCGCGTCCGGCCCATGCTACCGGCAGGTTCGCGGATCGGACGTTCCGATCTTCGGCCGCCGGCGCGGAGTGGTTTTCCGAAATCTGTCCGAAGTGGCCGTTTCGGGTGTCTGATTTCGCACCTAACGTCGGTGTCATGAACGACGCGTGGTACGAACGTCCCGTCCTGACCGGCCGATACGTGCGGCTGGAGCCGCTCTCCCAGGAGCACGCCGAGGGGCTGCTGGAGGCCGGCAAGGACCCCGAGGTGTGGCGCTGGCTCAGCACGCGGCAGCCGGCCGATCTGGACGGGATGCGGGCGTTCGTCGCGGACGCGCTGGCGGCCTGCGAGCGGCGCGAGCGGCTGGCGTGGGCGCAGATCGACGTGGCGACCGGAGAAGTCGCGGGGACGACGTCCTTCTACGAGATCGACCCGAAGAACCGGAACCTGTACATCGGGTACACCTGGATCGGGTCGCGCTGGCAGCGGACGGGCCTGAACACCGAGTCCAAGCTGCTGCTCCTGGAACGGGCGTTCGACGAGCTGGGGGCGGTGCGGGTCGGCTGGCACACCGACCGGCTGAACGAGCGGTCGCGCGCGGCGATCCAGCGGCTCGGCGCATCCTTCGAGGGCTTCCACCGCAAGCACCGGATCCGCCCGGACGGCACGTTCCGCGACACCGCCACCTACGCGATGATCGACACCGAGTGGCCGGAGGTCAGGGCGGCGCTGCGGTCGCGGCTTCGCTGACGGCCCGCGGGTCGGCGGCTCAGAGGAAGAGGCCGGTCCAAGTCCTGAGGGCCGGTCAGTCCTGGGGGCCGCTCCGAGTCCTGGGGGCCGGTCAGTCCTGAGGGGCGGTCAATCCTGAGGGGCGGTCAGTCCTGGTCGGGGCGGCCGCGCCGGGCGAGGAGCCGGTCGGTGCCGAGCCAGCCGAGGCGGGCGGCGAGCATCGCCGCGCCGGCGGCGGCGATCAGGGCGACGACCTGCCGGGACTCCGAGATCAACACCGGGGCCTGGAGGACGGATCCCAGCACGAGGCTGACGAGGTATTCCATGCGCGGTTCTCCCAAGCGAGGGCCGCGCGAGGGGCGGGAATGCGTAAGGTGACGCGGCCTCGATCGAGGCTAAGCGAACCGGAGAGTAAAACCCGCCAAGATCAGAACGACCCCGGTGGCCGCGCGGCCACCGGGGTCGTTCCGTCGATGATCAGTGGAAGAAGTGCCGGACACCCGTGAAGTACATGGTGATCCCGGCCTTCTCGGCCGTCTCGACCGCCTGCTCGTCCCGGATCGAGCCGCCCGGCTGGACGACCGCCGTGACGCCGGCCTCGATGAGGATCTCCAGGCCGTCCGGGAAGGGGAAGAACGCGTCGGACGCGGCGACCGCGCCCCGCGAGCGCTCCTCACCCGCGCGGGCGACGGCCAGGCGGGCCGAGTCGACCCGGTTGACCTGCCCCATCCCGACGCCGACGGTCGCGCCGTCCTTGGCGAGCAGGATCGCGTTGGACTTGACCGGACGGCACGCCTTCCAGGCGAACGCCAGGTCGCGCAGGGTCGCCTCGTCCGCCGGGGTTCCGGTCTTCAGCTCCCAGTTCGCCGGGTCGTCGCCGTCGGCGTCCACCCGGTCGACGGTCTGGATCAGCAGGCCGCCGTCGATCCGGCGGGACTCGGTCGGCTTGGCCGGGCCGTCCGGGCAGACCAGCAGCCGGACGTTCTTGAAGCGCTCCGTGAGGATGGTCACAGCCTCGGCGTCGAAGGACGGCGCGACCACGACCTCGGCGTAGCTGCCGGTGATCTGCTGGGCCATCGCGGCGCTGACCGGCCGGTTCGCGGCGATCACGCCGCCGTAGGCCGACGTCGGGTCGCACTCCAGGGCCTTGCGGTGCGCGTCCGCGATGTCCGGGCCGACCGCCACGCCGCACGGGTTGGCGTGCTTGATGATCGCGACGCAGGGCTCGGCGAAGTCGTAGGCGGCGCGGTGCGCGGCGTCGGTGTCGACGTAGTTGTTGTACGACATCTCCTTGCCGTACAGCTGCTCGGCGTTCGCGAGGCCGCCCTGGGCGCCCGGGTCGGTGTAGAGCGCGGCCTTCTGGTGCGGGTTCTCGCCGTAGCGCAGCGGGTTCTTGCGCTCCCAGGTCGCGCCCGCGAAGTCGGGCCAGCCGGTCTCGGCGGCCTCGGCGTCCGGCGCGTAGGACGAGGCGAACCACGACGCCACGGCCACGTCGTAGGACGCGGTGTGGGAGAACGCCTGAGCGGCCAGGCGGCGGCGCTCCTCGAGCGTGAACCCGCCCGCCCGCACGGCCGAAAGCACCTCGTCGTACCGCTCGGGCGAGACGACGACGGCGACGCTGGCGTGGTTCTTGGCGGCGGCGCGGACCATGGTCGGGCCGCCGATGTCGATCTGCTCGACGCACTCGTCCGGCTTCGCCCCGGACGCCACGGTGTCGGAGAACGGGTAGAGGTTCACCACCGCGAGGTCGAACGGCTCGACGTGCAGGTCGTCGAGCTGCTGGAGGTGGTCGTCCTTGCGCCGGTCGGCGAGCAGGCCCGCGTGCACCTTCGGGTGCAGCGTCTTGACCCGCCCGTCCAGGCACTCGGGGAACCCGGTGAGCTTCTCCACCTTCATCACCGGGACGCCCGCGGCGGCGATCCGCCCGGCCGTGGAGCCGGTCGAGACGATCTCCACCCCCGCCTCGTGCAACCCCTTGGCGAGCTGCTCCAGCCCCGTCTTGTCGTACACGCTGATCAGCGCGCGCCTGATAGCCACCCGACTCACCGGCCGAGCTCCCCTCAATCGTCAGCGGACGTGTTGCACGTACTGCTTGCCATCGCACTGCACTTCATCGGGCACTGCATTTCACGGAGCACTGCACTTCATGGAGACCCGCCTGCCCTCGGCGGTCCAGCCGTCCCGGGAGAGCCGGCCGACGACGTCCACCAGGAGGCGGCGCTCCACCTGCTTGATGCGCTCATGCAGGGAGTCCTCGTCGTCATGCCGGAGCACCTGGACGGCCTCCTGGGCGATGACGGGTCCGGTGTCCACGCCTTCGTCGACGAAATGCACGGTACAGCCCGTCACCTTGACCCCGTAGGCCAGGGCGTCCCGGACGGCGTGGGCGCCGGGGAAGGAGGGCAGCAGCGCGGGGTGGGTGTTGACCGTCCGGCCGCCGAACCGGGACAGGAACGCGGGGCCGAGGATCTTCATGAACCCCGCGGAGACCACCAGGTCCGGCTCGTGCGCGGCGACGGCGTCGGCGAGGGCCGCGTCCCAGTCCGCGCGGTCGGCGAAATCGGGGATCCGCAGGGTGAAGGAGGGGAGCCCCGCCTCGTGCGCGCGCGTCAGGCCGGCGATACCGTCCCGGTCAGCGCCCACAGCAACGACGGACGCCCCGTAGGCTGGATCTGCGCACGCGTCGAGGAGCGCCTGTAGGTTGGTCCCCGCGCCGGAGACGAGGACGACGAGCCGGGCGGACACCATGACTCCTCAGCGGTGACGTCGGGGCGGATCGGGCGACCCAAAGCCTATCGGCCCTGCTCCGCGCGCATGACCCGGCTTCACGGTGAGGCCACCGGCCCGCGCACGGGACCCTTGTGCGCCCATACCGACCGATCACGCCAGCGGGGGGACGAGAAAGTGAACGACCAGCCGGGGACGTCCGGACAGCCGACCGGGCAGCCGACCGGCCAGGACCCGTGGCGGCAGCCCGAGCCGCAGGGCCCGCAGCCGGGCGGCACGCTCCCGCCGGGACCGGCCGAGCAGGCCGCCCGCCGCGCGCTGTGGCTCGGCGTCGGCTCGCTGGTGATCACCCTGTTCTTCTGGCCGTTCGGCTTGGCGCTGGGCATCGCGGCGCTCGTGGTCGGGGTCAAGGCCAGGCGGCTGGCCACCGGCCGTCCGGGCGCCCTGCCCGGCCTCACCGGCGGCATGGTCACCGGAGCGATCTCGGTGGTCCTGGGCGTCCTGATGCTCGGTTTCGCCGTCTACCTGTGGCCTGAGGTCACCGGCCTGGAGAACTGCAAGTCCACGGCCAACACGCAGACCGACCGCCAGGCGTGCGAGGACAAGTGGCTCCCCGAGATCGCGCGCAAGCTGCACGTGCGCACCTCGGACCTCGACCCGCTGAAGGGCATGCTCTAACCCCGGAACGACCGGACGGGCCGGAACCGCGTGAGCGGTTCCGGCGGACCGTTCCCCGACGTCCCCGTCCTGGTGACCTCCGGCGACCTCGACGCCAACACCCCCACCGAGACAGGCC
>NZ_JBFAUU010000002.1:228587-648131 GCF_040679435.1 Spirillospora sp. NPDC052269
TGACCGGCGACCCGACGGCCGTCCAGGCTGAACCGCGTCCTGGCGCGGCCCGCCCCCCCCCCCGACCCGGCCCCCCCCCCCCCCCCCCGTCCTGCTTTGGCGGGTCAGGCCGCCTCAGCCGGGGCAGGCCGACCCAGCGGGGTCAGGCGTCGTCGCGGGGGTCGTCCCGGAGGACGTAGATCGCGCCGCCGCGGTTCTCGGTGCGTTCCGGCTCGTCGTGGCGCTGCCGTGGGACGTCCGTCTCGATCGGCCCGGGTTCGGGCTCGGGTGTGATCTCGGGCTCGGACGCATGTTCGACGACCCGCGGCGCCCGCGGCGGCGGAGGCGGAGGCGGGGCCGGGGTGGGCGCCGGGGGCCGGGCCGGAGCCGGGGGCGGGGTGGGCTCGCCCGCGAGGTCGGGGAGGTCGTCCTCGAAACGGGGCCTCGACCTGGTCGGACGGCGCGGGGCGAGGATGGGTTCGGCCTCCTCGAACTCCAGCGCGCCGGACGCGTAGGGCGAGGCGGCAGGTTCCGGCGGGGGGGCCTGCGGCGGGGCGGGCTTGTCGCCCTGAAGCCGTGGGGACGGCGCGGACCGCGACGCCGACGGCGCGGGAACGCCGCCCTCGGGGGCTTCGCGGCGACGGCGCTCGCGGCGGCCCTCCCGCCGGACGGGCTCGGCGCCCTCCCGCCGGGCCTGCTCGGGTCCCTCCCGCCGGGCGGGCCCTGTGGCGGGGATGTCCGGCCCGTCGGCGCGGCGCAGGATGCGCCAGTTGGCCAGCCAGGCGGCGATGGCGGCCGAGATCCCGACCTCCAGGCTCGCGAACAATCCGACCTGCCACCAGGACGGCCCGACGGTCGCCATCCGCGCGCCGCCGAGCGGTCCGCCGGACAGCGCGGCGAGGACGGCCGTCACGACGCCCGTCAGCGCGCCGGACGCGAAGCCCCACAGCGGCGCGGACTCCGACGCCGTGCTCGGCATCGACCGGACGGTCAGCACGCCGCCGACCGCCCCGGCGAGGAACGGCGCGGCCAGCGCCACCAGGGACACGACGGGCGCGGGGCCCGGCTGCGGCAGGGCCGCGAGCGGCGGGAACACCGGCACGACGTCCAGCAGGACGCCGGTCGCGGCCACGCTCGTCCCGGAGCCGACCGCGAAGCCGGGGCCGATCGCGTAGGCCATCCCCCAGATCACCGCGTTCGGCAGGAACGCCAGCTGGACCAGGACGAGCAGCGCGCCGCCGACGACCCCGGGGGCGAGCAGGTCGAACTGGCGGGCGGCCTCCCCGGAGTGCACCGCCAGGGACGCGCCGACCAGCACCGCGCCCGTCGTGGCCAGGACCGCGACCGACCCGGCGACGCCGATCACCAGGGAGCGCGGACGGTCCGGCAGCAGCCGCACGAGGGCTCCCAGCCCCGACCGGACGCGCCGTCCCGTCCGGGCCGCGACGACGGTGCGGGCCGCCCCGGCGCCGCCGCCCATGGCCGCGACCACGAAGCACGCGACGACGGCCTGCCCGGGCGAGGGCCGCGCGACCGAGGACGAGGCGGCGAGCGCGAGCAGCCCGGCGAGCCCGGCGTACGGGACGGCCAGCGCGATCGCGGCCCCGACGACGACGCGGCGCGCGTCCTCCGGGCCGGAGGCGACCGGACGTCCCGACGCGTCCTTCGGCAGGGCGCGCCGGATCATCCAGCCGCCGGTGCGGTACAGCAGCGTGCCGGGGATCAGCAGGACGCCGAGGGGCAGCAGCCCGACGCGTCCGCCGTCGACGGAGAAGCCCGCGTGGTGGGAGACCAGCCAGAAGTTCACGGCCGTCCGGAACACGCCGGGGAGCCCGTGGCCGAAGGCGGTGCGGGGCGCGGCGATCCAGCCGATGAGGGTGACCGTGGTGAGGACGGCGAGACCGATCCCGATGCACCAGACCGCGCCGATGAGGCCCGTGACCCACTGCGGCCGCTGCCCCGCGGTGACCGGGACGCGGGACGCGCCGCCGGACTCCCCCGGCGGGCCCGTCGCCGGACGCTCCGCGGCGCCGCTCGCGGGGCGTTCCCCCGCGCCGGCCGCCGGGCGCTCCGCCGTGCCGGACGAATCCCCTGACGGAGGGCCCGCGGAGGTGCCCGCCGCCGTGCCGGTCGCCGCCCGCTGCCGTCCCGTCTCTTTCACGGCGTCCATGCTGGCACCCTCACCTCGTGCTCCGGCCTCCCCGGCCCGGCGTGTCGCCTTTGCGGCGGAGCGGGAGGGGCGAACGGGTGTCCGGGCACGGCAGGATGGACACAGCGCGCGCAACGATCGGATAACCCTGGATCCTCACACGGCTCCGTCGCGTTGTGCGCGACAGGAGCGGGCGCGCCCTCAGCGGGGAGGGGGCCGTCCGATGTCCCACGGGGAGGGATCCGTTTGTTCGGTCCGCAGAGCGTGCTGATTCTGCTGCTGATGGTGGCGGCCGTCGGCGGCCTGGCCTACGTCCTGGCCAGGCAGGGGCCGCCGATCGTGCTGCGGATCGGCGCGGGGGTGCTGGCGTTCGCGCTCTCGTCCGTCTTCGGGATGGCGCTGGTCAACCGGTTCTACGACTACTACCAGACCTGGACCGACCTGGTGGACGACCTGGCCGGGCACCATCCGGGGGTGCAGGCGCTGCCGCCCGGCGGCGGCAAGAGCCTCAAGATCGGCGGCACCCCGGCCAGGGACGGCCTGCTGGTGACCACGACGTTCGCGGGGTCCAAGAGCCGGCTCAGCCGCGAGGGCCTGGTGTACCTGCCGCCGCAGTACTTCCAGTCGCAGTACGCCTCGGCGCGGTTCCCGGTGCTGGAGCTGCTGCACGGCTCCCCCGGCGAGCCGGAGGACTGGCAGCGCGGCCTGCACGTCACCTCGACCTACAAGACGATGCTGGACAAGCACGAGGCCAAGCCCTCGATCCTGGTGATGCCGAACATCAACGGCAACGCGCACGGCGCGGGCGGCTCGCAGTGCCTGGACCGTCCCAAGGGCGACCGGAACGACACCTACCTCGCCGAGGACGTCCCGTCGGACGTGGAGACCTCGTTCCGCGCCGACCCGCCCGGCGCGCGCTGGGGCGTCGCCGGGTTCTCCGAGGGCGGGTTCTGCGCGGCGAACCTGGCGCTGCGGCACCCGGGCGTGTTCGGCCTGTCCGGCGTCATGAGCGGCTACTTCCAGCCGCTCCCCGAGCACGGCGCCGACCCGTTCGACGGCAACGCCCGCGCCCGGCTGCAGAACGACCCGCTGTGGCGGCTGACCAACTGGCCGGCCGGCGCGAAGGTGCCCGCGTTCTGGCTGATGGCGGGCCAGTCCGACCGCGGGGACGTGTCGGACGCCAAGCTCTTCCACAGCGTCCTGCAGAGCCACGGGCAGAACGGTCCGCTGGTCCTGATCCCGCACGCCCGGCACACCTACGCGGCCTGGAACCCGGCGTTCCCAAAGTTCCTGACCTGGGCGACCAACCTGCTCGGCAACCCCACCCAGGGAGCGGCCCAGACGCCGAAACCGGGCAAGGGCCCGGAGCGTCCGCCGGGCAGCATGCCGACCGCCCCGGTCCACGAGATCAAGCGCTTCTGAACCGACCTGGACGCCCCGGCGCGACGTGCCGGGGCGTCCGCATTTGCGCAGGTCAGAAGCCTGGCGGTGGCTTGTAGGCGTCCACGCGGCCCCACATGCGCAGGTACGCCTCGGCGCCGTTCGCCATGTCGTCGGTCAACTCGGGGCCGACGGTCCTGCGCACGTCCTCGATCCAGTCGGGGACGAGGCCGTAGTTGGCGACGCCGTCCACGTTGAGGTCCCAGGTGCGCCGGCCGGTGCTGAGCCTGTCGAGCGTGACGCCGCTGAGCGCGGTGAACGGGTACCGGACGTCGCCGCCCTTGCGCGGGCCGGGCAGGTGGCCGAAGCCGTTGGCGTCCAGGCCGTAGCCGAACCCGAACGTCCCCGTCGCGCCGGACTTCTGGAACGCCTGCTTCGCGTCACGCCAGCCGCCCGCGAACTGGTCGGCCGGGTTGGCGTACTCGGTGATCATGCCGCCGAGCCTGTAGATCCGCTCGTAGTAGGTCGGGTCGACCCAGCTGTGCGACGAGATCACCCCGGGGTAGTGGGCCTGTTCCAGGAGCGTGAGGGTCTGGTCGGCGGCCTTGGCGCTCATGTGGTCGATCTGGACGATCATCTTCCGCTTGATCATTCCCTTGATCATGTGCGCGCCGAGCGCGGTGAGGCCGCGCGTGTTGCAGTGCGGGGCGGCCGGGTAGAAGGGCGCGGGCAGGTTCGGCAGGCCGAGCGCGAGCCGGACGGCGGCGGGCAGCGTGACCTGCGGCGTCACCGTGTTGTCGTGCGCGGGGCCGGTGCAGGTCTCGACGTTCCAGAACCGTCCGGTCCCGACGAAGTTGCCGATGTTGACGGCGACGCCGGCCGTCCCGCTGTCCATCCGGACGCCGCAGAGCGCGTTGTCGAACTTGTGGCAGACGAACATGCTGGTCACGCCCTGGGCCTTCATGTGGTCCAGGCCCGCGTCGATCTGCCTCTCACTGCACTGCGGGACGTCCCGGACCTCCCGGCAGCCGAACGGCTCGGACGTCTCGATGCTCTCGACCACGGCGAGCTTCCCGGACGCGGCCACCGCCCGCGCCTCCTGCGGCGTGTGGACGAGCCGGAACCAGCCCTTCCCCGGGCCGCCGCTCAGGCCGTCGATGTAGCTCTGCATCCGCACGGCCTTGCCGTGTTCGAGGTCGATCGTGGCGTCCTCGTCGCAGGGGTTCTTCTTGAGGGGGTAGAGCACGCAGAGCACCCGGTTCGCGACGTACTGGTCGACGATGATCCGGAGTCCGCCCCGCCAGGCCCGCTCCAGCCAGGTGTAGTAGACCTGCTGGTGGGTGAGGGAGTCGTGGGCGGGCCAGTCCTTGAAGGTGGGCCAGCCGACCGGGTCGTGGGTGCCGAACGGGGTGCCGTTCTTGAGAAAGTTCTCGAAGACCGCGAACTCGCCGTTCGGGTAGTGGTCCGGGCAGTCGTGGAGGGCGGCGGCGATGCCGTCGGGGTCGAACGGCTCGCCGCAGATCATCCGTCCGCCCATGTCGTCGGCGCCCTCGATGTGGGTGTGGGCGTCGAGGAGGCCGCGGACGGTCCCGGACGTGGCGGACGTCCGGACGGGCGGGGAGGCGGGGCGGGCTGCGTGCGCGGCGGAGGCCGTTCCGAGGGCGCACAGGACGGCGGTCAGCAGTGCCGTGACGGGGCGGGGGATGCGGGGGACACGCGGGAGTCTCATGGCCGCTCCAGGGGGTGAGGGCTATGCGCCCCTCATTAGAACATGAACACTGTTCACGTCCCAGGGCCCCTGAGCTGGGACGACGCAAAACGGAAGCGCATGCGGAAAACGAAAGACGCCCGCGCCGCGGTGTGCGGCTCGGGCGTCCTTCGTGGCCCTGATCGGGTGGATCAGAGGTTGCGCATGATGTCCGCCATGAGGCGGGCGGTCTCGCTCGGGGTCTTGCCGACCCGGACGCCGACCTTCTCCAGCGCCTCCTTCTTGGCCTGGGCGGTGCCCGCGGAGCCGGAGACGATCGCGCCGGCGTGGCCCATCGTCTTGCCCTCGGGGGCGGTGAAGCCCGCCACGTAGCCGACGACCGGCTTGGTGACGTTCTTCTCGATGAAGGCCGCCGCGCGCTCCTCGGCGTCGCCGCCGATCTCGCCGATCATGACGATGGCGTCGGTGTCGGGGTCGTCCTGGAACGCCTGGAGGGCGTCGATGTGCGTGGTGCCGATGATCGGGTCGCCGCCGATGCCGACGCAGGTGGAGAACCCGAAGTCACGCAGCTCGTACATCATCTGGTAGGTCAGCGTGCCCGACTTGGACACCAGGCCGATGCGGCCGGGCGTGGTGATGTCGGCCGGGATGATGCCCGCGTTGGACTTGCCGGGGGACGCGATGCCCGGGCAGTTCGGCCCGATGATCCGGGTCTTGTTGCCCTTGGACTCGGCGTACGCCCAGAAGTAGGCGGTGTCGTGCACCGGGATGCCCTCGGTGATGACCACGCACAGCGGGATCTCGGCGTCGATCGCCTCGACCACGGCGTCCTTGGTGAACTTCGGCGGCACGAAGACGACCGACACGTCCGCGCCGGTCTTCTCCATGGCCTCCTTGACGGTGCCGAAGACCGGGAGCTCGGTGCCGTCGAACTCGACGGTCGTGCCGGCCTTGCGCGCGTTCACGCCGCCGACGACCTGGGCGCCCGAGGCGAGCATCCGGCGGCCGTGCTTGGAGCCCTCGGAGCCGGTGATGCCCTGGACGATGATCTTGCTGTTCTCAGTGAGCCAGATGGCCATTTCACGCACCTGCCGCAGCGAGTTCGGCGGCCCGCTCGGCCGCGTCGTCCATGGTCTCGACCTGCTGGACACCGGGCAGCGCCGCGTCCTTCAGGATCTGGCGGCCGAGCTCGGCGTTGTTGCCGTCGAGCCGGACGACCAACTGGCGGTCCACGGCCTCGCCGCGGTCCGCGAGCAGCTTGTAGGCCGACACGATGCCGTTCGCGACGGCGTCGCAGGCGGTGATGCCGCCGAAGACGTTGACGAACACCGACTTGACGTCGGCGTCCGACAGGACGATCTCCAGGCCGTTGGCCATCACCTCGGCGGACGCGCCGCCGCCGATGTCGAGGAAGTTGGCGGGCTTCATGCCGCCGTGCTTCTCGCCGGCGTAGGCGACGACGTCCAGGGTGGACATGACCAGCCCGGCGCCGTTGCCGATGATGCCGACGTTGCCCTCGAGCTTGACGTAGTTCAGGTCGAGGGCCTTGGCCTTGGCCTCCAGCGGGTCGGCGCCGGCCTTGTCCTCGAGCTTGTCGTGCTCCTGGCGGAACGAGGCGTTCTCGTCCAGCGAGACCTTGCCGTCGAGGGCCTTCACCTGGCCGTCGGCGGTGAGGATCATCGGGTTCACCTCGACGAGGGTCGCGTCCTCGTCGGTGAAGACGGCCCAGAGCCGCTCGATGATCGCGGCGGCGCCGTCCAGCGCCTCCTCGGGCAGCCGGCCCTGCTCGGCGATCTGCCGGGCCTTGGCCAGGTCGATCCCGTCCAGCGGGGAGACCGGCACCATGGCCAGCTGGTCGTGCGGCACCTCCTCGATCTCCACGCCGCCCTCGACGGAGCAGATGGAGAGGAAGGTGCGGTTCGCGCGGTCGAGCAGGAAGGAGAAGTAGTACTCCTGCGCGATCGCCGAGCCCTCCTCGACCAGGACCTTGTGGACCGTGTGGCCCTTGATGTCCATGCCGAGGATGTCGGTCGCCAGGGACTCCGCCTCGTCGGCGTTGTCGGCCAGCTTCACGCCACCGGCCTTGCCACGGCCCCCGGTCTTCACCTGGGCCTTGACGACGACCTTCTTGCTGCCAGCGGAGAAGAGCTCCTCCGCGATGGCACGCGCTTCCTGGGGAGTATGGGCGACCTTGCCGGTAGGCACCGGTACCCCGTACTCGGCAAAGAGTTCCTTTGCCTGATGTTCGAACAGGTCCACGAGGCGTCCTTAACGGATCGACAGCCAACGACCGCGGGGCAAGTGGGGGGCACGGGACTCTTGCGCCGTCCGGCCGCCACTCTGCGGTCCGCTCCGTCGAAGCAGCCTAGTCAACCTCCGCGCGTGGTCACGCCGCCGGGGGCCGCCGTGTTCCCGGACGGGGTGTGAGGTTACTCATTCCCCGCCCTCCCGGGGGCGCGAAGGTGGGTATGTGAGGAGGTAGAAACCATGCGTCGAATGCCGCGTTCACCCCCTGAGCGCACTGCGGCGTTTGGCTGAGTTTGATGTACTTAGGCCCGTCTCAAGGGGGAGGTGCGGTGGCGGACAGCGGAGTCGGGCCGACGGTGTGGCCGACGTCATGGCCCGGTCGCGTGCGCCGTGCCTCCGCGCTCCTTCTCGTCTCCGCACTGGCCGCGACCTGCGGCGTCACGCTTCCGGAGACCGGCACCCCGGAATGGGCCAGCCCCGGCCTCGTCGGCGGGGGCGGCTGGCCGTTCGCGGGCGACCCGCTGCCGGTCTCCGAGGCCCACGGCGCGCGCTACCTGCCCGACTCGTCCGTCGTCCGGCTCGCGGACGGGCGCGTCCGGCTCGTCCCGACGGGCGGCGAGGACGCCATCACCGTCTCCGGATCGGATCCCCGCGTCGCCGAGGCCGTCCGGGGTGACCAGACCTGGCTGGCGCGCGGGACCGTCCCCGGGCGCCTGATCCCCTGGCTGAAGCCGTGCCCGCCTGCCGGCAAGAGCCGCAAACCGCGTCAGGACGACGTCCTCCAGAGCACCCGGGACAAGATCGGCGCAGCCGAGCCCCGTCCATCCGGGCCCGAGGGGCCCGCGCAGACCGGCCGAACGCGGCCCGCGGACGGCGGCGGGCTGAGCGACGAGGCCGTCGTCGCGAAGGGGTGCGTGCCCGTCCAGGCGCGTCCGAAGGCTCCGGGGGTGGGGCCGGCGGCCCCGGCTCCGAACCGTCCGTCCACCGCGGGGAAGCCGCCCAAGCCGACGGCGACGCCCACGCCGACTCCTTCGGAGGATTCGGAGAAGGCGGAGAAGAACGGCGAACACGACCGGCTCACGGTCGGATCCGCCGCCGACAAGGCGACCGCGTACCGGGACATGGCCGCTCGCGCGCTCCAGGACCTGAGGCTTCTGACCAGGCCGAACGGCGCGTCCCTGGCGTCCTGGTACGGGGCGTGGCGGTACTCGTGGCCGCGCGACTCGGCGTTCGCGGCGGCGGCGTTCACCGTGACCGACCACCCGGCCGAGGCCCGGCGGATCCTGCGGTTCCTCGCGCGCGTGCAGACCACGAAGGGGATGTGGGCCGCGCGCTACAACCCCGACGGCAGCCCGGTCGCGGACGGGCGACACGCGCAGCTCGACTCGCTCGGCTGGGTGCTGTGGGCCGCGTGGTTCTTCCACAGCGAGAACCCCGACGCCGCCGCCGACCTGCCGGAACTGTGGACGATGGTGCGCCGGGCCGCCGACCAGCTGACCACCTCGCTGGGCTCGGACGGCCTGCCGCCGCCGTCCTCGGACTACTGGGAGCGTGCCGCCTCGTCCGAGCAGGACCCGAAGCGCGCGACACTCGGCGTCGTCGGGCCGGTCCTGGCCGGGCTGCGGGCGGCCTCCGCGCTCGCCCGCGAGCTCGGCCACACCGACAGGGCCGACCGGTACCGGGTGGCCGCGCACCGGGTCGAGGGCGGGATCGCGACGAGGTTCGCGCCGCTCGGCTACCCGCGCTCCCCCCTCCGGGGCGGGCTCATGGACACCTCGGTGACCTTCCTCAGCCCGCCGTTCGGCCCGGCCGACCAAGGCGTGACCGACGCCGTGCTGTCGGCCGCCGGGAAGCTGACGCTGCCGAACGGGGGCGTCCTGCCTGGTGAGCGCTGGTCGGGGAACGCGAAGGTCGCCTGGACGCCGGAGATGGCGCTGTTCACGCTGTCGGCCGCGGCGACGGGCCGTCCGGACGAGGCGATGGCCCGGCTGGACTGGCTGTCGGCGCACCGCACCACGCTGGGCGCGCTGCCCGAGAAGGTGGACGAGTACGGGCGTCCGGCGGCGGTCGCCCCGCTCGGCTGGACGTCCTCGCTGGTCGTGCTGAGCCTGTCCGCGCTGGAGAAGCCGCTCCCCGTCCCGGACGAGGGCTGACCCGGCCCGTCCTCCGGGGCTACGCGAACTGCTCGTAGCCGAGCTTGGCGACCAGCAGCGTCACCACGCACAGCAGGACGACCCGGACGAACCCGGAGCCGCGCTTGATCGCGGTGCGCGCGCCGAGCTGCGCGCCGGTCGCGTTCGCGACGGCCATGGCGAGGCCGAGCCCCCACAGGATGTGGCCCTGGACGGCGAAGACCAGCAGCGCGCCGAAGTTGGTGCTGACGTTGATGACCTTCGCGTGCGCGGACGCGTGGACGAAGTCGATGCCGAGCGCGGCGGTGAAGACCACGACCAGGAACGTCCCGGTGCCGGGGCCGAGGATGCCGTCGTAGAAGGCGATGGCGAGGCCGGGGACGAGGATCGCGGCGGCGACCCGGCGGCGGGTGCGCAGCACGAGCCTCGGCTCGCGGCCGAGGCTCGGGCGGAACACGACGAGCGCCGCGACCGCGAGCAGCACGACCATGATGACCGGCTTGAACACGTCCGAGGAGATCGCCGAGGCGCACAGCGCGCCCGCCGCCGAGGCCGCGACCGCCAGGCCCGCGCCGGTGAACGCGACGGTCCGGTCGATCTTGGTGCGGCGCAGGTAGGCGTAGGCGGCGCTGGTCGTCCCGGCGATGGAGGCGACCTTGTTCGTGGCGAGCGCGGTGGCGACCGGCTGGCCGGGGTTGAGCAGCATCAGCGCGGGCAGCTGGATGAGCCCGCCCCCGCCGACCACCGCGTCCACCCAGCCCGCGCCCAGCGCGGCCGCCAGCAGCATGACGACGTGCTCGATCCCCACCCGGCGCCCTCCCCTGTAAGGGTTAAAAGAAGAACGGCGCTTAGCCTAGCGGGACGAAGCGGGACAATCACCAGCCTTTTCGGCTGCCCGATCGTTTCGGAGGGGCATCGCCGCAGCTCAGCCGGGCCGTGACCGGCCGCCTGCACGACAATGGCCGGCCGCCTGCGCGCCCCGCGCGCCGCGACCGGCCACCGCACCGCGGGCCGAGCCCGCGCCCACACCCCAGGAAGATCAGCTCTTGGGCCGCCACTCGTCGGCGAGGATGGACCACACCTGGTAGTCGCGCTGCCGTCCGTCGAAGTTGAAGCCCTGCCGGATGGTGCCCTCATAGGTGAAGCCGATGCGCTTGGCCGTGGCGATGCTGGCCTCGTTCGACGGCTCGCAGCCCCACTCCACGCGCAGCATGCCGCGCTCGTGGATCGCCCAGTCGATCATCGCGCCCACCGCCTTGGTGATCAGGCCGCGGCCGCGCACGTCCGGGTCCAGCCACACGCCGACCTCGCAGACGCCCCGCTGGGTCTCGAAGACCCGGAACAAGGTGCCGCCGCTGAGCACGCCGTCCACCCAGATGCCCCAGATCCGCGGTCCGTCGGCGGCCGCCGACTCGGCGAAGCGCTGCAGGTAGTCGCGGGCGGCGTCCACGTCGAACAGGCTGGCGGCGAACGGGATGTACGGGCGGATGTCGTCGCGGACCTTCTCCACCTGCTCATAGAACTCGGCGGCCTGCCAGGGCTCCAGCGCGCGCAGCTCGGCCCCCTCGGCAAACGTCAGGGAAAGCATCAACGACCTCCTGTAGGGTGCATACCGAACGTTTGTTATGCACCCTAGACCGTGCCGTCGAGCGGAAGGAAACCGGTTTCCGTGCCCGCCAAGGGAGACCACGACGCCCGGCGCCGCGACGTGTCGGCGGCCGTGTGGCGGGTGCTGGCCGCACACGGCTTCGACGGCCTGACGCTGCGCGCGGTCGCCACCGAGATGGGCTCGTCCACGGGCCTGCTCACGCACTACTTCCCGAACAAGAAGGCGCTGGTCGCGCACGCGCTCGACCTCGCCGAGGAGCGGACGCTCAGGGGCCGGCTCACCCCGTCCGGGAAGGGCCGGGCGGCGCTGCGCGAACTCCTCGCGGACATCCTGCCGATCCTGCCCGAGGCGGTCGAGATGAACCGGGTCTGGGTCAGCTCCTGGGACGCCGCGCTCGCGGACGCCGACCTCGGCGAGCGCGAGACGCACCGGTACGAGCGGTTCCGCACCGAGCGGCTGCGTCCGTTCGTCGAGCAGGCGCGCGAGCTGGGCGAGTTCCCGGCGGACGTCGACGTCGACACCGTCACGACGACGCTGGTCGCGTTCGCGCACGGGCTGGTGGTGCAGGTGCTGTTCGATCCGGAGCGCTATCCCGCGGAGCGGCAGCTCGCGCTGCTCGACGGAATCCTGACGTCTTTGTCCGTCTAGCGCGGCATCGACCTCGAACCCCTTTTTCGGCCAAGATGTCCACCCAGAGCCGAAAGGGGTCTTTGGTGACCGTTCTGGAGTTCGTGGACGCCCATGTCCATCATTGGCAGTCGAGCGTGCACGACTGGTATCCGATGCTTCACGTCACGCTACCGGAGGTGCCGCGCGACTATCCGCCCGCGCGATTCCGGGCGGACGCGGAGGCCGCCGGGGTCCGGCTGCTCGGCGCCGTGCACGTGTCGGCGACGACCGTGCCGGGCGCCTTCCTCGACGAGACGCGCTGGCTGGACGCCATGGACGCGCCGGACCGTCCGTCGGCGATCATCGGATCGGTCGACCCGGACGTGTCGCCGCCGGTCGTCGAGGCGCAGCTGGACGAGCAGGCGCACAGTCCGCTGTTCCGGGGCGTCCGGGTGTTCACCGGCCTGTCCCCGGAGGGCGACACGGCCGCCTCCCTCCTGCGTGAGCTGGGGAAACGCGACCTCGTCTTCGACCAGGTGATCCGCGCGCCCGAGGTGGACGCCTATCTCGCCGCGCTCGCCAAGGCCCCGGACGTCCAGGTCGTCCTGGAGCACGCGGGCTGGCCCGAGACGGGCTCCCCGGAGGGCTTCATCGACTGGCGGCGGGGCCTGGCCAAGCTGGCCGCGCTCCCCCGCGTGGACTGCAAGATCTCCGGCCTCGGAATGCCGCTCGGACGACTCGACACCGCCGCGCTGCGCCCTTACATCGAGACCTGCCTCGACCTTTTCGGGATCGACCGCTGCTTCTTCGGCAGCAATTTCCCGGTGGACGGCCTTTCGGGCGGCTACGCCGATCTGATGGCCACTTATCAGGAGGTCACATCGGATCTTTCCGCTGATGAGCGACGCAAACTGTTCGTCGGGAACGCGACCCGGCGCTACCGGCTGAACTGACCGGACCACCTTTCCGAACCAGGCTCCCCTTCACCTCTCACCCGCCTTCAGCTCCGCTTCACCCCGCTTTTCTGCGATCCGGCGTTCGACCTCTTCCCAGGTGATCGGGAGGTCGGACGCCGGGACGTTCCAGAAGACGAACGTCGAGTCCCGCATGACGTTCCGCTTGGCCCGCATCGTGGACTTGTGCGGCTCCGCGGCCGCGTAGGCGTTCAGCGCGTCCCGGCCCGACCAGGCGGAGAGCGTCCAGAACGTCCGGCTCAGCGGCTCGGCGCGCAGCGAGAGCCCCCAGGCGCCCCGCGAGCGCCTCGCCTGCCGCAGCAGCGCCATCGAGGCCAGGAAGAAGCCGGGCACGTGGCGCAGCGACCGCACCTCCAGCCGCGACGCCATGACCAGCGCCTCCCCGCCGGACTCGGGGGCCTCGGGCGTGCTCCAGGGAATCGTGGGCATGGCGCCCCTCCCTTGCTCCTCGTTTCATCTTGTCATTGACAAGTTTTAGTCGCGACCCCGAACTTGTCAATGGCAAGTTCGGGGTGACCTGCCCTAGGCTGGCAGGGTGAGTTCGAGCTACCACCACGGCGACCTGCGCCGCACCGTCCTTTCCGCGGCCGTCGCGGCGATCGAGGAGTCCGGGCCGTCCGGCTGGAGCCTGCGCGAGCTGGCCCGCCGCGCCGGGGTCTCGCACGCCGCGCCCGCACACCACTTCGGCGACAAGGCCGGCCTGCTGACCGCGCTGGCCGCCGAGGGCTTCGACCTGCTCGCCGCGGCCCTCACCGAGGCCGGCGACGACCTGCTCGACCTCGGCGTCGCCTACGTCCGGTTCGCCGCCGAGCACCGCGCCCACTTCGAGGTCATGTTCCGTCCCGAGCTCTACCGGGCCGACGACCCGGAGGTCACCGCCGCCGGCGACCGCACGGCCGCCCTGCTCGACCGCGCCGTCGGCGCCGGGTCCCCCGACTCCGACGCGGCGCTCGCCGCCTGGTCCATCGCCCACGGCTTCGCCGGACTCTGGCTGAGCGGCGCCCTCCCCCCGAACCTCGCCGAGGACCCGGCGACCGCCGCCCGCCCCATACTCGCCAAGCTCTTCTCCGACCGGGAGGACGTCCGGTCGGCCCCCTGACGCGCCCGCGCCGGGATTTCCCTGATCGTCTATCTTGCGGACTGTTCAGTGGACGGACCCGGTGGGAGTGTGGAGCGGGTGGACGACAATGCGCTCGCCGAGCGGTTCGAGGAGCAGCGCGGTCACCTGCGCGCGGTGGCCTACCGCATGCTCGGCTCGCTGAGCGAGGCCGAGGACGCCGTCCAGGAGGGCTGGTTCCGGCTCAGCCGCACCGACGTGTCGGACGTCGAGAACCTGCCGGGCTGGCTGACCACGGTCGTCGGACGGGTGTGCCTCGACATGCTGCGCACCCGCAGGTCCCGGCGGGAGGAGCTCGGCGACGAGCGGCTGCCCGACCCGATCGTGTCGCACGACCCCGAGCAGGAGGTGCTGGTCGCCGACCAGGTCGGGATCGCGCTGATGGTCGTCATGGAGGCGCTGTCGCCCGCCGAGCGGCTGGCGTTCGTCCTGCACGACATGTTCGCCGTCCCGTTCGACGAGATCGCGCCGATCATCGACAGGACGCCCGCCGCGACCCGGCAGCTCGCCAGCCGGGCCCGCCGCCGTGTCAAGGACTCCGCGCCCGCGCCGGATCCGGACCTGAACCGGCAGCGGCAGGCCGTCGAGGCGTTCCTCGCGGCGGCCCGCGAAGGCGACCTGGAGGCCCTGGTCGCGATCCTCGACCCGGACGTCGTGCTGCGCGTCGACATGGGCGCGGGCGGCGCGCTGCAGGTCGTCAAGGGCGCGCGGAACGTCGCCGGCCGGGCGCTCATGTTCCGCCAGATCGCGCTGAACATCGAGACCGTCCTGGTCAACGGCACGATCGGCGCGATGGACATGACCCGCGGCGGCCCGCAGTCGCTGATGGCGCTCACCGTCGTGGACGGCCGGATCACGACGATGGACATCATCGCCGACCCCGACCGCCTCAGGGACCTCGGGCTCTGATCCAGCGCCGGCCGTCACATCCCACACCGGCCGTCGCCTCCGCACCGGCCGTCACATCCGTGGGACCGCGCGGGTCAGGGTTGCGTAGGCCCACGGGTTGGAGGCGCATGTGAAGGGCGAGGAGTCGCTGGCCGCGCGGTTCGAGGAGCACCGCGGCCATCTGCACGCGGTCGCCTACCGGGTGCTCGGATCGAACTCCGAGGCGGACGACGCCGTCCAGGAGGCGTGGCTCCGGGTGAGCCGCGCCGGGGACGACGGCGTCGGCAACCTCGGCGGCTGGCTGACCACGATCGTCGGACGGGTGGCGCTGAACATGCTCCGCGCCCGGACGACCCGCCGCGAGGTGTCCTGGGACGAGCCGGACACCCCCGCCGAACCGGACGCGCCGGCGGGCCCCGCGGCCGAGGCCCCCGAGGACCCGGCCGACGCCGTCGTCCTGTCGGACTCGGTCGGGCTCGCGCTGCTGGTCGTCCTGGAGACGCTGTCGCCCGCCGAGCGGCTGGCGTTCGTCCTGCACGACATGTTCGCCGTCCCGTTCGACGAGATCGCGCCGATCATCGACAGGACGCCCGCCGCCGCCCGGCAGCTCGCCAGCCGGGCCCGCCGCCGCGTCCGGGGCGGACGGGCCGACGCGACCGCCGCGCGCGAACGCGAGGTCGTCACGGCGTTCCTGACGGCGTCCCGCGAGGGCGACTTCGAGGCCCTGGTCACCCTCCTGGACCCGGACGCCGTCCAGCGCGCCGACCGGACCGCGGCCGGGATGGGCGGGCCCGGGCGGATCGAGGGCGGGGAGGCCATGGCCGCGTTCTGGTCGGGCCGCGCCAAGGCCGTCCTGCCGGTCCTCGTGGACGGCGTGGCGGGCGGAATGTGGCAGCTCAGAGGGGTTCCGCAGGTCGTGTTCGACTTCACCGTCCGGGACGGCCGCGTGGTCGCGATCGACCTCGTCGCCGACCCGGACGTCCTCGCGTCGGTCGAGCTCGCCAAGCCGCCGCGCGACTAGCGTGAGGGGATGGCCGCACGCAGACTCCCGCCCACCGAGACGACGATCACGACCCGCGACTGGGACGGGCGGGACATCGAGGGCGAAACATTCGAACGCGTCCTGTTCTCCGACGTCGACTTCACCGAGATGCGCGACTCGTCCGGGACGTTCACCGAGTGCCTGTTCCGGGGCTGCAAGTTCAACGTGTCCGAGCACAGCGAGGCGGCGTTCCTGAACTGCACGTTCGTCCGCTGCTCGTTCTTCGACGCGACGTTCGACGGGTGCAAACTCGTCGGCAGCGCGTTCAGCGACTGCTCGTTCGACCTGCTCAAGGTCCGCGGCGGCGACTGGTCGTTCGTGACACTGACCGGCGCGAAGCTCTCCGGTGCGACGTTCGAGGAGACCCGCCTCCGCGAGGCCGACCTGAGCGGCTCCACCTGCGAGAAGACCACGTTCCAGCGGGCCGACCTCAGCGGCGCGTGGCTCCGGAACGCCAACTTCCGTCAGGCGGACCTGCGCGGCAGCGCGCTCCCGGCCGAACACCTCCTGACCGTGGACCTGAAGGGGGCCGTCATCGACATCCCCCAGGCCATGGTCGTCGCAGAAGCGCTCGGACTGGACGTCCGCCCTTGAGCAGGTAGAGCCCCAGCACCGCCACCCCGGCGACGGCCTGCGCGACCAGCACCGGGCCGAGGCCCGCGGGCGGCTTCGCGAGGGCGTTCAGGGCGGGAGCGCAGCCGATCAGGGCGATGTCCGCGCCGGTCATCGCCCAGAGGAACGGGCCCGTCGGGATCGCGCCGACCGGGGTCGCGATCACCGGCATCGCGTGATCCACCGGCGGCCTCCGCGCCATCCGCAGGGCTCCGGCGGCCAGGGCGGGCGCGCAGGGCAGCGCGAGCGGCCACCAGGGCCCGCCGGACAGCACGCCGACCGCCTGCAGCCCGGCCAGGGCCAGCGCAAGCCAGAGCCCGCCGACCAGCGCCGGGAGGACGGCCCGTCCCGCCAGCGTCGCCCGCGGCCCGACCGCGGTCAGCCGGGACAGCGCCGGGTCGCCCGCGTCCCGGCGGGCCCCCGCCGCGCATGACGCGGCGACGAGCAGCGCCCCCAACGACGCCATCGCCATCGGGGACGTCCCGTCCGCCGCCCGGGCCGCGAGCGCGGGCAGCGCGGCGGACGCCGCCACGACGGCCAGCCGTCCGGGCCGGCGGCCGAGGCGCACCCAGTCCTGCCAGGCCACGGCGAGCGGCGCGGGCAGCCTCGGCCAGGCGTGCGACCGCAGGGTCCGGCCACGCCAGTGGACGTCCTCGACCGTCCAGGTGAGAGAACCGGGATCGAGCAGCGTCGTCGCGGTCGCCACCCGGTTGACCCGCGTGGACGCCTCCAGCAGGTCGCGCGCGTGGATCCGTTCCAGCCGAGACCAGGCGAGCCGGGCCGCCAACGCCGCGGCGAGCGCGCAGACCGCCGCGGCGGTCGCCGCCGACGAAGCAGGGATCGCCTGGACGGCGCGTCCCACGGGACGGCTGAGCACGGCAGCCAGAACGGCGGCGGCCGCGACCGCCAGGATCGCGGTGCGCAGACGTCCGTCCCAGGCGGCGGACGCCTGCCCCAGGACCGCCAGGGCCAGCCCGCCGACCGTCGCGGCCAATCCGAGCGTCAGAGCTGCCACCAGCCGAAGAACGCCCTGGTCAGGCGCACCCAAGGCCGCCAGCAACCCCATCCCCAGCGCCAGGCCGCCCACCACACCCACGCCAACGAGGATCAGCGCGGAACGCCCCAGCACCCGCCGACGAGGCAGCGGGGACAGCAGAAGCCAGGCCGCGTCGGCGGCGGACACCGAGATCGGCCCGTACGCGCGGGCCAGCATCAGGAATCCCGCATAGAGCAGGCCCAGCAGCGCCACCCCGGCCCCCGCCCGCGCGGGGTCGGACGAGTGTCCGAGGACCTTCAGCGTGTCCAGGACGACCGGCGCCAGCAGCAGCACCACGACCAGCCCGCCGAAGCCGAGCGCATAGCGGTCGCCCCAACTCGAGGACGTCCGGCGGGCGGCGCCGACTCGAACTCCGGCGCTCACTCGGACTCCAGTTCGACGACGCCGGCGCCCGCGTTCCGTGCCAACCCGGGGTCGTGCGTGGCCATCACGACCGTCCCGCCGTCCGCCGCGTACCCGGCCAGGAACGAGGCCAGCCGGACGCGGAACGCCGCGTCCAGGCCGCGCTCCGGCTCGTCCAGAAGCAGCACGCGACTCGGACGCAGCAACCCCATCGCCAGCGAGAGCCGCTGCCGCTGACCGGTCGACATCGCCAAGGGCACATGGTCGCGACGATCTCCGAGCCCGAACAGCTCCAGGGCCTCGTCCGGGCTCATCCGCGTCCCGGCGTGCACGGAGGCGAGCATCTCCAGGTGCTCCAGGACGGTCACCCCCGGATACCAGGCCGGTTCGTCCGCGACGAGCACCACGTCCCGCCAGAACTCGGAATCGTCCGCGGGAGGTCGGCCCAGCACCTCGATCTCGCCGGACGAGCCCGTCTGCAAACCGGCCAGGCAGCGCAGCAGCGTCGACTTGCCGACGCCGTTCTCGCCCAGCACGGCGACGATCTCGCCGCGGCCTACCGTCAGGTCCAGGCCGTCCAGGATCGGGACGCCGCCCAGCCCCACGGCAACATTTCGGACTTCAACGACATTCTCCGCCACACGCCCAACCTAGCGACGCCCGGAGGCACCTGCGGCCTGAGGGCTTCGGCGGCCCTACAGCCCGAAGGCCTTGGCCGTCCACGTGTACTGCGCGTCGAGGAGATCGGCCAGACGCTCGGTGAGGGGATCGGTGTCGAAGGCCCGCACCGCGATGTCGCCCTCCCCGGACGCCTCGGGCGCGACGGCCAGCAGCGACCCGCCCGACCGGTCGACCAGCCAGACGGCCGTGTGCGCCTCGGCGGCCGGGGACGCCTCCAGGTCACCGGGCCGCAGGTAGCCCTCGGCGATGTTGGCGGCCAGGGCCGCACCGGCCGCGGTCTCCCTCGTCCGGACGAGATGGGCGCGCGTGCAGAGCGCCACGGCGTCGATGCGCAGCATGCGTTGCAGGCGGTGGTACGACTCGTCGAACGACGAGGGCGGCGGGACGGGCTGGGCGCGCATGCTCCCGGCGGCGGCCTCGAGGAACGGCAGTAGGTCTCCGCCGGACGCGGCGAACGCGCCCGGCACGACGCCCAGGCGGATGTGCCCCGCCATCGGGAACGGCGGGTCGGGCAGGGTGTTGTAGCAGAAGAAGATCGCGGGCTCGCCGGGCGGGGAGGCCAGGTTCTCGGCGGCCACCGAGTGCGCCACCTTGCCCAGGGGACCGTGCCCGTGGTCGGGGGCCCGCTCGGCTGATCGCAGTTGCTCCATGCGCGCCATCGTTACAGCGCGCAGGGCCCGAGATCAGTCGAACGGGCCGATCCGTCCGCCCGGTTCGCCCAGGTCAGACGGCATTTCGCGGCAAACTACAGCTTTTCGATCGGGGCGTAGCGCAGGATGAGGCGCTTTTCGCCGTCCTTGCCGCCGAAGTCGACGGTGGCGGCGGCCTTGTCCCCGGCGCCTTCCACGGAGACGACCGTGCCGAGGCCGAAGGAGTCGTGGGTGATCTTGTCGCCCGGGGCCAGGTTGGGGATCGCGCGGGCGCCGGGGGCGCGGACCGCCGGACGGGCGGCGACGCGCGTCGCGGCCGAGCCGAAGGCGCTGGACGCCTCGCGCTCCCAGTCCAGCAGGTTCGCCGGGACCTCGGCGAGGAACCGGGACGGCGGGTTGACCTGCGGGGCGCCCCACGAGCTGCGCATGGTCGCGCGGGAGAGGTAGAGGCGCTGGCGGGCGCGGGTGATGCCCACGTAGGCCAGGCGGCGCTCCTCCTCCAGCTCCTTGGGGTTGCTCATGGCCCGCAGGTGCGGGAAGACGCCGTCCTCCATGCCGGTCAGGAAGACGACCGGGAACTCCAGGCCCTTGGCGGTGTGCAGGGTCATCAGGGTGACGACGCCCTGGTCGTCCTGGTCGCGACGCTCCCCGGGCGGGACGGCCCCGGACTTCGCGCCGCCCGGGATCGAGTCGGCGTCGGCGACCAGCGCGACCTGCTCCAGGAAGTCGGGCAGGCGGCCCTCGGCGGACTCGCCGTCGAGGCGCTCTTCGAACTCGCGGGCGACCGACTCCATTTCCTGGAGGTTCTCGACGCGGGTCTCGTCCTGCGGGTCCTTGGAGGCCTGGAGCTCGGCGATGTAGCCGGACTTCAGCAGGACCCGCTCGATCAGGTCGGCCGGGGTGGACGTCTCGGCCGACGCGCGCAGGTCGTCCAGCAGGGCGACGAACTCGCGGACGGCGTTGATCGAGCGGGTCGCCATGCCCGGGACGTCCTCGGGGCGGCGCAGGGCCTGCCAGAACGAGATGCGCTCGCGGGACGCGTACGCCTCGACGCACGCCTCGGCGCGGTCGCCGATGCCGCGCTTGGGGACGTTCAGGATGCGGCGGAGGGAGACCGTGTCCTCCTGGTTGGCCAGGACCCGGAGGTAGGCCAGCAGGTCGCGGACCTCCTTGCGCTCGTAGAAGCGCACGCCGCCGACGACCTTGTAGGGCAGCCCGACCCGGATGAAGATCTCTTCGAAGACACGGGACTGGGCGTTGGTCCGGTAGAAGACCGCGACGTCGCCGGGCTTGGCGTCGCCCGCGTCGGTGAGCTTGTCGACCTCGCTCGCGACGAACGCGGCCTCGTCGTGCTCGTTGTCGGCGACATAGCCGGTGATCTTGTGGCCCTCGCCCTGGTCGGACCAGAGCCGCTTGGGCTTGCGGTCGGCGTTCCGCTCGATCACCGCGTTCGCCGCCGACAGGATGGTCTGGGTGGAGCGGTAGTTCTGCTCCAGCAGGATCGTGCGCGCGTCGGGGTAGTCGCGCTCGAACTCCAGGATGTTGCGGATCGTCGCGCCGCGGAACGCGTAGATCGACTGGTCGGCGTCGCCGACCACGCACAACTCGGCCGGGCCGATGCCCTCGACCGGCGCGGTCAGCTCGCGGACCAGCTCGTACTGGGCGTGGTTGGTGTCCTGGTACTCGTCGACCATGACGTGCCGGAACCGGCGCCGGTAGTGCTCGGCGGCCTCCGGGAAGACCTGGAGCAGGTTGACCGTCAGCATGATCAGGTCGTCGAAGTCCATCGCCCCGGCCTGCTGCAGCCGGGCCTGGTACATCTCGTACGCCTGCGCGAGGGTCTGCTCCATGTGGGTGGAGGCCCGCGCCTTGAACGTCTCGTAGTCGATCAGCTCGTTCTTCAGGTTCGACACCTGGGCGCTGAACGACCTCGGCGGGTACCGCTTCGGGTCGAGGTCGAGCTCGCGGCAGACCAGCGCCATGAGGCGCTGCGCGTCGGCCTGGTCGTAGATCGAGAAGCTCGACGGGAAGCCCAGCCGCCCGGCCTCGCGGCGCAGGATGCGCACGCAGGCGGAGTGGAAGGTCATCACCCACATGGCGCGGGAGCGCGGGCCGACCAGCGCGTCCACCCGCTCCTTCATCTCGGCCGCGGCCTTGTTGGTGAAGGTGATCGCGAGGATCTGGCCCGGATGGACGTCCCGCTCGGAGAGCAGGTGGGCGATCCGGTGGGTGAGCACGCGCGTCTTGCCGGAACCCGCTCCCGCGACGATCAGCAGAGGGCTTCCGGCGTGCTCGACGGCGGCGCGCTGCTGCGGGTTCAGGCCGTCCAGCAAGGGGTGAGCTTCGGTCTTCGACATCACTCGCGAGTCTACGGTCCGCCACCGACATACGCGTCCGAACGCGGCGGGGGGCTTGCGGCCCGTCCGCCGCGCCCGGACGGGAAGGATCAGCGTTTGTGCAGGTCGCGGGCGGATTCGGCGGCGGCGCGGACGCCGTCGAGGTCGACTCCGGCCGCGGCGGCGGACGCGGCGGCGACCGCGCCCTCGACCAGCGGCGCGTCCGCGAGGACGGCCCGCCCCTCGTAGTCCTCCACGAGGAGCCTCGCGGCGAGGACGGACGAGCCGATGTCGGCCAGGAGCAGCACGCCGTCCCCGTCGTCGGCGGTGGCGACGGCCTGTTCGACCAGGTCGGGGCTGGTGCCGAGGCCACCGTCGGGGCCTCCCCCGGCGGCCTCGACCACGGCCTTGCCGACGCCCATCTCGCGGGCGAGTTCGGCGGCGCCCTCGGCGAGCGGGCGACTGTGGGAGATGATCACGATTCCGACCATCAGGCCTCCGTCCGGGTCGTGGCGTCGGCGAGGGCGCGGATCAGCAGCACGGACGAGGCCGCGCCGGGATCCAGGTGCCCGGCGCTGCGTTCGCCCAGGTAGCTGGCGCGTCCCTTGCGGGCGACGAGCGGGACGGTCGCCTCCGCGCCCTGGACGGCCGCCGCCACCGCGGCCTTCGCGGCTTCGGGGATGCCGGTGGAGGCGGACGCGGTGAAGGCCTCGGCGGCGGGGGTCAGGGCGTCCAGCATGGTCTTGTCGCCGGGCTGGGCCCCGCCCAGTTCCCTGATCCCGGCGACCGCGGCGGTCAGGGCCTTGCCGAGCTGCTCGGCGGACGCCTCGCCGGTGTCGCCGAGGGCCTTGCCCGCGCGGCGCAGGGCCGTCCCGTAGAGGGGTCCGGACGCGCCGCCGGTCTTGGAGATGATCGCGCGTCCGGCGGCGATCAGAACGCCTCCAGGCGGGGTGTCGTCGTCCGGGAGGGCGGCCACGGCGGCGGTGAAGCCGCGGTCCAGGTTGAGGCCGTGGTCACCGTCGCCGATGGCGGCGTCCAGGCGGGTCAGCCGGTCGGCGTCGGCGGAGATCAGCTCGGCGGCGCGACGGATCCAGGCGGCGGCGCTTGCGGAGGTGAAGGCGGCGCTCATCGGCCCCACCGCAGCGCCGGGGTCTCGACCGGGGCGTCCCAGAAGCGGAGCAGTTCGGGGGTGACGCGGCAGACCGAGATCATGCAGCCCGCCATCTCCAGGCTCGTCACGTACGGGCCGACCAGCGTGCGGACGGCCGTGGCGCCGTGGCCGGACAGCCAGTCGGCGACCGCCCCGGCCGCGACGTACTGCTCGATCAGCGGCGTCCCGCCCATCCCGTTGACCAGGACGATCAGCTCCTGCCCGGAGAGCGGCATGTCGGCGTCGATCGCGGTGAGCGACGCGTCCACGATCTCCTGGGCGGTCCCGGCCTTGACGCGCTCGCGGCCGGGTTCACCGTGGATCCCGATGCCCAGTTCCATCTCGCCCTCGGCCAGCTCGAACGTCGGACGCCCCGCCGCCGGGACCGTGCACGGCGACAGCGCCACCCCGAACGACCGGGACCGCTCGTTCACCTCGCGCGCGACGCCCGCCACGGCCGCGAGCGGCGCGCCGTCCTCGGCCAGCGCGCCCGCGATCTTCTCCACGAACAGGGTCGCGCCGATGCCGCGCCGTCCGGCCGTGTAGGTGCTGTCGACGACCGCGACGTCGTCGTCGACGAGGACCTGCTCGACCTGGACGTCCTCGTCGTCGGCCAGGTCGGCGGCCATTTTGAAGTTGAGGACGTCGCCCGTGTAGTTCTTGACGATGTGGACGACCCCGGCGTCGCCGCCGACCGCGAGGGTCGCGGCGAGGATCTGGTCGGGGGTCGGCGAGGTGAAGACCTCGCCGGGCGCGGCGGCGTCCAGCATCCCGAATCCGACGAATCCGGCGTGCAGCGGCTCGTGCCCGGAGCCGCCCCCGGAGACCAGGGCGACCTTGCCCGCGCGCGGCGCGTCCGCGCGGACGACCGTCCGGGCCTCCGGATCGACCCGCAGTGAGGGATGCGCGGCGGCGAGCCCCCGCAGGGCGTCGGCGACCACGTCGGACGGGGCGTTGATGAGTTTGCGCATGTTCCTGCTCTACCCAGGTTTCCGCCTCGACCAGGCGGGCCGGGCCGTGCCAGACCCTGATCCAGACGTTTAGGGTGAGCTTCGTGAGGACTGTCCTGGATCTGAGCGAAATCAACCGCGTGCTCGCCGTGCTGGCGCACCCGGACGACGTGGACTTCGGGTCCGCCGGGACGATGGCGTCCTGGACCGACGCGGGCGTCGAGATCACCTACCTGATCGTCACCGACGGGGACGCGGGCGGGTTCGACGACGGCGTCACCCGCGCGGAGATGGCCGAGCTGCGCCGCAAGGAGCAGCGCGCGGCGGCCGAGGCGGTGGGGGTGACCGACGTGCGGTACCTCGGCTACCCGGACGGCCGCCTCGAACCCGGTTTCGGCCTGCGCCGCGACATCGCCCGGGTGATCCGGCAGGTGCGGCCCGACCGGGTGATGACGCACAGCCCGGAGCGCAACTACCAGCGGATCGCCCCCAGCCACCCCGACCACCGGGTCGTCGGCGGCGCGACCCTGGACGCCGTCTACCCCGACGCGCGCAACCCCTACGCCTTCCCCGAGCTGCGCGAGGAGGGCCTGGAGGCCTGGACGGCGCGGGAGGTGTGGATGTCCGGCGGCCCCACCCCCGACTTCTACCTCGACGTCACCGAGCAGTTCGACCGGAAGCTCGCGGCGCTGAAGGCGCACGCCTCCCAGACCGCCCACATGGGCGACGGACTGGAGAACATGCTGCGAGGCTGGATGGGCGCGAGCGCCGTGGCCGCCGGGTTCGGCGAGGGCCGCCTGGCCGAGTCCTTCCAGATCGTCGACACCGCCTGACCGTCCGGAGGTCGCTCGACCGTCCGGGACTCGTTCGCCCCTTCCGGGTGCCCCCGGAAGGGCGTGTGACCTCCAGGAGAACGCTTGACCCCCTCGAAGATCCTCTTCGACTGCGACACCGGCATCGACGACGCGATGATGCTGCTCTACCTGGCCGCCGAGGTGCGCGCCGGGAAGGCCGAGCTCCTCGGCGTGGGAACGGTCCACGGCAACATCGACTCCCCGACCGGCGCGCTGAACACGCTGCGCGTGCTGGAGCTGGCCGGGCTGGACGACGTGCCGGTCGCGATCGGCGCGGGCCGTCCGATGGCGCAGGACGTGCACTTCGCGCTCGACTGGCACGGCTCCAACGGGCTCGCGGGCCTCGACCTGCCCGAGCCGCAGGGCGCGCCGACCGGCGAGTCCGCCCCGACGCAGATCTCCCGGCTGGCGCGGGAGCACCCGGGCGAGCTGACGATCGTGGCGACCGGGCCGCTGACCAACCTCGGCGCCGCGCTGCTGCTGGACGCCGAGCTGCCGTCGCTGGTCCGCGAGGTCGTCATCATGGGCGGCGCGTTCGACCACCCCGGCAACATCACCACGCACGCCGAGGCGAACATCTGGCACGACCCCGAGGCCGCCGACCTGGTGTTCGGGGCGGACTGGCCCGTCGTGCTCGTCCCGCTCGACGCCACGCACCCGACCGCCGTCGGCGCGGACTGGCTGGCCCGGCTCGCCGCGCACGAGAGCCCGGTCGGACGGTTCGCCTCGCAGATCATGGAGTGGTACGCCGACGCCTACACCCCGACGCTGAAGCGGCGCGGCGCGGTCGTGCACGACGCGCTCGCCGCGATGCTCGCGCTCCACCCGGAGCTGGGCGAGTACGTCGAGCGGCCCGTCCGGGTGGAGCTGCGCGGCGAGCTGACCCGCGGCGCCACGGTCTGGGACGCCCGGTCGCTGCCCGCGTCCGACGACCGGCGTCCGGTGCGGGTCGCGGTCGGCTCCGACGTCACCGCCTTCCAGGACCGGCTGCTGGCCGCCGTCCTGTCCTTCTAGCCCCTCCCTAGCCTCACCGACCAGCTCCTTCTCACCCGCTGTTGTCGCTTCCGGGACGGTCTGACTACCGTTTGCGTACCGCCGTCCCGGGAGCCGCCCCATGTCCGTCCGCCGTTTCGCCGCCACAGCCACCGCAGCCGCACCGCCGGAGCTGCTCTTCCAGCATCTGGCCGTCGCGGAGGCGTGGAACGCGTGGGGCTGGTTCCCGTTCGCGTCCCGGCGCGTCCAGACCGGTGAGAGCGAGCCGGACGGCGTCGGCGCCGTCCGCCGGATCGGCCCGGCGAAGGAACGCGTCGTCACGTTCGAGCGGCCCGGCCACTACGCGTACGTCGCCGAGTCCGGCCTGCCGATCCGGCACTACCGCGCGGACGTCCGGCTGGTGCCGAGCGGCGACAACACGGTGATCCGGTGGAGCGCGGAGATCGTCCCGCTGATCCCCGGGACGGGCGCCCTCACCGCCGCGCTGCTGCACCGGATGCTCGACGACTTCGCCCGCCGCGTCGCCCGGCACTGCGAGCACTGCGAACCGGGCTGCCCCGGCCACATCTGACCGCGCCTCCCAGGCTGTCAGCGGGATGTCAGCGGGGCTCAGCTCGCGCTCACCGCCGCGTCAGGGCCGCTCGGCAGGCTGGTCACGTACCGAACGAAAGGGGACGTGACCATGACGAAGGTGCTGATCTCGGGGGCGAGCATCGCCGGGCCGACGCTGGCGTACTGGCTGGACCGGTACGGCTTCGAGGTGACCGTGGTCGAGCGGGCGGACGGGTTCCGTCCCGGCGGGCAGGCCATCGACGTGCGCGGCACGGCGCTCGGTGTGGCCGAGCGGATGGGCGTGCTGGACGAGATCCGGGCGCACGCGACGAACCTGCGCGGCATGTCGATCGTCGACGGCGACGGCAACGAGCTCCACCGCAGCGAGGAGCACACGCTCAGCGGCGGCCCCCTCGACTCCCCCGACGTGGAGGTCCTCCGGGACGACCTGTCGGACATCATCGTGAAGGCCGCCGGCGACCGGATCGAGTACGTCTTCGGCGACAGCGTCGCGAGCCTGCAGGACGGCCCGGACGGCATCCGCGCGACCTTCGAGAAGGCCGGGCCGCGCACGTTCGACCTGGTCGTGGGCGCGGACGGCGTCCACTCCACGACCCGCCGCCTAGTCTTCGGCGCGGACGCCGGGTATGTCCCGCTCCGCTCCGCCGCGATGGCCGTGTGGACGATGCCGAACGTCCTCGGCCTGGACCGGTGGCAGATCGGCCACTTCTCCGACGCCGCCGGCACGGCGGGCGCGATGGTGATGACCGTCCGCGACAACACCGAGCTGCGCGCCTACGCGATGTTCGGAGACCAGGGCAAGCCGCTGCCCCGCGACGTCGCCGAGCAGAAGCGCCTGCTCGCCGACGGCCTCGCCGGCGCGTCCTGGGAGGTCCCGCGGCTCCTGGAGCACATGTGGGACGCGCCGGACTTCCACTACGACGCCCTCGCGCAGGTCCGCCTGGACCGCTGGTCGCGCGGCCGGGTCGTGCTGCTCGGGGACGCCGGGTACTGCGGGTCCCCGGCGTCCGGGCAGGGCACGAGCATGGCCATGGTCGGCGCGTACGTCCTGGCGGGAGAGCTGAAGGCCGCGGACGGCGACCACGAGAAGGCGTTCGCCGTCTACGAGGACGAGCTGCGCGACTGGGTCAAGGGCAACCAGGCGTTCGCGCTCCGCGGCCTCCCGGCCGAGGGCGAGGACAAGGACGCCGCCGACCTGATCGCCGAGAACGCCGCCGGCCTCGACGACGACTTCGCCGCCCTGACCAACGCCTACGTCCTCAAGGACTACTGACCCGCCGGGGACGCGGCCTCAGACGAGCCGGCGCGCGGCGGCCCAGCGGGACAGCTCGTGCCGGTTCGACAGCTGGAGCTTGCGCAGGACGCTGCTGACGTGCGTCTCGACCGTCTTGACCGAGATGAACAGCTCCTTGGCGATCTCCTTGTAGGCGTAGCCGCGCGCGATCAGCCGCAGCACGTCCCGCTCCCGCTGGGTGATCTGGTCGAGCTCGGGGTCCACCGAGGGGACGTCGCTGGCGGCGAACGCGTCCAGCACGAACCCGGCCAGCCGCGGGGAGAAGACCGCGTCGCCGTCCGCGACGCGGTCGATCGCGGCGGTCAGCTCGGGCCCGGAGATGGTCTTGGTGACGTAGCCGCGCGCGCCGCCCCGGACGACCCCGATCACGTCCTCGGCGGCGTCCGACACCGACAGCGCCAGGAACCGGGACGGCACCGCCCCGGTCAGGCGGCGCAGCACCTCGATGCCGCCGCCGCCCGGCAGGTGGACGTCCAGCAGGACGACGTCGGGCGTGGTGGCGCGGATGACCGCGACCGCCTCGTCCACGTCGCCGGCCTCGCCGACGATCTCGACCGACCCGCCCAGCTCGGCCTTCACGCCGGTCCGGAACATCTGGTGGTCGTCCACCAGGACGACCTTCCGCAACGGGGACTCGCTCATTACCTCTTGATCTCCAAACGCACCTCGGTGCCCTCGCCCGGGGCCGTGCGCACCTTCGCCGTGCCGCCGTTGCGTTCCATACGTCCGATGATGGACCCTCGCACGCCCATCCTGTCCTCCGGGACGGCGTCGAGGTCGAATCCCTTGCCGCGGTCGCGGACGAAGATGCTCACCTCGTCGCCCTCGACCTCGGCGAACACCGACACGTCCTTGGTGCCGGAGTACTTGGCGGCGTTGACCATGGCCTCGCGGGCGGCCTGGACGATCGCGCCGACCTTGTCGTCCAGGGGGCAGTCGCCGACCACGACGATCTCGATCTGGACGCCGCGCTCGTCCTCGACCTCGCCCGCGACGTCCTTCAGGACGCTGGCGAAGGTGCCGCCCTCCTCGGGCTTCGGCTGGTAGAGCCAGGCGCGGAGGGTGCGTTCCTGGGACCGGGCGAGGCGCTGCACCTCGGGGGTGTCGTGCGCGTTCCGCTGGATCAGCGTGAGGGTGTGCAGCACCGAGTCGTGGATGTGCGCGGCGAGCTCGGCGCGCTCCTGGGAGCGGACGCGCTCGTACCGCTCGGCCTCCAGGTCCTGCCAGAGCCGGACGATCCAGGGCGTGACGATCACCGCGACGCCGGTCGCGATCACCAGCATCGCGATCACCACGGACCGGGCCTGCGCCGCGTCCACGTTGCGGACGACGAACCCGCCGATCCCGCCGACCACCAGCAGCAGCCCGAGGACGGTCCGCCACCAGCGCTGGCGCAGCGGCAGGACCCAGCGCTGCCGCTGGTCCCGGTCGGCCTGCTGCCACAGGATCGCGGCGCCGATCGCGCCCGCGACGAACGGCCACAGCGCGACCTCGGTGAACCCGGCGCCCCAGGTCAGCATGGACAGCCCGCCCGCGACGGCGGTGTAGGCGAGCAGCTGCCGCCAGTCCCGGCCCGGCTTGCGGGGCGCGCTCGCGTTCAGGGCGGCGTCGGGCGGCGGCGTGGACGCCACCAGCACCCAGAACGCGCCGTAGGCGGCCACGCCTATGCCGCTGGCGACCGTGAGCAGCACGAAGGCGGCCCGCACCAGCAGCACGTCGATGCCGAGGTGCTCGGCCAGCCCGCGGCACACTCCGGCGACCAGACGGCCCTGGCGCGCGCGTTCCAGCCGCGGCCGCTCCGGCCGCTCCGCGGCGGGCGCCGCGTCACTCCCGCTCTCGTCGCGTTCTCCCACGTCAACGATGGTCACACGACCGGGAGGAATACGCCATCCGGGACATCCCCCAGTGCCGTTCTCAGGGTCGGCTCAGGGGCGTCCCCGATACCGCGCGCGGGGCCGGGGGGCCACGATGGTGACATGGACACCGATCAGCAGCAGGGCGCCGGCGTGGCGCCGCCGCCCGGCGAGGCGGCCCCGTCCGGCCGGGTGACGCGGCTGTCGCGCTCCGCCGAGGGACGCTTCCTCGCAGGGGTGTGCTCCGGACTGGGCGCGCGGACGGGCATCGACCCGGTCGTGTACCGGGTCGGGTTCGGCGTCCTGACCCTCGCACACGGGCAGGGCATCCTGCTCTACGTCCTGGCGGTGCTGTTCATGCCGGACCACCCGGCCGCCACGTCGGTGGCGGAGCGGCTGTTCCGGCGCCGGTTCGACGCGTCGGGGGTGCTGGCCGTCCTCGGTCTGCTGCTCGGCGCGAGCGTGGTGCTCAGCGTGATCGGCTCGGGCGTCTCGACGGACGCCGTCGCGGTGCTGACGGTGTTCGGCCTGATCCTGCTGGTGGCGCACGCACGCGGCGTCAACCTGGTGAGCGTCGCCCGGACACTGCCGGAGCGGCTGGCGGGCCATCCGCCCACGGCCCCGGCCGAGACCGAGTTCCGCTCACCGCCGCCCAAGGGCGCGCCGATGCCGGACGGCATGATCGACCTCTCCACGCTGGGCTCTTCGGGGGCGCCCGGCGCGGCGGACACGCCCGGCTCGGTGTTCGACGACACGCCCCACCGGCACGGCCCGGGTGCGGTCGACCTCGGCGGATACGGCGGGCAGGACGGTCCGGGGACGGCCCCGGCCCCGGCCCCGGCGGCACCGCACTGCCGGAACCGGTCCAAGTCGCCCCTGACCTGGTTCTTCATCGGCCTGGCCGCGCTGGCGGGCGGGATCACCGCGAACCTCGAACTGTCCGGCCGGAACGACTGGGACGGCTGGACCCTCGTCCTCGCCGCGGCGCTCGCCGTGGTCGGAGCGGGCCTGCTGGCAGGCGTCCGCTACCGGGTGCGAGGCCTGGCGACCGTGGCATGCCTGCTCACGTTCGCGCTGTTGACGACGTCTGTGGCCGCGACTGCTCCACGCGGCGGAGAGTACGGGGACATCATGTGGCGACCCACGGACGTGGCGCAGACCGCGCAGGACTACCGGGTGACGATCGGGAACGGAACGCTCGACCTGACCGCGCTGCCGGTGAAGCCGGGCCAGCGGCTGGAGGTCTCGGCGGCGGTCTGGACGGGCCAGCTGCGGGTGGAACTGCCCGCCACCGCACGGGTGAAGCTGGACGCGCGGGTCAAGTTCGGTGACATCCGGGTGGAGGAGCGCACGGTCAACGGCCCGAACGCGCGGACGACCGAGGTGCTCGAACCGACCGCGGGCGGCTCGGACCCGGCCGTGATCACCCTCAAGATCCGCGGAACCCTCGGAGACGTACAGGTGAACCGATGAACGACAGGAACGAGAACACGCGGACCAGGCGCCGCCTCGACCCCGCCGCCCCGCTCGCCGGGGTGTTCTACCTCGCCGTCGCCGGGCTGTTCGTGGCGGGCGCGGTGCGCGGGCGCTCGGTGGGCGACCCGATGGTCGTCGCGGGGGTCGTGCTCGTCCTGATGGGGCTGCTCGGGATCGTCCAGGCAGTGATCAAGAGCCAGCGCCGGGACCGGGCCTAGGGTCGTTTCGTGACGGCCATTTCCGAAATGTGATGACAATCACCCCGCTCCAGGGGAACATGTAAACCGGACATTGAGGTTAAATTCTCTCGTGAGGTTCTCCGAGAAGAAGATTTGGCTCGTGGCCAGGTTGCACGTCGACCTGTGTCGCCTCGCCAGCGTGCTGTGTAACGGCTGACGCCCCCTCTCTCGTCCTTACCCTCGTTCACCCGCCGTCGGCGGACGCGCCCGACCGCGCGCGCCCACGGATCGTGCCTCCTGATGCACGCCCGCCCACGGGTCAACGCCCGCCTGCTTCCGCCCCCGGACCCTTCCGTCCGGACGGCGTGGGGCGCCCGCGTTGCCGGCCGCAGGTGAACCGTCCCTGGAGCTAACGCCTGTGAACCTTCGCGTCTGGAAGTGGCAGTTCTGGCAGCAGATCGTGCTGTCGCTCGTGCTGGGCGTCGCCGTCGGCGCCGTCATCAACAACACCGCCGCCGACGGCAGCAAGATCGCCACCGACTGGCTGGACCCGTTCGGCGACGTCTACATGTCGCTGCTGAAGATCGTCGTCGTGCCGCTGGTGTTCGCCGCGATCGTGGTGAGCATCGGCAAGCTGCGCAACGTCGGCAACGTCGCCCGCCTGACCGGCAAGACCCTCGGCTGGTTCGTCATCACCTCGGCGATCTCCACCGCGGTCGGCCTCGGGGTCGCCTTCCTGATCAACCCCGGCAAGGGCCTCGGCCAGCTCGCCAGCGAGAAGACCGAGACCGACCCGGTCACCTGGACCCAGGTCCTGCACAACCTGGTCCCGTCCAACATCGTCAAGGCGATGGCGGAGGGCAACGTCCTCGGCGTGGTGACCTTCGCGGTGCTGTTCGGCGCGGCGCTGGTCGCGATCGGCGAGCGCGGCGAGCGCATCACCGCCCTGGTGGACGACCTGTACGGCGTGATGCAGAAGATCGTCTGGTGGGTCATCCGGCTCACCCCGATCGGCTCGTTCTTCCTGATCGGCTCGGTCGTGGCCACCTACGGGCCGTCCACGCTCACGCCGCTGGCCAAGTTCACCGGCGCGATCTACCTGGCCGTCGCGATCATGCTGCTGATCGGCTACCCGGTCCTGCTGCGCGTGTTCGGCCGCGTCTCGCCGCTGCGGTTCTTCCGCAACTCCTGGCCGGCGCTGCAGTTCGCGTTCATCTCCTCGTCCTCGATCGGAACGCTGCCGATCGCGCAGCGCGTCCAGATCGAGCGCAACGGCGTCCAGCCCGAGTACGCCAGCTTCGCCCAGCCGCTCGGCGCGACCATCAAGTTCGACGGCTGCGGCGCGATCTACCCGGCGGTCGCGGCGGTCTTCGTCGCCCAGTACATGAACATCCACCTGGGCCTCGCCGACTACCTGCTGATCGCGTTCGCCGCGGTCATCGGCCAGCTCGGCACCGGCGGCACCCCCGGCCCGGCGCTGGTGGCGCTCACCCTGACGCTGACCACGGTCGGCCTGCCGCTCACCGCGGTCGGCTACCTGATCGCCATCGACAAGATCATCGACATGGCCCGGACCGCGCTGAACGTGACCGGCCAGATCGCGATCCCGGTGATCGTGGCCCGCTCGGAGAAGCTCCTCGACGAGGACCTCTACAACGCCCCCAAGGGCGACCTCGGCGCGGCCCCGAAGGACGTCCCGTCCGCCCCGCGCGAGACGGTCCCCGTCCCCGCCTGACGGCCCGCCCGAACGGCACCACCCCCCGAAGCGAACGGCCCCGCGTCCCCACCCGGACGCGGGGCCGTTCCGCATCCGCCCGGACGGCCGTCCGGGCGGGCGTCCTCGTCACCAGGACCGGCGTGATCCGGGCTCTGTCCGGCCGGGCGGAGGCGGCGCTAGTCTGAGCGGCCCGCCGTCCGGGTGCGCGGACGGCGGCTCCACCCCCTGCCCGAGGAGGCCGACCTTGCTCCGACCGATCGCCGCGACGGCGCTGATCCTGGCCCTGGCCACCGCCTGCGGAGGCGGGGGCGGCGACGACTCCGGGACGGACCGGGCCGCGGGCTCGGACCCGTCATCCTCCTCCGGCGCGGACCAGGCCCCGGGCTCGTCCTCGGCGCCCTCCACCTCGGAACCCTCCACCGAGCCGGGCAGCGGTCCCGCGGGGTCCACGCCGGAGCCCTCGTCCGGCGCGCCTGGAGCCCCGGTCATCAACGGCGTGCAGCCTGGCCGCGCGGCACCGTCCAAGCTGGACGGAACATGGACGTCCGGCCAGGTCAAGCTGTTCTTCTACCGGGGCGCGGCGGCGCTCAACTCGCCGAACTTCTGCACGGGCGCCGTCACCCCGCAGAACGCCATCACCCTGACCTGCGCGGACCACTCCACCACGCGCACCCAGGGCAAGGCCGAACTGTCAGGAACGTCCCTCAAGGTCACCTGGACGGGCGGGACCGTGGACACCCTCACCCGCAAGAGCTGAGCCCGGCGAACCCCGGCGAACGGCCCCGCACCCGCTCCGGGTGCGGGGCCTTCGTGCGTTCATGGCGGACGCCCGTCCGCCGATGGCGGCCGTTCGGCCGATTCCGGCCTGGATCGGGCGAAGACGTACAGGTCAGCTGTCCGGTTGGCATGGTGGCCGGATCCGGCCACCACGAAACGATCTTGTTGACATCAGTAGTTACTGACCGGTTTGTATTGGCCTTCACGTTTTGTTTGACCGCCCGGACCCCCACCCCACCCACGTTCTGCCTGCGTGTTCGGCCGGGGTCCCAGAAGGAGGCGAAGCATGCGTCGTACGACGCGCGCGGGGGCGGCGGCACTGGCCGCCGCCCTGGGCACCACCTCGTTCCTGACCGCCTCGGTCACCGCCGCGCACGCCGCGCCGGTGACCGAGTACTCCGTCCCGATCCCCGACGTGGCCCCCTCCGGGCTCGCGAAGGGCCCCGGCGGTGCGGTCTGGTTCACCGAGAACGCGGGCGGCATCGGAAAGATCTCCGCCGGGAAGGTGACGGAGTACGCGGTCCCGAACAACTCCAAGAACCTCAAGGGCCTCCCCAGCGGGATGGCCAACGGAACCGACGGCTCGATCTGGTACACCGACATGTCCCAGACCTCGCCCCGCATCGGCCGCGTGGACCCGGCGACCGGCAAGTCCACGCTGTTCGAGCTGCCGACGTCCGGGGCGTTGAACTTCAACTACAGCCTGGTCAACTCCATCGTGCCGGGCGCCAACGGCTCGATGTGGTTCTCCGGCATCAACTCGGGCGCGATCGGCAAGATCGACGCGTCCGGCAACGTCACCCTCTACGCCGCCGGCGGCTCGCCCTCGGCCGTCGCCGTGGGCAAGGACGGGGCGCTCTGGTACCCCGACATGACGGGCTCCGTCGGACGCCTCGACCCCGCGACCGGCGCGGTCAAGAAGTTCGATGTGCCCGGTTCCACCCTGGGAATGCCCGCGCTCTCCGACATCGCGATCGGCGCCGACGGCAAGGTCTGGTTCACCGAGCCGTCCGTGGGCAAGGTCGGCTACGTCGACCCGGCGACCGGCTCCGTCAACCAGATCAGCCCGCCGACCCCCGACTCCAAGCCGACCGGCATGCTCACCGGCCCGGACGGCCGGATCTGGTTCGCCGAGACCGCCGCGAGCAACATCGGCGCGATCGACGCGTCCGGGAACATCACCGAGTACCCGCTGCCCGCGACGCTCTCCGCGCCGCGCAGCCTGATGCTCGGCCCGGGCGGCAAGATCTGGTACAGCGCGCCCGGTCGCGGCCGCGTCGGCGCGTTCGACCCGGCCAACCCGCCGGCCGGCGCCCCGCACGCGGCGACCCCGCCGCTCACCACGGGTTCGTTCCCGTCCGCCGCCCCGGCCTACTCGGCCCGCTGCATGGTCGGTGAGCTCTGCCAGACCCAGGTCGTCACCGGCGGCGAGATGAAGATCGGCAGCTTCACCCAGAAGCTGCCGGCCGGCGCGATCCGCGTCACCGGCGGGATCAACGACCTGAGCGACATGTCGAACATCCCGATGAACAAGCCGGTCACCGGCTCCCAGCTCGAGGGCAAGGAGCTCGAGGTCCCCGGCGGCCTCATCGGCCAGCTGCCGCTGGTCGGCCCGATCCTCGGCAAGTCGCCCGCCGCGATGCTGTCGGTCAACAAGCTGACCGTCACGCAGTCCCTCGCGGGCCCGGTCACCGCCTACTTCACCCCGTCGGGCGGGCTCGGGGCGCGGCTGTCGCTGAACCTCAAGCTCAACAACCCGCTGCTCGGCGGCACCTGCGTGATCGGCCCGGTCAAGGCGTCCCTGGAGCCGGAGATGACCGCGGGCGGCCTCGCCTCCGACCCCGCGCTCGGCTGGAACGCCGGGCCGGTGTCGATCAAGGCCCCGGTGGCGGTTCCGTCGGCGAAGGGCTGCGGCCCGCTCGGCCTCCTGAACGGCGTCGTCAACCAGCTCATGGGCCTGCCGTCGGACGCGTCGAAGAACATGATGACCCTGAACGGCGTCTTCTCCCTCGCGGGCGGCACCAACCCGGACAACCAGCCCGGAATGCGGGCCAAGTCCACGATGTCCCCGGCGCTGCAGAAGCTGCTCGTCCAGAAGCCCAAGGCGCGCTCCTTCGCGAAGGCGCCGACGAAGGTCAAGCTCCACCTGACCGCTCGTCACTGACCCGCGCACCCAGCGCGACCCGTCAGACCGGTCCGTCGTCGTCCGCTTCCAAGCGGACGGCGGCGGACCGCCGCGTTTTCCGGCCGCTGCGAGCTCAGACGGCCGGTCGCCCGGGGTCAGACGGCCCGGCAATGCGAGGTCAGATGGCCGGACGGCCCGGGGCCAGACGGCCGAGCGGTTCGGGGGCAGGCGGCCGGGCGGTTCAAGCTCAGATGGGCCGGACGGTGCGGGGTCAGGCGGCCGGGCTGAGCTGGGCGTGGAGGGTGATGGAGAAGGCGGGGCCCGGGTTGGTCAGCTCGTGGGTGTGGGTGCCGCCGTGGACGCGGACGCGGTTGGCGCGCAGGGGACGCTCGGCGACGCCCTCCTCGGCGATGGAGACCTCGACGAGCTCGCCCGCGATGACGATGCTGACCTCGGTGCCGACGTGGTCGTGGACGCCGGTGCGGTGGGCGGGCGGCCAGGTGGTCAGCCACAGCCGGACGCCGTCGACCTCGTCCAGCGGGACGCGGACGGGCCCGGCGGGGTCGAAGCCGACCAGGTGCCACCAGCCGTCCGGACGGGCCGCGAGGTCGCGGATGCGGGCGGCGAGCTGGCCCACGGTCGGCGGACGCTTCAGCAGGTCACGGCCGTGCGGGTCGTCCTGACCACGCATCATGAGGTCGGGAGCAAGATCGAGATCCACGAGAGAGGTGCCCTTCGGCTTCGCCCCGTCCATGCGGAAGGATCGGGGCCGTGTCGGGTGGTCGGCCTGAGATCAGCGACAACAACACGAAGGACACAGCGCGCTGGCCGCGCGGCCGAAGGCCACGGGGCTTCCCTGCGGGACGCGCGCTGACATGCACACCAGAACACACTCCGTGACCGCCCGTTGTCAAGTCGACCGGGTGCGGAGTCCGCTTTCTCCTTTTGTTCACCGATTGATCATGTCCGGTCCCGGTATCCGCTTCCGGACGTGGAGAACATGCGGATCGGCATGACCGAAAGACGATCGGAGTCGGCGATGGAGCTGGACAGGCGGAATCTGCTGCGCGGCGGGCTGGTGGCGGGCGGCGGCGCGGCGCTCGGCCTGCTGTCCAGTGGGACGGCGAGCGCGAGGCCCGGGCCGACGGCCCCGGCCTTCGTGCGTTCGGGACGGGCGAGTGTCACGCACGGTGTCCAGGCCGGTGACGTGACCGCGCGCGAGGCCGTGGTGTGGGCGCGGTCGGACCGTCCGGCGCGGATGCTGGTCGAGGTGTCCCGGCGGCCGGACTTCCGCGGCGCGGACCGGGTCCGCGGCCCGGTGCTCACCCCGGACACCGACCTGACCGGCAAGACGTTCCTGCGCGGCCTCCCGGCGGGCGAGGAGCTGCACTACCGGGTCCTGCTGGCCGACCTCGACCGGCACGGCGTGACGTCCGCGCCCGTCGCCGGACGGCTCCGCACCGCCCCGCGCAAGCGCGCCGACATCTCGTTCGTGTGGTCGGGCGACCTGGCCGGGCAGGGCTGGGGCATCAACCCCGAGCTGGGCGGCTACCGGATCTTCGACGCGATGTCCGCGGTGAACCCGGACTTCTTCCTGTGCAGCGGCGACCTGGTGTACTCCGACGGCCCGATGACGCCGACCGTCGCGCTGCCGGACGGCCGCACCTGGCGCAACCTCGTGACGCCCGAGAAGACGAAGGTCGCCGAGACGCTCGCCGAGTACCGCGGCCAGTTCCGCTACAACCTCGAGGACACCGCGTTCCGCGCCTTCAACGCGCGCGTCCCGATGCTCTACCAGTGGGACGACCACGAGGTGCTGAACAACTGGTACCCGGGCGAGGTCATCGACCGTCCGGGGTACACCGAGAAGCGCGTGGACGTCCTGGCCGCGCGCGCCCGCCGCGCGATGTTCGAGTACACGCCGACGGCCGTCCGCGCGCAGGTCGGCGGCCGGATCTTCCGCAAGGTCTCCTACGGGCCGATGCTGGACGTGTTCATGCTCGACATGCGCACGTACAAGAACCCGAACACGACCGGGGCCGAGAAGTCCGGCCCGGGGCTGCTGGGCCCGGAGCAGGTCGCCTGGCTCAAGCGCGAACTGCGCGCGTCGAAGGCGACCTGGAAGGTCATCGCGAACGACCTGCCGCTCGGGCTGATCGTCCCGGACGGCACGGAGGGCAAGCCGAACATCGAGGGCGTCGCGCAGGGCGACAACGGCAAGCCGCTGGGCCGCGAGCGCGAGTTCGCCGACATCCTGAGCTTCGCGAAGAAGCACCGCGTCCGGAACATGGTGTGGCTGACCGCCGACGTCCACTACACGGCGGCGCACTACTACGACCCCGCGAAGGCTTCGTTCTCGGACTTCGACCCGTTCTGGGAGTTCGTGTCCGGGCCGCTGAACGCGGGTGCCTTCGGGCCGAACGCGCTGGACTCCACGTTCGGCGCGACGCTGAAGTTCCAGTCGGCGCCGCCGCACGCCAACACGTCCCCGGCCGAGGGCTTCCAGTTCTTCGGCCAGGTCGCCATCGACGCCGCGTCCGAGACCTTGACCGTGACGCTGCGTGATCTGGACGGCAAGGCTCTGTTCACGAAGCCGCTGAGCCCGGTCCGCTAGGCCGCCGCAGCATCGGGCCCGTCTCCCGGCTGCGAGCCAGTGGACCTTCCAGGGCTGACCCCCGACCGCGATGCGCGGACGGGGGTCAGCTCGTTCCTTCGGCCGTGCCGATGCGGGCGGCTTCGGCCGTGCCGATGCGGGCGGCTTCGGCCGTGCCGATGCGCGCGGCTTCGGCCGTGCCGATGCGGGCGCGCCAGGAGCCGCGGGCCAGGTGGATCGTGCCGGTGGACGAGATCCAGGCGCGGGCGCCGTAGAGCGGGAGTTCGCCGTCGAGGAGCCAGCGGTGGCGAAGATCGTCCAGGGCGTCCCAGAGGCGGCGAGAGCCTGCCTGGTGGACTCGCGGGGCGGCATCGGCGGTTGCGGTGGCTCGGGCCCAGGAACCGTCGGGATGGATCATCCAGGCCGTTCGGCGGTCGCCGTCGCGTTCGAAGCGGTGGGTGAGGCCGGGGTGGTCGATTTCGAGCATCGAGCGCAGCTCCCAGGACTCCTCGACGTCGACGATCGGATAGCGGCCTTGGGTCTCGTCGCCTTCGCCTTCCGGTTGTGCGGTGGGTTCGGGCGGGTAGTCCGGGCCGTGGCGGGTCGACATGAAACCGGCACGGTCCCATTCGATGCGTCCTTCGGCGGGCATCGCGTTCGGGTCGCCGGTCTTGGTCGCGGTCAGGATCGCGCGGATGCCGGTCAGGGTCGTGACGAGCCGTCCGCCGGGGCGGAGTGCCTCGATCCAGGACTGTGGGATGGGACGGACGGCGACCGTGGACACGATCCGGTCGTAGGTGTCGGGGAGAGGGCCGGTCGCGTCGCCGCTGATCAGGCGGGCCCTGATTCCGAGGTTGCCGAGCCGTTCGGCGGCGGCCTCGACCAGGTAGGGGTCGACGTCCATGGCGGTGAGCGTGCGGCCGCCGAGCGCGGCGGACAGCAGGGCGGTGCCGTAGCCGGACCCGACGCCGACGTCCAGGACGTCCGCGCCGCTGTAGAGGTGGGCGTGGCGGTACATGGTCAGCAGGAGGCTGGGCAGCGTGGAGGACGAGGTCGGACGGCCGGTCGTCGTGCCGTCCGGGGCGGCGTGGTCGGCGTGGCGCAGGCCGACCTTGGTGACGAGGGTGCGGTCGCTGTAGGCCGTCCGGAGCCATGCGGGCTCGTCGTCGGTGTCGTCGCGCAGCGTCCAACTGGTGTCGTCGTCCTCCCACCAGCGCGGGACCAGCAGGTGGCGGGGCGTCGAGCACACCGCGCCCCACCAGCGCGAACCCGGGTGAGTGACCTTGGCGGCGAGGGCTTGGGCGTGTGTTTCCCAGGTGGTCGGCATCGGCTGTCCTCCTAGCTGTCGGGGTTGCAGCAGGACGGGTTGCAGGACTCGGTCTCGGCGGGCGCACAGTCGTTGCTGTCGTCGTTCGGCTTGCAGCGGTTAGCGTCGGTGGTTCGGCGCGGTAGCCGTTCGCGCAGCTCACGCCAAGCCTGCCCGGTCAGGACGTCGCGGAGGGCGTGGTCACGGACGTTGCCTGCGGAGATGGCGCGAGCCATCGTGCACAGCCAGACCTCGCCGTCGGGGCCAATGGCGGCACGTCCGTCCCCACACCGTCCGCAGAGTTCGGTGGACGGGTCGATGTTCGGCTGTGCGGCGCGTCCGATGTGCCGAGTTCGGTCGGTCGATATGTTCGCGACACCCATAAGGCGAAGCTGGTCGCGAGCCTGATCGACGCGCTGTTCGTCCAGTACGCGGATGATCCCGACGCGCAACGGGATACCCAGCTCGGTGGCGCGGTCGATGTTGGCGCGGGTCTGCCGCCAGGTCGGGCGTCCAGTGATGGCGACGTGCTGGTCCTGATCGTCGCTGTACCAGGACGTCGCCAGCCGAACGCCGTCTTGGGCGAGGACGCGCCACAGGTCGTCGCTGATGTGGACGAGGTTGGAGTACACCTCGACGCCGAGACTGAGACTTATGGCGTGGTTGATCAACGTGGCGAGTCCCGGGTACATGGTCGGCTCGCCGCCGATCACGCACAACTCCCGAACACCCAGTTCAGCAGCCTGATCGACGACGCGATGCCAGTCGGCCGACGTCATCGTCCCGGCTGTCTGACGAGGCCCGGACGAGTTGTAGCAGTGGTGACAGGCCAGCTGGCAGCGGCGGGTGATCTCCAGCCACAGCCGATCCCATCCCGTTCGGGACGTGGACGTCGGAGTGATTGCGGGGACGGTCATCTCACGCTCCTGCGGCGTCGAGTCGGGTGGCGAACGCGCCTTTGAGCGCGGTGATCGCCTCGTACGGATGGTCGATCTCGGCGAGGGGGACGCCGTCCAGGTGCCACCACCACCGATCGCCGTCGTCCTCACGGCGCGCACACGTGACCAAGCCTTCGGCGAGAACCTCCGCAGGCTGATCGAGGGCATCGGACTTGGCAGGACGGACCATGACGCGCAAGCCGTCGTCGCCCCACTCGGTCGCGAATCCGTGGACGGAGAGCTGCGGCTTCAGCCCTGCCAGCGCCCGCCTACCCGGGCTCCCGAAGTCGGTCACCACGCCCTCCTCCTGAGCCGTGGCCGAGGACGTCGCACCGGCGGTTCGTCGGACGGAACGGGCCACCCCGCATCAGCGACGAGCGGGCCCAAGGCGTCATGGACGGCCGCAAGCACGTGCGGCAACTGGAAACGAGTGCCGAGGAACCGTCCGGACGAGTCGCAGAACCAAGCGACCTCGCCGTCCCCGCAGAGCAGCGGCTCGACGTGCACCGACAGCCCCGTCCGATCCAGAGCGGGATGAGTCACCCGCACCAGCGGCGGCGACAGCTCGTACCGAGGCGTGATCGTCCACCCCGCCGCCGTCAGCAGCTCAGCCAGCTCGTTCAGATACCGCTCGCGCGAAGAAGCCCGAGTCATCCGCACAGCAGACTCACCACATCCCACGCCACGCCGACCAGAGCCACAGCAACCGCCAGCAGCACCAACACCCGATCTGCGAACCGCTGCCGCCCAGACCTCCGCGACGGACGAACCTCGCAGTGGCGCGCCGCCCGAGCCCGAACCACCCCCACCGGCCGAGACCCCGAAGGCACGTCCGCCGACATGAGCCGAGCCCCCACCGTGACAAGCGGCGGCCCCGGCGCCACCTCCCGGACGCGACGGACGTCCATCTGCGGACGACGCGGAGGCCATGACGGAAGAAGCGTCTGCCGGATGCACGCGGCGAGCTCCCTCGCCGTCGGGGCCTCGACCAGACGGTCGCCGAGCAGCGCCCACCAGGTCCCCGTGAACTCACCGCGCCACGACGGCACTCCCGGATACTGACGCTGCAGCGCCGCCAACAGAACGTCCGGATCGGCCTCCACAACAAGGCTCATGACGTACACGCCCCAGCGGCCGTGGTGCCCCAGGCGTCCGCCTGACCGAGCATCCACCGCACCCCGCGAGCGTCCACCGCGATCAGCGCGCACACGCCACCCGCACTCGCGCCCCACCCCGCGCCCGCTTTACGCCGCGCACCCCACTCCAGGGCAGGCCGCCCAGCGGAGTACCGCCCCCTCCCGGCAGAGAACTCCTCACTCAGGAGTTCCAGTTCTCTGCGCTCCTGCTCGTTCAGCCCAGATACGCCCGGATTGCCCCTAGGCTCTCCCATTGGGTCGGACCTCCACGTCCGATCAAGGCCCCGGGTCCCCCGCTGTTAGCGCAGCGGGCCGGGGCCGCTCTGATATTGCGAAGGCACGCTGGCCGCAGGACGCGACGCCCGAAGGCAACACATCGCCGCGATCAACGCGTATTCGGCGGGCGCGCAGCCGAGGACCAGGAAGCCCCAAGACGACCACGCCCACCACCCGCGTTCGGGTTGCGTGGGCGCGCACTCCGGCATCGAATGGTGCGACTCAAATAACGCGAGGAAATCTCAGCAGTGAGTGCACGCCCGCTTTTCCAGTGAAGCCAGAGCCGTGGCGCATAGGAACGGGGAGAATGGGGGCTATCAGGGGTGGCGGTCGCCGTCTCCCCCTCCCCGGCGAGAGGTGCATCGCAACATGTCCGCCGAAAAGCGAGCTTTGGGCGCGCGCTTGCGCGCCGCACGAGAAGCACCGCCATTCTGGTCGCGGCCCGAGATGGCACGACGACTCCGGGCCGCCGCCGATCCCCGCGATCTCCCGGGCCTACCGCACGTCCCGGCCCTCACACACATGATCAAAGAGTGGGAGGCGGGAAAGCACGCCCCGGGAGCCCGCTACCGACGCCTGTACGCCACCGCAACCAACCAGCCCGAGGACGACCTCTTCGGCACACAGACGAGAACCCAACCCGCACCCGAGCACTACCCGTTGCCGGGGACCGCCCCGCTGGCCGGGGAAGAACTCACGGCGCGGCTCGCCAAAGTTTCCGGACGACGTGTAGGAACCGGGATCGTCGCCGACCTCGCCGCCCGCGTCCACGGTCTCCGTCTCGCGGACGACGTGCTCGCGGGCAGGGATCTGCTCGTCCCAGCCGTCCGCGAACTGGAGAACGCCCGACGCGTCTACCGCGGGTCAAGCCACGACGACCGCACTGGCAGGGCCCTGCTCGCCCTCATCGGCGAGTACGCCCAGATCGCCGGATGGATCGCCAGCGACGCCGGACAGCACGCCCGCGCCGAGGAGATCTACCGGCTCGGGATCGACGCCGCACGCGAAGCCGGCGACCGCACTTTGGAGGGCAACCTTCTGGGGTCGCTGGCCTACCAGGTCGCCAATATTGGCGACGCCGCCGAAGGCGTCGACCTCGCCCGCGCCTCCCTCGACGTCTCAGGCCCCGACGCCCCAGCACGCGCCCGGGCGCTCGCGTGGGATCGCATTGCGTGGGCGACCGCGCGCACCCAGAACGCGCCCGCCACCATCGAAGCGCTCGGCGAGGCCAGCACGGCTCTTGCCCAGAACGACCAAGCCGAGGACGATCCCGGCTACCTCTACTGGGTGGACGCAGGCGAATTGCAGGTGATGGAGGCACGGGCATATACGGAACTGCACCGTCCACTACGTGCCGTCCCACTCCTGGCGGAAGTCCTCGGCCGGTACGACGCGACCCATGCGCGCGAACTCGCGCTGTACTTGTCGTGGCTCGCAGTGGCCCTAGCGGACGCCAACGAACCAGAGGAAGCGGCCACCGTCGCCAACAGAATGCTGGACCTGTCAGCCGACGTCGCCAGCGACCGAACCGCACAGCGCGCCCAGGTCGTCCTCGAACGCCTCAGGCCATACAGGTCGTCCCCGCCAGTAGCCGAACTCCTGCGCCAGGCCACCAGAACGGGAAACCCAAAGCAACGCTGAGCTCCCGATGCATCAAGGCCCAGCGCCCCCGCAATCCATCACGCCATCTCCAAGGGCGATGAGGGCGAGACCAAGGCCAAGGGGTGGTGGCACGCCTATGGGTTGTGAACCCTCGCAGGGGCGATGAGGACCGAGGTGACGCGGTGCCGGATAGCGGCGAGAGTGCCGTTGCGAACCCTCGTAGGGGCGATGAGGACCGCTCCCGCAGCAGCCTGTCCAAAACCCCCACCGGGTTGCGAACCCCCGTAGGGGCGATGAGGACCCTGTCGGCCCGGAAGGCGCGGACGGTTCCGTCGCTGTGTTGCGAACCCTCGTAGGGGCGATGAGGACAGGCGGACATCACGCTCGACCTGCGCAGGCACTTCCGGTTGCGAACCCTCGCAGGGGCGATGAGGACTGATCCCAGGGTAAAGCCGCAGGTGTGTAGGTGGAGGACGCATCCGCCGGGAGCGAATTCTTCAGCGATCCGTCGGTAGCGCTATCGAGCCCGGCGAGTCGCTGAAATCCGCCTGATCAACTTGAGGTCGAACGCTCGGTTGGGCGTTGAGGCTACAAGATGCCGGTGCAGATGGGCTGCGCTTCCGCAGACCTTCGATGGTTGACGGATTAGGCGGTGGTCGCCTGCCTGACCCAAGCGAGATAGCTCGGGGCCCCACCGGCGAGGACCGTGTACGTCACCTCGGGGTTGTCCCAGGGATGCTGCTCGATGAGGTGCTTCTCCAACTCTTCGTAGCGATCCCTCGTCGTGCGGAGGTGGACCTGCCACTCCTCCCCAGAGCCAAGCTTGTTCATATGCCAGAACTCGGACTCAACGGGACCGCTGACCTGTCCGGAGGCGGCGAGTTTGGCGGCGACAGCCGACTGCATCAGGCGCAGCGCGACCTCCCGGCTTTCAGCGGTGGTCGAGACCTGCAACACATCGGTCATGGGCGTGACTCTATGTTGGCGGCTCGGGCAACGGAAGGCGTGCCCGTTCGGTTGACGTGCCGCAACAGCGCGGGAGTGGCTCCGGGACCGATCGCCTGATCGAAGCCCACACCCCGCCCCCAAGACCACCACCTCGGAGGTGTCATGAGTCCGTCGCCCGAGCGTTTGGCCGACCACTGGTGGCGGCGTCCGGGGATGCGTCCTGGACGTCACCTACTGGTCTGGCACGTCCTCTTGGACGACCAGCCGGACGCCCGCGCTCCGGTGGCCAGGTGCCAGAGCGCCCTGGCGCATGTGGGCGGGCTCGATCTGGTGCCCGAGGCGTGGCTCCACATGACGACGCAGATCGTGGGGTTCGCCGATGAGATCCCCGAGACCGAGGTGGGCGCGATGATCGCGGCGGCCGGGGAACGGCTGGGATGCCTTGACCCGATCAGTGTGGATCTCGGCAGGCTGTGGTTCCACAGCGAGGCCGCGATGCTCGGCGTCCGGCCGGGTCGTGCGCTTGATCCTGTGCGGCAAGCAATACGTTCGGCGGTCGCCGGGACGGTCACCCACCACCAGCTCGCCGACGAGCCCGAGTGGACGCCACACGTCTCGGTCGCCTACAGCAACTCGTCCGGCCCAGCAGCACCAATCATTCAGGCATTCAGCGAGCCATCCCCACAGCACCCGTTCACCGTCCGCTCGGTGCACCTGGTCAGTCAGGAGAGAGTAGGCCGCTTGTACAGGTGGGACCAACTCACTGAGACGGTGCTCGGCGCCTAGCTCAACAGGCGTCCACCCATCGGTGCAACCCTCGCAGGGAAATGAGGACCGGCCGTCCGTCGTGCGGGGTACATGGTCCAGGCCAGGTTGCAAACCCCTATAGGTGCGATGAGGACCCATCACGCCAGCAGGGCACGGACGCTACTTCGACTATTGCGAATCCTGATAAGGCGAGAGGACCGCCGCCGTCTGGCGGGTCACGCCAGGAGCCTGGGAGCTGCGAACCCTCGTAGGGCGATGAGAACCTCGTCGACCAACGCGCGGCGAACGGTCTGTTCGCGTTGCGAACCCTCGTAGGGGCGATGAGGACCGCGCGGGTCTCCAGGCGGGGGACCTGACGGTGCAGTTGCGAACCCTCGTAGGGGCGATGAGGACCCCAGGGTAAAGCTGCAGGTGCGTTGGTGGAAGAAGCATCCGCTGGAAGCGGTTTCTTCAGCGATCCGCCGGTAGCGCTGTCGTGCCCGGCGTGTCGCTGAAATCCGCTCCTTCAACTTGGTGCGGACCACTCGGGTGGCGTTCGGAAGATCCGAGGCACCTCACTATCCGGGCCTGGATACGGTGGCCCGGCCAAGCCTATGGGCGACGCGTGTCCGCGCGCCGGGCCACCGCCGTACTCGGGGCCTGGCATGGCCAAGCTGGGACGGCTACGGACACCTCAGCATTCGCACCGCGCAACCTCACCCCTACAAGGCGGTGAGTTTGGCCGCGAGCTTGGGAGTGGGGGCGTTGTCACGTGCCCGCCAGGCGTAGCCCTCCACTTCCTCGGCTTGGAGCACGACCTTGGGTTCCTTCACCCAGAACGCCCAGCGGAAGTCGGCGTGCCAGTGTTCGGGTTCGCCCTTGGCCGGGTTGGCGGGGATGGTGTGGACGTCGATGTCCACCGGGGTGACGTCGTGTCCGGGAGGGGAGACCGCGCCGTGCCAGGAGATCCCGGTCTCCTCTTCGAGTTCGCGCAGCGCCGCGTGCGGCAGCGCGGTGTCCTCCGGCTCCAGGTGGCCGCCGGGCAGCAGCCACCGGCCGAGCGCGATGTGCTGGATGAGCAGCAGGCGACGTGTGTCGTCGATGACGACCGCGCCACAGGTGACGTGCCCGCCGTTGAACTCCTTGCGGGAGGTCAGGTCGGCTCCGCTCGCCAACGCGTCCGTGAGCGGTTTGAGGTGGTCGGCCTCGGCAGGGTGCTGGGCGAGGTAGCGGGTGACAGTCGTGCGGATCTCGTCGCTGCTGATCATGGCGTCCCATCGAAGTAGCGCAACCAGGTCGCGGCGATCAGGCTGCGTTCGGTCGTGTTCAACTCATGCAGGCCGGGCTCGTGGCTGTCGGCGGTGACCAGGGTGCTCAGCGCCGCCAGGATCTCGGCCTGTACGAGGAAGATGAAAGCACCCACGCTCGCGCCGTGGAGGAAGTTGACGGCGTTGCCGTCGGCCAGCAGGTAGAAGTAGTGTCCGGTCCGGGCGTATCGGGTGACGTGCGGCCCGCTGGGCGTCCGCGTGTACAGCTCGTCCAGCGCGTCCAACTCCAGCTCGTCATCGCTGCTGGTGACGCTGGCGATGTACGCACCGTTGGCGACCCGCGCGAAATCCTCCTCCTTGAGCGCCAGGTTGCCCGTGGCGCACACGATCAGCCCAGCCCCCGCGATGGCTTGCGCCAGTGTCGAGGCCGTGCGGAACCCCTGGGACATGGCCTGCGTGCGCTGCACGGGATCGGAGTCGAACACGGTCACACTGACGTGCCTGGCGTGCAGCATCGCCGCGATCGACCGGCCGAGCTTGCCGTACCCGATCACCGCCGCCGGACGGCCCTGCAAGATGTCGCCGCGCGAACGAATCAGCGCCTCGGCGGAGAAGGTGACCGACTGGCCCACCAGGTAGTCCTCGGGGTCCTTGAGCGGAGAGCGGGCGACGCTGAACACCGGGCACGGCAGTTTGCCGGCAGCCGCGTATCGCTGGTGTCCGTTCTCGGTGTCCTCGACCACCCCCACGATCTGGCCGGAGAACCGCCCGCACACGTGTTCCAGGCTGGGCGCGAAGTACCCGCCGATGTCCAGCAGCACTACCGGCCGGCCCGCCGCCCGCGATTCCAGGTACTCCAGCGCGCGGGCAGGGTCGGCGAACGCGGCGCGGTCCAACTCGTCCACCGGCATCAGGCCGGTGATCTCCTCCAGCGCGGCCGGGTCGATCGATTTGGGTTTGGGCAGCACGGCGGCGACCTCGGCCACCCGCCCGACCGCACGCAGGAAGGCGGGGCGCTCGCCCAGCAGATGCGTGATCACGACTGCTGACACGGCGTCGTCGGCCGGGTAGCGAGCGGTGATCTTGCGGAAGAACGCCTCGGTGCGTGAGATCTCGAAGTCCTCCAGCGCAGTCATGATCCCACCCACCCGGTCACCCGGCGCAGTGCGGCCGTGAACGCCGCGCCACGCGGGTCGTCCGCCTGCTCGGTGTCGGCCTCACACGACTTGCCCAACGACCCCATCTGAACGCCCCCTACCGAGTGCCTGTGCCTGCAAGCACGCTAGGAAGCGGTGCGTGCAACCGGCCACAACCTTGCGCCGGTTTGCGCCCTAGTCGCGGGGCTGGTCGAGGGCCTCGATCGCCTGAGTGATCAGGGATCTTGCGGAGGAACCGTAGACGGCCATGTGGCTGAGTTGCTCGAACGCGCGCACGTACACGGCCACTTCGCTCGGCTGTGTCACGGTCACCTGCGCAGACAGCAGTTCAACCTCGACGCGCGTGTCGTCGAAGATGTTGAACGCCTCCAGCGTCCAGATGGGCCGATCTGGCGCGGCGAGAGGGACGATGCCGAGCGAGACCGCGGGCAGACCGGACACCGCGAGCAGATGACCGAGCTGGGCTGCCATGACCTGGGCGTCTCCGTGCCTGGCGCGGAGAACCGACTCCTCGACGATCGCAGCAAAACGCCGCTCACCACCGTGAAGAACGTGGTTCCTGGCCATCCGGGCCGTGACCGCATCGGCGACGTCGTCTGGAGTGTCCTGAAACCGGGTGATCGCGGTCATGAGCGCTGTTGCGTATCCGGGGGTTTGGAAGAAGCCCGGTATGACGGTGGAGCAGTAGACCTTGAACCACCGGGTCCGCTCGTACAGCGGGATGCGCAACTCCTGCGCTCTCCTCATCCCAGCCCTATGCAGACGCCGCCACTCCACATACATGGAGTCGGCTACCCGGTTAGCCTCGATGAGGTCGGTGGCCTGCTCGTCAGCACCGCACACGCGGCACCAGGTGCGGATGTCGGTATCGGTGAGAGCCTGCTTGCCAGACTCAATCCGCGAGGTCTTGGACTCATGCCACCCCGCCGCCGTCGCATGCGCCCGCCCGGTCAGCCCGGCATCGAGCCGGAGCTCTCGCAGGCGTGTGGCCAGTTCCTCCCTGGCGCGCTGGACGCTAGACGACGGCGACGGTTTCGAGGGCATTGAGGATCGGCAACCGGTCTCAGCGCGGCCTGTACACCTCGTGCGGGATGGCGCGCTCCCACACGGCCTCGAACGCCGAGGCGCACAGTGCGACGGTTGACGGCTCCTCCACGGCCTCGTCATCGATGTAGGTTCCGTCGCCCGCGAAGTACCCGAACCTCACGGCCTGGTCGTCGAAGACCCAAAAGTCGTTCCCCGGCAGACTGATATCCGAAGCGTGTCTGCGCTGAAGCCATCGCACCTGCTCTCCCGCAGCCACGTTCAGCGCCGAGGTGATCTCGTACTCGAACCGGATGAAGTCGGTGACCGGCTCTGACACGATCCGCGCTCTGCGGAACTCCACCCCGCGTGCCATGTGCTCGCGCACCTCTGCGAACCACTCGGGGTAGGCCGGTCTGCTCAGGTCCAGCTTCCCGGCCTTCCACTCCAAGAACACCGGATCCTCGGGGGTGTAGGCGTCCCGCATCTCCAGGTGAACGGCCGAGGAGGCGGTCGACTTGATCAGCCGATTCCAGACCTCATTCGGATCCGTGGTCATCTACCGCCTCCCTGATGATCGCTGCCATGCGAGGAGGGAGCTTGACGACCACCTCCGACTCCCCGAGCGGACTGTGCTTGGCAACCTCGGCCAAAGCGGCGGGGTCGGTGACCGCGTCGCCCTGGAACCAGATGTCGCCTGTGTCCTCGTCCACGAACACCGCCGGGCAGTTGTTGCCCCCGGTGTCGGGGTCGATGCCAACGAACCGTATCCGCATGGTCTCCTCCAGCGAGGGGGACTGCGCTGGCTTGCGCGCGTGTAGCAAGCCTCGCTACTAGTGCGCCACGTGAGCAAGGTACCTGGGCACAAGACTTACCCCGCAGCTTCACGAGGGCGGGGACGCGCCTCGGGGGGTAAGCGTTACGCCCGTCCGTGTGCAGGCACATTGGCCCCTGGGCATCCGGTAGCAGCGTCGCACTGCGCGGAGGATTGCCTGCCCTCAGACCGCGTGAGACCGTTTTTGAACGTCCTCGTTTCCGGTAGGGAAGTCTCACGATGCCTCGACCGTGGGAGGCCGACCCGACGACCGGGTTCAAGCGCAGGCTCGGCAAGTCCGCAGTCGAGTTGGGGGGCACCAATGCAGATCCGACGTGTCCGGATATTTGGGAGCTGGACAACGGTGACGTCGCGGTGATCGGCCGGGACCTCACCGAGCAGCACTCCGAGCGGCTACCGGCCGATGTATCGGTTGGGGAAAACGAACGGCTCGTCGTGCTTCTCCGAAGCATGGTGATCGCCGCCAAGCCTGACATCCCCGATGCTTGATCGCGTTCGAGATCTCCCCGCCGTCGAACTGGACGCCCAGGGATATCTCAATGATTTCTGGCGGTACCACGAACGTACCGAGGGTGCTTTCTGGAAACTGGAGCGGCGTCAGTCCTTCCGTGAGCCCGACGAACCCGGCTGGGTCGCGATGAGCAGCGGCGACTGGGGACGCGCACTCTCCCTAATCGAGGAGCAGCGATCCGCCACTGGGGCAACGCCCGCAACGGTAAGCGGACGGCAGAGCCACCGGCTCCGGATCGTCGAACAGCCGGTCAGCCCCTACCTCCAGTGGGAACTGCACGTGCTTCAGGTGAGAGCCGAAGCGGGCGTCCAAGACATTCGGATCTTGGACGCCGCGGAGGTCAGCCCCCTGGAGGCCGAACATCAGCTACCTGAGCTTGTGTTCCTTGGCAGTGCAGTGATGTACGAGGTCCTCTACGACAGCGACGGCACGCATTCGGGCGGCCGCCGCCACGACGACCCGGAAGTGATCCACGCCTGCCATGGGCAGCTCGTCGAACTGCACGACGCGGGCGAGCGACTGCCGACCTACTTCGAACGGGAGATCGCGCCGCTGCCCGCGCCCGGAGGGCACGCCTGAGGAGCCTGTCGCATAGCGGCCCCCTGGCGCGATCAACTGTCCCCCGGCTCCCCGGACGTGACCGCGGCAGTGGAGGCCGTCGCAGCACTCGATCAGATCAGCCCTCGCGAACGCAGAGCGCTGCTGTGGTTCGAGGCTCGCTGGTCCCACTAGGCGCCGCGCGGCTTCCGGCGCCCGGGCCCGCTTGCCAACGGATACCAGGTCTCCGGGATTGTGCGCATCCGGCCCTGGCCCGCCGCCAACTCCGTTAGATCATGCCTCCGGCGGCGTTGATGGTCTGGCCGGTGATCCAGCGGGCGGCGTCGGAGGCCAGGAACGCGACGACGTCGGCAATGTCGGCGGGTTCGCCCAGGCGGCCCAGCGGCGTGCGGGTCTTGGCGTCGTCGATGACGTGCGGAGGCACGGTGGCGATAACGTCCGTGCGGGTCAGGCCGGGCAGGACGCTGTTGACCGTGACGGATCTGGAGCCCACCTCCCAGGCCAGCGTACGGGCGAGTTGGTCACCGGCGGCCTTGCTGGCGGCCAGCAACGCCATGCCGGGCAGCGGCGACACGGTCAGGGCGGAAGAGATCAAGATGATCCGGCCGTGATCGCTGATGCGCTGCGCGGCCTCGCGCAGGGCGAAGAACGTGGCCCGCACGTTGGTGTGCAGGTACTGGTCGAAGTCCTCGTCCGTGGCGCGGGCCAGCGGCCCAGCGGTCGCCATGGCCGCGTTGTTCACCCACACATCCACCCGGCCGTACTGACTCTCGGCCGCATCGAACAACTCCGTTACCGCCTCGGGGCGGGTGATGTCAGTGCGGACCGCGGTGGCCTGCCCGCCCGCGTCCTTGATCTGGTCCACCGCCTGCGCGGCCGTCTCCTGGTCACGGGAGCCGATGACGACGCGCATTCCCGCCGCGGCGAGCCGGTCGCTGATCGCCCGTCCGATGCCGCGTGATCCGCCGGTGACGACCGCGACCCGATCCTCGATACGCACAACCCCTCCAATTGGTCGATTCTATGGACAGTCCATAGCATCGACTAATTTGGTAGAGGGTGTCAACTGTCCAGGTAGTAACCTGCCTGCCATGGCCACTGCATCCGATGACGAACTCGTCGAGACGCTGATCGGCGCCTTCATGGAGATCGACGGCCTGTTCAGCACGGCGAGCCGTCGCCTGGGACTAACCCCCCAGCAAGCGCAACTGCTGTGCTTCGCACAACATCTGCAGCCGTCCTTCGGCGAGCTGGCAACCCTGCTGCACTGCGACAAGACCAACATCACCGGCCTGGTCGACCGGCTTCAGCGACGCGGCCTGCTCACCCGCCAACCCGACGCCAACGACCGCCGGATGTCCCGCGTCCACCTCACCCCCGAGGGCGAGGCGGTCACCGGCCAGTTCCAGCAGGCCATCAACACCACACTGGCCACCCGCTTCAGCTCCTGGCCCAGCACTCAACGCGACAGCCTCGTCCATCTGCTCCAGTCCGCCACCACAGCACTACGCCTCTGATCTCAGCGGCCCAGCTCCGACCCCAACACGCCACAACCCCCAAGCCGGTCACACCGAACCGCCACCGCACTGCGTAGCCTCACCAGGAAACCGGAACCACGTCCCCGATTTACACCGGACCTCGGACGCCACCGCCGACGGCAATGGTGACGGCGACAACGGCGATCGGGGACTGCCGCTGGCACGCGTCTAACGCCGTCTACCTCGGCAGATGCTAGGCGAGCAGGGGCGTCTGTATTCCTCGATGGCGGGCGGTCCCCTACCGCGCGACGGGCACGGTGGATAGGCGCAGTGCTGTACTGGCGGGCGGCAGCTCGGTTGCGTGGGCTCGATGCCCGCGCAACCGGCACGCGGCCGGACGCATGCGGACGCCCCGCCCGGCAGTGGGTGCCGAGCGGGGGTGTCTTGGAGCGCGGCGCAGTTAGGGCGATGAGGACCGCCGACTACGCCCCGGCCGAGAACGTGGTCCCGCTGTTGCGAACCCTCGTAGGGCCGATGAGGACCGGCCGGCTGGACCCGCCGCTGACGCTGGCGCTGGAGTTGCGAACCCTCGCAGGCGCGATGAGGACCCGTCCTCGCCCGCAAATTGGGGTGACACGACCAGGCGACGTTGCGAACCCTCGTAGAGGCGATGAGGACCTGAGCATGGAGGCCGGGCACATCCACCTCGACCGGTTGCGAACCCTCGTAGGGGCGATGAGGACCCATGCCCGGAGGCCCTTCGTGTCCTTTCTCGTCCTCCCGTTGCGAACCCTTGTAGGGGCGATGAGGACACGGGCCGGGTCACCTCCGTGGACCTGCATCCCACCCAGTTGCGAACCCTTGTAGGGGCGATGAGGACGTCCTGGGACTGGATTAGGAGGGGTCGTGCCGCGCGTTGCGAACCCCTTGTAGGGGCGATGAGGACCCCAGGGTAGAGCTGCAGGTGCGTTGGTGGAAGAGGCATCCGCTGGAAGCGGTTTCTTCAGCGATCCGCCGGTAGTGCTGTCGAGCCCGGCGTGTCGCTGAAAGCTCTTGATCACCTTTGTCTCGGATGCTCGGTTTGGCGATGAGGCTACAAGGTGCCGGTGCAGGATGGGCTGCGGTTCGGCGGACCTTCGATGGTTGACGGGTTGATGAAGCACCAGGTCTCCAATCTGGTGCTTCTTGCTTCTGCGGCATGGGGGTTCGCCGAGCGAGGCCGAAGGTCGGGCTTGGCGCGGTGATCGACGCCGTCCTGGCGCGAACAGCCGGCAGCCTGCTACGCCCCTCCGAAACGGCGGGCTGATCATCACCCGGTTCAGCGCGGCTTGAGCGGAGAGAGGGCTTCGACGGTGCTGGCCAGGGCGCGGATGTGGTCGTTCTCGGTTTCTGTGCGCCAGACGAGCGCGTAGACGAGGGGCGCCATGTCGGGAAGCCGCAGGAACCGGATGTCACGCATCGCCCAGTAGCGGGTGACGTGAGCGGGGAAGGCGTGGATGATCTCGCCCGTGCCCACGAGGTGCAGGATCTCGTCGGTGTGGGCGACGGACTGGACGCGGGGGATCGTCTGGCCGCGCGGGGTGTGGAAGGGGAGGTATCCGTCCTCCCACGCCTCGGGCTTGCCGGACACGCGAATGTGGGCGAAGTCGGCGAGCGCCTCGGTGGAGACCGACTGGAGCCCGGCGAGGTCGTGGGAGGCGGAGACGGCGAGCACGCGGGAGTCGGTGAACAGGACCGGGCCGACGGTGAGGTCGGGTTCCTCGACCGGCAGCCAAGTGATGAGGACGTCGATGTCGCCGGCGCGGAGCGTGCCGAAGGGGTCGGCGAACGACGTGTGCCGCAGGACGAGCTCGTACTGCGGGTGACTTGCCCGGAAGGCCTCCCAGACGTGGTGCAGGTCCGGACCGTTGAACGGCATCATGCCGACCGTCAGGCGCTCCGTGATACCTCGCGCCGATCGCCGGGCCCGCTCCAGACCGTCCAGCAGGCTGGCATAGGCGGGCAGGAGGTCGTCCCTGAGCGAGGCGCCCAGCGCGGTGAGCCGGACCCGACGGCGGTTGGACCGGTCGAACAGAGTGCCGCCGAGCCGACGCTCCTGCTGCGCGATGGCCTGGCTGACCCGGGCCTGGGAGAGGTGGAGGCGGTCCGCGGTGCGGCCGAAGTGCAACTCTTCGGCGAGGGTCAGGAAGATCTCGATATCCCGGAAGTCCACTCCGTCCCCCCAACATAAGTACGAGTGATCGGATCATGCGCTGACCCGGCGTTGATGATCGTACGTCCCTGCCCGAGGGTTGGACCACGACGCAGACAGGGGTAAACGACCTGGCCGCGGCGGCGTGGCGGCTGGAGCCGCACACGCGAAACGATCATTCGCTAATGGGAGTCATGCCATGAAGGCACACGTCAGCTCGATCCTTCTGGGCGTCCGCGACATGGACCGGGCCAAGCGCTTCTACACCGAGGGACTCGGCTGGGAGGTTCAGAGCGACTTCGGCGTCTCGGTGTTCTTCGCCTCGGACGGCGCCTCGCCCGTCGGCTTCTACAGCCGCGAAGGACTGGCCGCGATGGTGGGCACCGAAGCGGAGGGCAGCGGCTTCAGCGGGCTGGTCCTGACCTACGTCGTCCGGAGCGAGACCCGGGTCGACGAGATCATGGCGGAGGCCGAGAAGGCCGGCGCCTCGGTCCTCAAGCCCGCCGACGCCCTGCCGTGGGGTGGCTACGGTGGCGCCTTCGCCGACCTGGACGGCTACATCTGGAGCGTCGGCTACAGCGGTCACAGCACCGACCAGCCCTACGCGGAGTAGTCGCGGTCGTCGCCTCGGGGCGTCCGATCCACGCCGGCCGCGCATCACGCAGTCAGCGTGAGGACATGCTCTGCACCGTGCCATGGTGCAGAGCATGTCCTCACGCTCTCTACTCGACGATTCGTTTGACTTTGCGGCGATCGATCTCCAGCTCACGGGCTATAGCTCGTTGGCTATCACCGGCCGCGTACCGCGTCCGCACCATCTGCTCTAGGACGGGTGCGCCCGATGGCGCAGGTGGTACGTCGAGTTCGGGAGGCGGTGTGGCCCGGGTGACACGGTCAAGTACGGGTCAACGCCTCTCGCCACACTGCGCAGCTCCCGGCCAACGAGGAGTCCGAAGAAACAGAGGCGAGAACACCATGGCTGCTGGCTGGCGCCGCACTCGCCACAGCGGCTGTCCTCGTTTCAGTGCTGCGCCGACTCGCTGGCCGAAGGCCGCAGGCCCCCACAGATACGCATCGCGTGCTTCTAGACAGCGAATGGCTCTGTCCGCGTCGAGTGGCCAATCCACTGCCGCGACCAACTGGCAGGCTGGCCACGTGGATGACCGTGCCACCCTCGTAGGGGCGCTGAGGACCACGGCTCGGCCCCGGGGGGACGAGCGGGTCGCTGCGGGTTGCGGACCCTCGTTGGGGCGATGAGGACTCGCGCAGGTGGCGCCGGACCTGGCGGGCGCCGTGTTGCGAACCCTCGTAGGGGCGATGAGGACCCGCAACGGACCGAAGGCCCCGAGCGTGCAGACGTAGTTGCGAACCCTCGTAGGGGCGATGAGGACTCGGCGATGTGGGGCCTGCTGACCCGCATGGGGTTGTTGCGAACCCTCGTAGGGGCGATGAGGACCCCAGAGTAAAGCTGCAGGTGCGTTGGTGGAAGGGGGGCCTTCCGGAAGCGGGTTCTTCAGCGATCCGTTGGTCGTGCGGTCGAGCCCGGTGTGTCGCTGAAATCCGGCTGGTCAACTGGAGTCGGGCGCTCGGGTGGGTGATGAGGCGACAAGACGCCGATGCGTGAGGGCCGTGCTTCCGAAGACCTCGTCGTGCGGCGGGTGGTCTGCCGCTCCTCCCTCGATTCGGGTGGACGGGTGGGTTACTCCTCGCCGGAGAAGCGTTCCCAGGCGGACTGGCGGGAAATTCCGAGGCTTTCGCCGATCCTGGCCCAGGTGACTCGGCGTCGGCGCAGTTCTTGGACCCACGCGCGCAGGTCGGCCTCGGCCTGGTCGATGTGCGCGGCGACGCGCGGAATGTGGCTCAGCATCTCCTCGTCCGTCAGCGACTCCCAGACCGGCACACGCGGTTTCGCCGGGCTGCCGGGGCTGGCTTCGATGATCGAGGCGGCCAGGGCGACGCACTCGTTGCAGATGTGGACTCCAGCACCGGCGACCAACTTGTCGACCTCGGTGTCCGGCTTGCCGCAGAAGGAGCACCGGGCGAGTTCAGTCACGGTGTCAGGCGATGTCGCGGCCACGGCCACAGCACGCTCCTAAGTTGTCAGGATGGCCCTGACGACCCTAGGCCTGTCAGGGCCATCCTGACAACTGGCCAATGATTTGCGACTGCTGAGACACGCTCCTGAGCGGAGGTCAGCGGGCCTGACTCACACCAGGCGACTCGAAGAGCCACCGGATTGGCAGGGCGATGAGGGCCTGCGAGATTGCGCTTCGTGCGCTGGCCGAACTGCCCCACAGCGCTGGTTCGCCCTCCGATCAGCGCGCCTGATCGGCGAGGAGAGAGTCCGCCGCTAGCATCCGGATAGATCCACTCACCAGGGCGTTCATCGACACTCAAGCCCGCCACGGACCTGCCCAGATCGGGGTGGCCGTCGGTGATCTGGTTGACAGTGTTGAGCACGGCGGACAGGGCGCCGGTGGGGACGTGGCAGCAGGACGATGCGCCTCGCGCCTCGTGCCGTGCTGAGTGCGATGCTCGCGTGCACACGAGAAGATTTCCGGATTCACACCAAAGGGTTCCTCGCGGCGGACCGGAGTACCCGTGAGACCAACCAGAAGGGACCCTTGCCTTGCCAGTTCTACCGATGCTGAATGACGCACTGCTCGTCGCGGCGTCCCACGACGAGCCATGTCTTGAAGGCCGATTCATCCATCCCTGAGGGTGCAGGCGGGGTGAATGGCCTGCGACGGCATGGACTGCGCCGTCCATTCCTGCGGATGGACGCGATCGAGGTCGACGGGCCTGCACGGGGCCATCGGCGCAGGTCGGGGCAGCGACGTCCAGGAGGCGACAGAAATATCTTGAGCACACTGTGAAGTGGCTCCACCGACCAAGAATGAGGACTTGTCGATGACCGAGCAAGAACTGGTTCAGCGCATATCTTCACACGTCATGCATGAGATCGAGGCACAGCAAGAGCTGGACAATGACTTTCATTGCTACATTCTGCACGTGGATACTTTCAGGGAATCCTTGAAGCAATACTTCCACGCGACGTGGGGTGTTGCGGCTATGGACTCGCAAATCATGGACTCGCCAGAGCGCGTGACCGCCTCGTTGTCACCCGGGCGGCCTCGGTCGACCGGGTGAGACCGGCCATCGCGACCAAGCGCCTCTGACAAGGGGAAACAGCCGCCCAGTGCAGGACGCAGTCCACGGGCGCCAGCGGGTCGGGACTCCTACCTTCGAGTCGGCACCGGGGCACGCTCCGCGACATCAGGACGGGCCATGGAGAGTCTTGACGAGGCATTGGCCAGACCCACTGCCTGCCGTGGGCAGGTGTGCGGACATGGACATCGAAACGGCGCTCGAGAAGCTCATCGAACACGCCCAGGACGAACTACATGTGCGGCGTCACCGTGATCAGGAGAAGGCCAACCAGGCCAAGCACGGCCACAACGAGGCCGAGTTGCTGAAGTCGGCGCGCGACCTGGACCGCTACGCGCAAGAGGTCCTACGGCTCCACGAGGCCCAACTGCCACGCGATTGAGGTACTCACCCGCGCGCGATCGCCGCAGACTCATGACAGAGCACCGTGCGGAGTTTCGTCCGCCATGCCGATGGTTCACGTCAATGCTTCGCGCGCTGGACGAGCCACCTGCACAGCGCCGGTCCACCGTCCGCTTGGTCGGTCAGGGAGAGTCGGCCGCTTGCGTCGGACGTTGAGGCGCTCCTGGCGCCTAGTCAGCAACCGGGAAGGACGCCACGAGTAGGTCGGTGAGGTGCTGCTGGGCGGCTTCGTTGCCGGTCAGTTGGACTAGGCCGGAGTGGACGGCGTCCTGGACGGACATCTGGTGGTCGTGCATCGCGCGGAGAGTGTCCAGGTCCGTGGCGAGGACGGCGTCGGGGGTTCCGGTCGCCGGTCGGCGGTCGACCTGGACGGCGTCGTCGGCGACCTCGGCGACGTAGGTGTCCGCGCCGATTCGGAGCTCGTAGACACCGCGCAGCTCGGCCGCTCGTGCCGGGTCGAAGCTCGCCTTGATGCCCAGCAGAAGGGAGTCGATGCCGAGGACGCCCTCAGGCGGGGACGACGCGTCGTTGCCCCAGCGGCCGAGCGCGAGCAGGACGGGCTCCAGGCCGCGTCCCCACTCGGTGAGCTCGTAGAGGTGGACCCGGGCCGGTGGCCCGAGGTCGTAGCGCTGGACGACGCCGTGCTCGGCCAGGTCGCGCAGCCGTTGGCTCAGCACGTTGGGGCTCACGCCGGGCAGGCCGCTGAGCAGGTCGCCGAAGCGCTTGGGGCCGAGCAGGAGGTCTCGCACGACCAGCAGCGCCCATCGTTCACCGACGACGTCCAGTCCGCGGGCCACACCACACAGATCGCCATAGCTACGGCTCATGCCGCCATCATAGGATGGTGATCCTAATTTAGGACTAGAGCTTGTTTTTTAGGAGTACCGATCCTACGTTGGGTCGTCATGAGCCTCCTCGGCACCGAAACCACGGACCTGCCCCAGGGCGACCTGCGGCTGCTGGACACCCCCACGGCACAGCACCTGCTCACCACCGCCCCCGTGGCGCGCCTGGCCTACACCGGCAAGGACGGAACGCCACGGCTGATCCCGGTCAACTTCCTCTGGACCGGGGACGAACTGGTCGTCCCCGCGTTCGCCGGCACCTACAAGGTCCGTGACCTGCGCACACATCCGGACGTCGCCGTCTGCATCGACACCGTCGGGCCCCCTCCGCAGGTGCTCATGCTTCGCGGACAGGTCACCCTGGACGAGGTCGAGGGCGTCCTCTCGGAGTACGCGACGACGCAGCGCACGATGATGGGCGAGGAGGCCGGAGCGGCCTACATCGAAGCGATCGACCAGCCCGGACTGCGCATGGTGCGCATCGCCCTGCGACCGGCCTGGGTCGGCGTGCTCGACTTCCAGGAGCGGTTCGCCGAACGGACGCCGGCCCCGGTCCTGGCCGCCTTCGGAGTGCCGTCCGGCGACGCCGCCAAGACCCGTTGAAGCAGACGACACGTCCCGAAAGAGCCGAAATGGGAAAGATCGTGGTGACGGCGTTCGTCACCCTCGACGGCGTGGTTCAGGCGCCCGGCCTCCAGGACGAGGACCGTGACGGCGGGTTCGAGTTCGGCGGCTGGACGCAGCCGTACGCGGACCCGGCGGTCGACCAGCAGACCACTGAGTCGGTGTTGAGCGCGGACGCCCTCCTGCTCGGCCGAAGGACCTATCAACTCTTCTGCAGCTACTGGCCTGAAGCCGATCCGGCAGATCCTCGAACGGCCAGACTGAACGACCAGCCCAAGTACGTCGTGTCACGGACGCTGCGGACGGCATCGTGGACGAACTCGACGGTGCTCAACGGAGAGGACATCGCCGGGCAGATCGTCCGCCTGAAAGACCGGTACGACCAGATCAGCGTCTGGGGCAGCACCGGCCTGATCCCCGTCCTGCTGCGCGAAGACCTGATCGACGAGTTCGTGGTGATGACCTTCCCCATCGTGGTCGGCGGCGGAAAGAGGCTGTTCAGCGGCGGCACCCCGCTCGGGCTGCGGTTGGCCCACACGGCGGCCTCGGACTCCGGCGTGATCATCTCCACCTATCACCGGGCGAGTCCCTTCCCGCTCGGCGGACGGAACGCCTCGTAGCCGCGCGGGCTCTACTGCCAGGTCGCGGTGTCGGGGTCGATGTCGTGGGCGCGGGCGTCGGCGTCGATGATCTGACGGAACCAGGTGGCCAGACCGGGACGAATGCCGTCGTAGTGGGCGGCGAAAGCCGGGTCGGCTTCGAACCTGCGGCCGAGGCAGACCTGCATCTGCCTGGTGAGAGGGAAGTTCGAGGCGAAGACCTCCCGATGCCGCTCGACGAGTCGGTTCGCCTCCGGGCTGCCGGGTGTGACGCCGGCGTCCATCGCGTCCCCGAGGGCACGCTCGAAGTCGGCGATGGCGTCGGCGATGGCCTGCCACTCGTCCGGACCGCGCGAGGCCGAGCGTTCGGCGAACTGCAGCCATTGGTCCGTGTCTCCATAGAGCTCACGGGCTTGGACGGGCCAGTCCGGGTTCCACTCCGGGCCGAAGATCGCGGCCTGCTGCTCGACGGTCAGCAGCAGGCCGCGTTCGTGGGCGTCGATCATCCGCCCCAGTCCGGCGCTGAGCTGCTGGAGGCGGTCGATCCGTTCGGCGATCTGGGTGCGCTGCGCCCGCAAGGCAGCGGGCACGTCCGCGGTCGAGTCGTCCAGGATGGCCCGGATCCTGTCAAGGCCGAGACCGAGTTCGCGGTAGATGACGATGCGGTGGAGTCGCTCCAGGTCACCGGCGGTGTAGAGCCGGTATCCGGCGGCCGTACGCAGGGACGGCCGCGCCAGGTCGATCTCATCCCAGTGGTGCAGCGCGCGGACGGTCACGCCCACGCGCGTCGAGACCTGGCCGACGGTCAGGCCATGGGCGTCAGGCATGTTCCCCATTGTCGCCGTGCCCTGGTGCGGTGATCCCGATGGCCTCAAGGTTCCGTGCCTCCTCACCGGCCGGATCGAGGACCTTCGCCGCGGTGAAGACGATCCGCGCGTTCTCGGGGGTGATCACCTCCACGTCGCGGGTGTTCCAGGGGGTGTCCCGCGGACCTTCGACCGAGTCCGGACGCAGCGCACGGCACGCCTCGACAACGGAATCGACCTCGCTGAGCACGCACGAGAAGCTGGCGCTCATCGCCGGTGCCTGCTCCGGGACGCTCTCGGACGAGACGAGCAGGACGTCCTGGAACGCCCAACGGCGCAGATGCACGAGCGTGCCGGGGATGCCGAACAACTCGAAGAACCCGAGCCCGCGCGTCCAGAAGTCCACCGACGCCGCCAGATCGGTGGTCGGGATCGCCACGAACGCGGGCATTCCGTAAATGCCGTGGAACGGCTCCGGCGGAACCGCGTCCGGGCCGGGAGTGGGGACAGGGCTGATCTCGAACGCGTTGTAGTAGTCGCTCATGCACGCCACCCTCCAGCCTCACGCAACGTGAGGGTCAAGCCCGGCCGCACACCTCGCCCCACCCCATGCGACCACCAGCGCTTCTCGTGCCCAGCGAAGAACTCGGGTCGGGATGAGTAGGCGTACTCATGCCCTGGCGCCACCTGGAGTTTTAGGTTCGATCACGTTGGCCCGACCCGAACGCAGGAGCATCGATGAGCGACATCGCGTTCCAGCCCCGGCCCGCCCCGTCCCGTGGGCACCGCGCCGCCACCGCGCTCGCGACGGCGGGCTCGGCCTGTCATGCCGCCTTGCTCGGGCTCTTCGCCCCTGTCCTCTTCTTCGTCGGCAACTTCGTGGATGAGCCGACCCCCGAGCGGCTGCACCTGGCACGCCTGTTCGACGTCGCCGCCCTGACCTGTGGCGTGGCGGCGGTGCTGCTGGCGGGAATCGCGATCGCGGTCGGCTTGCGGACCCGTCTCGGCTACCCGGCCGCGTTGATCAGCGAAATCGTCCTCGGCGCGTCCGGACTCGCAGCGATGACGCTCGGCCCGTGGGGCGTGGCTTTGGGGTCGATGTCGGCGTTCGTCTCCTTCGTCGTCTGCGTCCCCCTCTTCGTCTCACTCAGGCACGACCACTGACCACCAGACCGGGTGGACCATCGCCTCTGATCACCGCGTACCACTGAGTCGGCGACGTGGGCGTCCACCGGCCTGAGGGGCGGGCGGCCGGTGGACGGTCTCCGGGTCAGGAGGCGGTTTTGTTGAGGGCGTCGGCGAGGTCCTTGGGTGTCGACAGCATCGGCCAGTGGCCCGTGGACAGTTCGAAGCGTCGCCACGGGGGCTGGTTCAGGTAGGCCAGCATCGGGATTCCGGCGTTCAGCAGGCCCGTGAAGTCGTGGCAGGTGATCAGGACGCGGTCCACACCGTCGGCGAGCTCGACCGGGCCGGTCAGGGGCTGGGTGTAGGTGGCGAACGGGTGAGGGGTGGCGCGTTCGCGCAGGTCGTCCAGCTGGTGCTCGTCGAGTCCGTCGAGGCTGGCGCCCAGGGCGTCGTAGGGCGGCAGGTGCATCTGCCAGCCGTCACCGGACGCGTCGACCCGCCCGCGCAGTTCGTCCGCAGCCTGCGGCGGCATGACGTCCAGCATGCACATGCCTTCGGCGTACGGGGCGCCGTCCACGTAGACCACGCGCTCCAGCCGGTCACCGAGACGTCCGGCCGCGCCCGTCACAGGGGCGGCCGAGTAGCTGTGGGCGACCAGCGTGACGTCGCGCAGATCGTTGCTTTCGACGTATTCGGTGATGTCCGCGATGTGCGTGTCCAGGTTCGTCTGCGGTCCGCCCTCGCCGGCGCGCTCGGCCAGGCCCGTCAGCGTGATCGGCAGCACGGTGTGGCCCTGGTCGCGCAGCGCGCGGGCGGTGTCTTCCCAGGCCCACGCCCCGATCCAGGCGCCGGGGACGAGTACGAAGGTGGCCATGTCATCTCCCAGAAGTGAGGTGGTTCGGGGAGCGTAGGATCAATACAGGACAGAATCCGCCCTGAGATGGCGAGTGATCCATGTCACATCCCCTCACCCGTGTGCTGACCCTGCTGGAACTCCTCCAGTCGAACGCCCGGCTCACCGGGGCCGAGCTGGCGGGCCGCCTGGACACCGACGTCCGCACGGTGCGCCGGTACATCGCCCACCTGCGGGATCTGGGCATCCCCGTGGAGGCCGAGCGCGGCCGTCACGGCGGCTACCGCCTGGCCCGCGGGTACCGGATGCCGCCTCTGGTCCTCACCAACGACGAGGCCCTCGCCGTCGTCCTCGGCCTGCTCGCGGCGGAACGCCTGGGCATGGGCACGGCCGCGCCGGCCAATGCGGGCGCCCTGGTCAAGATCGAGCGGGTGCTCCCGAACGCCCTGCGCGAACCGCTCGCCGCCATGCGGGAGACCCTCTCGTTCACCGCCCACGCCGTGAGCGGTGAAGCGCCCGAGACCAGCGTCCTGCTGGCCCTGGCCCAGGCGTCCCGCGCGCGCACGACCGTCGGCATCAGTCACCGCTCCGGACGCCAGGAACACACCGAACGCGACATCGACCCCTACGGCGTGGTCTTCCACAGGGGCCGCTGGTACGTCAGCGGCCACGACCATCTCCGCGACGACCTGCGAACCTTCCGCGTCGACCGCATCACGTCCCTCGTTCCCCGGGACCACCGCTTCACCGCACCGGACGACTTCGACCCCGTCGTCCACCTGACCTCGACCTTGGCCGAGGGCCCGTATCGCTGGCAGGTCGAGGTGATGATCCACGGCCCGCTCGACGCGATCGCCCGCCGACTGCCCAACTCGGGGGTGACCCTCACTCCGCGGCCCGACGGTGTCCTCATGCGCGTCCAGGAGGAACGGCTGGACGGCATGGCGCACATGCTCGCCTCCCTGGAATGGCCCTTCACCATCCATCAGCCCGACGAACTGCGAGGAGCCCTCAAGAACCTGGCCGACCGGCTCGCCGCAACCGCCCTCGCCACACCCGACCGCTAGCTGCAGACCGCGTACCCGCACGCCCGTCCGTTAGCGGCCGCCCTCGCCACGCCCGTCCGTTAGCTGCGGACGGCGTACTCGCCCAGCCCGTTCTCCACGAGCCCGAAGACCTCCTGTGCTAGCGCGACCATGGCCGGGTAGATGTCGTCGACGTCCTCGCCCTCGCTCCGGCGCCGGTGGATCTCGTCGTAGAGGGAGATGCGGGCCGCGGCGATCTGCATGGCCGCGCATCGCGCGACCACCTCGTCCGTGCTTCCCGGCTCCCCGCCCGCCTCGGCGACGAGCTCGTCCGCGAGCAGGCTCGTGCCCCTGGCGCTCCAGGCGTGCGTCCGGGTCAGCAGCGCCGGTGTCGCCTGGATCAGTTCGCGGACATGCAGGGTCATCGGATCGGGGTTCATCCCGATCGACGCGTCGCGAGCCGCCAGCCGACCAAGGAACTCCCTGTGGACGGCCGACACGGCGGACTCCCCCGACGGCCGTTCGCGCACCGCGCGGGCCAGGTCGTCGGTGTGCTCCTCCATGGGCTTGAAGACCAGGTCCTCCTTGTTCCCGAAGTAGTTGAAGACCGTCATCTTCGAGACGTCCGCGGCCTCGGCGATCTCGGCCACCGACACCTTGTCGAAGCCCCGCTCGACGAAGAGCCCGATCGCGGTCCGCCAGATCCTCAGCGCGGTTTCCCGCTTCTTGCGCTCACGCAGTCCCATGGCTTCGGTCATGGCTCGACTGTACCAGGATCAAAATTAGTCCTGGATGAAAGATTGACTCGGTACATGTTTGTCTGCCACAGTTGGGCCATGCCTTCCTCCCCCATGACTCCGCTGCAGCGGAAGATCGCCTTCATCGCCTGCCTGGCGACCGTGATCCTCGCCGTCCTGGACATGCAGATCGTCTCGGCGGCGACCGTGCCGATCGTCCGCGATCTCGACCCCGTCCACGGAATGGACCGCATCCCCTGGCTGATCAGCGCGTACAGCCTGGCGGCCACCGCCGTCCTGCCGCTGTACGGCAAGCTCTGCGACGTCATCGGCGCCAAGCTCGTCTTCCTCGGCTCCGTGGGCCTCTTCCTCGCCGGCTCCGGACTCTGCGGCGCCGCCCAGAGCATGGACCAGCTCATCGCCTTCCGGGCGGTCCAGGGCATCGGCGGCGGCGGCCTGATGAGCGTCACCCTGGTCGTCATGGCCCACCTCAAGGCCGCCTCCGGGGAGGAGAAGGGCTCGAAGGGCGGCAACATCGGCGGCCTGATCGCCGGCGTCGGCATGGCACTGGGCCCGGTCATCGGCGGCACCCTCGCCGACCACGCCGACTGGCGCTGGATCTTCTACATCAACCTGCCGCTCGGCGTCGCCATCATCGCCGCCGCCGTCTGGAGCATGCGCCTGCCCCGCCAGACCGTCGCCCGCCGGATCGACTTCCTGGGCGCCGCCCTCGTGGCCGCCTTCGCGAGCACGCTGCTGCTGGTGACCCAGTGGGGCGGCACCGAGTACGCCTGGTCCTCGGCCACGATCCTCGGGCTGATCGGCGCCGCGGTCCTGCTCCTCGCGCTCTTCATCTGGCGACAGGCGACCGCGCCGGAGCCGATCCTGCCGCTGTCGCTCTTCCGGCACCCGGCGCTGCGCAGCGCCTTCGCCCTCCAGACCCTGCTCGGCATCGCCCTGACCGGCTCGATCGTCTACATCCTCATGTACCTGCAGATCGCCCGCGGCGTCGCCGCGACCCAGGCGAGCCTGTTCCTGATCCCCATGGCGATCGGCATGGCCGTCATCAGCCTCGTCTCCGGACGGCTGACCCACCGCGGCTGGACCACCCGGTCCTTCGTGGTGTCGGGCACGGCGACCGTGACCCTCGCCCTGGCCCTGCTGGGGATGAGCGGCACCGGCACCAGCATGCTGCTCATCTGCGGCGAGATGCTGCTGCTCGGCATCGGCCTCGGGCAGCTCCTCGGCCAGCTCATCCAGCTCGCCCAGGAGACCGCCCCGCAGCACCAGCTCGGGGTGGCCACCACCGCCACCCGGTTCTTCCAGACCTTCGGCGGCGCGCTGGGCACGGCGATCTTCGGCACGGTGCTGGCCCGGGTGTACGAGACGCAGGTGCCCGGCTCGACGACGAGCGCGATCGCCCACCTCCAGGGCGCGGCGCACACGGCGGCGATCAGCGGCTTCGTCACGGCGACCCACTGGGTCTTCCTCTGCGCGGCCGGCGCGATGGCGCTCGCCCTGCTCCTGTCCCTCCTGCTGCCGAAGAAGACCGGCTCGGCAGAGCCGGAGCCGGAGCCGCAGCAGCAGCACGCCGACATGGTCCCGGCCGGCAGCTAGGCCGCATGTGGGAGGAGAACACGAGCCACTGATCGCCACGACCGCGCGGAGCAACGCTCCCCCGGTCGTGGCGATCAGTGGCTTGTGTGGAGGACCTGGAGGCTTGTTCGGGCGTCCTCCCTTCCGTCATGATTCCGGGCATCATCGCGGAAGGGGCTGACGTGCGGGGTCTCAGGTCGGCTGGGGTCGGGGTGGCCGCGGCTCTGCTCGCGGCGGGATGCGGAGGCTCCGGAGGCAGGGAGCCGGTCGCCGCGACGACGCCTCCGAAGGTGCACTCGACGGCTCGTCCCACGTGCCTGATCGGCGACTCGGGCGGCTCAGCCGTGTGGGCCGGGGACACGCAGGTGGTGCTGCTCGGCTCCGGCGCCAAGGGCGTCGTCCTCGCGCCGCAGACCGACGGGAACGCCTGCAGCTGGACGGACGAGATGCACCGGCTCGCCAAGGCCGGATACCGGGTGGCGGCCGTCAGCTACGAGGACGATCGGTCGAAGTCGCTCCCGGCGGCGGTGCGGGTCCTGGCCTCGCAGGGGGCCACGAAGATCGTGCTGATGGGGGCGTCCGCCGGGGGCGGGCTCGTCGTCGACCAGGCGGGGGCGATCAGCCCGGCGCCCGCGGGCGTGATCGCGGTCAGCCCCGTCGAGGTGTGGCCGCAGCGGCCGGGGCCGGAAGGGTTCCGCGGCCCGATGCTGCTGCTGGAGTCCAAGTCCGACAACGACGCGCCGGTGAGTACCGTCAAGGCGCTGGTCGGGAGGCATCCGGGCGGGGCGGAGAGCCTGTTCTTCGCCGGAAACGACCACGGGTATTCGCTGGTGATGCTCCAGGACAAGGCGCATCCCGCGATCGACGCCTTCCTCAAGAAGGCGTTGGGGTGACGATGCGTCTCTATCTGTCGTCCTTCCGGACGGGTGATCGTCCGGACCTGCTGCTCGGGTTGTGCGGCGGGCATCGGGAGGTCGCCGTCATCGCGAACGCGATCGATGCCGCGCCCGAGGAGACCCGGCGGGAAGGCGTCCGGCGGGAGATCTCGGCGTTGGACGACCTCGGACTGAAGGGCACTGAGATCGATCTTCGTGAGTTCGCCGGACGCCCCGGGGAGCTCGCGGACGAACTGGGACGCTTCCCCGTCGTGTGGGTGCGGGGCGGGAACGTGTTCCCGCTGCGGTACGCGATGGCGCGCAGCGGGGCCGACGTCCTGCTGACGAAGCTCGTCCAGGACGACGCGATCGTCTACGCCGGGTACAGCGCCGGGGCCTGCGTGCTCGCGCCCAGCCTGCGCGGGCTGGAGGCGTGCGACGATCCGGACGCCGCGCCCGAGGCCATCTGGGACGGCCTCGGCATCCTCGGCTTCGCGTTCGTCCCGCACGTGGACACCCCCGGACATCCCGAGTCCGAGGTCCTCACGCGGGTCGCCGCCGACTACCGCGCGAACGGTGTGCCGCACCGGGCGCTGCGCGACGGCCAGGTGCTGGTCATCGACGGCACATCGGAGACCGTCACCGGCACATCAGGGACAGCGGACGGTTAGTCCGTCTGCGGCGATGGTCGCGTTCGCCTGCCCAGTGTCGGTCAGGACGACGTAGAACACCCTGGTCGGGAAGGCGTAGGAGGCAGGGCGGCGGCGATGGACCGAGCCGGACTCCCGAGTCCCCACCATGGAAATCCGTGTGAGTCAGATCACGTGAAGGGGTGGTCGGCGGGTTCGGCGCGACATACGTTCGTGGAGCCGCACGTCCCGGAGGGAGTGACTCCGCATGCCACGAATCCGTGTCGAGGTCGACGGTGAGACGTTCGAGGACGACGTCGAACCGCGGGTCCTGCTGGTCCACTATCTGCGTGAACGGCTGGGGAAGGTCGGAACCCCGGTCGGCTGCGACACCACCAACTGCGGCGCGTGCACGGTCCTGCTGGACGGGCTGAGCGTCAAGAGCTGCTCGGTCCTGGCCGTCCAGGCGGACGGGCGCTCGGTCACGACCGTCGAGGGGCTGAGCCTGGACGGCACCGGCGACCACCCGCTCCAGCAGGCGTTCCACCGGACGCACGCGCTCCAGTGCGGGTACTGCACCCCCGGAATGATCATGGCTTCGCTCGACCTCCTGCGGGACAACCCCGACCCGTCCGAGCAGGAGGTCCGGAACGGCCTGGAGGGCAACCTCTGCCGCTGCACGGGCTACCAGAACATCGTGCGGGCCGTCCGGAGCGCGGCCACCGAGATGCGCGGACGCGAGGTGACATCGTGACCGAGATCGGACGGGCAAGGCTCCGGACCGAGGACACGCGCCTGGTCACCGGCCGGACGCGCTGGACCGACAACCTCACCCCCGCCGGGACGCTGCACGTCGCGTACCTGCGCAGCCCGCACGCGCACGCCCGGATCGACAACGTCGACGTCGAGGCCGCCAAGGACAGGCCGAACGTCGTGGCCGTCCTGTCGGGAAAGGACTTCGCCGAGGAGCAGGGCGCGCTGCCGTGCGCGTGGCAGGTCACCGAGGACATGAAGCTCCCCGCGCATCCCCCGATGGCGGTCGACGAGGTCCGCTACGCGGGCGAGCCCGTCGCGTGCGTGGTGGCACGCGACCGGTACTCGGCCGTGGACGCACTCGAAGACATCGACGTCGACTACACCCCCCTCCCCCCGGTGGTCGACATGGAACGGGCCGTCCAGGACGGCGCGGACCTCGTCCACTCCGACATGGGCACGAACGCGTCCTACACGTGGGTGTTCGAGCAGGGCGACCTGGACGCCGCGATGCGGGACGCGCCCGTCCTGCTGGAGCGGCGGTTCGTGCAGCAGAGGCTGATCCCGACGGCGATGGAGCCGCGCGCCGTGCTCTGCGAGCCGGACGGCTCAGGCCCCAACATGGACTTCACGCTCTACTCGGCCACGCAGATCCCGCACATCCTGCGGCTGATGCTGGCGGTCGTCACCGAGATCCCCGAGCACCGGATCCGGGTCATCGCGCCGGACGTCGGCGGCGGGTTCGGCTCGAAGCTCCAGGTGTACGGCGAGGAGGTGCTCGCGCTGCTGCTCGCGCGGCGGCTCGGCCGTCCGGTGAAGTGGACGGAGTCGCGCAGCGAGGGCAACATGGCCGTCCACCACGGACGCGACCAGATCCAGAAGGTGACGCTCGCCGCCGACCGTGACGGGCTGGTCAAGGGCCTCAAGGTCGAGCTGCTCGCGGACATGGGCGCGTACCTGATGCTGGTCACGCCCGGCGTCCCGCTGCTCGGCGCGTTCATGTTCCCCGGCATCTACAAGATGGACGCGTACTCGTTCACCTGCACGGGCGTGTTCACCAACAAGACGCCGACGGACGCCTACCGCGGCGCGGGACGTCCCGAGGCGACGTTCGCGATCGAGCGCCTCATGGACGATCTGGCCGACGAGCTCGGCGTCGACCCGCTCGAGGTGCGCCGCCGCAACTGGATCCGGCACGAGGAGTTCCCGTACGAGTCGATCGCGGGGCTGACGTACGACACGGGCAACTACGAGGCCGCGACCGAGAAGGCCCTCGCGCTGTTCGAGTACGACAAGCTGCGCGCCGAGCAGAGCGACCGGCGCGACCGGCGGGATCCGGTGCAGCTCGGCATCGGCGTCTCGACGTACACCGAGATGTGCGGGCTCGCGCCGTCCCGGGTGCTCGGCTCGCTGTCGTACGGCGCCGGCGGCTGGGAGCACGCGTCGGTGCGGGTCCTGCCGTCCGGGAAGGTCGAGGTCGTGACCGGGTCGTCCGCGCACGGGCAGGGGCACGAGACGGCCTGGGCGCAGATCGCGTCGGACCGGCTCGGCGTCCCGTTCGAGGACGTGAAGGTGCTGCACGGTGACACCGCGGTGTCGCCGAAGGGCATGGACACCTACGGGTCGCGGTCGCTCGCGGTCGGCGGTGTCGCGCTGTTCCGGGCCTGCGACAAGGTCGTGGAGAAGGCGCGGGCCATCGCGGCGCACCTGCTGGAGGCGTCCGAGGACGACCTGGAGTTCGGCGGCGGCCGGTTCAGCGTCCGGGGCGTCGAGGCCGCGGGCCTGACGATCCAGGAGATCACGCAGGCCGCGTTCGCCGCGCACGACCTCCCGGATGGCGTCGAACCATCGCTCGACTCCGACGTCACGCACGACCCGGAGAACTTCTCGTTCCCGCACGGCACCCACCTGTGCGCCGTCGAGGTCGACACCGAGACCGGCTTCACGAGGATCCGCAAGTACGTGGCCGTGGACGACGTCGGGACGGTCGTGAACCCGATGATCGTGGAGGGGCAGGTGCACGGCGGGCTCGCCCAGGGCATCGCGCAGGCCCTCTACGAGGAGGCCGTGTACGACGCGGACGGCAACCTCACGACGACCACGATGGCCGACTACCTGCTGCCCTCGGCGGCCGACCTGCCGTCCTTCACGACCGACCGCACCGAGACCCCCGCGGCCGGGAACCCGCTCGGCGTGAAGGGCGTGGGCGAGGCGGGCACGATCGCCTCGACCCCCGCCGTGGTGAACGCGATCGTGGACGCGCTGCGCCCGTTCGGCGTCCGCGACGTCCCGATGCCCTGCACGCCCGAACGCGTCTGGACGGCGCTGCGCGAGGGAGGCGCCCTGTGATCCCCCCGACCTTCGAGTACCTGCGTCCGGAGTCGCTGGACGAGGCCGTCCGGATGCTGCCCGACGCGGGCGAGGACGCCAAGGTCCTCGCCGGCGGGCAGTCGCTCATGCCGCTGCTGCGCCTGCGCCTCGCCTACCCCGACGCCCTCGTCGACCTCGACCGGGTCGCGGCGCTGCGCGAGATCCGCGACGACGGCGACGCGATCGTCATCGGCGCGACCGCGACGCACCACCAGGTCGTGCACGATCCGCTCGTCCGGGAGCACGCGCCGCTGGTCGCCGCCGCGACCGCGACCGTCGCGGACCCGGCCGTCCGGCATCGCGGCACGTTCGGCGGCTCGCTCGCGCATGCCGATCCGGCGGGTGACCTGCCCGCCGTGGCGCTCGCGCTGGACGCGGTGATGCTCGCACGCTCGGCGTCGGGCGGCGAGCGCGAGATCCCCGCGCGCGAGTTCTTCGTGGACTGGATGACCACCGCGCTGGAACCGGACGAGCTGCTCACCGGCGTCCGCGTCCCGAAGCCGGGGCCGGGCTGGGGCTTCCACTACGAGAAGTTCCACCGGACGGCGCAGGCGTGGGCGATCGTCGGGGTCGCGTGCGGGGTCCGGCGCGTCCAGGGCGCGGTGGAGGACGTCCGGATCGGTCTCACCAACATGGGCTCGGTGCCGGTCCGCGCGTCCGCCGTCGAGGAGCGGCTCGGCGGGGGCACGCTGTCGGACGGCGCGCTGCGGGAGGCGTCCGAGCACGCCGCCGACGGCTGCGAACCGCCCGCTGACCTGCACGGATCCGCCGACTACCGGAGACACCTGGCGCGCGTCCTCACCCGGCGCGCGCTGAGCGCCGCGACCACCCGCTGATCCGCGCGCCGTCACCGGACCGGGCGCACGGCCGGGTCCCCCACCCTCACCGGCCGTGCGCTCCACCGCGCGCACCGCACGTCCTCGTCTGGCGGGGACCGACCGGGGGAACGTAGGGTCACGTCAACCCCCGGACGAGAGAAGGACCCGAAACCATGGAGCTCGACCACGAATTCACCGTCCCGGTACCGGTGGAGCAAGCCTGGTCGGTGCTGCTCGACGTGGAGCGCGTCGCGCTGTGCATGCCGGGCGCGACCCTCGACTCGGCGGCGGACGAGGAGTACCAGGGACGGCTCCGGGTGCGGGTCGGCGCCATGACGATCACCTACCGGGGCGTCGCCCGGATCGTCGTCGCGGACGAGGGCTCCCGCACCCTCACGATCGACGCGCGCGGCAAGGAGGCGCGCGGATCCGGCACCGCCAACGCGACCGTCCAGGCCCGGCTGCGCGAGGAGGACGGCACGACCCGCGTGACCGTCCACACCAAGCTGAACGTGACGGGCCGTCCGGCGCAGTTCGGCCGGAACATCCTGTCCGAGGTGGGCGGGAAGCTCATCGGCCGCTTCGCCAAGGCCCTCGCCGAGGAGCTCGCGGCCTCAGAGGCCGACACCGCGCCGGTCGAAGTCGCACAGGTCGCCGAGGTGAAGCGTCTGGAGGCCGTCGAGCAGCCCACCGCTCCGGCCGACGAGACCCCTGCCGAAGTGCCTGCCGAGGCTCCTGGTGAGGTGCCGCAGGTGCCGACCGTGCCGCGTCCGCGTCCGGTCAGCCCCGTCGAGCAGGACGTCCCCGGGAACCGGGCCGAGTCGGACAGCGGCCGGCAGGACGCCGTGCCCGCGCCGGTCACCCGGATCCACCCGCGCCGCGAGGACGACGCGATCGACCTGCTGGAGGTCGCCGGCCCGTCCGTCGCCAAGCGGGTCCTCCCGGTCGCCGGGGCCGTCGCGTTCCTGCTGGCGCTGATCTACCTGCTGCGCCGTCGCCGCCACTGACGGCCGAGCGGGCGCGCATCCCGATCGGATCGCCAAGGGGGGGTCAATGATCGTCCGCGCTCCGGTCGTGACGATGGCGGTGCGCGGGCGGGTTCCGGTCGGGTTGACCCGTGCACACCCTCGATGGACGGCCCGGCGGACCGGCGCGTCCCCGTGACGCCTGGTGGTACCGGGAGCGGCGGGCGATCCTGTCGCGTGAGCTGCGCCGCCTCGGCCCGCCCGGACACGCCGCGCACCTGGGCTGCGGCGACGGCGGGGACACCCTCCACCTGAACCGGCACGGCTGGCGCGCGACCGCGCTCGACCCCGACCCGTCCGCCGCGCTCGCCCTCGGAGTGGACGCGCTGCGGGCCGACCTGTGCCACCTGCCACTGCAGTCCGGCGGCTTCGACCTCGCGGTCGCCTTCGACTCCCTCGCCCGCGTCGAGGACGACCACCGCGCCGCCGCCGAGATCGCCCGCGTGCTGCGTCCGGGCGGAACGGCCCTGGTGACCGTCCCGCACGACATGCGGCTGTGGTCGGCGCACGACCTGTCCTGCGGACACGTCCGCCGCTACACCGGCGACGCGTTCTCGGCACTGCTGACCGGGGCGGGCCTGGTCATCGACCGGCTGTGGAACTGGAACGTGCTGCTGCGGCCGCTCGCCCGCCTGCGCCGCCACAATGTCGCGGGCTGGGAGACCCGGGCGCGCCACCCGGCCGCCGACCGCGTCCTCGGCTGGATCGTCCAGGCCGAGGACCTCCTGCCGCTGCACAGCCTGTCCGGCACGACCCTCATCGCGCGTGCGCACCGTCCGCCGGACGACCACGACACCTCGGAGGTCGACGCCGTCGAGCTAGAACAGGCCTGACCAGACAGAACGAAGCCGCCTCCCCGCGGAAACCCAGTCCGTGAGGAGGCGGCCCACCGAGCGGGACGGTCAGTCGGCGAGAAGGCGGTCGACCGCGCGGGACGCGGCGTTCCCGTCGTCGTACGGGCAGTACGTGGCACGGAAGGACGCGTAGGCCGGGGCGTAGGGCAGGCGCGCCGCGTCGTTCTCGGCGAGGGCCGCGAGGGCGCCCGCGACCTCCTCGGACGTCCGGACGATCGGGCCCGGGGCCTCGGCGTCGTAGTCGAGGTAGAAGCCGCGGACGGTGTCGCGGTACGCCTCCAGGTCGTAGGCGAAGAAGACCATCGGCTTCCTGGTGACCGCGAAGTCGAACATCGCCGACGAGTAGTCGGTGACCAGGACGTCCGCGGCGAGGTACAGCTCGGCGATCTCGCCGTACCGGGACACGTCGATCACGAACCCGTCGGAGTCCGACCAGGTCCGGTCGGTGATCAGGTAGTGCGCCCGGACGAGCACGACGTGGTCGTCGCCGAGCCGCTCGCGCAGCAGGTCGAGGTCGAGTTCGAGCGAGAACGCGCGGCGGCCGGGGGCGAGGTGGTGGTCGTCCCGCCAGGTGGGGGCGTAAAGGACGACCCGCTTCCCGTCCGGAATTCCGAGCCGTTCCCGGACGCGCGCCGCGATCCCGTCCCTGTCCGGCGAATCGAGCACGTCGTTGCGCGGGTACCCGGTCTCCAGGATCTCGCCGTCGTACCGGAACGCGCGCCGCATGATCGGCGTGGTGAACGGGTTCGGCGAGATCAGGACGTCCCAGCGCGGCACCTCGCGCACCATCCAGTCGAGCGTCTCGGTGCGCTTGTACGGCATGTCGCGCAGGTCGTGGGCGAGCCGCTTCAGCGGCGTCCCGTGCCAGGTCTGCAGGTAGGTCTGGCCCTCGCGCTTCACGAACCACGGCAGCTGGCCGTAGTTCCCGACGACCCAGCGCGCCCGCGCCATGACCTCGTAGTGCTCGCGGCTTTCCATCAGCACCGCGCGGGCGCCCTCGGGCACGTCGAACTGCCCGTCCCGGGTGACCCACACGCACTCGACGTCCGGACGGCGCCGCCGCAGCTCCTCGAACACCGCGCGCGGGCTGCACGAGTACTGGACGCCCTCATAGGAGTCGAACACGGCCAGGTCGCGCAGTGGACGCTCGCGCATGCGCGGGTACTCGTCCTCCTGGATGCGCAGCTGCGCGTGGTGGCCGCGCTCGTCGTCCGCGAGGTCCGGCCGGACGCTGAAGGCGAGCGCGTCGCCCTGGTGCAGGCCGAACGCGATCTCGTGCCACCCGACGAGCCTCGGCTCGGGCAGCCCGGCGATGGCGGAGCGCTCCATCACGACCATGGTCTCGCCGGCCTCGGAGTCGACGACGAGGTCCCAGAGGCCACTGCCGAGCGGACGCCCGGAGCCGAACAGCGTCATCCGGCCGGGGGTCAGATCGGCGTGGAACCCGTGATCGTCCCAGGTCAGCGGGACGCGGTACTCCTCGCTCGACCGCCGCCGCCGGACGATCAGCTCGTCCGGAACGGGCCCCGCCGACATCGCGCCGGTCAGGACGAGCCGGTCGCCGCCGGTCCAGCGGGCGCCCGTGACCACCGGACGCCGGAACCGCTCGACGCCCCGGACGTTGCCGTACCGCGTGCGGGTCAGCGTGAAGTCCTGCGCCCCGACCGGGTAGCGTGCCTCGCCCACCCCGTCGGCGAACATCATCCGGACCGGCTTGCCCGCGACGCACAGCCTGAACTCCCAGTTCACGCCGTCGCTGATGCGGGTCGCGCGGGCGACGCGGTCCTCGGCGGACGGGTCGGAGAGCAGCTCGTCCAGCGGCAGTTCGACCGTGAACCGCTTCCCGCCGCCCTCGGCCGCCACGTCCTGGAGGGTCCCCTCGACCAGCCCCTGCCCGTGCTGCCGCTGCACCCGGACGACCGGCGCGTCGCCGAGGGCGAGGGACGTCCAGCCGTCCAGGCGCAGCGCGCCGTCCTCGGTGATCCGGTGGCCGAGGACGAGCGCCCGCTCCGGCTTCACCTGCAGGACGAACCCGTCCGGGTCGAAGCTCGGCTGCACCTTGACGCCCTCGGCGACCGTCCGCGCGGGCGCCCAGCCCGCGCGCGGAAGCCTGGGCGAGCCGACGCGCCGCTCGCCGCGCATGCCCTGCGCGTCCACGGCGACGTGCAGTTCCCAGGTCATCCCGCGCCAGCGGCCGGCCCTCTTGAGGCGGTCCGGGTCCACCAGGAGGGTGAAGCCCGAGTGCGCGTAGTCCGCCGCCGACTGCCCGGACGTGGCGGTCACGTCGGGCCGGACGACCCGCTCGTGCGAAAGGTCGATCCGCCTGCGTCCGCGCCGGTCCTGGAGCCAGACGCGCATCCTGAGGTCGCGCGGGGAGGCCGCCGGGATCCGCGAGAAGTGGGCGTGCCCGTCGATCCGGAGCCCCTCGCCCTCCCAGCGGACGTCGTCCACGTACGCCCAGAGCCTCAGCTCGTCGGTGACGTCGTACACCTCGTCCGGGACGCCGCGCGCGACGTCCCCGAAGAACGGGTAGTCCATGTGCCAGCGGTGCCGGAACAGGCCGCGCCGGACGGCCGCCGCGTTCCGGTCGCCGGTCCTCTCGAACCGCAGGACCTCCAGCAGCTCCGGCACCATCCGGCGTTCCAGCAGGTGGAGCCGGAGGCGCTTGCGCATCGGCAGCATCGCGCGCGCGCCGGGCGCCGCGTCCCGCAGGCAGCCGACGCCGAGCTCGACGATGCGCTCGCGCTCCTCGTCGGTCGCGAGGACGAGGTTCTCGGTGAGGACGCCGAGGTCCACGTCCAGCGCGTACCGGTCGTAGGCGACCTTGAGTGCCGGGTCGTGCTCGTCCAGGAAGGCGTGCACCAGGCGGACCGACGTCATGCGGTCCTCCAGGTTGGACAGCTCCGCCTTCCGCTTGGTGATGGAACCCGGACGTTCACGCCAGTAGTAGACGGGCTGCGAGAACACGTCCACGGACTCCGCAAGGACGTGCGCGGCTACCATGACCGGCGAGTCCTCGTAGAGGATCCCGGGGAAGCTCAGCTCACTCTCGTCCCAGAACGAGCGCCGGAACACCTTGTTCCAGACCATCCGGTCCTGCATGAGGTTGTGCTGCCAGGACACGTGCGTCCGCTCGACGCTCCGCTCGCACGGCTCCTGGTGCGCCCAGCACTGCCAGGTGCGCGCGCCGTTGAAGCGGCGGACGTTCCCGCACGCCATGTCCGAGCCCGTCCGGTCCAGGCTCTCGGTCATCAGCTCGTAGGCGTACCGGGCGACCACGTCGTCGCTGTCGACGAACGCGAGGTACTCACCGGTCGCGTGCCGGAGGCCGGTGTTGCGCGCCGGCCCGAGCCCCTGGTTCTCCTGCTGGACGAGCCGGAACCGCGGATCCCGGTCGGCGAACGCCTTGGCGATGACCGCGCAGTTGTCCGGCGACCCGTCGTCCACCATGACGACCTCGAGGTCGTCGAGGGTCTGCCGGGCGAGCGAGACCAGGCACTCCTCCAGGTACTCCTCCACGTCGTAGAACGGGACGACGATGCTGATCTTCGGTGCCACAGGGCGCTCCAGGGTGAGGCGGGCCGGACGACGGACGTCGGCGGTCGGGATCACGGGGCACGGGGAGCGGGGGCACGGGGAGCGGAGGCATGGGGTGCGAGGGTCTGGGGGGCGGGAGCACGGGGCGCGAGGGCATGGGCGCGGCTCAGAGGACGGCGTCGAGGACGCGCGCGGCGGCGCGTCCGTCATCGTGGGGGCAGTAACGGTCCTGGAAGGCCGCGTAGCGGTGCGCGTAGGCGGGGACGAGCACGTCGAGCGTGCGCAGGGCGTCGGTCAGGTCGTCCTGGGTGCGCAGCACCGGGCCCGGGGCCTCGGCGTCCAGGTCGATGTAGAGGCCGCTCCCCTGCTCGGCCTCCTGCGGGAAGAACAGGATCGGCCTGCCGGTCACGGCGAAGTCGAACATCGCCGACGAGTGGTCGGTGACCAGCACGTCCGCGATCAGGTACAGCTCGGCGACGTCCGGGTAGGCGGAGACGTCCAGGACGGTCCCGTCCGCCGGGACGGGCGTCGACCCGGCGCCCGGGTGGTCGGTGCGCAGCAGCAGGACGTGGTCCGGGCCGAGCGCGGCGGACATGCGGGCGAGGTCGAGCGCGGGCCGGAACCCGCGCGGGTCCTTCCGCCGGGCCGGCGCGTACATGACGACGCGCTCGCCGGGCGAGATGCCGAGCCGCAGCCGGACGGCGGCGGCCATCCGCTCGCGGTGCGCGTTGGCGAAGATGTCGTTGCGCGGATACCCGCTGACCAGCACCTCACCGTCGTAGCCGAACGCGCGGCGGAACAGCGGCACGGAGAACCAGTTCTGGGCGAGCAGCAGGTCCCACTGCGGGACGTCGTACTCCATCCAGGGCCGCTTCCCGGCGCACCGCTCGGGCCGGTCGGCGACGTCCCAGCCCATCTTCTTGAGCGGCGTCCCGTGCCAGCACTGCACGTAGGTCTGGCCGTCGCGCTTCGCGAACCACTCCGGCTGCGACCAGTTCCCGAACAGGTAGCGGGCGCCGGCCATCACCTCGTAGTGCTCGCGGCTCCCGGCCAGGACCGTCCGGGCGCCGGTGGGGGTGCCGAAGTCGGCGTTCCGCGTCACCCAGACGCAGTCGAGGTCGCTGCGCCGGCGGCGGAGCTCGTCGTGCAGGCCGCGCGGATTGCAGGAGTACTGGCGTCCCCGGTAGGAGTCGAAGACGACCAGGTCGCGGACGGGACGGACGCGCTGGGCGGCGTAGTGGCGGCGCTGGATCCGGGCCTGCCGGTACGCCCCGCGCTCCTCCTCGCCCAGCGCCGTCCGGACCTTGAGCAGGACGGCTCCGTCCCGGCCCACGAGCAGCGTCAGCTCGTGCCGTCCGCCGACCCGCGGCCCGGGGAACCCGGCGGCCGGACGGCGTTCGGCGAGCAGCGGACGATCGCCCGCGAGCAGCTCCCAGCGCCCCGGGACGAGCGGACGCTCCAGCCCGAGCGACCGCATCCGGCACGGCGTCAGCGTCCCGACGAACAGCCGTCCCTGCCAGCTCAGCGGGATCGTGTACCGCTCCCCCGAATCGCGCCGCCGGATCGTCAGGCCGTCCACGCCTGCCCCGGGATCGGCGCAGGTCCCGGCCAGGTGCAGGGTGCCGTCGGCACGCCAGAACGCCTCGGTCAGGACGTGCCGCGGCGCGCGGCTGGCCCCGCAGAGGTCGCCGGAGCGGGACACGGCCAGCGCGACCTCGGTGCCGTCCCACGCGTACCGGCCCTCGGGGACGTCCTCCGGGAAGGCCACCCTCAGCCCGCCGGTGACCGCGAACGACCAGTCGGCCCGGACGGCGGTGAGGTCGGCGAACGGCAGGCGCGCGCGGAACGCGACGCCCTCGGCGTCCTCCTCGTCGAGTCGGTCGATCTTCGTGCGGATCTTGGCGAGACCGCGCGCGGTCGCCGTCAGGCACGCCTTCGGACCGGGGTCGTCGAGCAGCACGCCCCGGATCTCCAGGTGGTCGCCGCTCCGGCCGTGCCCGGTCAGGACGGCGTCGCTCGTCCGGACGCGCAGCAGCTGGCGCCCTTCGGCCGCGACCGTCTGGAGCCGGAGGCCGGAAGACAGCACGCGGTCCAGCGGCCACCGGACGCCCGCCCTCGGGGGCGCGAGCGTCCGCCGCCGGTGCACGCCCTGCGTCGTGATCTCCACGCAGAACCGCCAGTCGCCGGTGCGCCAGCGGCCGAGCAGCTTCAGCGCCGCGGGATCGATCTCCGCGGTGAACCCCGAGTCGTCGTAGCAGGCCGCCGACTGCCCGGACGCGGCGGTCACGTCGGGGCGGCGCGTCCGCCGGACGGGGAGGCGCACCAGTCCGGGCCGTCCGCTCGCGAGGAGCCAGAGCCTGATGCGGCTGCCCTCGGAGTCCAGCAGCGGGATGTAGGCGTGGCCTTCGACACGCAGCCGGTCCCCGGCCCAGGCGGCGCGGTCCACGCGCGCGACCGGCCGCATCTCGTCGGTCACGTCGTACACGTGCGCGGGGACGCCGAGCGACGCGTCCTCGAAGTAGGGGTGGCAGGCGAACCAGCGGGCCCGGCGGCCGCGCCGCACCACCGGCACGTTCACGGCCTCGCCCGCGAGCTCGTGCCGGACGACCTCCAGCAGCTCGCCGCCCAGCCCGCGGGTGAGCAGGTGCAGCTTGAGGCGGGTCAGCGCGGGCTGCCCGGCCGGAACGGACGAGGTGAGCCGTCCGGCGATCTCCGCGCCGAGCGCCGTCAGCTCGGCCCGCTCCGCCTCGTCCGCGCGGGCCAGGGCGGTCATCAGCCCGGCCAGCTCGATCCGGACCAGCACGTGCTCGTCGTAGAACCGGACGACGTCCGGAGCCTCGCAGGTCAGGAAGTCGCGGTCGGCGCTCGCCGCGGCCAGCCGGTCGATCAGGGCGCGGCACCCCCGGTCGGGCGTGGGCGCGGACGGATACGGGACGTCCAGAACGTCGATCTTCTCGGCGAGCGCGAGGGCCCGGACGGCCGTCGAGCGCTCCCCGTTCGCGCGCGTCAGGTCGCAGCGCCGCCAGAAACCCCGCCGGAAGACCTTCCCGGCGAGGCCCGGATCGCGCAGGAGCCCGGGGCTCTGGACGAGGCTCGTGCACTCGGCGTTCGCCGGTCCGGACGCGGCGACGTCGGCCCCGGTGCGGTCCAGGGACGCCGCGAGGACGGCGAAGAACGCCGCCGGGACGATCTCACCGGCGTCCACGAAGGCGAGAAACCGGCCGGACGCCGCCGCGACCCCCACGTCCCGCGCCGCGTCCACCCCTCCCGGCGATACCCGCTCGGCGTCCGATCCCCCCGGGGGCCGTGGCTCGCCGGCGTCCGGATCGTCCGGGAGGGGCTGCTCGACCAGCCTGAACCGGGGGTCCCGCCTGGCCATCTCCTTCGCCACGACCGCGCCCCCGTCGTCCGACCCGGCGTCCACCAGGACGACCTCCAGGTCGTGCAGCCGCTGCTCCGCGAGCGCCGTCAGGCAGGCGCCGAGGCGTTCCTCGGCGTTGCGGAACGGGACGACGACGCTGAGCTTCGGGGACATGCCTCCAGGATGGTCACACCCGGTGATCACCAAGGCCCGGATCGTCATCGCCAGGCCGCCCCCTGACGCAGACTTGACCCGTCCGTGGCGCGGCCTGAGCGCGTCCATCGCCCCAGCTCAGCCGCTACATCACCGTCCCGCGCCCGGAATCGCGCCGGTGGTCAGGCTCCGGTCCGCAGCCCCGGCCACTCCTTCGCGGCGGCGTCACGGAGCGCCTCGGCGAGCGCCTCGTAGTCGTCCGCGCGGGCCGACGTGGCCCGGTACGCCAGCCCGATCCGCCGGGACGGCGCGGGCGCGGCGAAGCGGTGCTCGGCCAGGCCCGGCGCCCGGCGCGTCTCGACGGCGAGCGCGGTCTCCGGCACGAGCGTCACGCCCAGCCCGCCCGCCACCAGCTGGACGAGCGTGGACAGGCTCGTCGCGTACGTCGCGGACCCGGCGCGCGCGCCGACCTCCCGGCACACGTCCAGCGCCTGGTCGCGCAGGCAATGGCCCTCGTTCAGCAGGATCACGTCCAGGTCGTTCAGCGTGTGCCGCTCGACCAGCGGCGGCAGCTCCGCCTCCACGGGCGCGACCAGCGCGAAGTCCTCGTCGTAGAGGGTGAGTTCGGTCACCCCGGTCGCCGGGACGGGCAGCGCCAGCAAGATCACGTCCAGCCGTCCGGCGAGCAGTTCGGCGGTGATCTCGCCGGTCTGCTCCTCGTGCACCGACAGCTCCAGCTCGGGGAACCGCGCGGCCAGGTGCGGCAGGACGACCGGCAGCAGGTACGGCGCGACGGTCGGGATCACGCCGAGCCGAAGCGGCCCGACCAGCGGCCCCCGCACCGCCTCCACGTCCTCGACCAGCCTGTCCAGCTCGGCCATGACGGTCTCGGCGCGCCGCGCGACCCGCTCCCCGGCGGGCGTCAGGAGGACGCGCCGTGTCGTACGCTCCACCAGCCGGGTGTTCAGCGTCTCCTCCAGCGCGGCGACGGCCCCCGACAGCGCGGGCTGGCTCATCCGCAGCGCGGCGGCCGCGTCCCGGAAGTGCAGATGCTCGGCCAGCGCCAGGAACGCGCGCAGCTGGGCGACGGACGGACGGCTGATAGCCAACTCCTATCACTCGATCCCCATTGATCCGATTTCTCTTTTCACCGTACCTGGTGCACCCTGGTGGACGTCGGTCAACGGGGGGCGACCGAGGTGGCTCCCCCGCGGGCTGACCTGCCAGGACGTGTCCCGCCGCCGCGCGTGGCCGTCCTTTCGGAGTCGCAACCAAAGGAGCCTTGCGTGCTTACCGTCGGAGACCAGTTCCCCGAGTACGAGCTGACCGCCTGCGTCTCGCTCGACGCTGACAACGCCTTCGAGACGATCAACCACAAGACCTACGAGGGCAAGTGGCGCGTGGTGTTCTTCTGGCCGAAGGACTTCACCTTCATCTGTCCGACCGAGATCGCCGAGTTCGGCCGTCTCAACGAGGAGTTCGCCGACCGTGACGCCCAGGTCCTCGGCGCGTCCGTCGACAACGAGTTCGTCCACTTCGCGTGGCGCAAGGACCACCCGGACCTGCGCGAGCTGCCGTTCCCGATGCTGTCGGACCTGAACCGCGAGCTCACCTCCGAGCTCGGCATCCTCACCCCGGACGGCGTCGCCCAGCGCGCCACCTTCATCGTGGACCCGAACAACGAGATCCAGTTCTCGATGGTCACCGCGGGCTCGGTCGGCCGGAACGTCAAGGAGGTCCTCCGGGTCCTCGACGCCCTGCAGAGCGACGAGCTGTGCCCCTGCAACTGGAACAAGGGCGAGGACACCCTCGACGCCGCCAAGCTGATGGCCGGCGCCGACGCCTGAGCGTCCCCCTGATCCACCCCGCCGCCTGACCGCGGCGCCCGAGGAAGCGGCCGGTCGCGGACGACCGCGGCCGGCCGCAGCCGTCCCGAAAGGAACCCGACATGAGCGTCGACGCGCTGAAGGCCGCCCTCCCCGACTACGCCAAGGACACCAAGCTGAACCTGGGCTCGGTGACGACCACCTCGTCGCTCTCCGAGCAGCAGCTCTGGGGCACGATGCTCGTCTCCGCCCTGGCCTCCCGCAACGCCCGCGTCGTCCGCGAGATCGCCGACGACGCCGCCGACTACCTGTCGGCCGAGGCGTTCACGGCCGCCAAGGCCGCCGCGTCCATCATGGCGATGAACAACGTCTACTACCGCTCCACGCACCTGCTGAGCGACGACACCTACGGGACGCTCCGCGCGGGCCTGCGGATGAGCGTCATCGGCAAGCCGGGCGTCGAGAAGACCGACTTCGAGCTGTGGTGCCTCGCGGTCTCCGCGGTCAACGGCTGCGGGCAGTGCCTGGACTCCCACGAGAAGGTCCTGCGGGACGCGGGCATGCCGCGCGAGCAGGTCCAGGAGGCCGTGAAGATCGCCGCCGTCGTCCACGCCGCCGCCCTCACCCTCGAGGCCGAAGAGGCCCTGGCCCCCGCCACGGTCTGACACCACCCCGCGAAGAACACCACGCGCCACCAGAGCCCGGTACGGAGCCCCTCCGAGCCGGGCTCTCGCGCACCAAACCCCCGCCCGCAGGCCGGTCCGCAGCCCTTCCACGGCCCGCCCGCAGGCATGTCCGCAGACAGGCCCACGGGCGCGCCCGCAGGCATGCCGCCGGGCACGTTCGCGGGTCAGTGGGAGGCGGAGGACGGGGGTTGGGGGAGGGTGATCTCCTCGGCGTCCAGGCGGCGCTGGGCGCGGCTCAGCGAGGACGAGCGGTGGGTGCCGGTGCGGTGGGCTTCGAGGAGCGCCGTCCGCTCGGCCTCCACGACCCGCAACCGCAGGTCCCGGTACTGCTCGCGGGCCCTGTCGTAGTCGGGCGCGGGCTCCGCGGGCGGGACGGCCGGGATCCGCTCGTCCGCGCGGACCTTGGCGATCACGTCGGGCGGGAAGGATCCGTCGCGCTCGACCCGGTCCAGGACCTCCGCGCCCCGCGCGTTCAGCTCGCGGACCAGCGAACGGTAGTCGTCCCGCAGCCGGTCCGGGTCGTCCGGCGGGACCTTCGCGGCCTTGATCACCGAGGGCAGGGTGAGCCCCTGGAGCAGCAGCGTGGTCGCCGCGACGACGAACGCGATCAGCACCAGCTCCGGACGCAGCGGGGTGTCCTCCGGCAGGGCCTGCACCGCCGCGACCGTGATCGCGCCGCGCATCCCGGACCAGGCGAGCACCGCGCCCCCGCGCCAGCCGAGCGTGTCCTCCAGCGCGAACCGGGCGTCCGCGGACGCCCGCGTCAGCCGCCGCTCGACCTGCCCCTTGCGCCGGTCGTCGGGCCGCTCGTCCAGCCGCGAACGCCACTCGCGCAGCCTCGGGACGGCCCGCTCCGCGCGCTGCTCCTCCCGCCGGACGGTCACCATCAGGAACGGCAGGAAGACGATCCGCACCAGGATCACCGCCGCGGACGCCACCAGCCCCAGTACCAGCGCGTGCCCGACGCTCAGATGGTGCCGTCCTACCTCGTCCACCAGGCCGTGCAGGCCGAGCCCCATGAACAGGAAGATCCCGCTCTCCAGCAGGAACGCGATCGTCCGCCAGTTGGTCTGCTCGGTCAGCCGGTCCGCCGCGCTGAGCAGGCCCGGCGCCCGCGCCCCGGTGATCAGCCCGGTCACCACGACCGCGAGGATCCCGGACGCCTCCAGCTCCTCGGCCGGGAGGAACGCCACGAACGGCACCACGAACGACAGCGCCGTCCCCATCACCGGGTCGTTCAGCCGGGCCCGCACCAGCAGGACCACGTTCCCGACGATCCATCCCACAATGGACGCCATGACCACCGAGTAGACGAACTCGGCCGCCACCCAGCCGATCGACACCGACGCCGCGATCGCCGCGACCGCCGACCGGAGCAGCACCAGGGACGTCGCGTCGTTGACCAGCCCCTCGCCCTCCAGGATGGTCAGCAGCCGGGACGGCAGCCCGAGCCGCCGTCCCACCGACGTCGCCGCCACCGCGTCCGTCGGGCTCACCACCGCGCCCACCGCGAACGCCACCGGCAGCGGAATCTCGGGGATCAGCCAGTTCAGCAGCCACCCGACCAGCAGCATCGTCGCCACCACCAGCAGGACGGCCAGCCCGAAGATCAGCCGCCGGTTCCGCCGGAAGTCGGCCGCCGGCATGCTCACGGCCGCCGCGTACATCAGCGGCGGCAGGACCCCGGCGAGCACCAGCTCAGGCGGGACGTCCGGCCGCGGCACCCCCGGCACGAACCCGAGCACGCCCCCGACCACCACCAACGCCAGCGGCGCCGCCAGCCCCAGCCGCTCGGCGAACGCCGCCACCGCGACCAGACTGATGACCCCGACCACGGCGACGAGCGCACCTGCCATGCCCCGCAGCCTCCGGCCGCGTCACGCCCCCGTCCACGCGCCGCCCGGCCTCCTACCCAACCCATGAACGCAGAAAGACCCCGGACAGACCGTCCGGGGCCTTCCCCCACGAGCTCGAACACCGGCCGCCTCCCGGCGGCTCAGCCTCCGGAGAGGCCTACTCCCACTCGATGGTGCCCGGGGGCTTGCTGGTGATGTCGACGACGACGCGGTTGACCTCGCGGACCTCGTTGGTGATCCGCGTGGAGATCCTCGACAGGACGTCGTAGGGCAGCCGGGCCCAGTCGGCGGTCATGGCGTCCTCGCTGGTCACCGGGCGCAGCACGACCGGGTGGCCGTAGGTGCGGCTGTCGCCCTGGACGCCCACCGACCGCACGTCGGCGAGCAGGACGACCGGGAACTGCCAGATCTCGCGGTCGAGCCCGGCGCGGGTCAGCTCCTCGCGGGCGATCGCGTCGGCGTCGCGCAGGATGTCCAGCCGCTCGCGGTTCACGGCGCCGATGATCCGGATGCCGAGGCCGGGGCCGGGGAACGGCTGGCGCCAGACGATCTCGGCGGGCAGTCCGAGCTGCTCGCCGAGCGCGCGGACCTCGTCCTTGAACAGCGTGCGCAGCGGCTCGACCAGGGTGAACTGCAGGTCCTCGGGCAGGCCGCCGACGTTGTGGTGGGACTTGATGTTGGCCGCGCCGGTGCCGCCGCCCGACTCCACCACGTCCGGGTACAGGGTGCCCTGGACGAGGAACTCGACCTCCTCGGCCGAGGTGCCGACGATCTCCCGCGCGGCCTCCTCGAACACCCGGATGAACTCGCGGCCGATGATCTTCCGCTTGGTCTCCGGGTCGGTGACGCCCTCCAGCGCGGTGAGGAACCGCTCCTGGGCGTCCACGACGTGCAGGTTGACGCCGGTGGCGGCGACGAAGTCCTTCTCGACCTGCTCGGCCTCGCCCTTGCGCAGCAGCCCGTGGTCGACGAACACGCAGGTCAGCTGGGATCCGATGGCGCGCTGGACGAGCGCCGCCGCGACCGCGGAGTCCACGCCGCCCGACAGCCCGCAGATCGCCCGCTTGTCCCCGACCTGCTTGCGGACCTCCTCGATCGACTCCTCGGCGATGTTGACCATGGTCCACCCGGGACGGCAGCCCGCGCCCTCGTAGAGGAACCGGCGGAGCACCTCCATCCCGTGCTCGGTGTGCAGCACCTCGGGGTGGAACTGGACGCCGTAGAAGCCGCGCTCCCGGTCCTCCATGCCCGCGACCGGCGTGACGTCGGTGGACGCCGTGACCGTGAAGCCCTCGGGCGCGGCGGACACGAAGTCGCGGTGGGACATCCACACCGCCTGCCGCTGGGGCAGGCCCTCGAGCAGCATGCCCGGCGTGGTGACCGCGATCTCGGCCCCGCCGTACTCGGCGATCTCGGAGTTGGCGACCGTGCCGCCGAGCTCCTGGGCCATCACCTGGTGGCCGTAGCAGATGCCCAGCGTCGGAACGCCGATGTCGAACAGGCCGTCCGGCGCCGCCGGGGCCCCTTCCTCGTACACCGAGGCAGGGCCGCCGGACAGGATGATCGCCTTCGGCTTCTTCGCGAGCATCTCCGCCGCCGACATGGTCGACGGGACGATCTCGGAGAACACATGGCACTCGCGGACGCGTCGTGCGATCAGCTGCGCGTACTGCGCGCCGAAGTCGACGACGAGAACGGTGTCAAAGGACTGGTCTACTGCCACCAACAGCGCCTTTCGCGGTACGGACGAGGCGGAGAGTCCTTTCAGTTTAGGGGCCCGCTGCCTGCGCCGATGCCCCGCCCCGGGGTGTCCCCCGCCACGCTGCGCCCCGGTCCGATAACGGACGGCACCGAATCCCCCGCACTCCAAGCACATTCGGCCACCCTCTGATACGTCTTGACGACACACCGTGGCCATTCCAGGCCCGTCCCGCAAGGAGCCCCCGTGAAACCCCTCCTCGCCGCCATTCTCCTAGCCACCACCCCCCTCACCCCACCCCTCGCCTCCCCCCTCCTCTCCCACTCCGCCTCCCCCTGCACCACCCCCCAATCCCCACCCACCCGCCACCCGCCCTTGATCAACCGCACGACACCCCTCACCCCGGACAAGGACGCCCCAGCCCCCCCACCCCACGCCCAGCAGGCCATCGCGCGACCAGCCACACCCCCAAGCACCCCAACGAACGCCGCAAGACCAAACACCACCCCAGCGAACGTGGCCCAACCGAGCCCCCTCCCACCCCACGCCCCGGCGGACGTGCCACAGGCCGCAGCACAACCAGCCACCACCCCACCTCACACCCCAGCAGGCACGGCATGGGTCCTGGCACGACCAGCCCCCCTCCCGCTCCGCACCCCAGCACAACCAGGCGCCATTCCTCCCCGCACCCCAGCAGACGTGGCGCAACCGGGCATCGCCTCGCCCCTCACCCCGGCAGGCGCAGCACGCCCAGACGCCATCCCGCCCCTCGCCCCGGCGGGCGCGGCATGGGCCCTGGAACAACCAGCCGCCCTCCCGCTCCGCACCCCAGCTAGCACCGCACAACCGGACGCCGTCCCGGCTCGCGCCTCAGCAGGCACGGCACAACCAGGCGCCACTCCTCCCCGCACCCCAGCAGGCGTGGCGCAACCGAGCGCTGTTCTGCCCTTTGCCTTGGCGGGTGTGGCAGGTTCGAGCGTCGTCCCGCGAGGGGGCGGACGGGAAGGGGGGACGCGCGGGGTGAGCCTGCTGGACGGGGCGGAGGCGCGGGTTCGGCCGGGGAGCCACGTTCCGGAGCGGAACATCGCCGGGGCGGACGAGTCGGCGGCCGCGGAGCGGCAGTTGGACGGGCTGCTGGCGCAGTTGGGCATGCCGGTGACCGCCCTGCCACGGCCGTCGGCGATCCCGGGGTCCGGGGCGCGGCGGAGGCTGTCCGAGGAGGTACGGATCCCCGTGTACTTCCACGTGTTGCACAACGGAAGCCTCGGCAACGTCTCCGCCGCGCTCGTCCGCAAGCAGATCGCCGCGCTGAACTCGGCCTACGGCGGACGGTACGGCGGAGCCGACACCGGATTCTCCTTCGACCTCCAATCGATCAGTCGTTCCGACAACGCGTCCTGGTACTCCAACCCGGAGGCGACCGAGCGGGACTTCAAGCCCCGGCTCCGCCGCGGCGGAGCGGGCGCGCTCAACCTCTACAGCGCCGATCTCGGCGACGACCTGCTCGGCTGGTCCACCTTCCCGTGGCTGTTCAAGGGCGCCCCGCAGATGGACGGCGTCGTGGTCCACGTCGGGAGCATGCCGGGCGGAACGGTCGACCACTTCAACCGCGGGTTCAGCGCCGTCCATGAGACGGGGCACTGGCTGGGCCTGTTCCACCCGTTCGAGGGCGGCTGTAGCGGGCCCGGCGACTACGTCGACGACACCCCGCCCGAGCGCGAGGCCACCAACGGGTGCCCGGCGAGCAAGAACACCTGCCCGAGGCCCGGCACCGACCCCATCCACAACTTCATGGACTACTCCTGGGACGCCTGTATGACCCAGTTCACCCACGGCCAGGGCGTCCGCGCCCACGAGGAGTACACCGCCTACCGCGCCTGACCCGCCCGAGCCGCCCGAGGGGACTCCCGCCCCCGCCTGGGCGGGTGGTCAGGAGATGGCGGCGCGGGCCCGGGTGAGACTCGCGGTGGTGTCGGGGGGAAGGCGGCGGACGGCCTCGCGGAAGGTCACGCCCGACATGCGTGCGAGATGGCGGGACGTCCAGTCGGTGACCCAGGCAGGATCTCTCTTGGACAGTTCGCGCAGGACCCAGCCGATGGCCTTGCGGATGAAGAACTCCTTCTCGTCGAGCAACACCTCCCCGTAGTGATCGATGCGTGCCAGGTCGGGGGTCTCCCGCCTGATTCCGGCCAGCAGCGCCAGGATCGCCGTGCGCCGTATCCACATGTACTCGTCGCCGACCCAGTTATCGAGCGCGTCCACGACCTGTGGATAACTCAGCGCCATCACTCCGACGACCTTCTCGGCCAGGATGTCCACCAGCGCCCACGTACTGGAATCGCGCACAAGCCGCTCGACGGCCCCGAGGTCGCACGCCTCCAGGACGTCCGCCCGCCGGGCCAGCACCTCGACGGCGGCGAGGCGCACCTCATGCACCGGACGCCCGGACTCGCTGAACGCCCACAATGCGTCCACCAGCGCCAGCAGGTCGTCCCGGGACGGCCGGACCCGCACGGACGCGACCGCTATGCGACGCACCGTGGGCACCGGCACCCCGATATGCGTGAAGGAGCTCTTCAGGTAGCGCTTCTCAGCCTCCGAGCGCGCTGGATCCCCGTGCGCGCGCAACTCGCGAACGATCCGGGCGACCTCGTCAGACACGTCCACGCCCGCACCCTAACGCGCGATACCTGACCCCAAACACGCGATCACACGAACCACCCGAAACTCCTCAGCCCTCCACGTCCCCCGCCACGCCGGGCTCCACGCACCCAACCCCGCCGGACTCCGCGCCCCCAGCCACCCGAAGCCCTCCACGCCCCCAGCCACGCCAAGCCTCCGCCCCCCAGCTCCGCCGGGCTCCGCACACCCAGCCCCGCCCGGGGCACCCAACCCCGCCAGGCTCTCCACGCATCCAGGCCACGCCCGGCATCCAGGCCACGCTAGGCACCTAGCCGCGCCAGGCCCTCCGCGCACCCGGCGACGCCAGGGCCTCCGCGCATTCGGCCACGCCGGGCACCTGGCCACGCCAGGCTGTCCGCGCATCCGTGCCGCGCCAGAATTCCCCAGCGGCCCATCGCTCCAGACGCCCAGCCCTGGCTGAATCCGGGGCCCTCCAGACCCTCGCGCGGCCCGCCCGTTCCGGACGCTCGCCACGCAAGGCGCACCACCACCCAGGGCGGCGCCGCCACGCAGGGCGCAGAGCGCAGAGCGCAGAGCGCAGAGCGCACGGCGCAGAGCGCAGAGCGCAGAGCGCACGGCGCAGAGCGCAGAGCGCAGAGCGCAGAGCGCAGAGCGCAGAGCGCAGAGCGCAGAACGGACAGCGGACAGCGGACAGCGGACAGCGGACAGCGGACAGCGCACGGCCACGCAAGGCGCATCGCCGCGTTGGGCGCACGGCCACGCATGGCGCAGGGCAATGCAGGGCGCACCGCCACAAAAGGCGCAGGGCCGCGCAGGGCGCAGGAGCGCGCAGCGCTGGGTGTGCGGGGTGTGCGGTCGGACTGGGCGCCTGGGTCGGGCCGGGCGGTCAGTTGCTCCGGGGACACCCAACCGCTCCGGATGCGCGGCCGCTTCGGGGCATCCGGGCATTTCGGAGGTGGAAGGTCAGGTGATGTCCACGATCGGCAGGCGCAGCGCGGCCGGGGCGGCCGCCGGGACGACCGGGTTCTTCGGTGTGACGGCCGAAAGACGCTGGTAGGACGTGCCGAGCGCCGGACGCCGGTCGTCCTCGCCCTTGTTCGGCCACAGCGACATCGCCCGCTCCGCCTGCGCGGTGATCGTCAGGGACGGGTTGACGCCCAGGTTCGCCGAGACCGCCGAGCCGTCCACCACGTGCAGGCCGGGGTGGCCGTAGACGCGGTGGTACGGGTCGATGACGCCGGACTCCGGGGAGTCGCCGATCACGCAGCCGCCGAGGAAGTGCGCGGTCATCGGGACGTCGAACAGGTCGCCCCAGGAGCCGCCCGCGATCCCGCCGATCTCCTCGGCGATCTCGCGCGCGGCGGTGTGCCCGTCCGGGATCCAGGTCGGGTTCGGCTCGCCGTGCCCGGCCTCGGCGCGGACGTCCCAGCCGAGCGGGCCGCGCTTCGGGCGCAGCGTGATCGAGTTGTCCCGGGTCTGCATGACCAGCGCGATGACCGTCCGCTCCGACCAGTGGCGCACGTCGAGCAGCTGGACGAGGTCGGCCGGGCGCCGCACCGTCTCCCGCAGGAACTTCGCCAGCCGCGGACGGTGCTTCTCGCCGGGCTGGTCGCCGTCCACGAGCAGCGTCTGGAGGGCCGCCATCAGGTTCGAGCCCTTCCCGTACCGGACGGGCTCGATGTGCGTGTCGGACGTCGGGTGGAACGACGAGGTGATCGCGACGCCGCGCGAGAAGTCCTCCCCGGCGTGCCCGTTGCGCCGTCCGGCGCCGAGGATCGCCTCGGAGTTCGTCCTGGTCAGGTGCCCCAGCCGGTCGGAGAGACGCGGCAGCCGGCCGGTCGTCCTGAGCTTGTGGAGGAGCTTCTGCGTCCCGTACGTCCCGGCGGCGAACACGACCTGGCCGGCCGTCAGCGTCTTGCGGTTGCGCCCGAACGACCCCGTCCGGACGATCTCGACCGCGTACCCGCCGCCGGTGAGCGGCGTGACCTGCGTGACCCGGCTGAGCGGCATGATCCGCGCGCCGGCCTTCTCCGCGAGGTACAGGTAGTTCTCGGTGAGCATGTTCTTCGCGCCGTGCCGGCAGCCGACCATGCACTCGCCGCACTCGGTGCAGCCGCGCCGCTGCGGGCCCGCGCCTCCGAAGTACGGGTCGTCGGACGCCCGCCCCGGGCCGTCCCCGAAGAAGACCCCGACCGGGGTCCGGACGAACGTGTCGCCCTTGCCCATCCGGTCGGCGACGCTGCGCATCACCTTGTCCGCGGCCGTGATCGTCGGGTTCTGGACGACCCCGAGCATCCGCTTCGCCTGGTCGTAGTAGGGGGTGAGCTCGGCCTGCCAGTCGGTGATGTGCGCCCACTGCCGGTCCTTGAAGAACGGCTCCGGCGGGACGTACAGGGTGTTGGCGTAGTTCAGCGACCCGCCGCCGACGCCGGCCCCCGCGAGCACCATGACGCGGCTGGACGAGTGGCCCCGGATCAGGTGGATGCGCTGCATGCCGGTGAGGCCGAGCGCGGGCGCCCAGATGTACCGGGCGACGCGCCAGTTGGTCTTCGGCAGGCCCGGATGCCGCGCGCCCCCGGTCGCCGCCTGCCCGCTGTCGAAGCGGCGCCCCGCCTCGATCACGCCGACCCGGTACCCCTTCTCGGTCAGCCGCAGCGCGCTCACGCTGCCGCCGAACCCCGACCCGATGACCAGGACGTCGTAATCATGCGCCCGGTCATCCCGGCCCCGCACCCGGTCATCCCGGCCCCGCGCCCGATCGTCCTGGTCGTGCGCCTGGTCGTCCCGGCCGTGCGTCTGGTGGTCCTGGTCGTGCATCGCCCGCGCCCGTCCCGTCTACTTGATCCGGAGCTTCTTCATGACCTTCACGCTGTTCGCCAGCAGGTCGGCGAACGTGTCGTAGCCGAGCCCACTGGGCGGTTCGAGGTCCATCCAGTGCTGGCTGGCGACCGTCTGCGCCTCGGTGAACTTCAGCAGGCCCTCGGAACCGTGCCGCCGTCCGACGCCGGACTGCTTGAACCCGCCCATCGGCGCGTCGTAGGAGATGAACGCGGCGCCGTAGCCGTCGTTCACGTTGACCGTCCCGGCCTGGAGGCGCGCGGCGACGCGGCGGCCGCGCGCCACGTCCCTGGTCCAGACGGACGCGTTGAGCCCGTAGGGCGTGTCGTTCGCGCGGTCGATGACCTCGTCGACGTCCGAGTACTTGTAGACCGAGACGACGGGGCCGAACGTCTCGCTGGCGCAAAGGTCCATGTCGGACGTGACGCCGGTGAGGACGGTCGGCTCGTAGAACAGCGGCCCGATGTCCGGACGCGCCTTCCCGCCCGCGAGGACCGTCGCGCCCTCCCGGACGGCCTGGTCGACGTGCGCCGTGACGTTGTCGAGCTGCCGTTGGAAGGTCAGCGACCCCATGGACGCCTCGAAGTCCAGGCCGGTCCCGAGCCGCATGTCGTTGACCAGCCGGACGAACCGCGCGACGAACCGGTCGTGGATCGCCTCGTGGACGTACAGGCGCTCGATCGAGATGCACAGCTGGCCGGCGTTGGTGAAGCACGCCCGGACGGCCCCGCGCGCGGCCCGCTCCACGTCCGCGTCGTCCAGGACGATCATCGGGTTCTTGCCGCCGAGCTCCAGCGAGTACGACACCAGGCGGGGCGCGACCCGCTCGGCGATCGCCTTGCCGCCGCGCGTGGACCCGGTGAACGACACGTAGTCGGCGGCGTCCAGCAGCGGGTCGCCGATCTCCGCCGGGTCGCCGATCACGACCTGCCACAGGTCGCGCGGCAGGCCGAGGGAGACCAGCAGGTCCAGCACCCACAGGCTGGACAGGCAGGTCTGGGTGTCCGGCTTGTGCAGGACGGCGTTCCCGGCCAGGAGCGCGGGCACGATGTCGGACGCGCCGAGCGAGAACGGGTAGTTCCACGGCGAGATGAGCGCGACGACACCCTTCGGGTGGCGCAGCTCCTGCACGCGCGTGAGGCCGGGCATCGTGCTGCGGCGCCGCTGCGGCCTCAGCAGCTTCTCGGCACGGCGCGCGTAGTGCAGCGAGCAGAGCGCGACGTCGAGGAACTCCTCCATCGCGTGCCGCCGGGCCTTGCCCGTCTCCAGCTGGATGACGTCGAGGATCTCCGAGCGCCGGGCCACCAGCGCGTCCGGCAGCGCGAGGAACGGCTTGACCCGGTCGTGGACGGGCAGCGCGGCCCATTTCCGCTGGGCACGCCGGGCGCGCTCGTACGCGCGCGCGATGTCGCCGGCCGTGGTCAGCGGCAGGGTCGCGAGGGGTTCACCGGTGAAGGGGGTCGGGATGGTCACGGTGGGCGCGTCCTCACCGGACGCGATGTGCGAGGCCAACCGGTCGATCTTCTGTTGCGGCAACCGGTGCGCGGCCGCCCCCGGGGCGGGGACCGTCGGAGATGCCATGCGTGCAGACTATGACTCCCCGCCCGCCGGTGGCTACCCACCAGTAACGACTTGCTTTCCGTGAATTACCGCACATCTCACCTGCGAAGAAACGGAACGTTCCAGATTGACCGACTTGGTCGGTTGCCGGGATCCGGCGCGTCCCCGCGGTGTAAGCCGGAACCAGGAGGAGACACCAGGCGCGTCGCCGTCGCGCCGCCCGGGCCGTATCGCTGCCGCCCGCCCCGGGCCAGGCGGCAGCGTGCCCGACGAAAGGGGAACCCCTACATGACCTTCGCGGGCGGCGCGACGGGACGGGACCGAACGACCGACCAGGAGACCGACCCCCCGCAGGACCCCGGACTTCCACCGCGCCCTGGCGCGGAAAGGGCGGCGAGGCAGCGGGAGATGACCCGGCGGGAACGACGGGAGATGACGCGGACGGCGCTGCTGGAGGCGGCCGAGCGGTTGTGGGCGGAGAACGGCGTCCACGGCGCGTCCCTGGACGACGTGGCGTCCGCGGCGGGGCTGACGAAGGGCGCGGTGTACTCGAACTTCGCGGGCAAGACCGACCTGCTGCTCGCCCTGCTGGAGCACTGCACGCGGGACCGCGTCGGCGTCCTGACCTGCGCGGAACCACACGACGCGAGCCGTCCACCCGCGGAGCGCTTCGCACGGGCCGGGCTCGCCTTCCGCCGCCGCCACGAGGGCGGGAAGGCCCGCCTGACCGCCCTGCTGCTCATCGAGTTCTGGCTGTTCGGGATGCGGGACTACGCGGCGGGCTGGCGGGTCGCCGACTGGTACGACGAGTGCCGCGACGACCTGGCCCGCGATCTCCCCGAGTCCGGCGGGCTGTCCCCGCGGGACCGCGCGACCCTCGCCATCGCCCTCGACGCGGGCCTGTCCCTCCAGCACCTGCTGGACCCCGACCGCGTCCCGGCCGAGCTGTACGGGACGGCGATGCGCCTCATCCTCGGCGAGGACTGATCACAGGTCCGGGCCGCGTCCGCACTGCTCGGACGCGGCCCGGATTCCGCCTGCCGGCCGAGCCTCAGTCGTCGGACGCGCCGGCCGCCGCGATCGGGGCGTTGCCCGTCGCCTGGACACCCGGCAAGATCGACAACGTGCCCGTGGCCGCGCCGAAGACCGTCCCGAAGTTGGAGGTGTAGGCGGGGAACGCCGAACTGTCCATGAGGCTCAGCATCGCCTCGTCGTTGTGCCGCAGCGCGTCCCACGTGTAGCTGTGGCTACCGGTGAGGATGATGCGGTGGCGGCCGCCGTTGTAGTACCCGTCGATCAGCAGGTACTTGGAGTGGGCCTTGCCCGCCGCCTCGCCGGTGAAGTAGTGCACGTTCGGCCCGCCGTGGGCCCCGGCCTTGCTGAGCTCCTTCAGTGCGCTGGTCCCGAAGGTCGTGGCGACCACCTGCACGTCGCAGCCCTGGTCGTCCAGCCGCGACAGCGTCCTGGCGACCTCGGTGCGGTTGAAGATGCCGCTGGACAGCCGGATCTTCGTCCCCGCCGAGCACCGCACCCGGTTCAGGACGTCCAGGACCGGGTCACCGGACGCCTTCGGGAAGAACGCGACCGCGCGCTTGCCCGACCAGGTCTGCCGGTAGTAGTCCCCGTTCGCCTGGCGCCTGGCCAGCGCGTAGAAGTAGCTGCGGTACGTCGCGTAGAGCTTGGTGTCGACGAGCGTGTAGGCGTCGTTGTAGTCCGCGTACATGCCGCCGGTCGCGTTCCCGGACGTCTGCACGACCACGTTCCGCGAGTCGTACGTGCGCGAGAACGCGTAGAACTTGTTGTGGTTCTTGGCCCAGACGCCCTGTTCGGACGGCGCGATGCAGCCCCGCCCCTTCGGACACACCACGATCCAGGACGACGCGCTCGTGTTCGTCCCCAGGTTCTTGGCCAGGTAGTCGTACACGTTCCGGTCCTGGGAGAGCGAGTCGTTGTCGATGACGACCCGCACCCGCACGTTGCGCTTCTTCGCCGCGACGAGTTCCTTCGCCATGCTCAACTCACGCAGCCGGAACAGGGAGACGTCGATCTCCTCTTTCGCGGGCGTGTGCTGGATCAGGCTCTTGAAGTAGAGGTCGAGCGCTCCGGCCTTCAGCTTGTCCTTGCTGGGCAGATTGAACCGCGGCCCCTGCGTGACGTACACGCGCCGGGCGCCGGTCACGGGCACCTCCCGGGTTGGAGCCGCGACCCGCGACCCACCCCCCGAGGTGGCCGCCGGACGCACCCCCTCCGCCGCGGCGGAAGCGGTGCCCAACCCCGTCAACGCGCCCGCAACGACCAGCCCACTCAAACCAAGAGCGACACGTCGCAAGAGACTCCCCCGTCAATCGAACACGACGAGATCGGGACATTACCAACAATCCACCCCCTCGAAAATCCCCCGAAGCGACACTTCTCGCCGCCAAGACCACCCGCCGTCCCAGCCCGCCAACAATCCACCCCAGAAACCCAGACAAACTCCCCCAACAGGCCCACGCGGCCCGCCGTCCCGCCCCACCCGGAGCAGCCGAAATCACACAGGACACCGACACGGCCTCGACCAGCTCCCGGAACCACCTCAGCCCCAGGCCTGGCCTGGCCTGGGGCTGAGGTGCGTGACGTGGGGCGGGCGGGAGGTCAGGGGGCGGTGACGGGGACGATGTCGGGGGCGCCCCGGCGGCGGGCGTCGGCCTCCTGGTCGCCGTCCTGGGTCTGGGAGTCGCGTTCGGCCTCGATGCGCTTGCGGTAGTACTCGATCTCGCGGTCGCGCTGGGCCTCGGACCAGCCGAGGACGGGGGCGAGCAGGTCGGCGGCCTCCTCGGCGACGCCGACGCCGCGGTCCCAGGTCTCGATGGAGATGCGGGTGCGGCGGGCCAGGACGTCGTTCAGGTGGCGGGCGCCCTCGTGGGTCGCGGAGTAGACGATCTCGGCGCGCAGGTAGTCGTCCGCGCCGGCCAGCGGACGGCCGAGGTCGGGCTTCTCGGCGATCAGCCGGAGCAGGTCGTCGGTCAGCGTGCCGTGGCGGTGCAGCAGGTGCTCGATCCGCGCGACGTGCAGCCCGGACCGCGCCGCGAGCCGGTGCCGCGCGTTCCACATCGGGACGAACCCGTCCCCGCCCACGAGCGCGACCCGGTCGGTGCAGGACTCGGCGATCCGGCCGTCCAGGCCGTGGACGACCGCGTCGATGGCGTCCTTGGCCATCACCCGGTAGGTGGTGAACTTGCCGCCCGCGACCAGCACCAGCCCCGGCACCGGGTGCGCGACGACGTGCTCGCGCGACAGCTTGGACGTCTCCTCGGTCTCGCCGGTCAGCAGCGGCCGCAGCCCCGCGTACACGCCCTCCACGTCGTCGTGCGTGAGCGGCGTGTTCAGGACGGAGTTGACGTGGTCGAGGACGTAGTCGATGTCGGCCTTGGACGCGGCGGGGTGCGCGCGGTCCAGGTCCCAGGCGGTGTCGGTGGTGCCGATGATCCAGTGGCGTCCCCACGGGATGACGAACAGCACGGACTTCTCGGTGCGCAGAATGATCCCGGTCGCCGAGTGGATCCGGTCCTTCGGCACCACCAGGTGGATGCCCTTGGACGCCTTGACGTGGATCTGCCCGCGCCCGCCGACCAGCTCCTGGATGTCGTCGGTCCACACCCCGGTGGCGTTGACGACCTGCTTCGCGCGCACCTCACCGGTGGTGCCGGACTCCAGGTCGCGGATCTTCACGCCGGTGACCCGCTCCCCCTCCCGCAGGAAGCCGGTGACCTGGGTGCGCGAGGCGATCCGCGCGCCGTACTCGGCGGCCGTGCGCAGCACCATCATCACGTAGCGGGCGTCGTCCATCTGGGCGTCCCAGTACTGGATCGCTCCAACGAACGAGTCCTTGCGCAGCGACGGGGCCAGTTTCAGCGCACCGCGCCGGGTCAGGTGCCGGTGCCCCGGGACGCCCCGGGTGCTGCCCATCTGGAACGACAGTGCGTCGTACAGCGCCACGCCCGCGCCGAAGTACCCGCGCTCCCACACCCGGTGCGTGGTCGGCAGCAGGAACGGCACCGGCCGCACCAGGTGCGGCGCGATCTGCTGGAGCAGCAGGCTGCGCTCGGTCAGCGCCTCGCGGACCAGCTCGAAGTTGTACTGCTCCAGGTACCGCAGCCCGCCGTGGATCAGCTTGGACGACCGGGACGAGGTGCCCGAGGCGAAGTCGCGCGCCTCGACCACGGCGACCGACAGGCCGCGGGTGGCGGCGTCCAGCGCCGCGCCCGCGCCGACGATCCCACCGCCGACCACCACGACGTCGTACTCCTCGCGGACCATCTCGTCCAGGGCCGCCGCACGCTCGGCGGGCCCTAGTCGTGAGCTCCCGAGAGCGGTCACCGGTGATCCCGTCATCGCGTCTCCCCCTTGCACCCGGTCATCAGCACCGTTTCCTACCCAACAGTAAGGAGCGTCCCACCCGCGAGCCACCGCCACCCACGTCCGAGCCCGGCTCACCGGCGCCCATCACGCCGGCATCGGCGCACCCCGAGAGCGGCCACACCTGCTCCGACCTGCAAAGATCCTTCGACTGACCGCCCTCCAGCACCGTCCCGCCACACTCCTGACAAATCTTGAAATTCTCACCCCTCTCCCCAACTCGCCACCGAACACCCCACAACGACCAGCGCTCTCCGTCCCCCGCACGCGCCCCCGACATCACCCCCGCCTCCGTGACGGCCCGCGCACCGTCCTCCCCGCGCCCCTCACCCTTAACAACGTGCGAGCGGCCCCGCCCGTTGGGGGCGAGGCCGCTCGAATGCGAAAAAATCTGAGAAGCGTCAGTGACCGTGCGGCGCGACCACGACCTGGACGCGCTGGAAGTCCTTCAGCTCGGTGTAGCCGGCCGTGGCCATCGAGCGGCGGAGGGCTCCGATGAGGTTCATCGAGCCGTCCGCCACGTGGGACGGGCCGTGCAGGATCTGCTCCAGGGTGCCGATCGTGCCGAGGTCGAGGCGGGTGCCGCGCGGGACGTCGCCGTGGTGCGCCTCGGAGCCCCAGTGGTAGCCGCGGCCGGGGGCCTCGGTCGAGCGGGCGAACGGGGAGCCGACCATCACGGCGTCCGAGCCGCAGGCGAACGCCTTGGCGATCTCGCCCGAGTTGGTCATGCCGCCGTCCGCGATGACATGGACGTAGCGGCCGCCCGACTCGTCCATGTAGTCGCGGCGCGCGGCGGCGACGTCGGCCACCGCGGTCGCCATGGGGACGGCCACGCCCAGCACCGTGCGGGTGGTGTGGCCCGAGCCGCCGCCGAAGCCGACCAGCACGCCCGCCGCGCCCGTCCGCATCAGGTGCAGGGCGGCGGTGTAGGTGGAGCAGCCGCCGACGATGACCGGGACGTCCAGGTCGTAGATGAACTGCTTGAGGTTCAGCGGCTCGGCGCGCCCGGACACGTGCTCGGCCGAGACCGTGGTGCCGCGGATCACGAACAGGTCGACCCCGGCGTCGATCACGGCCTTGTGGAACTGCGCCGTGCGCTGCGGGGACAGCCGCGCCGCGACCGTCACGCCCGCCTCGCGGACCTCGGCGATCCGGCGGCCGATCAGCTCCTCCTTGATCGGCGCGGAGTAGATCTCCTGCAGCCGCTGGGTGGCGCGGACGTCGTCCAGCGACGCGATCTCGGCCAGCAGCGGCTCGGGGTTCTCATAGCGGGTCCACAGGCCCTCGAGGTCGAGCACGGCCAGGCCGCCGAGGCGGCCCACCGCGATCGCCGTCGCGGGCGAGACGACGCTGTCCATCGGTGCCACGACCAGCGGCATCTCGAACCGGTAGGCGTCGATCTGCCAGGCGACGCTGACCTCCTCGGGGTCGCGCGTCCGGCGGGACGGCACGATTCCGATCTCGTCGAACGCATAGGCCCGGCGGCCGCTCTTCCCCCGGCCGATCTCCACCTCAGCAGCCACAGCGGTTCCTTTTCCCCAGTCTTGGTGTCGCTTGGCGGCGTCCGTCGCGCGAGCGGCGGACGCCATGGTCTACGGCATTCCCCGCGAGACCGGAGAACACGCCCGTGAGACTACCGCCGGTCAGCGGCCCTGGTAGTTCGGGGCCTCGACGGTCATCTGGATGTCGTGCGGGTGGCTCTCCCGCAGGCCTGCGCTGGAGATCCGCATCAGCTGCCCGCCGCGCTGGAGCTCGGGGATGGTACGGGTGCCCGCGTACCACATCGACTGGTGCAGGCCGCCGACCAGCTGGTGCGCGACGTTCGCGAGCGGGCCGCGGTAGGGCACCTGGCCCTCGACGCCCTCGGGGATCAGCTTCTCCTCGGACGACACGTCCGCCTGGGCGTACCGGTCCTTGGAGAACGAGCCGCCGCGCTCGCGGTTGCGCATCGCGCCGAGCGAGCCCATGCCGCGGTACGACTTGTACTGCTTGCCGTGGACGAAGATCAGCTCGCCGGGCGACTCCTCGATGCCCGCGAGCAGGCTACCGAGCATGACCGTGTCGGCGCCCGCGACGATCGCCTTGGCGATGTCGCCGGAGTACTGGATGCCGCCGTCGCCGATCACCGGGATCCCGGCCTCCTTGGCCGCCCGGGCCGCCTCGAAGATGGCGGTGATCTGCGGGACGCCGACCCCGGCGACCACGCGGGTGGTGCAGATCGAGCCGGGCCCGACGCCGACCTTCACCGCGTCCGCGCCCGCCTCGGCCAGCGCCTTCGCGCCCGCGTAGGTGGCGATGTTGCCGCCGACGACCTGGACGTGCCCGGCGTTCGCCTTGATCGTGGCGATGGTGTCGGCGACGCCCTTGGAGTGGCCGTGCGCGGTGTCCACGATGACCACGTCGGTGCCGGCCTCGATCAGCGCGTCCGCGCGCCGGACCGCGTCCTCGCCGACGCCGACCGCGGCGGCGACCAGCAGCCGGCCCCCGGCGTCCTTGCTGGACACGGGGTACTGCTCGCTCTTGGTGAAGTCCTTGACCGTGATCAGGCCGCGCAGCCGGTTCTGGTCGTCCACCAGCGGCAGCTTCTCGATCTTGTTGGTGGCGAGCAGCCGGAACGCCTCGTCCTTGGCCACGTCGACGGGCGCGGTGATCAGCGGCATCGCCGTCATCACCTCGCGGACGGGCCGGGCCAGGTCCGTCTCGAACCGCATGTCCCGGTTCGTCACGATGCCTACCAGGACGCCCCGCACGTCGGTCACCGGAACGCCGGAGATCCGGTACCGGGCGCACATCTCCTCGACGTCGGCGAGCGTCGCGTCTGGCAGGCAGGTCACCGGATTGGTGATCATCCCGGCCTCGGACCGCTTGACCTTGTCGGCCTCGCTCGCCTGCTCCTCGATCGACATGTTGCGGTGCAGCACGCCGATACCGCCCTGGCGGGCCATCGCGATCGCGGTGCGCGCCTCGGTGACGGTGTCCATCGCGGCCGAGATCAGCGGGATGCGCAGCGAGATGTCGCGGGTCAGCCGGGTCGTCGTGTCGGCCTCGCCGGGCTGCAGGTCCGAATACCCCGGAAGCAGGAGCACGTCGTCGAAGGTCAGCCCCGTCGGGAGGAATTTGGCGGGCTCTGCTGCGGGGTTCATGACGGCTCCTTGCGCGGTATCCGACCAGGTCAACGTGGCACGCGGGTCACGGCGGTGTGCCATCCATGGTAAGGCGTGCCGCCCGCCCGCCCGGCCCGTTCCCGGCACGCCGAGGGTGGTTTTCGCGACACGTCCACCGCGCCCCGATTACGGTGTGCAACGACTCGGGCCGCCTTCGCATTCCCTTCCGAACGGCCCTTCCCACGCGTCCCGGGCTCCACGCGCGGCAGGCGTTCGCGCTCAGAGGAGACCGGGGGGTGCACCTCGGCGGGGGCGGCGCAGTAGCGTGGAGTCGTGCACGACGATGCCCCGCTCGACCCGTTCGCCGGCGACCCGGAGGATCCGGCCGCCTCGCTCGGCGACCCCGGGGAGGACGTCGCTCCGCTCAGTGTGGCGGAGCGCGAGGACGTGCTCGCCGACCTCGCCGACCTGGAGGTCTTTCGCGCTCTGCTGGAGCCGCTCGGCGTCCGCGGCCTGACCGTGGACTGCGGTGACTGCGGCAAGATCCACTACATCGACTGGGATCTGCTGCACGGCAACCTGCGCCACCTGCTGGACGAGGGCCTCCCGCGGGTCCACGAGCCGGCCCTCGCACCCGACCCCGTCGACTACGTCAGCTGGGAGTACGCCCGCGGCTACGTGGACGGCGTGATCGACAGCGAGGAGGGCAACTCCTGACGCCCGCCGGCGCCACGACCGCCCCGCGTCCCATCGGCGGCACGAGGACCACCTCGACCACCCGCCCCTGAGACCAGGGGCGGGAGTTCACGGGCGCCGCCGCCGGTCCCGCGACTGCTCGTCGATCCCGCGTTCGACACGCCGACGGAGCTCCTCCAGTCGACGCCGCAGCTGCTCGGCCGGATCGGGATGCGCCTGAGGACGCTGCGGTGGGTGCGCGTGCAGCAGCTCGTCCAGCCGCTTCCTGAGCCGTTCCTCGTCCGACGGCCCACGCTTCCCAGACGCCTCCGTACCGGATCGTCCGGCACGGAGCTTCTCCTCGTGCGCGCGCTTCCGCGGCGTCCTCCCCGGACCGCGTCCGGCAGGCGCCTTCGGCTTGGCGGACGAGACGCCGTGCTCATCGCTCTTCATCTGCCGGGACGCCCCGGGCTCCCCGGCGATCCGGGCCGCGGACGTGGCCGTCGGACTCCCCGTCAGCCCACCGCCCGCCGCCGCGACGCCGGTCGTGGCCAGGACCGCGCCCACGACTCCGAGCGCCACGATCGTGCGCGGCGCCCGCCTCGACGCCCCGCTCCCCTGCTGGTCGGGCACGTCCCCGTCGCCGTCCCGGCCGGACACGCCGTCCGCCCCGGAACGGCCGCTCTCGCCGGACAGGGCATCCGCCCCATGGCGGGTCTCAACGGTCGGCCGGACGCCGGGCGTGGACGGCAGCCCTTCGTCCACCTCGGCGATCAACGCGCCGAGCAGGCCCAACACGGGGTCCGGGCCGGACGGGAACCGCCGATCCGAGACCGGGGACAGAGGGGCGCGCGCCGCGAGGGCGTCGATCAGCGCGTCGGTGCCGTACAGCGCGGACAGGTCGGCCGAGCCGGTGGGGGCGTCGTCCCGACAGGGGGGCTCGGCCGGATCCGGGGCGCCACGGCTCCGTTCCGTCAAGCGATCGACTCCTCTCGTGCCATCGCGCGCAGCCGGGCGAGGGCACGGTGCTGGGCGACCCGGACGGCCCCCGCGGACATGCCGAGCACATTACCGGTCTCCTCCGCCGACAGCCCGGCGACGACCCGCAGCAGCACCAGTTCGCGCTGGTGGTCGGGGAGCCGCGTGAGCAGGTCGCGGGCGCGCTGCGCCTCGATGTAGCGGACGACCGTCTCCTCCGGGCCGGGCCCCTCGTCCGGACCGTCCGGCAGGTCCTCGGTCGGGACGGCGGCGCGCACCGCGCTGCGCAGCGCGTCGGCGATCTTGTGCGCGGCGATGCCGAACACGAACGAGGCGAACGGGCGTCCCATGTCGCGGTAGCGCGGCAGCGCCGACAGCACCGCGATGCAGACCTCCTGGGCCACGTCGTCGGCGATGTGGTACTGCCCCGAGACCCGTCCGAGCCGGGCCCGGCAGTACCGCACGACCATCGGCCGCACCTCCGCGATCAGCACCTCGATCGCGGCCGGATCCCCCTGCACGGCGAGGCTGGTCAGCTCCCGCATGTCGCCGTCCGGCGGACTCGCCGGGCGTGGCACCCGGCCCGGGACGGACCTCAGCAGCCGCCCCTCGTGCCCGCCGTCGGCGGGTCCCGGCGGAGCAGGACCCCCCGAGGGTTCGGTAGCGCGCGCGGTCGTCGTCCCGGCGAAGCTTCCCTCGGTCACGTAGAGCATGATGCCCAGCGGGCCCGGACCTGTCTCCACTGTCCACGGCAACGGAATGGTCACAGTGCATGGACGAGCCGCTCGAATAGCACGAAACGCGGTCAGCCGACCCCTCTCCGTGCCCCTTTCGCGCGCACGGGAATACGCACGTGAAGCCGCACATGAATCAGCACGAGCACCCGCAAAGCCCCACAACCGTGCGGAATCAGGACGAGTACGTGGGCTGCACACGCCAGGAGCTACTCGTCCCAGGAGCTGCTCGCCCCAGAAGCTGCGCGTCCCGGGAAGCTGCTCGCCCCGGGAAACGCAAAAGGTCCCCGTCCGAGAACGGGGACCTGCATGCGCACGCGAGTGCGTTACCAACCGGGCGGGGGCGACGCCGAAGGCGAACCCCCGCCCGGTTGATCGCGAAGCGATGCCGCACTCGCACGAACTTCAGGGCCGTGTCCGAGCCGCCAGGCGAGGACGCGGAGCCTGAGGTTCAATCAAATTCAGTGGCCGTGCCCGTGGCCGTGGCCGTGACCGCCGCCGGTGGCGGCTTCCTCTTCCTCGGGCTTCTCGACGACGAGAACCTCGGTGGTGAGGAGCATGCCGGCGATGGACGCGGCGTTGGTGACGGCGGAGCGGGTGACCTTGACCGGGTCGATGACGCCCTCGGCGATCAGGTCGCCGTAGACGCCGGTCGCGGCGTTGAAGCCGTGGCCCGCGTTGAGCTCCTGGACCTTGGAGACCACGACGTAGCCTTCCTGGCCCGCGTTCTCGGAGATCCAGCGCAGCGGCTCCACCAGGGAGCGGCGGACGGCCTCGGCGCCGGTGGCCTCGTCGCCGGTGAGCCCGAGGTCCTCGAAGCCCTCCTTGGCGACGTGCACCAGGGCGGAGCCGCCGCCGGAGACGATGCCCTCCTCGATGGCCGCGCGGGTCGCCGAGATGGCGTCCTCCAGGCGGTGCTTCTTCTCCTTGAGCTCGACCTCGGTCGCGGCGCCGACGCGCAGGACGCACACGCCGCCGGACAGCTTGGCGAGGCGCTCCTGGAGCTTCTCGCGGTCCCAGTCGGAGTCGGAGTTGTCGATCTCGACCTTGATCTGGTTGACCCGGTCGGAGATCTCCTGGGCGCTGCCCTCGCCGTCCACGATGGTGGTGGCGTCCTTGTCCACCGTGATGCGGCGGGCGCGGCCGAGGTCCTCGATGCCGATGGTGTCGAGCTTGAGGCCGAGCGCCTCGGACACGACCTGGCCGCCGGTGAGGACGGCCATGTCGCCGAGCATCGCCTTGCGGCGGTCGCCGAAGCCGGGGGCCTTGACCGCGACGGACAGGAAGGTGCCGCGGATCTTGTTGGCGACGAGCAGCGCCAGGGCCTCGCCCTCGACGTCCTCGGCCACGACCAGCAGCGGCTTCTTGGTCTGCGCGACCTTCTCGGCCAGCGGCAGGAACTCCTGCACGTTGCCGATCTTGCCGTCCACGATCAGCACGTAGGCGTCCTCGAGGACGGCCTCCATGCGCTCGGGGTCGGTCACCATGTGCGGGGACAGGTAGCCCTTGTCGAACTGGAGGCCCTCGGTGAACTCCAGCTCGAGGCCCATGGTGTGGGCCTCCTCGACGGTGATGACGCCGTCCTTGCCGACCTTCTCGAACGCCTCGGCGATCAGCTCGCCGATCTTGGCGTCCTGCGCGGAGATGGTCGCGACGTGCGCGATCTCGCTCTTCTCCTCCACCTCGCGGGCGGTCTTGAGGAGCTTGTCGGACACGTACTGGGCGGCGGCGTCCATGCCGCGCTTCAGCGACAGCGGGGACGCGCCGGCCGCGACGTTGCGCAGGCCCTCGCGCACGAGCGCCTGGGCGAGCACGGTCGCGGTGGTGGTGCCGTCACCGGCGATGTCGTTGGTCTTGGTCGCCACTTCCTTGGCGAGCTGAGCCCCGAGGTTCTCGTACGGGTTCTCGAGCTCCACCTCGCGGGCGATGGTGACGCCGTCGTTGGTGATGGTCGGCGCGCCGAACTTCTTGTCGATGACGACGTTGCGGCCGCGCGGGCCGATCGTCACCTTGACGGCGTCCGCGAGAGCGTTGACGCCGCGCTCAAGAGCCCGGCGAGCGTCCTCGTCGAATTCCAGGATCTTCGCCATGCGGTTGATCTCCTCTATCAAGCGCGCCGCCCCGACCGCCCGCCAACGGCGGCCGGACGGGGCGGGTGCATCACGTCTCGGTGATTACTTCTCGATGATCGCGAGAACGTCGCGAGCCGAGAGCACGAGGTACTCCTCGTTGTTGTACTTGACCTCGGTGCCGCCGTACTTGCTGTACAGCACGACGTCGCCGACCTTCACGTCGAGCTCGACGCGCTGGCCCTTGTCGTCGACACGACCCGGTCCCACAGCGAGGACGGTGCCCTCCTGCGGCTTCTCCTTGGCGGTGTCCGGAATGACCAGACCCGACGCGGTGGTGGTCTCGGCCTCAAGCGGCTGGACGACGATGCGGTCCTCAAGCGGCTTGAGAGCAACCTTGGTGGCGGTCGTCACGATCAGACCTCCCCTTCGATTGGTCCTCGGCCGGCCTCACGGGCCGACCAGCACAGATGACAGAGAGGCGACCCTGGACCGGCCTGTCGTCGCGGGTGCCAGACCGACCTTGTCGCTGTTTGGCACTCTCACACTGAGAGTGCCAGTCATGGAGACTATGCCCGACCCGGTAAGCCGTCAACACGAACCGCGCCGAGCCCGTTCCTTCGTCCTCCGCGTCCGGTCCCCCAGGGCGGCCCCCGGCCTTCCGGCACGGCCCTTCGGAGCAGGCGGACGCCTGGTCTGCCATGGTCGCGCCGCACGGGTGCTCCCGCGCGGGCGCTACCGTCCAGGCTATGGACACCGAGGCGTTCCGCGACCTGCTGACACCGCTCGGCCGGGACCTGCTCGCCGAGGCGGACGGCGCCGACCTGACCGAGGCGGGCCTGCTCGCGACCGCCACGCGGCTGCGCGGCCGGTTCCCGGCCGAGCTGGTCAACGCCGCGCTGACCCAGCTCCGGCTGCGGGAGCGGGCGCGCGCCAAGTTCGGGGACGACGCGTCCCGCATGTTCTTCACTCCGGCCGGACTGGAGCAGTCAACGCGCGCCGGCGTGGCCTCCCACCGGGCCCGGCGCTTCGCGGCTTTGCCAAAGATTCACCGCACGTTGGAAGTCGGTTGCGGGATCGGGGCCGATCTCGTCGGGCGCGCCCTGGCCGGGGTGCCGGGCGACGGCGTCGAGCTGGATCCGCTCACGGCCGAGGTCGCACGGGCCAACCTCGCGGCCTTCGGCGTGGACGAGCTGGCCTCCGTCCGGGTGGGCGACGGGACGGCGGCCGATCCGTCCGGGCACGGCGCGGTGTTCGCCGATCCCGGCCGACGGACCGCGCGCGGACGAATCTTCGACCCGCGCGCGTACGAGCCGCCGCTGGACGTCGTCCTGGAGATGGCCCAGAGCGTCCCGGCCGCGTGCGTGAAGGTCGCGCCGGGCATCCCGCACGAGGCCGTGCCGGACGGCGCGGAAGCCGAGTGGATCTCGGTCGGCGGGGACGTGAAGGAGGCCGCCCTCTGGCTCGGCGACCTCGCCGGGACCGTCCGCCGCCGCGCGACCCTCATCCCGTCCGCGCAGGGATCCACGTACTCCCCGGCGGACGCGGACGCCGGGACGGTGACGTTGGTGCCGGACGACGGGCTCGGCGAGCCGGAGATCCGGGGCTGGGGACGGTATCTGTACGAGCCGGACGGAGCGGTCATCCGGGCGCATCTGGTCGCGGAGGTCGCGGCGATGGTCGGCGGAGGGCTGGTCGACCCGCGTATCGCGTACATCACGTCCGACACCCTGAAGGAGACCCCGTTCGGGGCGTCCTACGAGATCGACGACGTGCTGCCGTTCTCGCTCAAGCGGCTCCGGGCGGAGCTGCGACGGCGCGGCGCCGGGATCCTGACGATCAAGAAGCGCGGCTTCGCCGGGGACGTCGAGCGGCTGCGCCGCGATCTCGGCTTCGGCGGCGGCCGGCGGGGGGCCGCGGGCGGCGGCGAGGTCGTCCTCGTGCTGACCCGCGTCGGCGACGACCCGGTGGCCGTCCTCGCGCGTCCTGCGGGCTAATCCAGCCCAATGATCTTCACATCGCTTCCGGCGGCCAAGCCGGACCGCGCGGCGCACCACGATCACGCAAATAGTGCGCGCATTCCGGCATCGCGTTAGCCAATGATTGCAGCGCGCCCGCCAAGGTCATTTGACACAATGGCCTGATCGGCGCGTCGCACCTGCCTTCGAGAGCGCCTCGAAATGCCATCCTGGAATGGTCGGCCACGCACGTGACGGTTTCTCGCCGTACGGGTGCGCGGCCCGCCGACCGACCATCCCCGCCACTACCGGGACGAGGATGTTCGGCGAGATGTGCGGACTTGTGCCGCACCCCGGCGGGCCCGCACGCGGACGGCTTGCCCGTCCGTACCGGGGACGGCGCCGCCGCAACTGGCGGAACCTTGACCGAACCGGGGAGAAAACCCCGGCCGGGATGATCGGTGACCTAACTCTCCAGTAGGGCGACAAAGCTCATTCCACAGAACTCGTAATTTTCCTTGCTAGTGCATATCGCCGCCCCCGGCACGCACTACAGTGAGGCGTTCAGAAATCACTGCCGTTGCGCCATTTCGCCGCGTCGGCACACGAAGGAGCATCGGGTGGAAACGAATCACAACTTCCTGCAGACGGGGGGTCAACCGGTCTCGGACCGGATGCGGGAGTTGCTCGCCCGTGCGGCGCAGGACCATGTCTACGAACAGCGTTCACAGGGACAGGTCCTGGACGAGATCCGGCAGCGCCTGGAGGGGATGGAGTGGTTGCTCCGCGAGGTGCGCGAGCGCGAGCTCAGCGGCCTCACCGGGCAGCTCGACAGCGTCCGCGGACAGGTCGACGACCTGTCCAGCAAGCCTCCGGAGTGGGCCGAGGGGCTCGCGGAGCACATCGAGGCGGTCGGCGAGCGGGTCAAGCCGGTCGCCGAACTGCCGGCGCTGTGGGCCGATGTCGGCGTGGTCGCCGAGAACGTCGACGAGGGCCTCACCCGCATGCAGGCCGTGCTCGACAACGCCCAGGACATGGCCGACGCCACCCGGCAGGCGACGCAACGCATCGAGGACATGGCCAAGCGGCTCGACAAGCTGCAAGGAAGCATGGAGGCCGCCTCCGTCCGCTTCAACCGGCTGGACAAGTCCCTCGCGGAGATGGGGCACCGGGCGGAGCGGCTGGAGCATTCCATCAACGGCGTGACCACCCGCGTCGACCAGTCCCTCGGTGAGATGGCCGATCGCGTCGAGCAGGGCCTGGAGGCCGTCAACGGCCGCGTCGAGGGCGTCGGAGGACGCCTCGACGGCCTGGACGGGCGGCTGGGCGGGCTCGACGGCCGGCTCGCCGGGCTGTCGGGCAAGCTCGAGGGCCTGGACGGCCGGTTCGAGGGCGTGGACGACCGGATCGACGGCGTCAACGAGCGGATCGGGCGGCTGCCCGCCACGCTGGAGACCGGCGAGCTGCACCGCAAGGTCGCCGAGCTGGTGCAGCGTCCGGTCATGGACCACAGCGACCGGTTCGACGCGCTGGAGAAGCACCTCGCCGACGCGGTCGACCCGCTGATCGAGGAGCTGCGCGCCCGGCCCGACCGGGACGAGGTGAAGGCGACCATGTCGCAGATCGCCAGGACGGCCTACAGCGACGTCGCCAAGCGGATGGACGAGTTCTCCCGGCGGTTCGAGAACGTCCACGAGGACGTCCGCGACCGGATCGAGGGCATCCACGAGGAGGTCACCCGCAAGGTCGACTCCGCGCTGCTGGAGTTCACCACCCAGGTCGACATCGTGTCCCGCCGGGTCGAGTCGGTGCACACCGACGTCACCAAGCAGGTCGAGTCCGTCCACAACGAGGTGTCGCGGCAGGTCAGCGGAGTGCACGACGACGTGTCCAAGCGGATCGACGACATCCACGAGGACGTCACCAAGCAGGTCGACTCGATCCACGAGGACGTGTCCCGCCGGGTCGGCGGCGTCCAGGAGGAGTTCACCCGCCGCGTCGACGGCGTCCAGGAGGAGGTCACGCGTCGCGCCGAGGCCGTGCAGGAGGCGCTGGGCCGCCGGTTCGAGGACGTCCAGGGCGAGGTCGGCCGCAAGGTCGACAACGTGCACGGCGACGTCACCAAGCAGATGACGGCGGTGCACGAGGACGTGCTCAAGCGGCTGTCCACGCTGGAGGAGACCATGCTCGCCCTGGCCGAGGCGCTGCTGCGCCCGCGCCGCGACGGGGGCAAGGACTGAGCAGCACCGCCGGGGGCGGGGTGTCCCGGACGCGCGGACGGACGGCGCGCGCGGCGACGCCCCGCCCCCGCGACGTGCGCGTCCTCACGTTCCGCCTTCGTCAAATCACCCTCGATACATGCCTGAATCCGTTTTCATGGATCTCGTGACCCGCTCCCCGGCCCTCGCCCCGGCCCTCAGCCTCTTCGTCGGCGCACCGCCGAGCACGGCCACCCTCGGCTGGGTGCGCGAGTGCTTCGGCCGGGGCGCCGAGATCCGCGCGATCCGGCCGCTGCCCGGCGGAACCGCGCACGCCAACCACGCACTGGTGGTGGAGAGCGGCTCGGGCAGCGAGCACCGGCTGGTGCTGCGCCGCTGGCTGCCGCGCGACCCGCTCGCGTCCGACGGGCCCGGCGCGGCCTTCGCCGACTGCGAGTACTCGCCCGAGCGCGAGATCGCCGCGCTGGCCCTGCTCGCCGCCTGCGAGATCCCGACGCCGTCGCTGGTCGCCGCAGACCCGGCGGGCGCGCACTGCGACGCGCCCGCGCTGCTGCTCACCCGGCTTCCCGGGCACCCGCCCCGGCCCGTCCCGGACGACCTGCCGGAGGTCCTGATCCAGCTGGCCGCGGCGCTGCTGCCGGTGCACGCGCTGCGCGGCGCGGCCTCGATGCCGCCGTACGTCCCGCGCAACCGGCCCGACCTGCGGCGTCCGCCGAAGCACGCGACGCGTCCGGAGCTGTGGGAGCGGGCGTGCGAGGTCGCGTCCGGGCCCGTGCCGGACGCGCCGTCCCGGTTCGTCCACCGCGACTACCACCCGGACAACACGCTGTGGTCGCGCGGCAGGCTCACCGGCGTCGTGGACTGGTCGGACGCGTCGTCCGGCCCGGCCGGCGTGGACGTCGGGCAGATGCGGCTGCGGCTCGCGCTGCGCTACGGCGTGGCCGTCGCCGACCGCTTCCGGGAGTGCTTCGACCAGGTCGCGGGCGGCCACGACCAGGACCCGTACTGGGACCTGGCCTGCGTGCTCGACCTGCTGCCCGAGGAGCCCGGACGCGTCCTGTCCGAAGGGGACGCGATCCGGGCCGAGACCTACCTTGCGACCCTGCTCTAGCGGGTCCCGCCCGGGTTCAGAGGGTGACGGTGTCGATCGGGAGGCTGGAGTCGGCGGGCAGGCCCAGGTCGGACGGGGCGAGCCCGTTCGCGACCAGCTCGGAGCCGAGCGCGGCGACCATCGCGCCGTTGTCGGTGCACAGCTTCGGCCGCGGCACCCGCAGGCGGACACCGGCGCGGTCGCAGCGCTCCTGCGCGAGCGCGCGCAGGCGCGAGTTCGCCGCCACGCCACCGCCGATGAGCAGGTCCTTGACGCCGTTGTCCTTGCAGACCTTGAGGGCCTTGTGGGTCAGCACGTCCACGACGGCCTCCTGGAAGGACGCGGCGACGTCGGCGACCGGGACCGGCTCCCCGGCCCGCTCCTTCGCCTCGACCCAGCGCGCCACGGCCGTCTTCAGGCCGGAGAACGAGAAGTCGTAGGTGCCGTCGGCGTACTTGCCGCGCGGGAACGCGATCGCCGCCGGGTCGCCCTCGCGGGCCATCCGGTCGATCACCGGGCCGCCGGGGAAGCCGAGGTCCAGCACCCGGGCGACCTTGTCGAACGCCTCGCCCGCCGCGTCGTCCACGGTGGTGCCGAGGGACCGGACGTCGGACGACACGTCCGGGACGAGCAGCAGCGACGAGTGCCCGCCGGACACCAGCATCGCCACGCACGGCTTCGGCAGCGGGCCGTGTTCGAGCTGGTCGACGCAGACGTGCGCGGCGAGGTGGTTCACGCCGTACAGCGGCTTGCCGAGCGACAGCGCGTACGCCTTGGCCGCCGCGACGCCGACCATCAGCGCGCCCGGCAGTCCCGGCCCGGCCGTCACCGCGAACGCGTCGATGTCCTTGAAGGTGACCCCGGCCTCCTCGAGCGCCCGCTCGACGGTCGGGGTCATCGCCTCCAGGTGCGCGCGCGAGGCGACCTCGGGCACGACCCCGCCGAAGCGGGCGTGCTGCTCGACGCTGGAGGCGATCGAGTCGGCCAGCAGCGTGTGCCCCCGGACGATCCCGACCCCGGTCTCGTCGCAGGACGTCTCGATCCCGAGCACCAGCGGCTCGGAGTCGCGGATCATGCTTCCTCCCTGGTGAAGCCGATCGGGCCCCTCTTCGGGCTCATCTCGCGGCACATCACGACCGCGTCCACGCCGGACGGCTGGTAGTAGCGCCTGCGCACCCCCACGCGGACGAACCCGAACCGCTCGTAGAGCCGCCGGGCGGGGTCGTTGTCGGCGCGGACCTCCAGGAACACCTGGCCGCTGCCGCGCCGGGACGCCTCGTCCAGCAGCTCGGTGAGCAGCGCCGCGCCGAGGCCGGAACCGCGCCGGTCCTCGCGGACGCCGATGGTCTGCACGTCGGCCTGGTCGGCCGCGGCGGCGAGCCCGGCGTAGCCGATGATCTCCCCCGAGTCCTCGGCGACCACGTAGTGGCGGGTGCGCGGCTGGTCGGCCAGCTCCTCGCGGAGCATCTCCTCGCTCCAGGCGTCCTCGGGGAACAGCGCCTGCTCGAGCACGTGGACGGCGGTCAGGTCGCCCTCGGTCATCCCGCGCAGCGCGGCGCTCACCGGGTCACCTTCTTGCGGGGGCCGGGCTCCTTGGCGTCCGGACGGCGCAGGTAGAGCGGCTCGGGCGGGAGCAGCGCGGGGCCGGGGCGTCCGGCCAGGCGCTCGACGGCGAGCTCGGCCATCGCGACGGCGGACGGCACGAGCGGGCCCCCGGCGTCGCCGAGGACCTCGGCGTACAGGCCCGCGCCCTCGCCGATGACCGGAAGGCCGGGCGCGTTCGCGCGGACGTCGGCGGCGGGGCCGACCGCGGGGTCGGTCACGCGGCGGGCGTAGGAGTCGTAGTGGGCCCAGTACACCTCGCGGCGGCGGGCGTCGGTGGCGACGGCGAAGGGCTCCTCACGGCGGGACTCCCAGGCGAGGGCGTCCAGCGTGCAGACGCCGTGGACGGGCACGCCGAGCGCCTTGCCCATCGCGTTCGCCGTGACCAGGCCGACGCGCAGGCCCGTGTAGGGGCCGGGGCCGACGCCCACGACGATCGCGGACAGGTCGGCGGGCGTCGCGCCCGCCTCGCCGAGGACCCGCGCGATCTCGGGGGTCAGCACCTCGGTGTGTCTGCGCGCGTCCATGGCCTCGACGGCGGCGCGGGGACGTGCTTCGCCCCCCGGCGTCCACTCGGTCAGCGCGACGGTGACGGCGGCGGTTGCGGTGTCGAAAGCCAGGACCAGCACGGACTGTAAGCGTAGTCGAGTGCGACCTGTGGTCAGGCTGATTCCCCGCCCGCCACGGCCTCGGGCGGCGGATCCGTGGCGGATCAGCCCTGGTTGAGGGCCTCGACGACGCTGCGGGCGGCGTCCCGGGCGCCGGTGAGCGCGGATTCCGTGGCGAGCGGGTCGCTGCCGTCCGAGCCGGAGTAGTGGACGGTGACCAGCACGTTCGAGACCCGGACGTTGGTGACGGCCGCGCCGGAGCCCTGGTCCTTGTCCACGCTGTAGACGACGTACGCCTCGTCGCCGAGCCCGTTCACCCGGCTCTTGTCGGTGATCTCCTGGCCGCCGAGCAGCGCCTTGCCGGACTCGTCGGCGGTCCGCTCGGACACGAAGGCGGCGCGGGCGGCGTCGGTCGGGCTCTGCGCCTGCGTCCCGGCGATCGCGCGCATCTCGACGCTGAGCTGCCGCTGGTCCTTGCCGCTGTAGACGCCCCAGACGCACTGGTTCTGGCGGTCGTTGGAGGCGTAGTTGTCGGCGGGGCCGCGCTCGGCGTGCGGCGCGAGCCGGTCGGCGATCCTGGTGTCGAGGAGGGTGCAGGCGTCCGGCACGGCGGTCTTCTCCGCCTTGGCCGCCGGGGTCCGGGCGGTGCTGCCGACGACCTGCCCGGTCGTGCCCCGGTCGTGGCCGCCGAGGCCGCTGGTGACCACGAACGCGGCGAGCGCGCAGGCCCCCGCCCCGGCCCCGATCCCGAGCAGCACGGCCGCGAGCCGCCTGCCCTTGCGGCGCTCCCGGACGACCCGGTGACTGCCGCTCCGCGTCCGGTACTCGCCGCTGCGGGGCCGATGCTCACCCGAACGACCGTCGTACTCGCCCGAACGACCCGCGTAGTCGCCGGAACGACCCGCGTACTCGCCAGAGCGGCCGGTGTAGTCGCCGGACCGGCCCGCGTACTCGCCAGAGCGGCCCGCGTAGCCGCCGGAACGGCCCGTGTACTCGCCAGACGGGCCCGCGTAGTCGCCGGAGCGGGCGTCGTACTGGCCGGCGTCGTACTGGCCCGTCCGTCCGCCGTGTTCGCCTGTGCGGGCGGCGTACTCGCTGGGAGGGGCCGCGTACTCGTTGGCGCGGGCGTCGTACTCGATGGACCGGCGGCCGTGCTCGTCCGGACGACCGGTGTACTCGCCGGAGCGGCCGCCGTGTTCACCGGAAGGAGCGGCGTACTCGCCCGTGGGTCGGCCGTACTCGCCGGGAAGGCCCTCTACGGGGCGGTGTCCGCCCGCGCGGGGCTCTCCGCTGAACGAGCGGTACTCCCCGCTGCGCGAGCCGCGGTGACCACCGCCGCGATGGTTGCCACTCACCGGATCCACTCCCGATCAGTAATCCAAATTGTCGGGTTTCGTCCGGCAAAGAGTACGACATGGATCGGGGCGGTGGTCGCCTTCCACTTACCTGAATTCGAACGTGGCCTGATCAGGCAAGATCATCGAGAACGGCCGCCCAGCGGCCGCCCACTCCGATGATCTTTACCGCGCGCTCTTCGGACGCCCCGGCGGGCCCCCGCGAAATGGTGATCTCCAAACGGTCCTCGGCGAGCCCCTCGGCCAGGCCCTCGCCCCATTCCACGATCGTCACCGACTCGTCGAGCGACGCGTCCAGGTCGAGGTCGTCCAGTTCGGCGAAACCGCCCAGCCGGTAGGCGTCCACGTGCACCAGGGACGGGCCGCCCGCCAGCGACGGGTGGACGCGCGCGATCACGAACGTCGGCGAGGTCACCGGCCCGCGGATCTTCAGGCCCTCGCCGATGCCCTGGGTCAGCGTCGTCTTGCCCGCGCCGAGGTCACCGGTCAGCACCAGCAGGTCGCCGGCGCGCAGCATCCCGCCCAGCCGGACGCCCAGCGCCCGCATGTCCTCGGACGTCGGCACCTCGATCACGATCGGCTCCCCCTCGTTCGTCATGCGCGGCGTCCCTCGTCCACGCGCCGCGCTCGCGGTTCGGGCGCGGCCACGCGCCGCGCCCGCGGTTCGTGCGGCGTGTTCATGCGCCGCGTTCCTCCGGGCCGGGCGGGACCCGGTCCACCAGGCGGCGCAGCGAGCCGGTCACCACGCCGGGGTACTCCAGCGGGAGCACGTGGCCCGCCTCGTCGACCTCGACGAGCTCGGCGTCCGGCAGCGCCTCGGCGATCCGGCGGCCGTGCGCGGCGGGGGTCAGCCGGTCCCGTCCGCCCGCCAGGACCAGCACCGGGACGCGCCCGACGGTCTTCAGCGCCGCCGCCTTGTCGTGCGCCATCAGCGCCGGGTAGTACTCGGCGATCACATCGATCGGGGTGGCCCGGATCATCTGCTCCAGGAAGTCGACCACGGTCGGGCTGACCCGCTTGTCAGCGAACGCCATGTGGCGGGTGACGACGAACGCCAGGTCAGCGCCGAGGCCGCGGGCCCGGTCCACCATTCTGGCCTGCCGGCCGAGCCCGCGCAGCGCGGTCGGCGCGATCGGCCGGACGACCTTGATCAGCGCCTGCGGCAGCCCGAGCGTCATCTCCTCGGCCAGGTCGCCGCCGGAGGTGTTGACCAGCATGACCCCGCGCACCCGGCACAGCGCGTCCGGGCCGTCCTCGAACAGCTCGGGGTGCCGCTCGGCCAGCGCCATGATCGACATACCGCCCATGGAGTGCCCGGCCAGGATCACCGGAGTGCCCGGACGGACCGTGGCGCGCAGCACCTCGTACAGGTCGGAACCGGTCTGCTCGACCGTCGCGCCGCCCGCCTCGCCGCGTCCGGACCGGCCGTGGCTGCGCTGGTCCCAGAAGACCATGCGCAGGCGCCGCCCGTCCGCCGGCCGGCCGGCCAGGTCGCGTCGCTGGTAGTGCCAGACGTCCTGGTTGAGCGTGTAGCCGTGGCAGAACACGACGGTCAGCGGCGCTTCGTCCGGGCCGTCCACCTCGACGTGCAGCGGCACGCCGTCGTCCGCGGTCACCGTCAGCGCGCGGCCTCGCAGCCCGCCGAACGGCTCGGCCGCGTCCGGGTCGGGACGCAGCCTGACCCGTCCGACCGCCAGGTGCCGGATGCCGACCGCGGCGCCCACCCCGGCCGCGCCGAGGCCCGCCACGGCCCCGGCCACGCCCATCCTGCGCTTGTGCTTCGCGTCCATTCCCCGTCGCCTCTACCCCGTCGCCTAGCTGAGCGCCGGGCCGCCCTCGTACACGCGCGGCACCCGGACGCCGATACGAGTGACGATCTCATAGGAAATGGTGTCCAGGGCCTCGGCCCAGTCCTGCGCGGTCGGCTCGCCGCGGTCGCCGGGGCCGAACAGGACGACCTCGTCGCCCGCCGCGATGACGTCGTCGCCGAGGTCGATCACGAACTGGTCCATGCAGACGCGCCCGGCGATCCTGCGGCGCCTGCCGCCCGCCAGGACGTCGATCACGTTCGAGCCATGCCGGGGGACCCCGTCGCCGTACCCGGCCGGGACGACCGCGAGGTTCGTCTCGCGGTCGGTCGTGTAGGTGTGCCCGTAGGACACGCCGCTGCCCGCCGGAACCCGCTTGACCAGGGACGTCGAGGCGGTCAGCGTCATCGCCGGGCGCAGGCCGAACGAGCCGAGCGACGGCACCGGGCTCAGCCCGTACGTCGCGATCCCGGGCCGGACGAGGTCGAACCGGGAGTCCGGCAGGGTGAGCGCGGCGGCCGAGTTCGCCAGGTGCCGGACCTCGGGCCGCACCCCGGCCTTCTCCGCCGCCTCGACCATGTCGGTGAAGGTGGTGAGCTGGCGCGGCACCGACGGGTGGTCGAGCTCGTCCGAGCAGGCGAAGTGCGACATGAGCCCGACCACGTTGACCAGGCCGGTCGCCTCGGCGGCGAGGGCCGCGTCGACCAGGGACGGCCAGTCCTCCGGGGTTGCCCCGCCGCGGGTCATGCCGGTGTCGGCCTTCAGGTGGACGCGGACGGGCCGTCCGGCGCGCTCGGCGGCGGCGGTCAGCTCGTCCAGCAGCCAGCGCGCGCCGACCGCGATGTCGAGCCGCTCGGTGACGGCACGCGTGTAATCCTCGCCGGGCACGGCCAGGCCGACCAGCACCGGGACGTCCCGCACCCCGGCGTCGCGGAGCCGCAGGCCCTCGTCGAGCTTGGCCACGCCGAGCCACGTCGCGCCGCCGGCCAGCGCCGCGCGCGCCGCCGGGACGAGCCCGTGCCCGTACGCCTCGGCCTTGACCATCGCCATAACCTCGGCCCCATCGGCCGCTTCGCGAATCAGGGCCACGTTGCCGCTGATCGCGTCGAGGTCGATGCGTGCCTGCGCAGGATTACTCATAGTCACCCCAGTGTGCCCGCCGCCGGTCGATGCCTCGTCCGGGGGCCCGTCTCCCTTGGATGCCGGAGTGATCCGTGTGGTTCGCGTCACTATGAGAGGGTCCGGAACGCGGCGGGCAGCGCGGTGATCACGTCGAACGCGCCGATCGGGGCCTCCCCGGCGTCCACCGAGGGGCCTCCCGCCGCCAGGCGCGCCGCGAGTCCGTGCAGGTACGCGCCCGCGGTGGCGGCGTCCAGGGTGGACAACCCGCCCGCCAGGATCGCGCCTGTCAGACCGGACAGGACGTCCCCGGTGCCCGCCGTCGCGAGCCAGGACGTCCCGGTCGGGTTCACCCGGACCGGACGGTCCAGCTCCGCGATCACCGTCGTCGACCCCTTGAGCAGCACCGTCGCGTCCAGCTCGGCCGCGGCCGCGCGGACGAACTCCAGCCGCCGGGCCTCGATGTCCCCGCGGTCCGCGGCCAGGAGCCGGGCCAGCTCCCCCGCGTGCGGCGTCAGCAGGGTCGGCGCGTCCCGGGTCAGCAGATCACGCCGCCGCGCCAGGACGGTCAGCCCGTCGGCGTCGACCAGGACGGGCAGTTCGGTCGACAGGACGGCCTGGAGCAGCCCCTCGGCGTCCTCGCCGGTGCCGAGCCCCGGCCCGACCACCCACGCCTGCACCCGGCCGATCTTGTCCAGCGCCTTCTCACCGGGCTCGATCACCGTGGTCACGGCCTCCGGCCAGCGCTGACGCACCAGCTCGACGGCATGCCGCACCGACGCGAACCGGACCATTCCGGCTCCCCCGTGCACCGCCCCGCCCGCCGCCAGCACCGCCGCCCCGGTGAACTCCTCGCCACCTGCGAGGATGCCGACCACGCCGCGCCGGTACTTGTCCGACTCGGGACCTGGGACGGGCGGCCGGACGTCCTCGGCGGCCGGGGAGACGGCGTCCGGATCGTCCAGGTACGGCCCGAGACCGATGTCGACGAGCTCGACGACCCCGCAGTGCGAAGCCCCGGGATCGACCAGCAGGCCCGGCTTGAGCGTCCCGAACGTGACGGTCACGTCCGCCCGGACGGCGGCGCCCTCGACCCGCCCGGACGACGCGTCCACGCCGCTGGGCACGTCACAGGCCACCACGATCCCGCCCGAACCGGACGCCGCCCGCGCCAGCGACGCGTGCGGCTCCCGAAGCCCCCCGGACCCGCCGATCCCGGTCAGGCCGTCGATCACCAGGTCGGCCGCCCGGACCGCCTCGTCCGCGTCCGCGAGCTCGATCATCCGCCCGCCCGCGGCCCGCAGGTCGGCGAGCCCCTCCCGGTGGAGCCGGGACCCGGCCGCCACCGCCCGCACCCGCGCCCCGCGCCGGGCCAGCCGCGCGCCCGCGTACAACGCGTCCCCGCCGTTGTCGCCGGACCCGACGAGCACCACGACGTCCGCGCCGTACACCCGGCCCAGCAGCCCTGCGCACACCCGCGCCAGCCCGGCCGCCGCGCGCTGCATCAGCGCCCCCTCGGGCAGCCGCGCCATCAGCGCGCCCTCGGCGGCCCGCACCTTACCGACCTCGTGCGCGTATCTCACCCCGGCCCCTTTCCGCGATCATTTCCTCCAGGGTGCCACGCGACCTTCGGCTTGACGGGTGCGCCCTGACGAGTCAATGGTGTAGCAACGCACGATTCGGTGAAAGTTTCACCCCCATTGACGCCAGGAAGATCCACCTGAACGCAAAGCCAGTAAGAGCCCTCACACGTTGACGTGTCCTCCCCAAGGAACGCACATTGCATAGGGCACACTTCGCTGAGTAACTCGCGCTGGTCGGGAGGCGACCGGAGACATGACGACGTCTCGCGGTTCAGCGGGTGCCATGAGCCCCTTCCGAGGACCGACCGTCCGGCAGCGCCGGCTGGCGGCCGAGCTTCGTCGGCTGCGTGAGGAGAGGGGGCTGACGGGCGACGACGTCGCAGCGCGGCTGTCCTGGTCCACAGCCAAGGTCAGCCGGATCGAGAACGCGCGCACCAGCACCAGGATCAGCGACGTCCGGAAGCTCACCCAGCTGTACCAGATCGACCTCTCCCACCATGCGGAGTTGCTCGCCCTCGCCCACGACGCGGCACAGAAGGGCTGGTGGGAGGGATATCGGGAGCTGCCCGGTGCGTACACGCAGTTCATCGCGATGGAGGACGAGGCGACCCGCATCGTCCACTGGGAGACCTATCTGGTCCCGGGGCTGCTGCAGACCGAGGACTTCGCCAGGTCGGTGATGGGCGGAGCGCGGTCCTACGACCCCGCGCCGCCACGCGAGATCGAACGCCGGATCGAGGTCCGGATGCGCCGGCAGCAGATCCTCTTCCGAGAAACGCCCATCCAGTATTCGGTGCTGCTCGACGAGTCCGTCCTGCAGCGGCTGGTCGGCGACCCGGCCACGATGCACGGCCAGCTCCGGCATCTGCTCGACGTCTCCGAACTTCCGCACGTGGACCTGCGCGTCATCCGGCTGGACGTCCTCCACACGATCGTGGAGGGGGCCTTCCAGCTCATGGAGTACGAGCCGGTCTGGGACATCGTGTTCCCGGACGTCGTCTACGTCGGAGCCCTGACGGACAACCAGGTCATCGACGAGAAGCTGGCCTTCATGTACCGGCTCGCCTTCGAGGGGATGACGCGGTTCGCCTCGTCTCCCGGTGAGTCGCGCGACCTGATCACGAGGATCGCGGACCGTTGGCGGCGCCCGTGAGAAAGGTCTGAGGTAATCCCGTTGGACAACCGGCCCATCGAGCGAGCCGTCCGGTGGACGAGGAGTTCCCGTTGCAGCGCCAGCGGCGCCTGCGTGGAAGTGGCGGAACTCCCGAACCACCTGGTCGGCGCACGCGACGCCCGCATCGGCGACGCCAGCCCTGTCCTCCGCCTCTCGGCCGAGGAATGGCACGCACTCCTGACCGACATCCGCGAAGGCGCACTGGACCTACCGGCGTGACGCCCGCCTGACACAAGCCGTGCGGCGGGACGGCCGACCGTCGCCCCGCCGTATGGCCCACCGCGCAACCACCAAGCCCAACCCGACCGCAGCGCTACCGTCCGCCGCGCCGAGTCTCCGGCGCCGCCGTGTGCTCCCGGACATGCGACCGCCCGCCGGCCTGGTGGGAGCGGCGGGCGGGCGGGTGTCGGAGGTGGTTACTCGACGGTTACGGACTTGGCGAGGTTGCGGGGCTGGTCGACGTCGTGGCCCTTGGCGGTGGCCAGCTCGCAGGCGAAGACCTGGAGCGGGACGGTGGTGACCAGGGGCTGGAAGAGGGTGGGGACGGCCGGGACGCCGATCAGGGTGTCGGCGTAGGGCTCGACGGAGGTGTCGCCCTCCTCGGCGATGACGATGGTGCGGGCGCCGCGGGCGCGGATCTCCTGGATGTTGGAGACGATCTTGTCGTGCAGGACGACGCGGGAGCGCGGCGGGACGACGACGATGACCGGGAGGCCCGGCTCGATCAGGGCGATCGGGCCGTGCTTGAGCTCGCCGGCGGCGAAGCCCTCGGCGTGCATGTAGGCGAGTTCCTTGAGCTTCAGGGCGCCCTCGAGGGCGACCGGGAAGCCGACGTGGCGGCCGAGGAACAGGACGGACTTCTCGCCGGCGAGGGAGCGGGCCAGCTCGCGGACGGGCTCCATGGTGCCGAGGACCTCGTCCACCTTCTCCGGCATCTTGGCCAGGAGCTGGATCATCGCGAAGACCTCGTCGCCGAACTTGGTGCCGCGCACCTGGGCGATGTAGAGGGCGATGAGGTAGACGGCGACGAGCTGGGTGAGGAAGGCCTTGGTCGAGGCGACCGCGATCTCCGGGCCCGCGTGCGTGTAGAGGACGCCGTCGCACTCGCGGGGCAGGGTCGAGCCGTTCACGTTGCAGATGCCGAGGAGCTTGGCGTGCTGCTCGCGGGCGTGCCGGACGGCCATCAGGGCGTCCATCGTCTCGCCCGACTGGGAGATGGCGATCACCAGCGTGGAGCGGGACAGGATCGGGTCGCGGTAGCGGAACTCGCTGGCCAGCTCCACCTCGCAGGGCAGCCCGGCCCAGTGCTCGATGGCGTACTTGGCGATCAGGCCCGCGTGGTAGGACGTGCCGCAGGCGACGATGATGATCTTGTCGACCTCGCGCAGCTCCTGGTCGGAGATGCGCATCTCGTCCAGGGTGAGGCGGCCGTCGGCGCCGATCCGGCCGAGCAGGGTGTCGGCGACCGCGCGCGGCTGCTCGGCGATCTCCTTGAGCATGAAGTAGTCGTAGCCGCCCTTCTCGGCGGCCGAGACGTCCCAGTCCACGTGGTACGCCTTGGTCTCGGCCGGACGGCCCTGGAAGTCGGTGACCGTCACGCCGGACTTGCGCAGCTCGACGACCTGGTCCTGGCCGAGCTCGATGGCGTCGCGGGTATGCGCGATGAACGCGGAGACGTCGCTGGCGAGGAAGTTCTCGCCCTCGCCGACGCCGACGACCAGCGGCGAGTTGCGGCGCGCGCCGACCACCAGGTCGTCGTCGCCCGAGTGCACCGCGACCAGCGTGAACGCGCCCTCCAGGCGGCCGCACACGCGGCGCATGGCCTCGGCGAGGTCGCCGGTGGTCTTGAGCGCGTCCTCCAGCAGGTGCGCGACGGCCTCGGTGTCGGTGTCGGAGCGCAGCTTGTGGCCGGCCTCCTCCAGCTCGGACCGGAGCGCCGCGAAGTTCTCGATGATCCCGTTGTGGATGACCGCGACCTCGCCCGCGCAGTCGGTGTGCGGGTGCGCGTTGCGGTCGTTCGGCGCGCCGTGCGTGGCCCAGCGGGTGTGGCCCATGCCGAGCGTCCCGGCCGGGAGCGGCTCCTCAGCCAGCGCCTCGCGGAGGTTGACCAGCTTGCCCGCCCGCTTGGCGGTGGCGAGGCCCCCGTCCGCGAGCACGGCCACCCCGGCCGAGTCGTAGCCGCGGTACTCGAGCCTCGCCAGACCCTCGACCACGACGTCCAGTGCCGGCCTGTCGCCGACGTAACCCACGATTCCGCACATGGCGGCCAGCCTATTCGGTCTCGATCGGGGCGCGGCCGCCCGGACTAGACCGGCCCTGGTGGATCGGCACACCCCCCGGACCAGTACCGTTGGCGCTTGTGCCCAGCCCATACGTCGAACTGAACCGCGCGCAATGGCGGGCGCTGCGGGCCTCCACCCCACTCACCCTCACCCTGGACGAGCTGGACGAGCTGCGCGGCGTCCGGGACCCCATCGACATCACCGAGGTCGAAGAGGTCTACCTGCCGCTCTCCCGCCTGCTCAACCTGTTCTTCGTGGCCCGCGGCGGGACCCGGGACACGGTCAGCGGGTTCCTCGGCGAGACCGTCCCGCCGACCCCGTTCGTGATCGGCGTGGCGGGCTCGGTCGCGGTGGGCAAGTCCACCACGTCCCGGCTGCTGCGGACGCTGCTGGCGCGGTGGCCCGAGCACCCCCGTGTGGAACTCGTCACCACGGACAGCTTCCTGTACCCGAACGCCGTTCTGGCCGACCGCGGGCTGATGGAGCGCAAGGGCTTCCCGGAGTCCTACGACCGCCGGGCGCTGGTGAGATTCGTCCAGTCGGTGAAGTCGGGCGAGTCGCGGGTGGACATCCCCATCTACTCCCACCTCGAGTACGACATCGTGCCGAAGGCCCGGCAGACCGTGGAACGTCCGGACATCCTGATCGTCGAGGGCCTGAACGTCCTGCAGGCCCCGCCGCCCGGCGGCCTCGGCGTCTCGGACTACTTCGACTTCTCGATCTACGTGGACGCCAAGGTCGAGGACATACGGCGCTGGTACATCGACCGGCTCCTCGCCCTCCGCCGGACGGCCTTCACCGACCCCCGCTCCTACTTCCGCGAGTACGCCAAGCTCAGCGAGCAGCAGGCCGAGGACTTCGCGATCGGCGTCTGGGGCTCGATCAACGAGCCCAACCTGGTCGAGAACATCCTCCCGACCCGCGGCCGCGCGACCCTCGTCCTGCACAAGAGCCGCGACCACTCCATCAACCGCGTCCGCCTCCGCCGCATCTAGCCGATCGTCCGGATCACTCGGCGCTGGCGACGGTGAGGGAGCGGAGGCGGACGGAGGCCAGGACCGTGGAGGCCAGGGTGACGACCACCAGGAGGATGGCCGCGGTCGGCAGGGAGACGGCGGACTTGACCGTGGACGCGTCGGTCAGCGAGTCGGTGACCGACAGGGCCCACTGCAGGATGGACGCCTTCTTCGCGCCGGGCGCGAAGTTGCCGAAGAGGCTCTCCCAGACCAGGGCGTAGAGCAGGCCGATCGTCACGGCGTTGCGGCTCATGACGCCGAGCGCCACGAAGACCGAGGCGTAGGCCACGCCACCGGCCAGGACGCCGACGGTGAACGCCGGGGTGATGCCCGCCGGCGCGCCCAGGATCAGCCCGGCCAGCAGGGTCGGGACGGCCGCGAACAGCGCGACCAGGACGATCGCCACGGCCAGCTTCGTCAGGATGACGACCTGGCGCGGGATCGGCTTGGTCAGGATGTACATGATCTGACCGTCGTCGATCTCCGGGCCGATCACGCCGGTGCCCGCGATCAGCGCCAGCAGCGGCAGCACCGCGCCGAGCGCGAACTTCTGCAGGACGTCCGTGTCGACCTGCAGGTCGTTGGTGTTGGTCAGCCGCAGGATCAGCGCCAGCAGCAGCAGGACGCCCGGCAGCACGAACAGCAGCAGCGCCCGCCGCCGGCCGAGCATCGACCGGAACGTGATCATCGCGATCGTGGAGTTCATCGAAGAACCTCCGAGAAGACCCTGACCTCAAGGCCAGGGGAGAAACGGATCCCCTGAAGATCGGGGAAGGAGACCGGCCCCCGCTTCGCATGACGAAGATCGGTCGGTCGGCAACCGTCCGGCACGCTTTCGCCACTACGTTCGACCATGTGCCGTACGCTCGGCACATGTCGCGCTACCGACTGTTTCCAACGTCCCGGCAAGAGAAAGTTCTGCTCTCGCATTGCGCGCACGCCCGGTACGTGTGGAACCTGGCGGTCGAGCAGCACGGCTTCTGGTCCCGCTCCCGAGGCAGGGCCCCCGGTTACAACGAGCAGTCGCGACAGTTGACCGAGGCACGTGCCGAGTTCGACTGGCTTCGAGCCGGGTCCCAGACAGTGCAGCAGCAGGCCCTGCGCGACTACGCCCAGGCAATGACGAATTTCTTCGCCGGAACGCACCGACGACCCTCCTGGCGAAAGCGGGGGGTTCACGAGGGATTTCGGCAGGTGGGAGTGAAGCCGCGTCAGGTCACGCGCCTCTCGCGCAAGTGGTGCGCCGTGCTGGTGCCCAAGTGCGGATGGGTCAGGTTCCGCCTGTCGCGGCCGGTACCGAGTGGAGCGAAGTCCTATCGGGTCACACGTGACCGCGCCGGGCGCTGGCATGTGGCGTTCGTGAAGGTTCCCAGCCCGCTCCCCGGGCCCGGAAACGGCACGGTGGTCGGAGTGGACCGGGGTATCGCGGTCAGCGCCGCCCTGTCCACCGGGGCCCTCCTGCACCTCCCGGGCCTCACCTCTGGGGGAAAGCGCCGTCTGAGGTTGTTGACCCGTCGCCTGGGGCGGGCCAAACGGGGCTCCGGCCGACGGACCGCCCTCAAGAACGCGCTCGCTCGGCTCAAGGCGCGCGAAGCCGACCGCCGCAGGAACTGGGTGGAACAAACCAGCACACATATCGCGCGGTCGTTCGAGGTGATCGGCGTTGAGGACCTCGACATCAGGAGTATGACCCGATCGGCGAAGGGCACAACCGCACGGCCGGGCCGCGGCATCGCCGCCAAATCCGGACTGAACCGGGGCATCCTCGCAGCCGGCTGGGGCGGACTGGTGCAGCGGTTGGAACACAAGGCCCCCGGCCGCGTATACAAGATCAACCCCGCGTACACCTCGCAACGTTGTTCGGCGTGCGGGATCAGGGACCGGAAGGCGCGCGAGAGCCAAGCGCGGTTCCGGTGCCGATCCTGCGGCATCGCGTCCAACGCCGATGTGAACGCGGCACGCAACATCGCACGCCAAGCAAGGCTGGCGTGGACGGCGGCCGGACCGGCCGTTGCTGCACGGGGACGCTCCGGAACGCCGGGGCGGACGAACCGTGAACCACAACCTGTCCTCCCTCCGGGGGGCACTGGTCGAAATCCCCTCGTTGTCCCGGGGGGAGGAGGTCAACGGGCCACCAGGTAGGAGAAGACGGATTCCAGGGACTCGTCGGCCGGGACGACCTCCCAGAGCCGGACGCCCGCGTCCTTGGCGAGCCGGGGCAGCAGCCAGGTGAACCGGCCGAAGTCGGACGCCTCGACCGACAGGCCCTCCGGGGTCAGCTCGACGCCGCGGGCCGAGCCGTCGGCGATGATCGCGGCGGCGAGCGCGCGGTCGTCGCCGGAGCGGACCCGGAACCGGTGCGGACGGTCGGTCATCAGCCGCCGGATCTCGCGGAAGTCGCCGGACGCGGCGTGCCGGCCCGCGATGATCACCTCGATGTGCCCGGCGAGCCGCTCGACCTCCTCCAGGATGTGCGAGGAGAACAGGATCGTCCGGCCCTCGGCGGCCATCCGGCGGATCAGGTCCATCAGATGGAGGCGCTGGCGCGGGTCCATGCCGTTGAACGGCTCGTCCAGCAGCAGCACGGGCGGGTCGTGGACCAGCGCGGACGCCATCTTGATCCGCTGCTTCATGCCCTTGGAGTAGGTGCCGATCGTCCGGTCGGCGGCCTGGTCCATCTCGACCTCGGCGATCGCGCGGGCGGCCGCCTTGCCCGGTTCGGCCAGCTTGTGCAGCTTGGCCATGGCCAGGATGAACTGCTTGCCGGTCAGGAAGTCGTAGGCGCTCTCGCGCTCCGGGACCAGGCCGAGCTTGGGGTAGATGCCCGGGTTCTGCCAGATCGGCTCGTCGTCCAGGGTCACCGAGCCGGACGACGGCGACAGGAACCCGCCCATCATGTGGATCAGCGTCGACTTGCCCGCGCCGTTCGGCCCGAGCAGCCCGGTCACGCCGGGGCCGATGGTCATGGTCACGCCGTTGACAGCCACCACGTTGCCGTACCAGCGGGACACGTCCCGCAGCCTGATCTCGGTCACGACAGGCCCGCCTTCCGGAACCGCGCGTACAGGACGGCGACCGCGCCGAGCACGATCGCGACGCACACCGCCAGGGCGGCGAGGCCGCCACCGGCGCCGGGCGGAGCGGAGACGGCCGACAGCTTCCCGCCGAGCAGCCGGTACGACACGGCGTCCACCAGGCTGTACGGGGTGAGCAGGCCGAGCCAGCCGGACAGCGTCCAGTGCCCGGTCCGCTCGGTGATCCCCTGCAGGATCGACACCAGCGCCCCGGAGATCAGCAGCACGGCGATCACGGCCGCCACGCCGAATCCGCGGCGTGGCGTGAACGCGGCGACGACCAGCCCGAGCGCGCCGAGGACGAGCGACAGCAGCAGGCACGCGGCGAGCCCGCCGAGGTAGTGCAGCAGCTGCTTGCCCGAGTCCGGCACCTGGGTGACCAGGCCGCCGACGTACAGCACGGTGACCGGGACCGCGGTGAGCGCGAACAGCGCGGTCGTGAACGCCGCGAGCTTGGCGAGGACGATGTCCAGGTGCCCGACCGGTCGCGAGAAGTACAGCGGGACGGAGTGGAACCGGATCTCCCGGGACGCCAGCACCGGCGCCTGCGTCGCCACGAAGATCGAGATGATCAGCTGGAGCATGAACTGGTAGCGCGTGTACGGGAACAGCGCCTCGGGCCGCTTGGCGATCGCGACCACCGCGATGTCGCCGACGGCGGGCAGCAGCATGATCCCCACGAGGATGAACGGCATGACCTTGGCACGCGCCGGACGCCCCAGCCCGTAGGCGGCGCGCAGGTTGTGCACGAACAACGACCGTGTCACGTAGGCGCGGCCGAGCCGCTTGCCCTCGTAGTGCCGGTAGCCGATGTCATGGATGGTGCTGACGTTCACTGGGCGCCTCCCCTCAGATCCTCGGCGGACGATCCGGTCATCCTCGCCACGGCGGGCGGCCCCGGAACGGGCTGCTGGGCGATCGAGAAGATCTCCTCGATGTGGTGGCGGCGCTGCTCCATCCGGACGAGCCGCAGCTCGAGCTCGGCGGCTCCGTCCCGGACGAGGTCGTAGACGGATTCGTCGCCGATGTCGATCACCAGCTGCCGTCCCTCGGGACGGACGGCGACCTGGCGCTCGTGCAGCCAGCGGCCGAGATCGTCGCGGCCCTCGTCCACCTCCACGACCAGCATGCCGCTGGCCTCGGTGTACGCCTCGACGGCCTGCGAGCGCAGCAGTTTCCCGCCGTCGATCACGATCACGTGGTCGCAGACCCGCTCCAGCTCGCCGAGCATGTGCGAGGTGACCAGGACGCTGATCCCGAAGTCGGTCCCGATCCGGCGGATCAGGCCGAGCATCTCGTCGCGTCCGGCCGGGTCGAGGCCGTTGGTCGGCTCGTCCAGGAACACCAGGCGCGGGTCGTGCACCAGCGCCTGGGCCAGCTTGACGCGCTGCCGCATGCCCGTGGAGTAGCCGCCGATCGGCCGGTAGCGCTCCTCGTACAGCCCGACGTGCCGCAGCGTGTCGGCGGCGCGCTCGCGGGCGGCGGTCGGAGGCAGCCCGCACATCCGGGCCATGTGGACGACGAACTCGGTGGCCGAGACGTCCGGCGGAAGGCACTCGTACTCAGGCATGAACCCGACCAGGCGCCGGATCTGGTCGCCCTGCCGGGCGATGTCCAGACCGAGCACCTCCGCGCCGCCGGCGGACGGCGGCAGCAGGCCCAGCAGGATCTTGATGAGGGTCGACTTCCCGGCCCCGTTGGCGCCCACGAGACCGACCACGCCCGCGGGCGCCGCGAGCGTCAGGTCGTCGAGCGCGGTCACCCTCGGAAACCTCATCGAGAGGCCCCGGGTCGCGATGATCGGCGGCATACCCAGAACTTAGCGGCATTCCATGTGTTAGTCGTCACCCCACGGGAGTAGGCCGTTCGGCCTATCCCCCAAGCGGCGTACTACCCAGGACCACCCCGCCCGCTGCCACTCCGGAACCACACCTACTCGCGGACGCGCCGTCGGCTTCCCACCCATGACCACACCGTCCGCTGCACCAGCAGTGTGAGCACGCCCGCGACGAGCATCCCCGCGAGGTTGAGCGCGAGCTGCAGGATCGATCCGTCGATCTGGCTGCCGTGCTTCAGCGCGAGGGCGACCGCGAGGTTCCCCGCCGCCGGGACGGTCGTGACCGAGATGAACACCCCGACCAGCGCGGACGACTTGCCCGCCGTCATGGACAGCACCCCGGCCGCGCCCGCGAGCACCGCGACGATGAACGACCAGCGGTCCGGGCTGTAGATGAACGCCGTGGCCGGACGCTCGGCCGGCAACCGGCTGATGTCGATCACGCCGGTCCACCGCCCGACCACCGCGCACACATAGGTGATCGCGATCGCGACGGCGAACCCCACGGTGAGCGTCCAGGCGGCGCCGCGGATGCGCCCCCAGTTCCGGGTGACCAGGCCGTAGCAGATCGCCGCCACCGAGGAGAACTCCGGCCCGAGCACCATCGCGCCGACCACCAGGATCGCCGAGTCGGTGATCGCGGCGATCCCCGCGAGCTGCGTGGCGAGCGTGAGGAAGGTCAGATAGGACCAGGTCAGCCGGGCCCCCTCGGCCGTCTGCCGGTCCAGCTCCTCCCAGACGACCGCGTCGTCGCCCGCGCCGGGCGCCCGCCGCTCCGCCTCGTCCGCGGTCTCCGACAGCGACAGGTCGATCTTCTCGACGGCGATCGAGCCGTCCCTGTCGACGCCGAGCTCCCGCAGCGCGTCCAGGATCTCGTTGGCGGCCTCCCGGGCCACGTCGGCCGTGACCACGTCGCCTTCCGGGCTGCGCGCCGCGCCCGGCAGCACCACGACGTTCGTGACGCCGACGTGCGCGGCCAGCGCCGCGCACACCGCGTCCGTACGGCCGGCCGGGACGATCGATCTCAGGTGCAACACACGCACCATCGTCCCGCACCCGGCAGGGCGCCCTGATCGGCAGCCCTGATCAGCACCCGAGGCGGACGGTCAGCTCTCGGTGATCTCCAGGCGGCCGACCTTGAGGTGGGCGATCTCGACGACCCCGGCCTCGAGGTGGCCGATCACGGCCCGCTTGACCACCAGACGCCCGATGGCGACGGCCCCGATGGCCAGGGCGCCGACGGCGGCGGACCCCAGGGCCAGGGAGCCCAGGCCGTTCAGCGGCCTGAGCGTGGCGCCGGTCGCGGACGCGCCGGTCACCTCGGCCCCGACGGCGCGAGCGCCGATCCCGCGCTCGGTGCGGACGTGCGGACGCTCCCCGCCCCGTTCCTCTTCCCGCTGCTCGCCGGGCTTGTTCTCGTCAGGCTGGGTCATGGGGCCAGCCTAGGTGAGGCCCGCGCGAGGCCTCACCCGGGCCTGGAACACCGATCCGAACGCCTCGACCAAGAGCAGGGGCCGCCCTCCGATCAAGGCCGCGCGACCCCTTGCGGGCGCTAGCCGAGAGCGCTGCGGACGACCTCGGCGAGACGCTCGGCCACGCCGCGGGCCTGGTCCTCGGACGCGGCCTCGACCATGACGCGGACCATGGGCTCGGTGCCGCTCGGCCGGATCAGGACCCGTCCGGACGCGCCGAGCTCGGCCTCCGCCTCGGCGATCGCCGCCGACAGCTCGGGCGACGACCCCGCGCGGTCCTTGTCCACGCCCCGGACGTTGATCAGCACCTGCGGCAGCCGGGTCATGGCCTTGGCCAGCTCGTCCAGCGGACGGCCGAGCCGGGCCATCGCGGCGAGCAGGTGCAGGCCGGTCAGCACGCCGTCGCCGGTGGTGGCGTGGTCCAGCATGATCACGTGGCCGGACTGCTCGCCGCCGAAGTTGAACCCGCGCTCCTTCATCGCCTCCAGGACGTAGCGGTCGCCGACGGCGGTCTCCACGACCGTCAGGCCCGCCTCGCGCATGGCCAGCTTGAAGCCCAGGTTGGACATCACGGTGGCGACGACGGTGTCGTCGGCGAGCCGTCCGGCCTCGCGGAGGTCCAGCGCCAGGATCGCCATGATCTGGTCGCCGTCCACCTCGTCGCCGCCCGCGGTGACGGCCAGGCAGCGGTCGGCGTCGCCGTCGTTGGCGATGCCCGCGTCCGCGCCGTGCTCGCGGACGGCCGCCTTCAGCGCGTCCAGGTGGGTGGAGCCGACGCCGGCGTTGATGTTCAGGCCGTCCGGCGCGGCGCCGATGGTGATCACCTCGGCCCCGGCGCGGCGCAGCGCCTCGGGCGCCACCTCGCAGGACGCGCCGTGGGCGCAGTCCACCACGACCTTCAGGCCGTCCAGCGACACCGGCAGCGTGCTCAGCAGGTGCGCGACGTACTGCTCGACCGCGCCGTGCGCCTCGCGGACGCGGCCGACGCCCGAGCCGGTCGGCGGCTCCCAGTCCTGGCCGAGGGTCGCCTCGATCCGGTCCTCGATGTCGTCGGCCAGCTTGAAGCCGCTGCGGTCGAAGAACTTGATCCCGTTGTCCGGGGCCGGGTTGTGCGAGGCCGACAGCATCACGCCGAGGTCGGCGTCCAGCGCGTGGGTGAGGTGCGCCACGGCCGGGGTCGGCAGGACGCCCAGCCGCAGCACGTCCACCCCGGCGCTGGCGAGGCCCGCGACGACGGCGGCCTCCAGGAACTCGCCCGAGGCGCGCGGGTCACGGCCCACCACCGCCACCGGACGGTGACCGGTGAAGGCCCCGGCCTCGCCGAGGACCCTCGCCGCCGCGACCGACAGGTCCATGGCGAGCGGCGCGGTGAGATCGCGGTTGGCGAGCCCGCGCACTCCGTCGGTTCCGAACAGACGACCCACGATCAACTCCTAGCTCGACCGGGCGCGGAAACCCCGAACCCCGCGCGCCGGCACGCTCAATGTAGTCCGCGATGGCGTGCGCGCCCGGATTGCGGTGCGCGCCCCGACCGTCCCCGTGAAATGCGAACGAGCCGCCGCGCCCGCGGACGCCGCCCGACCCCGCGCAGAGGGGGGTCGGCGGCGTGCCACACGGAACGCGGCGGCTCGATCGGAACGCTTAGCGCTTGCTGTACTGCGGCGCCTTGCGGGCCTTCTTGAGACCGGCCTTCTTACGCTCGGTCGCCCGCGCGTCACGGGTGAGGAACCCGGCCTTCTTCAGCGCCGGGCGGTGCTCGATGTTGGCGAACTGGAGCGCCCGGGAGATGCCGAGGAGCAGAGCGCCGGCCTGGCCGGTGGTGCCACCGCCGTTGACCCGGCAGATCACGTCGAACTGGTTCTCCAGACCCAGCAGCACGAACGGCGAGTTCACGATCTGCTGGTGGACCTTGTTCGGGAAGTACTGGTCCAGGGTGCGGCCGTTGATGGTCCACTTGCCCGAGCCCGGGACGATGCGGACGCGCGCGATGGCCTCCTTGCGGCGGCCGGTGGCGGCCGCGGGGCCGGTGGCGACGGGCTGGCCCAGGAAGCCGGCCTCGGCCTCGGGGGTCTCCGTCGAGTACTCGGACGGCGCGTCCTCGTACGAGTCGTACTCGACGCCCTCGGCGGGCGTCTCAATGCCGGTCTCGGACACTGTTCTCCTCATGAAGTCTTCTAGCCAGGGCGGCTGGCCCGCGATGTCACGGGTGCCCCGGCGGCCACGGATCGTCGTGCGCACCCGAGGGCGCGCGGGGTCTTACTTCTTGATGATCTGAGAGACCTGGGAGATCTCGAACGGAACCGGCTTCTGCGCGGCGTGCGGGTGGTTCGGGCCTGCGTAGACCTTCACCTTGCCGAGCATCTGACGGCCGAGGGTGTTCTTGGGCAGCATGCCCTTGATCGCCTTCTCGACGGCCTTCTGCGGGTGCTTCGCGAGCAGGTCCGCGTAGGACATCGAGCGGAGGCCGCCCGGGTACCCCGAGTGCCGGTAGGCGCGCTTGTCCTGGAGCTTGTTGCCCGAAAGCGCGACCTTGTCGGCGTTGATGATGATGACGAAGTCACCGGTGTCGAGGTGCGGCGCGTAGATCGCCTTGTGCTTACCCCGGAGCAGCTGCGCGGCCTGGCTCGCGAGCCGGCCCAGCACGACGTCGGTCGCGTCGATGACATGCCACTGACGCTGGACGTCAGCGGGCTTAGGCGTGTACGTGCGCACGGTCGTAGACCTTCGTTTCTAGTCGACTGGCGGTTGATCTCGCCCGGACCCCGCGGATCGCGGGACGGGCGTGCCGCGCGGTTGTGATCGCCGCCCGCCCATGAGGTCGGGCACGCAATACAGCGACTGGGCAGCATATCCAGCCGCGCGGGCACGGGTCAAAGCGTGGCCGCTACACGGTGCTCACGCTGCGCTCTCACATGCTCGTGCGTCAACCGCCGACGGCTACTTTCCCGGCCATCCTCCAGTATGCACCATCCCGCGCCGTGCCCCGACCCCGTCCCGGCCCGCTCCCGCCCCCTCGGGGAGATCATCCGGAAGGCGATCCACGACTAATGCCCCATATATGGATAAGGTGCCGCCCGTCCGGTAACCCTCGCCGGCAGCGCGCCGGCCCGGCCCCCAGGAGCTCACGATGCGCCCTCCCCGCCGCGCCTCCCGCTCGTCCCGTCCCCGAGATCCCCGGGCGGGCGACCCCCACCGGGACGGTCCCGGACGCCACGCGTCCGGCGGCCCCACGCCAGGTTCCCCGTTCCCTGGCAATCCCGGCCCCGTCCCTGGGAACGGGGCCTTTCCCCCGCCCGAGCCGTACGGCCCCGGCCCGTCCCATGGCGGTGACCCGGCCCGGTTCGCCCCTCCCTCGGGCCCGCGGCCGCTGGAGCACGAGCGGCACCGTCCGACCGCCGCCGAGGCCCCGCAGGCCCACGGCTTCGGACCGGGTGACGCCGACCGCGCGATGGACGCCACAAGGGCCTACGTCCCCGAGGAGGGCGACCGGCTCGCCTACTCCCCCACCGGACGCACCCAGTACATCCCCGCAAGCCCTGCGGGCCCCGGCGGACCCGACGCCCCGGGCAGCCCGGGCGGCCCTGGAGGCCCCGGTGGACGCGACTTCTGGAGCTCCCCGCCCGGCGGCGGCCCGAGCCGCAGGCGCCGGACGCCGCTGATCATCGCGGGCGCGGCCGGGGCGATGGCCCTGGTCGTCGGCGCGGGCGTCGCCGTGAGCCGGCTCACCTCGGACGACGGCAAGCGCAAGCCGACCGCGGCCGCGGCCCCGGACGGCGCGACCGGCGGCCAGGGCGGCGCCCAGCCGGACGCCACTCCCAGCGACACCCCGTCCCGGACGCCGTCCAAGACCCCCAGCAGCACGCCCAAGGCCAAGCCGAGCTCGAAGAAGCCCAGCTCGAAGCCCACCTCCAGCAAGCCCGGCGGGACGTCCGGCGGCGGCTCGGGCTCGTCCCCCCGCAGGTCGGGCAGCGGCGGCGGCTCCGGATCGGGATCAGGCTCGGGATCCGGTGGGAACGGCGGCTCAGGCTCCGGCTCCGGCGGCGGAGGAAGCGCGACCGCGTCCGAGGCGGCCGTCTTCCAGCTCACCAACAAGCAGCGCGCGAAGGCGGGATGCTCCCCGCTGCGGCTGGACGCGCGCCTCACCCGCGCCGCCCGCCTGCACTCGCAGGACATGGCCGCGCACAACTACTTCAGCCACGACTCCCAGAACGGCGACAGCCCGTGGGACCGGATCGCCCGGCAGGGCTACTCCCAGCCGGGCGCGGAGAACATCGCCAAGGGCTACTCGGACGCCGCGTCGGTCATGAAGGGCTGGATGAACAGCCCCGGGCACCGCGCCAACATCCTGAACTGCGGCCTGAAGGCCCTCGGCGTCGGCCGCGCGGACGGCTCCGGAGGCACCCTCTGGACGCAGGACTTCGGCTGGAAGTGAGCCTTTCCGGACGCCGCGTGAGCTTCCCGAAATCGGCGGCGTCCGGTTCGCCCCCATGTCATGGTGGGTGTGCCGATGAGTCCAGAGCCCTGAGTGGAGAACGGTAGGGTCCAAGCCATGGGTTACCCCGGTGACACAGGCAATAACGGTGGCTGGCCTCCGGAGCAGCCGCCGCGACAGCCCCACGGTCCCGGCGGCGCGGAGTCCGCGCCGGTCTCGTGGGATGACGACCAGAACCGGTTCGCCCCCGGTTCCTTCGGCGCGCCCCCGGGCGGTCTGACGAACGAGCCGCCGCGCGCCGCGTCCGGCCCCGGCGACCCGAACGGCACGGCCGCGCTCGGCGACCCGAACGGCACCGCCGCCCTCGGCGAGCCGTCCTCGTTCGGCGGCGCCGGGCAGTTCGGCGACGCCCCGCAGGGCTTCGGCGGAGCGGGGTACGACGACCAGGGCAGCGCCTTCGGCGGCCCTCAGCAGGGCTTCGGCGAGCAGCAGCAGCACGGCTTCGCCGACGGCAACGGCTTCGGCGGCCCGCACGGTCCGGGCGGCTCCGAGCCCGGCTCCGGATTCGACCAGGGCCCCGGCTTCGACCAGGGCGGCGGCTTCGATCAGGGTGGCGGCTTCGACCAGCACGTGGCCGGCCCGCCCCCGGGCGCGAAGAAGAAGGGCAAGCTGCCGCTGATCATCGGCGGCGCGGCCGTGGCCGGCATCGTGCTCATCGGCGGCGGCGTCGCCGCCGCGTCCATGTTCAAGGGCGACTCCAAGCCCAAGACGAAGACCGCGGCGGGGAAGTCGGCCTCGCCGAAGACGTCGTCGACGCCGTCCGCCTCCCCCTCCCAGACCCTCAGCCCGGTGAAGCTCAAGACCCGGGCCACCGACCCCAGCCCGCTGAGCCTGAGCGAGATCTTCGGCAAGTCGTCCTTCTCGGGCGCGGGCGAGAAGTACAAGCGGACCGGCTGGAACGCCGCCAAGACCTGCACGGGTGCGATCGGCGGCACGGCCCTGACCTCACAAGTGAAGAAGGGCGGCTGCTCCCAGGTGCTCCGCGCCACCTACACGCGCGGCGACGGCAAGCTCATCGGCACCGTCGGAGTTTTCAACCTCAAGACCGAGACCGCGGCCAAGGCGGCGGTGAAGGCGGCGGCCGCCAAGGACGCCTACCTCAAGCCGCTGCAAGGCTCCGGCAACACCAAGAAGATCGGCACCGGGCTCGCCCTCGGCACCGCCGAGGCACAGGGCCACTACCTGGTCATGACCTGGGTGCAGCGCCCGGACGGCAAGAAGATCGCCGACAGCGCGCACAAGGACGTCTCCGACTTCGGACAACAGGTGATCAAGGGCAGCGGCCTCGGCATGGCGCTGCGCTACCGGGAGACCGAGGGCAAGCCCCTCCGGAGCTGATCGGCACGAGGACTCTGAACCCCCATGCCTGAACCTGACGAGATCCGTCCCGCCGAGGCGGCGGCGGACCCCGCCCCCTCCGCGCCCCCGAGCTTCGGCCATGACGAGCCGCTGCGCGTGGACGGCGAACTGCGCATCCCGACCCCGTTCCGGCTCCAGGCCCCCTGGTGGGCCGCCGAGTCCCCCGACTCGGACGAGCCGGAATCCGACGAATCCGCCCAGGCCGGGCCCCCCGGGGCCCCCGCCGCCGGGACTCCGGCGCCCTCGGCGAACCCCTCGCCCGACGACCGGCTCGTCGCCGGTCAGGGCGCCCCCGGCGTGGACTCACGCCGGGCCGTCCCCCGCCCCGAGACCCGAGCCGCCCGGGAGACCGTCCCGGACGGCACTCCCATCCACCCTCCGGCCGGCCTGCCCGCAGGCACCGGCCCCCAGCCGATGCCGTTGGCCGCACCGGTGGCCCCCGAGATGGCGGCACTGGAGGCGAACACCGACAGCCGGTCGTCCGGGCCCGTCCTCACGCCGGACGCGATCCTCCCGCCAGGGGTGACCCTGCCGCCCGCGGTGGTCCTGCCCCCGGCAGAAAAGGTCGTCAGGGAGACCCCGAAGCCGGACATTCCAAAGCCGGAATTCCGCAAACAGGACGGGCGGGCCACGGCCACCGACATGCCGGTCGTCCCGCCGACGCCTCAGCCCATCCCGAACGCGGCGCCTCCGCCGATGCCATCGAGCTCCCCCGCCCCGCCGCCACCCCCACCGGACGCGTCGGCGGGCACCCCCGTGCCCCACTCGCCCTTCCCCGGACAAAGCAGCCCGAACGCCTCGAACGACGGCAACACGGGCCCGCAGCCGTTCCCGTCCGGTCCGCTGGGCGGCGGCTTCAAGGGGAACCCGGCGAGCCGGAGGAAGCTGCTGATCGGCGGTGGCGTCGCTGCGGCGATCATCGCCATCGGCGGCGTCGCCGTGGCCGGAGCGGTCTCCGGGGACGACGACGGAAAGAGCAGGCACAAGGGCAAGCACAAGACGACGGCGGCGCCGGGCGTGCCCGGCTCGCCGTCGCCGAGCGGGCCCGTCCACCACCCTGTGGACATCAACAACGAGAAGAGCGACACCAAGCCGCTCGCGCTGACCGAGGTGTTCCCGAGCCCTGCGGTCCAGCTGGCCGGGCACGCCTTCCAGCGCGACCGCTCGTCGGTCAACCACCAGTGCGGCCTGACCGCGCGCGGCTCGATGGCCGCGGCGCTCGCGCACGACGGCTGCCGTGCCGTCGTCCGGGTGACGTTCGTCAGCGACGACAAGAAGTTCGCCGTCACCAGCGGCGTGGCCGTCCTGCCGAACCACGAGGCCGCCCTGAGGGTGAGCCGCGCCGGAAACCCGGGCAAGTACGAATGGTTCCGCGGCCTCACCGGCCCGCACGCCCCGGACATCGACGGCGCGGGCGGTTACGCCGCCGCCACCGTTCGAGGCCGCTACGTCGCCTACGCGTACGCGGCCTACGTCGACGGAACCCACGTCACGCCCCAGGACACCCAGATCAAGGGCCTGGCACAGCAGTTCCTCGACTACGGCACCAAGGCCCTGGACGCCCGCGCCCGAGGCTGACCCGCACCTGAGAACGAACGCGCCCGGTGCCGGAAGGCACCGGGCGCGTCACGTTGCACGCTCCATGAGACGGACGGTCAGCCGGACAGCGTCCGCACACGGCGGGTCTGCTGAGCCCGCGTGGCCAGGTCCGCCTCGTCCGGGTAGGAGATCTCCTCCAGGGACAGGCCGTGGGCCGGGGCGACGTTGACCGCCGAGTCGCGCACCCGGGCGCCCAGCACCTCGGAGGGCCACTCGATCGCGCGCCGGCCGTCGCCGACGACCAGCATCGCGCCGACCAGGGCGCGGACCATGGAGTGGCAGAAGGCGTCGGCCTTCACGGTGGCGACCGCCAGGTGCTTCTCCTCGCGGTTCCACTCGAAGATCTGGAGCTCGCGGATGGTCGTCGCGCCCTCCCGCTTGCGGCAGAACGCGGCGAAGTCGTGCTCGCCGAGCATCAGCCTCGTGGCGGCGTTCATCCGGTCGACGTCGAGCGGACGCGGGTGCCACAGGACGTCGTGGCGGCGCAGCGGGTCGACGCCGACGGGGTCGTCGCAGACGCGGTAGGCGTAGCGGCGGGACAGCGCGGAGAACCGGGCGTCGAAGCCCTCGGGAGCGGTGGTGACGCGCCAGACGCGCACGTCCGGTGGTAGCAGGCCGGCGAGCCGCCGTGGCAGCGTGCCGTTGATCGCCGAGTAGGCGGCGACCGGCACGACCACGTGGGCGACCTGGCCGCGCGCGTGGACGCCCGCGTCGGTGCGTCCGGCGACGGTCAGCACCGGCGGCGGGTCGAGGCGCAGCACCCGGGCCAGCGCGTCCTCGATCACGCCCTGGACGGTGCGCTGGCCGGGCTGCCGGGCCCAGCCGGCGAAGTCCGACCCGTCGTAGCCGATGTCGAGCCGGAGTCGTACGAGAGCGGTCATGGGTGCCGGGGATTCCTTGTCGTGAGCGTCGGCCATAGCGCGTCCCAACCCTTGTCGCCAGTCCCGCCGGAGCGGACGGCCGACCTCAGGCCGTCTCCCGAGAACGGAGTGCCCCAGTGCATCATCGACCCCCTGACCATGTGATCCAGTCTTTCAAAGATCAGGCCCGCCGTCCCGTAGGGGAACGGCGGGCCCTCACATGTCGAGCGAGAAAGATCCCCGGAGGGGTCTTACTCAGCGCTCTCCTCGGCCGCGGCCTCGGTCTCGACCTCCGCCGGAGCGGCGGTGGCCGGACGGGACGAGCCCGACACCGGCTCGGTCACCAGCTCGATGACCGCCATGGGGGCGTTGTCGCCCTTGCGCGGGCCGACCTTGGTGATCCGGGTGTAGCCGCCGGGACGCTCGGCCATGGCCGGAGCGATCTCGGTGAACAGGACGTGCAGGACGCCCTTGTCGCGGATCGTCTTGGCCGCGAGGCGACGGTTGTGCAGGTCGCCCTTCTTGGCCTTGGTGATCAGCTTCTCCGCCAGCGGGCGCAGGCGGCGGGCCTTGGCCTCGGTGGTGGTGATGCGGCCGTGCTCGAACAGCGAGGTCGCCAGGTTCGCCAGAAGCAGCTTCTGGTGAGCCGCGCTGCCGCCCAGACGGGCGCCCTTGGTGGGCTGAGGCATGGTCGTTCCCTTCTTGCACCGGCCGGTTCAGGAACCGGTGGCAAATCTCCGCGCCGGCCGTACGAGGTACCGGCGACGGGTCAAACGGACGTGTTAACGGTATGCCGGGATCAGTACTGCTCGGTCTCGGCGTAGCCACCGTCGTCGTCGCCGTAGTTGTCGGCGGCGGCGGACGGGTCGAACCCGGGCGGGGAGTCCTTCAGCGAGAGGCCCATGTCGTTGAGCTTCTGCTTGACCTCCTCGATGGACTTCGCACCGAAGTTGCGGATGTCCAGGAGGTCCTGCTCGCTGCGGGCCACCAGCTCGCCCACGGAGTGGATGCCCTCGCGCTTGAGGCAGTTGTAGGAGCGGACCGTGAGGTTCAGCTCCTCGATCGGCAGGGCCAGGTCAGCGGCGAGCGCGGCGTCCGTCGGGGACGGGCCCATGTCGATGCCCTCGGCCTCGACGTTGAGCTCCCGGGCCAGGCCGAACAGCTCGACGAGGGTCTTGCCGGCCGAGGCCACCGCGTCGCGCGGCAGCATCGCGGCCTTGGTCTCCACGTCCAGGATCAGGCGGTCGAAGTCGGTGCGCTGCTCGACTCGGGTCGCCTCGACCTTGTAGGTGACCTTCAGCACGGGCGAGTAGATGGAGTCGATCGGGATCCGGCCGATCTCCTGGCCCGGCTGCTTGTTCTGGGCGGCCGAGACGTAGCCGCGGCCGCGCTCGACCGTCAGCTCCATCTCCAGCTTGGCCTTGTTGTTCAGCGTGGCGATGTGCAGGTCCGGGTTGTGGACCTCCACGCCCGCCGGCGGCGCGATGTCGGCCGCGGTGACCTCGCCGGGGCCCTGCTTGCGCAGGTACATGACCACCGGCTCGTCGTGCTCGGACGAGACGACGAGCTCCTTGAGGTTCAGGATGATGTCGGTGACGTCCTCCTTCACCCCCGGAACGGTGGAGAACTCGTGCAGGACGCCCTCGATCCGGATGCTGGTGACAGCGGCTCCGGGGATGGACGACAGCAGGGTGCGGCGGAGCGAGTTGCCGATCGTGTAGCCGAAGCCCGGCTCCAGCGGCTCGATGGTGAACCGCGACCGGTACTCGTCGACCTGCTCCTCGGTGAGGGTGGGACGCTGAGCGATGAGCATGGGTGTTCCTTCTTTCCGCGGTGCCCGCTATATGACGACCGCAGTGGAGTTCTTCCCTGTCCGCCGTCCACCCACGCGTGACGCGGACGGACGGCGGGACGAACGGGCGCCCGCCGAAAGGCGGAGGCCCGACGGCCCCCGCCTCGCGGCGAGGACCTTGATCCCCGCCGAAAGGCGGAAACCCGTCGGCCCCGCCCGGAGGCGAGGCCACGAGGGCCCCGCCGCCGGGCGGGGCCCGGTGAGCTCTTACTTGGAGTAGAGCTCGACGATCAGCTGCTCCTGGACGGGAGCCTCGATCTGCTGGCGGACCGGCAGCGAGTGCACGAAGATGCGCATCCGCTCGGCGTCCACGCCCAGCCAGGCCGGAACCTGACGCTCGCCGACCTCGGCCTTGGCGACCTGGAACGGCGTCATCTCGAGGGACTTGGCCTTGACGTCCACGATGTCGGCCTCGGAGACGAGGAAGCTCGGGATGTCGACCTTCTTGCCGTTGACCCGGATGTGACCGTGCCGGATCAGCTGGCGCGCCATGTCGCGGGACTTGGAGAAGCCCGCGCGGTACACGACGTTGTCCAGGCGGCGCTCCAGCAGCGAGAGCAGGTTGTCACCCGTCTTGCCCTGCTGGCGGTTGGCCTCGACGTAGTAGTTCGAGAACTGCCGCTCAAGCACGCCGTAGATGCGCTTGGCCTTCTGCTTCTCACGAAGCTGGAGCAGGTACTCGGTCTCCTTCGGACGACCGCGGCCGTGCTCACCCGGCGGGTAGGGCCGGATCTCGATCGGGCACTTCGGGCCCTCGCACTTGCTGCCCTTGAGGAACAGCTTCATCTTCTCGCGGCGGCAGAGCTTGCAGTCCGCACCGGTGTAACGAGCCATTGTTCTGTGATCTCCCCTACGGTGCTCAGACCCGGCGACGCTTGGGCGGGCGGCAGCCGTTGTGCGGAACGGGCGTGACGTCCTGGATCGAACCCACCTCGAGGCCGGTGGCCTGGAGGGAGCGGATCGCGGTCTCACGGCCCGAGCCCGGACCCTTGACGAACACGTCGACCTTGCGCATCCCGTGCTCCATCGCGCGCCGGGCGGCGGCCTCGGCGGCCTGCTGCGCGGCGAACGGGGTGGACTTGCGGGAGCCCTTGAAGCCGACGTGGCCGGACGAGGCCCAGGAGATCACGTTCCCGTTGGGGTCGGTGATCGAGACGATGGTGTTGTTGAACGTGCTCTTGATGTGGGCGTGCCCGTGAGCGACGTTCTTCTTTTCCTTGCGGCGCACCTTCTTCGCGCCGACACGGCTCTTGGGAGGCATCTCTGCTCTCTTCCTTTGAGGTCGTCGATCCGTCCGGGACGGATGAGTCCCGACGGACTACTACTTCTTGCCGGCCTTCTTCTTGCCGGCCACGGTCTTCTTCTTGCCCTTGCGGGTACGCGCGTTCGTCTGCGTCCGCTGACCGTGCACGGGCAGACCGCGGCGGTGCCGAATGCCCTGGTAGCAGCCGATCTCGATCTTGCGGCGGATGTCAGCCTGGATCTCGCGACGGAGGTCACCCTCGGTCTTGTAGTTGGCTTCCATCCAGTCGCGCAGCTTCAGCAGCTCGTCGTCGGTGAGCTGGTGAACGCGGGTGTCCGCGGAGACGCCGGTCTGCGCCAGCGTCTCCTGGGCCCGGGTGCGACCGATGCCGAAGATGTAGGTGAGAGCGATCTCCACGCGCTTGTCGCGCGGGAGGTCGACGCCGAGGAGGCGTGCCATCTCTGGCGTTTCCCTTCGTTATGCGGAGGTGTCAGTCGCATCGCGTCCGCACACACCCGACAATCGTTCGGGTGGCGGCCCCGGCCTCCGTCCGGGGGTGGCCCCTTCACACGACGGTGCCGCACGACCCGATCTTGGTGGACCGGAACCGTACGGCGACCACGTGCGAAGGCTGCGATGCGTGGATCAGTTGTTGAACGTCAGCCCTGACGCTGCTTGTGACGCGGGTCGGAGCAGATGACCATGACCCGGCCGTGCCGGCGAATGACGCGGCACTTCTGGCAGATCTTCTTGACGCTCGGCTTGACCTTCACTGGGTCTCCTATAGATCAGGGTCACCCTCACGCCGCCACACGCGAGGAAGGCAACCCCAGTGATTACTTGTAGCGGTAGACGATCCGACCGCGCGTGAGGTCGTAGGGGCTCAGCTCCACGACGACGCGGTCGTCCGGCAGGATCCGGATGTAGTGCATCCGCATCTTGCCGCTGATGTGGGCGAGCACCTTGTGCCCGTTGTCCAGCTCAACCCGGAACATGGCGTTCGGGAGGGACTCGATGACGGTGCCCTCGATCTCGATGGCGCCTTCCTTCTTGGGCATGTCCTCCGCGCTTCGCTGATCGGCTCATTGGACGCGGTCCGCGACGTCCCATCACGTCATGAGGATCTGAAGATCACCGACGAGGTGGAGAACCCGGCCGCACCCACGCCCGGACGCACACACGCGTCAAAGCAGGGATTCAAGGCGGCCGAACACGGACCGACACAAGAGTGTACGTCACCGGGCGGTGGAACGCGAAATCATCCCATGACCCGGCACCGGATACTGCTCCCGACACAAGCATACAGCGCTCGCGCGTTGTACCTTTCCAGGAGGACCAACGCCCAGGGGAGGACGGATGCCGAGCTATGACTTCGCGCTGATCCTCAGCCGTCCCCTCTACGAGGAGGAGCTGGACCCCCTCTTCGACCGCACCCACGGTCAGGTCACGGTCTCCATCATCACCGAGCCCCAGCACGCCGGACGGCCCGGCAACGCCACCGCGTCCTGGCACGCGTCCACGCTGGCCGAGGCGGTCATGCAGGTGGTCGCCCACCTGGAGGACGCGGCGCCCGGGCTGCACGTCCGGCAGGTCGAGGCCGACCCGCTGCTGACCATGCGGGACATCGCCGAACGCGTCCGCCGGTCCGTCGAGTCCGTGCGGCTGTCGATCACGGGCGCGCGGGGGCCGGGCGGCTTCCCGGCCTCGGAGATGTCCACCGGCGGGCACCGGCTCTGGCGCTGGTCCAAGATCGCCGCCTGGTACGACATCGAGGACCCCCAGCTCCGGGAGGCCCGTCCCACCACCCAGGCCATCAATGGCTGGCTCGCGCTCCGCGACGTGGTGCCGGACATAGCGCCCGCCCCGGAGGCCGTCACGTCGGCGCTCAGCGCCGTCCTCACCCACGTGGCCTGAGCCCGCACCCGCCCCTCCCGGGGGCGTCACCCGGTCAGGCGCCGGGCATGGAGGCCAGGTCGGCGGTCCGGTAGGCGGCCGCGAAGGTCGCGTAGACGATGAGATTGTCGTCATATGCGCGCCTGACCTGGTCGTACCGCCCGGCGCAGGTGATCAGCCTCAGTTCGGGGACGGCCCCGGCCAGCAGCACCCGCCCCTCCGGGAACCGGTGTTTCGGCACCTGCTCGGAGCGGGTCATGCGGAACACCGCGACCGTCCCGTCCGTCCGGGCGACGCCGATGATGTCCCCCGGCCGCAGCTCGTCCAGCTGGGCGAAGACCGCCGGGCCGGACGTGGTGTCCAGGTGGCCGAGCAGCAGTGCGGCGCCCGGTTCGCCCGGACTCGGCCCGGACGCGAACCAGCCCACGCGGTCCGGATCGGACGCCGGCGGCGCCTGGATCACGCCGGACGGCCCGCGCCCGACGCGTCCGAGCGGCGCGGAGACGTCGATCCGCGGAATCAGCAGCCGCGTCGGGACGGCGTGCGCCAGCGCCGCGCGCAGCGGCGCCGGAGCCCCCGTCCGGCTCGGCGGGACGATCTCGGGAAGCGCGAGCGGCACGTGATCACGACGTCCGAGCGCACAGGCGAAGACCGCCGGGGACACCCCCGGCGCGGCCGCCAGGACGCAGCGTGCCCGCCGCCGGCGTCGCCCCGGACACGGCCTAGGCATCCGCCCTCCTCCGCTGCCACTGGCCCCACCAGAGCCCGCCAAGGGCCCCTCCGGCCAGCGTGGAACCCAGTGCGGAGCCCAGCACGATGACCAGTCCGAGCGGAAATCCACCGGGCGCCCGCTCGCCGTGGAACGCGAGCCAGCCGCTGCCGGTCGCCCGGCCGTAGGCCGCGGGCGCCGGGGCCAGCACCGTCATCGCCTGGTTCTGGGGCGCGGACGGGGCCTGGAGGACCGGGAACAGCGAGGACGGCGAGGTCTGGAAGGCCGGGGAGAGGGCGTTCTCCGTCCGATGCGGCCCACGGTGGTGATGTTCACGTCGAGAAAGCGGCGGCAACACGTCCACCTGGGCATAGAGCAGCTTGTCGTCGCCCATTCCCGGATCGGCGCCGGCGCACGTGACCATCAGCCCGTAAGGGCCTGGAGCGGTGTCCGCGGCGATCGTCACCCGCCCGCGGGAAGGGCCCGTGCCGCCCTTCGGCGCGACCGGCCTGACGATCTCCCCGGGGAACGCGTCGGACCTCACCTCGGGATCGACGCAGTCCGGCGGGGCTATGATCGTGAGCGTCCGCCCTGCCCGAAGGTGCCCCTTCCGAGGCTTCAGCGTCACCCCATCGTCCGCGGACGCGGCCGGGGTGGCGAGCGCGGTCAGGAGCGGCGCGGTCAGGAGCAGGACTCGGGCCTGCGCCGCACGCCTGCCGGGCCGCTGGAAGGGCATGGTCTCCCCCACCGGTCCCGGGGTCGGACGGAACCGATGATCATTTTTTGCCCGGCCACCTCGACAGCCCGGTCAACCGGGGACAAAGATCGGGTAAGCGCTCCCTCCGGCGTGGACGCCGTGGGCGGGCGGCGGCCGGGCGTGCGAACCCGTCCGGTCCGTGGTTCGCTTGGAGGAGGGGGAGGATCGATGGCGATCATTGCGCAGCTCAGCGACATCCATCTCGCGGTCGGCCAGAACGGCGAGGTGGACGACGGCTCGGGGCCGGTCCGCTCGCTGCGCGCCGCGGTGTCCAGTCTGCTGGCGCTGCCCGCCCGGCCGGACGCGGTGGTCCTGACCGGCGACCTGGCCGACGGCGGCCTTCCGGCCGAGTACGCCCGGCTGCACGCGCTGCTGTCCCCGCTGCCGATGGCGGTGTACCCGCTCCCCGGCAACCACGACGACCGAGACGCGCTGCGGCACGCCTTCCGCGACCACCCGGCCGTGGCCGGAAGCGGCGGCCCCGGCGCTCCCGTCCAGTACGCCGTGGACGTCGCCGGAACCCGCTTGATCTGCTGCGACACCACGGTCCCCGGCTCCACGGCCAGTGAGCTCGACGTGGAGCGGCTGGCCTGGCTGGACGCGACGCTCGCCGAGCAGCCGACCGTCCCGACCGTGATCGCCATGCACCACCCGCCGTACCCGATCGGCATCCGGTTCATCGACGACATGGGCCTGTCCGGGACCGAGGGCCTCGCCGAGATCCTCAAGAGGCACCGCCAGGTCGTCCGGGTGATCAGCGGATACGTGCACCGCAGCTCGGTCGGCTCCCTCGCCGGGACGGTCTGCTCCACCACGTCCAGCACCTACCGGCAGCTGTTCCTCGACCTCACCCGGCCGGGACGGGCCGCGCTCACCGGCGAGCCCGCCGGCTTCGCGATCCACCGGATCGAGGGCGAGTCGGCCGTCACCCACTTCGTCCCGACGGGCAACTACCGCCCGCTGATGGAGGTCGACTAAACCGGGGAACCCCGAGAACCCAGGGCGCACAGAAGGGGCCCGCCGGAATCCGGCGGGCCCCTTCTCGTGTCGATCTCGCTGGCCTAGCGCTTGCCGTCCTGCCCGAAGATGCTCCGGACCAGCAACATCACGCCCCAGGGACCGGCGATCCAGAGCCACCACGGGTACGGGACGACCGGCGAGGTCACCGCGACGATCGCCCAGATGGCGATGTTCAGCCCCACGACGACGGCCCAGGCGCTCCACATCGCCCGCGTGCCGTACCAGATCGCGCCTCGCCGGGCCGGCGGCGCGACGGTCGTCCGCTGGTAGGCCGGTATCGGACGGTTGTGCAGGTCGGCCTCGGGCAGGTCGGCGGTCACCCGCTCCAGATCACCCATGGTCTTGGCGGCGTAGGTCGCCTCCAGGCGCCCCTCGAGCTCGTCCATGGTGAGCCGGCCGTCCGCGGTGTGCTCGCGCAGACTGGCGGCCACCCGGTCCCGGTCGGCGTCCGAGGCTCGGATATCAGGATTGGGCGCCATGGCGACCCCTTCACGCGTCGTTCGGAGCGGGGGAGGAACGATCCACCGCTACCTCCCAGAGTGCCCAAAGATTCGCGGTGCTCTCAAGGTAGACAGCTTCACCTTGCCCCGGTCCCCTGGACCACCCCGTCCGGGTGGCGGCGGGGGAAGATCAGAGGCCGAGCTTGGCGAACCACTCCCGGCCCTCGTCCAGGGCGGTCAGCACGCGCGGACCCTCGGGCGTCACGGCGAAGGTGTGCTCGAAGTGCGCCGAGGCCTTGGCGTCCGTGGTGATCACGGTCCAGCCGTCCTCGAGCTCGGCGGTGTCCTTGGTGCCGAGGTTGACCATCGGCTCGACGGCGAAGCACATGCCCGCCTCCAGCACCGGCCCGTGGCCGGGGGCGCCGTGGTTCGGGATCAGCGGGTCCATGTGCATCTCGGTGCCGATGCCGTGCCCGCCGTAGCCCTCGACGATCCCGTACTCGCCCTCGGACCGGATGTGCTTCTCGATCGCGTGGGACATGTCGGTCAGCCGGGCGCCGACGATCCCGGCGGCGAGGCCGTGCCACATGGAGGCCTCGGTCACCTCGAGCAGCTTCCGCAGCTCGGGAGTGACCTCCCCCACCGGAACGGTGATCGCCGAGTCGCCGTGCCAGCCCTCGACGATCGCGCCGCAGTCGATCGAGATCACGTCACCGTCGCGCAGCGTCTTGTCCGGCCGCGGGATCCCGTGGACGATCTCCTCGTTGACCGAGGCGCAGATCGTGCCGGTGAACCCGTGGTAGCCCTTGAAGGACGGCACGCCGCCGTTGTCCCGGATGTGCTGCTCGGCCAGCCGGTCGAGGTCCAGCGTGGTGATGCCGGGCTTCACCGACTCGCGCAGCAGCTGCAGCGTGCGGCCGACCAGCAGGCCGGCCGCGCGCATGAGCTCGATCTGCTCGGGCGTCTTGATCTGGATGGCGGGCTTGCGCCTCTTGAACACTGTCACTCCCCCAGGGGCGGCCGGGGCCTCGGGGGTGACCCGACTCCCGCCTACCCGGCGATCTACTTCTCGAACGGACGCAGCGCGTCCATGGCCCGCCGGGTGACGTCCTCGACCGGTCCGGTCGCGTCGATGCCGCGCAGGATGCCCTCATCAGAATAGAACTGGACGAGAGGCGCGGTCTGTTCCGCGTAGACCTCCAGGCGGTGCCGGACGACCTCTTCGCGGTCGTCGTCACGCTGGTACAGCCGCCCGCCGCAGTCGTCGCAGACGTCGTCCTTCTTGTCGTCGAAGTCGACGTGCCAGATGCGGTTGCACTGCGAGCACTGCCGGCGCCCGGACAGCCGCCGGACGACCTCGTCCTCGTCCACGACGAGCTCGAGGACGACGTCCAGCCTGCTGTCCCACTCGGCGAGCATCTTCTTCAGGGTCTCGGCCTGCGGCACGTTGCGCGGGAAACCGTCCAGAAGGAAGCCGTCGACGGCGTCCTCCTGCTGGAGCCGGTCGCGCACCATGCTGATGGTGACCTCGTCCGGCACCAGGTCGCCCCGGTCCATGTACTGCTTGGCCAGTTGGCCGAGCTCGGTGCGCTGCTTGATGTTGGCGCGGAAGATGTCACCCGTCGAGATTTTCGGGATCGACAGATGCGACGCGATGTACTGGGCCTGCGTCCCCTTGCCCGCTCCGGGGGGGCCCACAAGAACGATACGCATCTACCGCAGGAAACCTTCGTAATTGCGCTGCTGGAGCTGAGATTCGATCTGCTTCACGGTATCCAGTCCGACGCCGACGACGATCAGGATGCTCGTCCCGCCGAAGGGGAAGTTCTGCGTGGCGTTCAGCATGGCGAACGCCACCATCGGAATCAGCGCGACGAGCCCCAGGTAGAGCGCACCCGGAGTGGTGATCCGGGTCAGCACGTAGTCCAGATATTCGGCGGTCGGCCGACCCGGACGGATACCTGGGATGAACCCACCATACTTCTTCATGTTGTCGGCGACTTCAGTGGGGTTGAAGGTGATCGCGACGTAGAAGTAGGTGAAGAAGATGATGAAGACGAAGAAGATGCCCATGTGCCAGGGGTTGTCCTGGTGCAGGTAGGGCTGGACCTTCTGCAGCCACTTGACGTTCGGCCACAGCTGGGTCGCCAGGACGGGCAGGTAGAGCAGCGAGGAGGCGAAGATGACCGGGATGATGCCGGCCTGGTTCACCTTCAGCGGGATGTAGGTCGAGGTCCCGCCGTACATGCGGCGTCCGACCATCCGCTTGGCGTACTGCACCGGGATCCGCCGCTGGGCCTGCTCGACGAACACCACACCGGCCATGATCGCCAGACCCACCACGATCACCAGGGTGAAGACGAAGCCGCCCTTGGCCTTGTAGATCGACCAGAACTGGGACGGGAACACCGCCACGACCTGCGTGAAGATCAGGATCGACATGCCGTTGCCGACGCCGCGGTCGGTGACCAGCTCACCCAGCCACATGATCACCGACGTGCCGGCGACCATGCAGATCACCATCGTCATGACGGGGAAGATGCTGGTCTTGTACAGGATGTCCTGGTTGCCGCCGGCGCCCTGGAACAGGCTGCCGGTCGCGGCCATCGCGACGATGCCGGTGCCCTGCAGGATCGCCAGACCCACCGTCAGGTACCGGGTGTACTGCGTGATCTTCGTCGTCCCGGCCTGGCCCTCCTTCTTCAGGGCCTCCAGCCGGGGGATCACCACCGTCAACAACTGCAGAATGATCGACGCGGTGATGTAGGGCATGATGCCCAGCGCGAACACCGACAGCTTCAGCAGCGCGCCGCCGGAGAACAGGTCCACCAGACCGTAGAGCTGGTTGGACTTCTTGGCCGCGTCGGCCGTCTGCTTGAGCACCTCCACGTTCACGTTCGGGGTCGGCAGGTTCTGGCCGACTCGGAACACCACGATCATGAAGAGCGTGAAGAACAGCTTCTTACGCAGATCGGGCGTTCTAAAGGCCCGAGCGAACGCGGTCAGCACCATTCCTCCTGCGGAGCTTGCGGAAAATCAGCCCTTGGGCAACGACGGCGGGGGGTCTGACGTGCGAAACGCCGACCACCACCGCCGGGGAGACTCTAACAGCAGATGAGACCGGGGCCGGTCCCCGCGTGGCGGGCCCACCGGCCCGGACACGTGGTGGACTCTGGCCCCGGTCTCACGGGTGCGATCTCAGAGCTGCTCGGCGGTTCCGCCGGCGGCCGCGATCTTCTCCTTGGCCGCGCCGGAGAAGGCGTGCACCTTCACCTGGACGGCGACGGAGATCTCACCGGTACCGAGGATCTTCACCGGACGGCCGGAGCGCACAGCGCCCTTGGCCGCCAGGTCCTCGGCGGTGACCTCGCCACCCTCGGGGTAGAGGGCGCCGAGCTTGTCCAGGTTCACGACCTGGAACTCGACCCGGTTGGGGTTCTTGAAGCCCTTGAGCTTCGGAATCCGGCGGATCAGGGGCATCTGACCGCCCTCGAACCCGACCGGAACGGTGTTACGGGCCTTCGTGCCCTTGGTGCCGCGGCCCGCGGTCTTGCCCTTGGACGCCTCGCCGCGACCCTTGCGGGTCTTCGCGCGGTTGGCGCCGGGGGCCGGACGCAGGTCGTGCACCTTGAGCGGAGTGCCCTCGATGGCGTCCGCCATGTCAGTCGACCTCCTCGACGGCGACCAGGTGGTCAACCGTCCGGATCATGCCACGGACCTGCTGGGTGTCCTCACGGACGACCGACTGGCCGATCTTCTTGAGGCCCAGCGTCCGCAGCGTGTCACGCTGGTTCTGCTTCTCGCTGATCACAGACTTGGTCTGCGTGATCTTCAGCTGGCTCATGACGCGGTGGCCTCCGTCCGGGCCTCCGAGCCGGCGGCCCGGGCCCGCAGCATGGCGGCCGGCGCCACGTCCTCGACCGACAGGCCACGCTTGGCCGCGATCTCCTCGGGACGCTTGAGCTGCTTCAGACCGTCCACGGTGGCGTGGACGATGTTGATCGCGTTGTCGGTGCCGAGCGACTTGCTCAGCACGTCGTGGATGCCGGCGCACTCCAGCACGGCGCGCACCGGGCCACCCGCGATCACACCGGTACCGGGGGAGGCGGGACGCAGCAGGACGACGCCCGCGGCGGCCTCACCCTGAACGGTGTGAGGGATGGTGCCCTGGATCCGCGGCACCTTGAAGAAGTGCTTCTTGGCCTCTTCGACGCCCTTGGCGATCGCCGCGGGCACTTCCTTGGCCTTGCCGTAGCCGACGCCGACGGTGCCGTTGCCGTCACCGACGATCACCAGGGCGGTGAAGCTGAAGCGCCGTCCACCCTTGACGACCTTGGCGACACGGTTGATCGCCACGACCTTCTCGATGTACGACTGGCCCTTGTCGGCGCCACCGCGACGGTCATCGCGGCGGCCGTCGCGACGGTCGCCACCCTGACCGCCACCACGCCTCTGCGCTGCCATCAGTGGTTCCTCTTCTCGTTGGTCGTGAGAGCCATCAGAGCTTCAGGCCCCCCTCACGAGCGCCATCCGCGACGGCGGCGACGCGACCGTGGTACTTGTTGCCGCCACGGTCGAAGACCACAGCGGTCACTCCGGCGGCCTGCGCGCGCTCGGCGAGGAGCTCGCCGACCTTGCGGGACTTCGCCGTCTTGTCGCCGTCGGAGCCGCGCAGGTCGGCCTCCATCGTCGACGCCCACGCCACGGTGTGGCCCTTGGAGTCGTCGATGACCTGAGCGAACATGTGCTGGTTGGAGCGCGTCACGACAAGGCGAGGACGCTCGGCGGTGCCGACGACCTTCTTGCGGACCCGCAGGTGCCGCCGCTTGCGGGCCATCGCACGCTTCGACGTGGCCTTGCCGGCCAGGTGCTTCGTGCCTGCCATGACTACTTACCAGCCTTTCCGACCTTGCGGCGGATCTGCTCGCCTTCGTACCGCACACCCTTGCCCTTGTACGGGTCGGGCTTGCGCAGCTTACGAATGTTGGCGGCGACCTCGCCGACCTTCTGCTTGTCGATGCCCTCGACGACCAGCTGGGTCGGCTTCTCCACCGTGAAGGTGATGCCCTCCGGCGGCTCGACCGTGATCGAGTGGCTGTACCCGAGCGAGAACTCGAGGTTCTTGCCCTTGGCCACCACGCGGTAACCGACGCCCTGGATGACCAGGGTCTTCTTGTACCCCTCGGTGACGCCGACCACCATGTTGTTGATCAGCGACCGGGTCAGGCCGTGCAGCGCGCGAACCGTGTTGATGTCGTTCGGCCGGGTCACGGTCACCTGACCGTCCTCCAGCACGACCTCGATCGGCTCGGCGACGGTCAGCGACAGGGCGCCCTTGGGGCCCTTGACCGAAACGTCACGGCCGTCGACCTTCACCTCAACGCCGCCGGGCACGGTGACGGGGAGACGTCCAATGCGAGACATTCTCTGAATCCTCCCCTCTACCAGACGTAGGCGAGGACTTCGCCGCCCACGCCGCGCTTGCCCGCCTGCCGGTCGGTCATGAGGCCGGAGGACGTCGAGATGATCGCGACGCCCAGGCCGCCCAGGACCTTGGGCAGGTTGTCCTTCTTCGCGTACACCCGGAGACCGGGCTTGGAAACGCGCTTGATGCCGGCGATCGAACGCTCGCGGGTGGGGCCGAACTTCAGCTCGATCACGAGCTTCTTGCCCACCTCGGCGTCCTCGACGCTCCAGCCCGAGATGTAACCCTGCTGCTGCAGGATCTCGGCGATGTGCGCCTTGATCTTCGAGTACGGCATCGACACCGAGTCGTGGTACGCCGAGTTAGCGTTCCGCAGACGCGTAAGCATGTCTGCGATCGGGTCGGTCATCGTCATGGCCTACTGGCCCTCCCTCGCCACGGTTTCCATCCGCCCGGCCCGCTCGGCGGGCGGGACGGATGGACCTTTGGCGCGGTCATGGGCACCTTCGTCAGGTGCCCGGTGGTTATTACAGGCTGGGCTGTTTACCAGCTCGACTTCGTGATGCCCGGCAGCTCGCCCCGGTGCGCCATCTCGCGGAAGCAGACGCGGCACAGGCCGAACTTGCGGTACACGGAGCGCGGACGGCCGCAGCGCGAGCAGCGGGTGTACGCGCGCACGCCGAACTTGGGCTTCCGAGCCGCCTTGGCGATCAGGCTCTTCTTCGCCATGCTCAGTTCTCCTTGAACGGGAAGCCCAGGAGCTTCAGCAGCGCCCGGCCCTCGTCATCGGTCTTGGCGGTGGTCACCACGGTGATGTCCATGCCACGGACGCGGTCGATCTTGTCCGGGTCCACCTCGTGGAACATGACCTGCTCGGTCAGACCGAAGGTGTAGTTCCCGTTGCCGTCGAACTGCTTCGGCGACAGGCCGCGGAAGTCGCGGATACGGGGGAGCGCGGTGGCGAGCAGCCGGTCCAGGAACTCCCACATGCGGTCGCCGCGCAGCGTGACGTGCGCACCGATCGGCATGCCCTCACGCAGCTTGAACTGCGCGATGGACTTCTTGGCCCGGTTGACGGCCGGCTTCTGGCCGGTGATCGCGGCCAGATCGCGGACGGCGCCCTCGATCAGCTTGGCGTCCTTGGCGGCGTCGCCGACACCCATGTTGACGACGATCTTCGTCAGGCCCGGCACCAGCATGATGTTGCTGTAGCCGAACTCCTCCTGCATGCCCTTGACGATCTCGTCACGGTAGCGGAGCTTCATGCGCGGCTGCGGCACGGGACGCTCGGTAACGGTCTCGGTCATCTCAGATCTCCTTGCCGCTACGGCGCGAGATCCGGACCTTGGTGCCGTCCTCGTTGAAGCGGTAGCCGACCCGGACGGGCTTGCCGTCCTCGGCCAGGGCCACGTTGCTCACGTGGAGCGGCGCCTCGACGGTCACGCGGCCGCTCTCCTTGCCGGCTCGCTGGGCGTCGGCCTTGATGTTCTTCGTGATGAGGTTGACGCCTTCGACGACGACGCGCTCCTCACGCGGAATGACACGGATGACCTTGCCGGTCGCACCCTTGTCCTTGCCGGCGATGACGACGACCTCGTCGCCCTTCTTGATCTTCATCACAGCACCTCCGGCGCGAGCGAGACGATGCGCATGAACTTCTTCTCGCGCAGTTCACGGCCGACCGGGCCGAAGATGCGGGTGCCGCGGGGGTCCCCGCCGTCCTTGATCAGGACGGCCGCGTTCTCGTCGAAGCGGATGTAGGAGCCGTCCGGGCGCCGGCGCTCCTTGCGGGTGCGCACGACGACCGCCTTGACGACGTCACCCTTCTTCACGCCCGCGCCGGGAAGGGCGTCCTTCACCGTCGCGACAATGACGTCGCCGACTCCCGCGTAGCGCCGACCCGAGCCACCGAGAACGCGGATGCAAAGGATCTCCTTCGCACCCGTGTTGTCGGCGACCTTGAGTCGCGACTCCTGCTGGATCACGTCAACTCCATTTCGTCACACCGGTTCTCCACAGAGCCTCGCTCGTGGAGCCTGGCGGAACCTTCACTGGTCTCCCCCCGAACACGGGCCCTCTCAAGGAGGGCCCGTACACGGGGAGTCTGTCGGGAGGCGCCCCGGATGGGGCGGAGCTCCCTGGTTACTTGGCCTTCTCGAGGATCTCCACCACGCGCCAGCGCTTGGTCGCCGACAGCGGGCGGGTCTCCATCAGGCGGACGCGGTCGCCGATGCCACACTCGTTGGCCTCGTCGTGCGCCTTGTAGTTCTTCGTGCGGCGGATGACCTTGTGGTACTTCGCGTGCTTGACGCGGTCCTCGACGGACACGACCACGGTCTTGTCCATCTTGTCGGAGACCACCAGGCCCTCGAGCACCTTGCGAGTGGTGCCGCGCGCTTCGGTCTGCTCAGCCATTACTTCCCGCCCTCCGCGGCGTCGTCGGCAACCGTGACGATGCCGAGCTCGCGCTCGCGCATGACGGTGTAGATGCGGGCGATCTCCTGCTTCACCGTACGCAGACGCCCGTGGCTCTCGAGCTGTCCGGTCGCTGCCTGGAAACGAAGGTTGAAGAGCTCCTCCTTCGCCTCCTTGAGCTTGGTGACCAGCACGTCCTCAGGCTCGGTCCGCAGGTCATCGGCGGTAAGACCCTTGGCCATCAGGACTCACCCACCTCTCGCTTCACGATCTTGCACTTCATGGGCAGCTTGTGGATCGCGCGAGTGAGCGCCTCCCGAGCGATCTGCTCGTTCGGGTAGGAGATCTCGAACATCACGCGGCCCGGCTTGATGTTGGCCACCCACCACTCGACCGAACCCTTACCGGAACCCATGCGGGTCTCGGCGGGCTTCTTGGTCAGCGGGCGGTCCGGGAAGATGTTGATCCAGACCTTGCCGCCACGCTTGATGTGGCGGGTCATGGCGATACGCGCGGCCTCGATCTGCCGGTTGGTCACGTACGCGGGCTCGACGGCCTGGATGCCGTACTCACCGAACGTAACCTTCGTACCGCCCTTGGCCATTCCCCGGCGCTTCGGGTGGTGCTGCTTGCGGTGCTTGACCTTACGAGGGATCAGCATCGGGTTCAGCTCCCCTCACCAGTCGGAGCAGCCTCGGAGGCGGGGGCCTGCTGCTCGGTGTTCTGCTGCTGACGGGGCGCGCGGTCGCCGCCGCCGCCCTGGCCGCCGCGGCCGCCACGGCCACCACGGCCGCCGCCACCGCCGCCGCCACGGCGCTCACGACGCTCGCCGCCACGGCCACCGCCGCCCGCGGCGCGCTGCTGCGCGGCCTGGGCCTCGCGCTCGGCGCGGGTCTGGGCGGCCTCGCCCTTGTAGATCCACACCTTGACGCCGATGCGGCCGAAGGTCGTCCGGGCCTCGTAGAAGCCGTAGTCGATGTCGGCGCGCAGCGTGTGCAGCGGGACCTGGCCCTCGCGGTAGAACTCCGACCGCGACATCTCGGCGCCGCCGAGACGGCCCGAGCACTGGACCTTGATGCCCTTGGCGCCGGACTTCATGGACGACTGGATCGCCTTGCGCATCGCGCGGCGGAAGGCCACGCGGGAGCTCAGCTGCTCGGCCACGCCCTGCGCGACGAGCTGGGCGTCGATCTCGGGGTTCTTGACCTCGAGGATGTTCAGCCGCACCTGCTTGCCGGTGAGCTTCTCCAGGTCGCCCCGGAGGCGCTCGGCCTCGGCGCCACGCCGGCCGATCACGATGCCCGGACGCGCGGTGTGAATGTTCACCTCGACGCGGTCACGGGTGCGCTCGATCTCGACCTTGGAGATGCCAGCCCGGTCCATGCCCTTGGAGAGCATGCGCCGGATCTGGACGTCCTCCTTGACGTAGTCCTTGTAGAGCTTGTCGGCGAACCACACGGACTTGTGGTCGGTGGTGATCCCGAGCCGGAACCCGTGCGGGTTGATCTTCTGACCCACTACCGGGCCCTCCTCGTCTTCTTACCGCCGGCCGCAGCGACCTCGTCACGCGGGGCGACGACCACCGTGATGTGGCTCGTGCGCTTGTTGATGCGGTAAGCCCGACCCTGGGCGCGGGGGCGGAAACGCTTGAGCGTCGGCCCCTCGTCCACGTACGCGTGGCTCACGACCAGCGTCTCGGTGTCGAGCTTGAAGTTGTGCTCGGCGTTGGCGATGGCACTCGCGAGCACCTTGCCCACGGGCTCACTCGCCGCCTGAGGGGCGAACCGCAGCACCTGCTGCGCCTCCGCGGCAGGCAGGCCGCGGATGAGGTCCACCACGCGCCGAGCCTTCATGGGCGTGACACGGATGAACCGTGCCTGGGCCCTGGCTTCCATCGCTGTTCCTCTCTCCTACAGTTTCCTGCCCGCTCAGCCGCGACGGCTGCGACGGTCTTCCTTGACGTGGCTGCGGAACGTGCGCGTCGGCGAGAACTCGCCGAGCTTGTGTCCCACCATGGCATCGGTGATGAACACCGGGACGTGCTTGCGGCCGTCGTGCACGGCGATCGTGTGACCGATCATGTCCGGCACGATCATGGAGCGCCGCGACCACGTCTTGATGACGTTCTTCGTCCCCTTCTCGTTCTGGGCGTCCACCTTCTTGATCAGGTGAGCGTCCACGAAGGGGCCCTTCTTAAGGCTACGTGGCATTGCGAGCGACTCCTACCGCTTCTTCTTGCTGCGACGACGGACGATAAGACGGTCGCTGGACTTGTTCTGCTTGCGAGTCCGGCCTTCCTTCTTACCGTTCGGGTTGACCGGGTGGCGGCCACCGGAGGTCTTACCCTCACCACCACCGTGCGGGTGGTCGATCGGGTTCATGGCCACACCGCGGACGGTCGGGCGCTTGCCCTTCCAGCGCATACGGCCGGCCTTGCCCCAGTTGATGTTGGACTGCTCGGCGTTGCCGACCTCGCCCACCGTGGCGCGGCAGCGGACGTCCACCATGCGCATTTCGCCGGACGGCATACGCAGCGTGGCGTACTTGCCCTCCTTGGCGAGCAGCTGGACGCCGGCGCCCGCGGACCGGGCGATCTTCGCGCCGCCACCGGGCTTCAGCTCGATGGCGTGGATGACCGTACCGGTCGGGATGTTGCGAAGCGGCAGGCAGTTGCCGGGCTTGATGTCCGACCCGGGGCCGTTCTCGACCCGGTCGCCCTGCTTGAGCCCCTGCGGCGCGAGGATGTAGCGCTTCTCACCGTCGGCGTAGTGCAGCAGCGCGATGCGCGCGGTGCGGTTCGGGTCGTACTCGATGTGAGCGACCTTCGCCGGGACGCCGTCCTTGTCGTGCCGGCGGAAGTCGATCAGCCGGTACGCGCGCTTGTGGCCACCGCCCTGGTGCCGGGTGGTGATGCGGCCGTGGTTGTTACGGCCGCCCTTCTTCGGGAGAGGACGCAGCAGCGACTTCTCCGGCTCGGTGCGCGTGATCTCGACGAAGTCGGCCACGCTGGAGCCGCGACGACCCGGGGTCGTCGGCTTGTATTTACGGATGCCCATCTTTTTCGTGCAATCCCTTAGTTCACGCTTCGGGGCTCGGACCTCGTCAGGAGGTCTGTCCGCCGAAGATGTCGATCGGCTGCTCGCCCTCGGCCAGGCTCACGATCGCGCGCTTGGTGCCCTTGCGCTGGCCGTAGCCGAAGCGGGTCCGCTTGCGCTTCCCAGGACGGTTGATCGTGTTGACGCCGGCCACCTTGCGATCGAAGATCGCCTCGACGGCCTGCTTGATCTGCGTCTTGTTGGCGTCCGGGCGGACGATGAAGGTGTACTTACCCTCGTCGAGCAGCCCGTAGCTCTTCTCCGAGACGACCGGCGCGAGGATGATGTCGCGGGGGTCAGAGATCTTGTTCATGTCTGCCCTCGTTACTTCGCGGCGCGCGCCAGGAACGACTCGTACGCCTTCTGGGTGAAGACCACGTCGTCGTTGACGAGCACGTCGTAGGTGTTGAGCTGGTCGTCGACGATGACGTGCACGCTCGGCTCGTTGCGCAGCGACTTCCAGGTGGTCTCGTCCTCACGGTCGAGCACCAGGAGCACGCGCTTGGCCTCGGTCACGCCGCGCAGGGCGGCGAGCGCCGTCTTCGTCTTCGGAGCGTCGCCCTCGATGAGGCTGTCGACGACGTGCACCCGGCCGAAGCGGGCGCGGTCCGACAGCGCGCCGCGGAGCGCGGCGGCCTTCATCTTCTTGGGCGTCTTCTGCGAGTAGTCGCGCGGCTGCGGGCCGTGGACGATGCCACCACCGGCGAACTGCGGCGCACGGGTCGAACCCTGGCGCGCGCGGCCGGTGCCCTTCTGCCGGTACGGCTTCTTGCCACCACCGGAGACCTCGCCCCGGGTCTTGGTGGAGTGCGTGCCCTGCCGAGCCGCCGCGAGCTGCGCGACGACGACCTGGTGGATCAGCGGAACGCTGGTCTTCCGGTCGAAGATCTCGGCGGGCAGTTCGATGTCGAGCTTGGAGGTCACTTGCCCGTCCCCTTCACTGCGTCGCGGACCAGGACCACGCCGCCGTTGGGACCGGGGACCGCGCCCTTGATGAGGAGCAGGCCCTTCTCCGCGTCGATCGCGTGGACGGTAAGGTTCTGGACGGTGGTACGGGCGTTGCCGTGCCGTCCCGCCATGCGGAGGCCCTTGAAGACGCGACCGGGGGTCGCGCAGCCGCCGATCGATCCCGGCGAGCGGTGCTTGCGCTGGGTGCCGTGCGAGGCGCCGAGGCCCTTGAAGCCGTGGCGCTTCATGACACCCGCGGTGCCCTTGCCCTTGCTGGTGCCGGTCACGTCGATCTTCTGGCCGGCCTCGAAGACGCTGGCGGTGATCTCCTGGCCGAGTTCGTACTCGGCGGCGTCGTCCACGCGCAGCTCGACAAGGTACCGGCGCGGCGTGACGCCGGCCTTCTCGAAGTGGCCCGTGCGCGGCTTGTTGACCTTGCGCGGGTCGATCTGGCCGAAGCCGATCTGAACGGCGGTGTAGCCGTCCTTCTCCTGGTCCTTGAGCTGGGTGACCACGCACGGCCCGGCCTGGACGACGGTTACCGGAACCATCCGGCCCTCATCGTCGAAGACCTGGGTCATGCCGAGCTTCTCGCCCAGGACGCCCTTCCTCTGCGTACTCATTTTGGTGCGTCCCTCAGAGCTTGATCTCGATGTCAACGCCGGCCGGAAGGTCGAGTCGCATCAGCGAGTCGACCGTCTTGGGCGTCGGGTCGATGATGTCGATCAACCGCTTGTGCGTGCGCATCTCGAAGTGCTCGCGGCTGTCCTTGTACTTGTGCGGCGAGCGGATGACGCAGTACACGTTCTTCTCGGTCGGCAGCGGCACCGGGCCCGCGACCTTGGCGCCCGTCCGCGTCACCGTCTCAACGATCTTCTTCGCGGAGGTGTCGATGACCTCGTGGTCGTAGGCCTTGAGCCGGATGCGGATCTTCTGTCCCGCCATGGTGGCCTCGGTGTCCTTTGCTGGTAGTGCCGCTGTTGCTTCGTCAGTCGTGGAACGGCGGGCCGACATGGCGTTCCAGGCCAGTGGTCAGCCCGCCGAACTACGAGAGTGTTACTTGATGACCTTGGTGACGCGACCCGCGCCGACCGTCCGGCCACCCTCGCGGATGGCGAACTTCAGGCCCTCTTCCATGGCGACGGGCTGGATCAGCTCGACGCGCATCTCGGTGTTGTCGCCCGGCATGACCATCTCGGTGCCCTCGGGGAGGTACACGACGCCGGTCACGTCCGTGGTACGGAAGTAGAACTGCGGGCGGTAGTTGTTGAAGAACGGCGTGTGGCGGCCGCCCTCGTCCTTGGACAGGATGTAGACCTGAGCCTCGAACTCGGTGTGCGGGGTGTTGGTGCCCGGCTTGATGACACACTGGCCGCGCTCGACGTCCTCGCGCTTGATGCCACGGAGCAGGAGGCCGACGTTGTCGCCCGCCTGGCCCTGGTCGAGCAGCTTGCGGAACATCTCGACACCGGTGACCGTCGTCTTGGTCGACGTCTCCTTGATGCCGATGATGTCGACTTCCTCGTTGACGTTGACGACACCGCGCTCGATGCGGCCGGTGACGACGGTGCCACGGCCGGTGATCGAGAAGACGTCCTCGATCGGCATCAGGAACGGCTTCTCGGTCTCACGCACGGGCTCGGGAACGTTCTCGTCCACCGCGGCCATGAGCTCGAGGATGGACTTGCCCCACTTCTCGTCGCCCTGCAGCGCCTGGAAGGCGGAGACGCGCACGACCGGGACGTCGTCGCCCGGGAACTCGTACTCCGACAGCAGCTCGCGGACCTCGAGCTCGACGAGCTCCAGGATCTCCTCGTCGTCCACCATGTCGCACTTGTTCAGGGCGACGACGATGTAGGGGACGCCGACCTGGCGGGCCAGGAGCACGTGCTCCTTGGTCTGCGGCATCGGGCCGTCGGTGGCGGCGACCACCAGGATGGCGCCGTCCATCTGCGCCGCACCGGTGATCATGTTCTTGATGTAGTCGGCGTGACCCGGGCAGTCGACGTGCGCGTAGTGCCGCGACTCGGTCTGGTACTCGACGTGCGCGATCGAGATCGTGATACCGCGCTCGCGCTCCTCCGGCGCCTTGTCGATGTCCTCGAACGGCGTGAAGGGGTTGATGTCCGGGTAAGCGTCGTGGAGCACCTTGGTGATCGCCGCGGTAAGCGTGGTCTTACCGTGGTCGATGTGCCCAATGGTGCCGATGTTCACGTGCGGCTTGGTCCGCTCGAACTTGGCCTTCGCCACTGGTTGCTCCTTGTTGCGATCCTCGGCCTGCTGGAGGCCGCTTCGTGTGCTGGCTGGGTGACTGTGCTGGCTCGACGACCGTCGCCGGGCCGGGGCCGGCTACTACTCGCCCCGGGCCTTGGCGATGATCTCCTCCGCGACGTTCTTGGGAACCTCGGCGTAGGAGTCGAACTGCATGGTGAAAACAGCCCGGCCCTGGGTCTTGCTGCGCAGATCACCCACGTAGCCGAACATCTCCGAGAGGGGCACGAGCGCCTTGATGACCCGCAGCCCCGCGCGCTCGTCCATCGACTGGACCTGACCGCGCCGGGAGTTGATGTCGCCGATGACATCGCCCATGTTGTCCTCGGGCGTGCTGACCTCGACGGCCATCAGCGGCTCGAGGATGGTCGCCCCGGCCTTGCGGGCGGCCTCCTTGAACGCCATGGAACCGGCGATCTTGAACGCCATTTCCGAGGAGTCCACCTCGTGGTAGGCACCGTCGAGAAGGGTGACCTTCACGCCCACCATCGGGTAGCCGGCGAGTACACCGAACTCGGCGGCCTCCTGGCAGCCCGCGTCGACCGACGGGATGTACTCCCGCGGGATGCGGCCACCGGTGACCTTGTTCTCGAACTCGTAACCGTCGTTGCCCTCGCCCGCCGGCTCCAGGTTGATGATCACGCGACCGAACTGACCGGAACCACCGGTCTGCTTCTTGTGCGTGTACTCGACCTTCTCGACCTTCCGCGTGATGGTCTCGCGGTAGGCCACCTGGGGCTTGCCGACGTTGGCGTCGACCTTGAACTCCCGCTTCATGCGGTCGACCAGGATCTCCAGGTGCAGCTCGCCCATGCCGGAGATGACCGTCTGGCCGGTCTCCTCGTCCGTGCGGACCTGGAAGGAGGGGTCCTCCTCCGCGAGCCGCTGGATGGCGGTGCCGAGCTTCTGCTGGTCGGCCTTGGTCTTCGGCTCGATCGCCACGTGGATGACCGGCGCCGGGAAGTTCATCGACTCGAGGACGACGGGGTCCTTCTCGTCGCTGAGGGTCTCACCGGTGGTGGTCTGCTTCAGACCCATGACGGCGACGATGTCGCCGGCGCCCACCAGGTTGATCTCCTCACGCTTGTTGGCGTGCATCCGGTAGATCTTGCCGATCCGCTCCTTGCGCTCCTTGACGGAGTTCAGGACCGAGGAACCTGCCTCCAGCACGCCCGAGTAGACGCGGATGAAGGTCAGCTTGCCCAGGTGCGGGTCGGAGGCGATCTTGAACGCCAGGGCGGAGAACGGCTCGTCCTCGCTGGCGTTGCGGTGGATGGTCTTCTCCTCGTCGCGGACCGCGTGGCCGTCCACGCCGCCGTCGTCCAGCGGCGAGGGCAGGAAGCGCACGATCGCGTCGAGCAGGGGCTGCACGCCCTTGTTCTTGAAGGCCGTTCCGGTCAGGACCGGGAACAGGTTGCCCGCGATGGTGGCGCGGCGGATCGCCGGGTAGAGCTGCTCCACGGTGGGCTCGGTGCCCTCCAGGTACAGCTCCATGATCTCGTCGTCGGCCTCGGCCAGCGTCTCGATCAGCGTGTTGTGCCACTCCTGGGCGGCCTCAACGTGCGTGTCGGGGATCTCGACCGTGTCGTACATCTCGCCGAGCTTGGCCTCGGCGTTCCAGAGCAGGGCCTTCATCGTGACCAGGTCGACGACGCCCTTGAAGTCCGCCTCGGCGCCGATCGGGAGCTGCATGACCAGCGGAGTCGCGTTGAGGCGGTCCTTGATCATGTCGACGCAGCGGTGGAACTCCGCGCCGACCCGGTCGAGCTTGTTGACGAAGCAGATCCGCGGGACGCCGTAGCGGTCCGCCTGGCGCCACACGGTCTCGGACTGCGGCTCGACACCGGCGACACCGTCGAACACCGCGACGGCACCGTCCAGGACGCGCAGCGACCGCTCCACCTCGATGGTGAAGTCGACGTGGCCCGGAGTGTCGATGATGTTGATGGTGTGCTTGACGTCCTCGACCGGCCAGGTGCAGGTGGTGGCCGCGGAGGTAATGGTGATTCCCCGCTCCTGCTCCTGCTCCATCCAGTCCATCGTGGCCGCGCCGTCGTGGACCTCACCGATCTTGTAGCTGATGCCCGTGTAGTACAGGATCCGCTCAGTGGTGGTGGTCTTGCCGGCGTCGATGTGGGCCATGATGCCGATGTTGCGGACCTTGGAGAGGTCTACACCGGTTTTGGTAGCCACTTTCGTCCTCGCGTCGTCTCGTCGTAAACCTGGATCCGCCGGATTACCAGCGGTAGTGAGCGAAGGCCTTGTTGGACTCCGCCATCTTGTGCGTGTCCTCGCGCTTCTTGACGGACGCGCCGAGGCCGTTGGAGGCGTCGAGCAGCTCGTTCATCAGGCGCTCGGTCATGGTCGTCTCGCGACGCTGCCGGGAGTAGAGCACCAGCCAGCGCAGCGCGAGGGTCGTGGAGCGGGCGGGCCGGACCTCGACCGGGACCTGGTAGGTCGCGCCACCGACACGGCGGGAGCGGACCTCCAGGGTCGGCTTGACGTTGTCCAGCGCGCGCTTGAGCGTGACGACCGGGTCGTTGCCGGTCTTCTCGCGCGCGCCCTCCAGGGCGTCGTAGACGATGCTCTGCGCGATGGAGCGCTTGCCGTCCAGCAGAACCTTGTTGATCAGCGCGGTGACCAGCGGCGAGTTGTACACCGGGTCGGCGATGAGCTGGCGCTTGCCAGCAGGGCCCTTGCGCGGCATTAGCTCTTCTCCTTCTTGGCGCCGTAGCGGCTGCGCGCCTGCTTGCGGTTGCGGACGCCCTGGGTGTCCAGCGAACCGCGAATGATCTTGTACCGAACGCCCGGGAGGTCCTTCACTCGGCCGCCGCGCACGAGCACGATCGAGTGCTCCTGCAGGTTGTGGCCGACGCCGGGGATGTAGGCCGTGACCTCAATCCCGCTGGTCAGCCGGACACGGGCGACCTTGCGAAGCGCAGAGTTCGGCTTCTTTGGCGTCGTCGTGTAGACGCGCGTGCAGACACCCCGGCGCTGGGGGCTGCCCTTCAGCGCCGGCGTCTTGTTCTTGGTCACCTTGTCCTGGCGGCCCTTTCGGACCAGCTGCTGGATCGTGGGCACCGCGTCTCCGTCTTCCTCGTACCGAGCCGGTAAGTCTTGTTCTGCCTGAACCCCGTATGGACGAGGCCCGTCATCACCACCTCGTGCGAGGCTGTGACCTGCCGGTTTCCCGACCTCTCCGACCCACGCGGTCGGGCGTGTCGCATCTTGCTCACCAAAGATGACCAGGATCCGACACGAGACCGCCCGGCCCAGTGCATGGGCCGAAACAAGCCGGGGAGTTTGCTGCGGCACTGGGCCGCCCTGTCAAATCGCAGGGACCTGCCGACGCGCACGCAGATTGGCCCGCACACAGCGGGCACAAGCTAAGAGGTTACCGACCACTACGCGAAAGGTCAAAGCGAACGGTGCACTATCGCGAGCGCACCCTCCGGCGCAAGCTCACGGCGCCCCTGCGGGCCATCTTCCCGTAGTCACAACGGTCGAACGCCGACGGGATGTTCCCGTCATGTGACGCAAATCCCGTCGGCGTTTCGCTCTCACCATCCCCGGCCTCCGGGCCGGGGTCAAGGAATCCGGTCTGGATCTTTGCGTGTCGCTGCCGCGCGACACCGCTTCGGCACCGGCTTCCGCTTCGGTTCTGATCAGATGACGAAGTTGACGACCAGTGCCGCGATGACGATCACCGCGACGGCGGCGCCGGCGACGATGAACCAGAGCTTCTTGTTGCTCTTCCCACCACCCGGCTGTTCGGGGGCCTGCTGGTAGCCGGGATACACCTCGCCGCCCTGGGCAGGCTGGCCGTACGGCTGCTGACCGGCGAACTGGCCGCCGCCCTGCGCCTGACCCTGGCTGAAGGCCGTCGTCGCCTGGCCGAACTGATCCTGCTGCCCCTGAGCGAACTGACCCTGCTGGGCCTGGCCGAACTGCCCCTGGTCCTGCTGGCCGTACTGCTGCTGGCCGCCCTGACCGAACTGCCCCTGGTCCTGCTGGCCGTAGGGCTGCTGGCCGTACTGTCCCTGGTCCGGCTGCCCGAACTGGCCCTGGCCCTGCTGGGCACCCTGGCCGTACTGTCCCTGGTCCTGCTGGCCGTAAGGCTGCTGGCCGAACTGGCCCTGCTGCGCCGGCGCGTCCCACTGCTGGCGGCCGACGTCCATGCGGGTGGCCTCGCCCAGGCCCTCGCCCTGCTGGCCGGGCTGCCGGCCCTGCGCGGACGGGTCGAACGCCTGGGTGGGCATGCCGTCCTCGGCCTGCGGGCGGTCGCCGCCGAACCCGGACGGGCCGGACTGCGCAGCCGGCGTGGACGGCCTGGACGCCTCATACCCGGCGACGGGCGTGCCGAGGCCCTTGTCCGGCGGCGGGACCATCAGCGTGCGCTCGTGGTCGCCGCCCTGCCGACCGCCCGGCTGGCCGGGCTGCGGGGTCGCCCACGGCTCCGGGCCGTCGGGAGCCGCCGGGGCCTGCCACGGCTCGGCGGGACGCCGCTCCGGGCCCGAGGCCACCGGGACGTCCGGCCCGGGCGACCACGCGACGGTCGCCTGGTCGTCCACCTTCGGGGCCTTGCGGTCGGACCCGGCGGGCACCGGAGAGGTCACGGCGGGGCCGGGGACGATGAGCGTCCGGTCCTCGCCCTGCACGGGGGCGGGCGCCTCGGCCGCCGGGGCCTTCGGCTCCGCGGGCGGCGCGAACGGCTCACCGGCGGGCGGGTAGGCGGAGCCCTGCGGCGGGGCGTACGGGTCCGGCGCGCCGAACGGCTGCTGGCCGGGCTGGCCGAACTGACCGGCCTCCGGCTGCTGGCCGTAGGGCTGCTGCGGGTAACCGGGGTCCCCCGCCTGCTGCTGACCCGGGTGCGGCTGGCCGCCGAAGCCCTGCGACGGAGCCGAGGGCTGGCCGTACGGGCCCTGCGGTGCGCCGTAGCCCTGCTGCTCGTGCGGCTGCTGCCCGAAGGGCGGCGGGCCGGGCTGCCGGCCGTAGGGCTGCTGGTCACCCGGCTGGACGGGCGGCGCGCCGAAGCCGCCCTGCGGGTCCGCGGGCGGAGCGCCGAAACCACCGGGCGTGCCCTGCGGCTCGTGCGGCGGAGTGGGGGGCTGCTGGCCGAGCACCGGCATCGACTCGATCATCGTGGGCGGAGCGGCCGGCGGTGCGGGCCGCTCGGGCTGAGCCGGGGCGGGAGGCCGCGGCGCGGACGGCTGCCCGCCGCCGGCGCCGCCGAGCTGCGGCGCTCCGAACACGACCGTGCGGTCACCCATCGGACGCGCGGGCGGTTCGGCGCCCTTGCCGTCCTCACTGGAACCGGCCGCCCGGCTCTCCGCGCCCCCGGACTTCTCGTCGTCCCGGGGCGACGGCCACTGCGGTCCCTGCGTGCCGTCGTTGTCGGTCATCGTCAGGCTCCTTCGGGCGGATATTCCCACGTGAGGGGGGTCCCCACGATGTGACGCATCGGCTCAAGCCTGCCCCGATCTCCGGGGGAATCGCAAATCATCACCCGGTTCGACGCCCCTGTCCGTCCGTCCGTTCCCGCCCGTGACGTCCCATCCAGCCCTAAACCGACGCTGATGACGCGGCCGTTATAGAACGTCCGGGTACGTGAGAGGACGGCGCGCCGGACGCGCCGCCCAGGCCTACGGACGTCCGGCGGGAACGGGAAAGGGCCCCCGCCGAAGCGGGGGCCCTTCACCGACTGGCTACGGTCAGCGGTTGTACTGGCCGAAGTCGTACTCCTCCAGCGGGACGGCCTCGCCGGAGCCCTGCCCGAACGAGTAGTCCGCACCATCGTCGTAGGAACCGACGGAGTAGACGGCCGCCTTCGCCTCTTCGGTCGGCTCGACCCGGACGTTGCGGTACTGGGGCATGCCCGTACCGGCCGGGATGAGCTTACCGATGATGACGTTCTCCTTGAGGCCGAGCAGCGGGTCGCTCTTGGCGTGCATGGCCGCCTCGGTGAGCACCCGGGTCGTCTCCTGGAAGGACGCCGCCGACAGCCACGACTCGGTCGCGAGCGAGGCCTTGGTGATGCCCATGAGGACCGGACGGCCCGCCGCGGGCTTGCCGCCCTCGGCGACCACCGAACGGTTGGTCTCCTCGAACATCGGCCGCTCGACCAGGTCGCCCGGCAGCAGGTCGGTGTCGCCCGACTCGAGAATGTTCACCCGCTTGAGCATCTGGCGGACGATGATCTCGATGTGCTTGTCGTGGATCGACACACCCTGCGACCGGTACACCTCCTGGACCTCGTGGACCAGGTGGAGCTGCACCGCGCGCGGGCCGAGGATGCGCAGCACCTCGTGCGGGTTCTGCGCACCGACGATCAGCTGCTGGCCGACGTCGACGTGGGCGCCCTCGAAGACGCCGTCCGACAGCCGGGCCCGCATCGGGACCTGGTAGGCGATCTCGTCGGTGCCGTCGTCCGGCACCACGACGATCTTCCGGGTCTTCTCGGTCTCGTCGATCTTGATCCGGCCGGCGACCTCGGAGATCGGGGCCACACCCTTGGGGATGCGGGCCTCGAAGAGCTCCTGGACACGCGGCAGACCGTGGGTGATGTCTCCACCCGCGACACCACCGGTGTGGAAGGTACGCATGGTCAGCTGCGTACCGGGCTCACCGATGGACTGGGCGGCGATGATGCCGACGGCCTCGCCGACGTCCACGCGCTTGCCGGTGGCGAGCGAGCGGCCGTAGCACGCGGCGCAGACACCGATCTTGGCCTCGCAGACGAGCGCGGACCGGGTCCGCACCTCCTCCACGCCGACCTCGACCAGGCGGGTGATCACCGTGTCGGACAGGTCGGTGTCGGCCGGGAAGATGACCGTCCCGTCCACCGTCACGTCCTCGGCGATCGTCCGGCCGACCAGGCTGGTCTCGGACTGCACCGGCTTGCTCAGGGTGCCGTCCGCGGCGCGGTCGGCGACCCGGAAGGCGATCGTGCGGTCGGTGCCGCAGTCGATCTCGCGGACGATCACGTCCTGCGCGACGTCCACCAGACGACGGGTCAGGTAACCCGAGTCGGCGGTACGCAGCGCGGTGTCGGCCAGACCCTTGCGGGCGCCGTGCGTCGAGATGAAGTACTCGACGACCGACAGGCCCTCGCGGAAGGACGACTTGATCGGACGCGGGATGGTCTCACCCTTGGGGTTGGACACCAGACCACGCATACCGGCGATCTGCCGCAGCTGGAGCGGGTTGCCTCGGGCGCCCGACTGGATCATCATCCAGATCGGGTTGTCCTTCGGGAACGCCTTCTCCATGTCGGCGGCGACCTCGGCCGTGGCCTTGTTCCAGATCCCGATGAGCTCCTGCTTGCGCTCCTCGTCGGTGATCAGGCCGCGGTTGTACTCGCGCTGGACCTTGGCGTCGTCGCGCTCGTGCTGCGTCAGGATCTCCGCCTTGTTCGGCGGCGTGATGACGTCCTCGATCGAGATGGTCACACCGGACCGGGTGGCCCAGTGGAACCCGGTGCTCTTGAGGGCGTCCAGAGCGTCGGCGACCTCGACCTTGGGGTAGGTCTCGGCCAGCTCGTTCACGATCGCGGAGAGCTGCTTCTTGCCGATCTCGGCGTCGACGAACGGGAAGTCCGACGGCAGCGTCTCGTTGAACAGCGCGCGGCCGAGGGTGGTCTCCAGCCGGTACGCCTGGCCGGGCTCGTAGCCCTCCGGGGCGACCCACTCGCGCGGCGGCGGGACGTCCTTGAAGCGCAGCTGGATCTTGGCCTGCAGGTCCAGCTCGCGCCGGTCGTAGGCCATGATCGCCTCGGCGATCGAGCCGAACGCCCGGCCCTCGCCGGCCGAGCCGTCCTTCTGCGTCGTCAGCCAGTACAGGCCGATGACCATGTCCTGGGTGGGCATGGTGACGGGCTTGCCGTCCGACGGCTTCAGGATGTTGTTGGTCGACAGCATCAGGATCCGCGCCTCGGCCTGCGCCTCGGCGGACAGCGGCAGGTGCACCGCCATCTGGTCGCCGTCGAAGTCGGCGTTGAACGCCGTGCAGACGAGCGGGTGGATCTGGATGGCCTTGCCCTCGACCAGCTGCGGCTCGAACGCCTGGATGCCCAGACGGTGCAGCGTGGGCGCACGGTTCAGCAGCACCGGGTGCTCGGTGATGACCTCTTCGAGGACGTCCCACACGACCGACTTCGCGCGCTCGACCATCCGCTTGGCGGACTTGATGTTCTGCGCGTGGTTGAGGTCGACCAGCCGCTTCATGACGAACGGCTTGAACAGCTCCAGCGCCATCTGCTTGGGCAGACCGCACTGGTGCAGGCGCAGCTGCGGGCCGACGACGATGACCGAACGGCCGGAGTAGTCGACGCGCTTGCCCAGCAGGTTCTGGCGGAACCGGCCCTGCTTGCCCTTCAGCATGTCGCTGAGGGACTTCAGGGGACGGTTGCCCGGACCCGTGACCGGACGGCCGCGGCGGCCGTTGTCGAACAGCGCGTCGACGGCCTCCTGCAGCATCCGCTTCTCGTTGTTCACGATGATCTCGGGCGCGCCGAGGTCGAGCAGACGCTTGAGCCGGTTGTTCCGGTTGATCACGCGGCGGTACAGGTCGTTCAGGTCGGAGGTCGCGAAGCGGCCACCGTCCAGCTGGACCATCGGACGCAGGTCCGGCGGGATCACCGGGATGCAGTCCAGCACCATGCCGAGCGGGCTGTTGCTGGTGTTCAGGAACGCCGAGACGACCTTCAGCCGCTTCAGCGCGCGGGCCTTCTTCTGGCCCTTGCCGGTGCGGATGATCTCGCGCAGCTTCTCGGCCTCGGCGTCGAGGTCGAAGTTCTGGATCCGGGCCTGGATGGCCGCGGCGCCCATGCCGCCCTCGAAGTACTTGCCGAACCGGTCCCGCATCTCGCGGTAGAGCATCTCGTCGCCCTCGAGGTCCTGGACCTTGAGGTTCTTGAAGCGGTTCCACACCTCGTCGAGGCGGTCCAGCTCACGCTGGGCGCGGTCGCGCAGCTGCTTCATCTCACGCTCGGCGCTGTCGCGCACCTTGCGCTTCTGGTCGGCCTTGGCCCCGGCGGCCTCGAGCTCGCCCAGGTCGGCCTCCAGCTTCTGCTGGCGGGCCTCCACCTGGGCGTCACGAGCCTGCTCGACCTGCTGGCGCTCGACCGAGATGTGGGCCTCGAGCGTGGGCAGGTCGCGGTCACGCCGCTCCGCGTCCACGCTGGTGATCATGTAGGCCGCGAAGTAGATGATCTTCTCGAGGTCCTTGGGCGCCAGGTCCAGCAGGTAGCCCAGCCGGGACGGCACGCCCTTGAAGTACCAGATGTGCGTGACGGGCGCGGCCAGCTCGATGTGGCCCATCCGCTCACGGCGCACCTTGGCACGGGTCACCTCGACGCCGCAGCGCTCACAGATGATGCCCTTGAACCGGACGCGCTTGTACTTGCCGCAGTAGCACTCCCAGTCGCGGGTAGGACCGAAGATCTTCTCGCAGAAGAGCCCGTCCTTCTCCGGCTTCAGGGTCCGGTAGTTGATGGTCTCCGGCTTCTTCACCTCGCCATGCGACCACTGGCGGATGTCGTCGGCGGTCGCGAGGCCGATGCGAAGCTCGTCGAAGAAGTTGACGTCAAGCAACTTGATTCCCCTTGAGTTTGATCAGACCTCGTCGACGCTCATCGCGCCCTCATTGGGGCGACGGGAGAGGTCGATGCCGAGCTCTTCCGCGGCGCGGAAGACGTCCTCGTCCGTGTCCCGCATCTCGATGGACATGCCGTCGCTCGAAAGCACCTCGACGTTGAGGCAGAGCGACTGCATCTCCTTGATGAGGACCTTGAAGGACTCGGGGATGCCGGGCTCGGGGATGTTCTCGCCCTTGACGATGGCCTCGTAGACCTTCACACGGCCGAGAACGTCGTCGGACTTGATGGTGAGCAGTTCCTGCAGGGCGTAGGCGGCGCCGTACGCCTCCAGCGCCCACACCTCCATCTCACCGAAGCGCTGGCCACCGAACTGCGCCTTACCACCCAGCGGCTGCTGGGTGATCATCGAGTACGGGCCGGTGGAACGAGCGTGGATCTTGTCGTCCACCAGGTGCAGCAGCTTCAGGATGTAGGTGTAGCCGACCGCGATCGGGTCGCGGTACGGCTCGCCGGTGCGGCCGTCGAACAGCCTCGCCTTGCCGCCGGGGCCGACCATGCGCTTGCCGTCCCGGTTGGGCAGGGTCGACGAGATCAGGCCGGTGACGTCGTCCTCGCGGGCGCCGTCGAACACCGGGGTGGCCGCGCGGGTCCAGGGCTCGGCCTCGTCCGCGCCGATCTCCCTGAGCTCGCGCTTCCACTCGGCGTCGTCGCCCTCGACCTTCCAGCCCTGGCTGGCGACCCAGCCGAGGTGGGACTCGAGGACCTGGCCGACGTTCATTCGGCCGGGGACGCCCAGCGGGTTCAGCACGATGTCGACGGGCGTGCCGTCCTCCATGAACGGCATGTCCTCGACGGGCAGCACCTTGGAGATGACGCCCTTGTTCCCGTGCCGGCCGGCCAGCTTGTCGCCGTCGGTGATCTTGCGCTTCTGGGCCACGTAGACGCGGACCAGCTCGTTCACGCCCGGCGGGAGCTCGTCGCCCTCGTCACGGGAGAACACCCGGACGCCGATGACCTTGCCCTGCTCGCCGTGCGGCACCTTCAGCGAGGTGTCACGGACCTCGCGCGCCTTCTCACCGAAGATCGCGCGGAGCAGCCGCTCCTCCGGGGTCAGCTCGGTCTCGCCCTTCGGGGTGACCTTGCCGACCAGGATGTCACCGGGGACGACGTCGGCGCCGATCCGGATGATGCCGCGCTCGTCCAGGTCCGCCAGGACCTCCTCGGAGACGTTCGGGATGTCCCGGGTGATCTCTTCGGGGCCGAGCTTGGTGTCCCGGGCGTCGACCTCGTGCTCCTCGATGTGGATCGAGGACAGGACGTCGTCCTGCACGAGGCGCTGCGACAGGATGATCGCGTCCTCGTAGTTGTGGCCCTCCCACGGCATGTACGCCACGAGGAGGTTCTTACCCAGGGCCATCTCACCGGTGTCGGTGCAGGGGCCGTCGGCGACGACCTGGCCGACCTCGACCCGCTGGCCCTCGAGCACGATCGGCTTCTGGTTGAAGCAGGTGCCCTGGTTGGACCGCTTGAACTTGGACACCCGGTAGGTGTTGCGGGTGCCGTCGTCGTTCATGACGGTCACGTAGTCGGCGGAGACCTCCTCGACCACGCCGGCCTTGTCGGCGACGATGACGTCGCCGGCGTCCACGGCCGCGCGGTACTCCATGCCCGTGCCGACCAGCGGGGCCTCGCTGCGGAGCAGCGGCACCGACTGGCGCTGCATGTTGGAGCCCATCAGCGCGCGGTTCGCGTCGTCGTGCTCCAGGAACGGGATCATCGCGGTCGCGACCGAGGTCATCTGACGCGCCGAGACGTCCATGTACTGCACGTCCTGCGGCGGGATCAGCTCGATCTCGCCGCCCTTCTTGCGGATCAGGACCTGGTTCTCGGTGAACCGGCCGTCATCGTCCAGCAGCGAGTTCGCCTGGGCGACGACGAAGCGGTCCTCCTCGTCGGCGGTCAGGTAGTCGATCTGCTCGGTGACCTGGCCGTCGACGACCTTGCGGTACGGCGTCTCGACGAACCCGAACGGGTTCACCCGGCCGAACGCGGCGAGCGAGCCGATCAGGCCGATGTTCGGGCCTTCCGGCGTCTCGATCGGGCAGGCGCGGCCGTAGTGCGACGGGTGGACGTCACGGACCTCCATGCCCGCGCGCTCACGGGACAGACCGCCCGGACCCAGCGCGTTGAGGCGGCGCTTGTGGGTCAGGCCCGCGAGCGGGTTGGTCTGGTCCATGAACTGCGAGAGCTGGCTGGTGCCGAAGAACTCCTTGATGGAGGCGACGACCGGCCGGATGTTGATCAGGGTCTGCGGCGTGATCGCCTCGACGTCCTGGGTCGTCATCCGCTCGCGGACGACACGCTCCATGCGCGCCAGGCCCAGGCGGACCTGGTTCTGGATCAGCTCGCCGACGGTGCGCAGGCGACGGTTGCCGAAGTGGTCGATGTCGTCGACCTCGATCGGCACGGACGCGCCGCCGAGCGACGCCTCCTCCTCACCCGCGTGCAGGCGGACGAGGTACTCGATCGTCCCGACGATGTCGTCCTCGGTCAGCGTGCCCTGGTTGGTCTCCAGCTCCAGCCCGAGCTTCTTGTTGACCTTGTAACGGCCCACCTTGGCCAGGTCATAGCGCTTCGGGTTGAAGTACAGGTTCTCCAGCAGGGTCTGCGCCGACTCCTTGGTCGGCGGCTCGCCCGGACGCAGCTTGCGGTAGATGTCCAGCAGCGCGTCGTCCTGGCCGGAGGTGTGGTCCTTCTCCAGGGTGATGTTGATCGACTCGTAGGAGCCGAAGCGCTCGCGGATGCGCGCCTCGTCCCAGCCGAGCGCCTTCAGCAGCACCGTGACGGGCTGCTTGCGCTTGCGGTCGATGCGCACACCGACGTTGTCGCGCTTGTCGATCTCGAACTCGAGCCAGGCACCGCGGCTGGGGATGACCCGGCAGCCGTAGATGTCCTTGTCACTGGCCTTGTCGAGCGCGCGGTCGAAGTAGACGCCGGGCGAGCGGACGAGCTGGGACACGACGACCCGCTCGGTACCGTTGATGATGAAGGTGCCCTTGGAGGTCATGAGCGGGAAGTCGCCCATGAACACCGTCTGGCTCTTGATCTCACCGGTGGTGTTGTTGATGAACTCCGCCGTGACGAACATGGGGGCGGAGTAGGTCATGTCCTTGTCCTTGCACTCCTCCGCGGAGTACTTGGGCGGCTCGAACCGGTGGTCGCGGAACGAGAGGGACATGGTCCCGGAGAAGTCCTCGATGGGACTGATCTCTTCGAAGATCTCTTCGAGGCCCGACTGCGTCGGGACGCTCTTACTACCGGCCTTCTGGGCCGCCTCGACCCGGGCCTTCCACCTCTCGTTGCCCAGCAGCCAGTCAAAAGAGTTGGTCTGAAGGGCAAGGAGGTCCGGGACTTCGAGCGGCTCCTTGATGCGCGCGAAGGAGACGCGGTTCGGACCGGTTGCGGTATTCGAGGCGTTGCGCGAGGCTGCCAAGAGTGGTCCTTCCGAGGGCTCGCGGCGTAACTGACGACACGCACGCCAGACGATCCAAGTAGCGAGACCGGCACGATGAGGTCCAAAACGGACCATGGCAGGTGTGCTCTCGCACGTGAATAGTCAGAGGGCAGCGCAAAGGGGCAGTGTAGTCGACAACCACACCGCTCGCAACTCCAGCGCCGCAGTATGCATCACAGTTGCCTGCGAGCATCGCTCCTCCGACCCGACTAGTCAAGAGCGCACTTGGACTTTTCGGGCTCTGACCTGCAGTGAGGAAGGCCATAGTTTAGAGCCCTCGCGGCGGCCTCCCCGCAGGCTCGGTGCGACGGCGTGCCGAAACGCGACGAGCGACCGTCCCGGGCAGGGAGGTCGCTCGACGTGACGGGCTGTCATGGGGCCCGATTCCGGGCCGGCCGCCGTCCGGATTCGGGACGGTTCACCGGCCGGGGCCCCGCTCCATCGCGGGTCCGCTCGCGGGGGCCTTGTCCGGTTTCGGGGGCGGGCCGAGGCCGTGCGCGGCGGGCCGGGCTAGAGCATCTGGAGGTCCGAGACCAGCCACTGGCCCTTGATCTTCTTCATGACCATGCGCAGCGTGTACTGGTTCGGGGTTCGGGACGCGGTGGCCTGCTTGGCCGTCGTCTGGTCCAGGTAGACCAGCGCGATCGCCCTGTCGCCGTCCACGCTCTCCACGGCGGTCTTCACGGCCTGGCCCTGGACCACCGCCTGCTGCTGGGCGGCACTGCCCTTGACCTGCGTGATCTGCTGGTCGAACTGGGTCCTGAAGTTGCCGGTGGTGTGGCCCGCGGCGCGCTTCAGGTCCGAGTCGATCGTCCGGTAGTCGTAGGACGAGATGTCCTCGGCCGCCTGGGTCGCGGCGAACTGGACCTGCTTGGTCTCCTTGGCGCTGCCGCCCGGGATGTCCGCCTTGCCGTACAGGAAGCCGCCCAGCGCGGCCGCGAGCGCGATGTTCACCGCGATCAGGGCCCAAACCGTTCCGCTGATCGACGCGAAGAAGGCTCGCGTCCGGCGAGGCTTCTCGGCCTTCGCGACCTTCGCCTTGGCGACCTTCGCTTCAGCGGGCTCGGCCTGGGGCTCGTCGTCGGTCTCGTCGTCGTCATCGACCGCGATGATCTCGGCCCGGGAAGCACGCTTCCGCTTCTTCTTCCCGTCGGCCTTCTCGGCGTCGGCCTTCTCGGCGTCGGCCTTCTCGGCGCCGGACTCCTCGGCCGCCGCCGGGGCGTCCTCGTCCTTGGGCGTTTCGGCCTTCTCGGCGTCCTCGTCCTCGTCCTCGGGCTCGGGCTCGGGCTCGGGCTCGGTGTCGTCGGCGGGCTCGTCCTTGGCGGACGTCGGCGTGTCGGTGATCGTGTCGGACGCGGTGGACGTCTCGTCGTCGGCCTCGTCCGGCGCGTCGGCGATCTTCGTGTCGTCGGCGTCGGCGTCGGCTTCGGCGGGAGCGGCTTCGGCGTCCTTGGCCGCGCCCTTGTCCGCGTCGGCTTGCTTGGCCGGCTTGGCGTCCGTACGGGCCTCAGCGGGCTTCTCCGGCGGTTCCGGGGCATCCCCGGCTTTAGCTGCCTGCTCCGCCTCCCGCTCGGCCTCCTCGGCCTCTCGAGCGGCCTCCTCGGCCTCTCGAGCGGCCTCCTCGGCCATCCGGCGGGTGATCTCGGCCTTGAGCTTGGCCTCCTGGGCCCGGCGGGCCCTCTCCTCGGCGTTGATGTCGGTCGTCACGGGACCATCCCCATCTTCGACACGAGCCACTTGCCCTTGACCTTGGTCATGTCCATCGCGAACCGGTAGTACCGCGGCTGGCCGTTCGGCACCTTCGGGCTGGTCGTCGTCGCGGAGATCGAGACCAGGACCTCGGCCGAGCCGCCCTCCAGGGACACGACGCCCGCGCGGACCTGCTGGACCGACGAGGTGGACTGGGACTTGGTCGCGATGTCGGCGATCTGCTTGGCCTGCGTGGCCCACTGGGCCTTGATGTCGCCGGTCATCCCGCTGGTGACCCGCTCGACGCCCTGCTGGACGGTCCGGTAGTCGATGCTCGCGAGGTTCACCCCGGTCTGCCGCGCCGACTGCAGGACGTCCTTGCGGTCCCCGGAGTCGCCGTCCGCCGACCAGTACCGGACGCCGGCGAACACCGTCGCCACAGCGAGGGCGGCGGCCAGCACGCCCAGGACGATCGCGGCGATCGAGACGCCGCCACCGCCCCTCGACGCCGCGGCGTCGACCGCGTCGGTCGCGCCGTACTTCATCGCGTCGTCTCCTTCATCGCGTTGTGGGGGTTTGCTCCGGGCCCAGGATGTGGGGTCACTTCCCACCCATGAGGGGGCCGAGCAGGAGCATCTTCCAGGAGGCGTCCCCGAGGAGGCGCTGTTGTCCGCCGGTGTTCCCGAGGCCGTAGCGGTGGCCGTCCGGCCCGTAGATCACGCCGGTCGAAGGATCGTACCCGGCCAGTTCCACGGTGTTGTCGGCGACCGGGACGTTGATGCCGGTCAGCTGTCCCATCGGGCCGGGCGCCGCGTCGGAGCCCGCCGCGGCGGACTTGCCGTCCTCGCCCTTCTTCCCGGACGCGTCGCCCGAGCCGCCGGTCGCCGGGAAGCCCGCGCCGGACGTCGCGCCCGGCGGGACCTTCGGGGCCGGCTCGATGGCGTCCTTCGGGAAGTTCCGCGCGCCGCGCACGTCGGTGGGGGCGTTGTGCGCCGCCTTGCACCCGGTGTTCAGGTCGGGCATGCGGTCCCGGGTGTCCTGGGGCCAGCGGTGCGGGGTCTTCTCGTAGCCCTTGGTGCAGGGCGGCGGCGAGTCGATGTTCAGGGCGAGGCCGAGGTGCTGGGTGCCGTCGCCCGGCATGACGGTGAACACGCCGGCCAGCGTGACCGGGTAGAGGATCATCAGGGACCGCAGCCCGGCCTTCCGGGAGGCGATGATCTGCCCGGTGGTGGTCAGGTTGGCCAGCAACACCGGCAGGGTGGGGGCCAGGTCCTTGATCGTGCCGTCCGCCTGGGTGATCGCGCCGGGGGCGGCGGCGATGTCGTCCCGGATCGCGCCGTCGTTGTCCCGGAGCGTGGCGGTCAGGCTGTTCAGGTTGCGGGCGAAGCCGCGGATGTTGGCGCCCTCGGCGGCCTGCGTGTCCAGGACGACCCGGCTGTTGTCGAGCAGGGCCTTGGTGTCCGGGTAGGCCCGGTTCGCCGTCTTCAGGATCCGGTCGGTGTCGTCGAGGATCTTCTGCAGGTCGGTGGACGTGCCGGAGAACGCCTTGTCCAGCTCGTCCACGATCGTGCCGAGGTTCTTCGGGTCCACCGAGCCGACGAGCTGGTCGACGTTGCGGAGCAGCTCCTCGGTCGACACCGGCAGCTTCGTCAGCCGGCGCGGGATCGTGTACGGCCTGCCCTGGTCGAGGTAGGGGCCGCTGTCGCGGCTCGGCTCCAGGTCGATGTACTGCTCGCCGACGGCCGACCGGTTCGCGACGATGGCGGAGGTGCCCTCGCGCGGGATCCGGTGGCTCTTGTCGAGCAGCAGCTTGACCTTGATGCCGTCCGGGGTGAGCTGGATCGGCCCGACGCGTCCGACCGGGACGCCCCGGTAGGTGACCTCGGCGTTGGTGAACACGCCGCCGGAGTCGCTGAGGTCGACGTAGGCGTAGTACTGCTGCCCGAGCGCCTTCTTCCCGAACCCGATGTAGTTCACCGACACGATCGAGATGCCGATGATCGTGATCAGGGCGAAGGCGATGAGCTGGATCTTGACGCCGCGCTTGAGGATCACGACAGCCCCCCGGTCATCAGCGTGTGCAGGTCGCCCGGGCCCTGGAGCGCCTTGGGCTTCGGCTTCCCGGTCTGCCCGGTCTTGCCGCCGTTCTGGCCGGTCTTGCCGCCGAGGCCGGGCAGGCCGCCGGTGGACGGCAGCTGCGGCAGGATGCCGAGTGGCGTCCGCGGCAGGGTCACGTTCGGAACCTTCAGCATCGAACGCATCTGCTGGCCGCCCGCCAGGCCCTCCAGGTCGGTGCCGCCCAGCAGGTTGTGGGCGATGCTCTGGAAGTCCAGGTCGAGCGTCAGCCGGATGTTGCCGTAGTCGCCCCGGACGACGTTGCCGAACGTCGGCGGGAACGGGAAGCTCGTCAGCATCTCCAGGTTGCGCGGCAGGTTGGCGCCCGCCTTGTTGAGGTTGCGGAGCAGCGGGTCGAGCGTCTTCAGGTTGGCGAGCAGGTCGTCCCGCGACTGGTTCACCACGCTGGTCGTGGTGCGGCTGAGCTTGTCCAGCGCGACCAGCATCTCGGTGAGGTCGGCCCGGTTGTCCTTCAGGACGGTGATCGCCGGGCCGGTGGTGTCGATCGTGGCCTTGATCGTCTTGCGCTCGGCGGCCAGCTTGGTGGTCAGCCGGTCGAGCGAGTCCAAGGCCTTGGTGATCGCCGGACGGTTCCGGTCGAGCGTCCCGACGAAGGTGTCGATCCGCGCCAGCACCGACCGGATGGTGGCCTCACGGCCGCTCATCGCGGCGTTCAGCTCCCGGGTGATCGTGGTGACCTGCTCCAGTCCGCCGCCGTTGAGCAGCAGCGACATGGCCGACAGGACCTCCTCGATCTCGGTGGACCGGCTGGTGCGCGACAGCGGGATCACCGCTCCGGCGCTCAGCTGCCCGCGGGCCGGCTCGCCGACGGGCGGCGGGTCCAGCTCGACGAACTTCTCGCCGAGCAGGGACGTCTGGCCGATCCGGGCGTAGGCGTTCTCGGGCAGCCTCACGTCCGAGCGGATCTTGAGGGTGACGACGGCGTGCCAGCCCTCCTGCCCGCCGCCGAGCCTGATGCCGTCGACCTTGCCGACCGACACGTCGTTGACCTTGACCACCGACTGCGGGACGAGGTCGAGCACGTTGCCGAACTCGACCTTGACCGTCCGCGGGTGGGAGCCGAGGTCGGGGCCTCCGGGCAGCGGGATCGAGTCGACGCCGCGGAACGAGCAGCCCGACAGGGCCGTCGCGCCCGCGAGGGCGATCACGCCCAGGCGGACGGGTGTCCTGGCCAGGCCCCCCGCCCCGGCGGCGGCGCGGAGCGTCCCGCGGCCGAGGGGGGACCGGAACGACCGGCGGGTCATCGGGTACCTCCCGGCAGCAGGGCGGTGAAGTCGCGCTTGGTCGTGGACGGCTTGGCGGTCTTGCCCGACTTGCTCGTCTTGCCCTTGGTGGTCGGGCGCTCCTCGCCGGGGCCGTAGGCGTCCGGCGGGATCGGGACCGGGTCGTAGTGCGTGGTCAGCGCGGTGATCCAGGACAGGTCGAGGCTGAGGCCGGTGAGGGCCTTGCCGATGCCGTTGTAGGGCCGGACGAAGTTCAGGCATTGCTTGGGCGGCGCGCCGACCGAGTAGGCCAGCGAGCAGACCCAGTCGGCCAGGTCGTGGAACTGGCGCAGGTCGGCCCGGTTGTGGATGGTCCCGCTGATCGGGTCGTACGCGCGGGCCAGGTTGTTGATGGCCAGCGGCGCGGTCGCGAGCAGCTCGGCGAAGGAGTCCTTCTCCTTGACCAGGACGCCGGTGACCTGGGCGAGCTGCCGGACGTTGGTCGACAGCCCGTCCCGGTTCTCCTTCACGAACTGCTGGACGTTCCGCAGCGTCGGCCCGAGCGTGCGCAGCGCGGCGGTGAGGTCGTCCTTCTCCCCCGCGAGCTGACCGGACACCGAGTTCAGGTGCCCGGTCAGGGACCGCACCTGGTCGTCGTTCTGGCGCAGCGTGTCGGTGATCACCTTGAGGTTGGCGATCGTCGTGGCCACGTCCTCGCGGTCCTGGCTGAGCGTGCTCAGCGCCTTGGACGAGTCGTGGATGGTCGCGTTGACGTCGCCGCCGGTGCCCTGCAGGGTGTCGGCGCCGACCTGGAGCAGCCGGGACAGCGCGCCGTCCTTGTTCGCCCCCTGCGGCCCGAGCGCCTTGCTGAGGTCGCTCAGGCTGGAGCCGACCTCGTCCACCTCGACCGGCACCTGGGTGCGGGCGGTGGTCAGGGTCGTCCGGTCGGGCAGCGTGGCGCCGCCCTTGTAGACCGGGGTGAGCTGGACGTACCGGTCGGCGACGAGGGTCTGGTTGACGATGACCGCGGTGGCGTCGCTCGGCACCTTGTACTTGGCGTCGTAGGTCAGCTCGACCCTGACCGCCGGACCGACCGGCTGGACCTTGGTCACCTTGCCGACCGGGATGCCGAGGATCCGCACGTCCGCGCCCTTGTACAGGCCGACGCTGCGGGTGAAATACGCCGTCACGTGCTTCTGCTTCGGCTCGCGCAGCAGCAGCACGACCGCGGCCGCCACGACGGCGAGGGCGAGCACCGCCCCGCCGATGCGGAGGATCAGTCCTGAGTTACGCACGGTGGTGCACCTGCCTGGTCGCGATCACGGGAGGAACGGCAGCGGGTTGTTCTTGCCGCCGCCCGACTGGCCGTTGCCCTGCTGTCCGGTCCCCTGCCGTCCGGTGTTGCCGGAGCCGGACGGCGGGTTCTGGATGGAGGCCGGGATCGGGAGGAGGTTCTGGATGTAGCTGTCGAACCAGCGCCCTGTGCCCGTGACGTCGGTGAACTGCCGCGCGAACGGGGTGAACAACTTGAGGATCTTGTCCAGGTTGTCCTGGTTCCGGACGAGCAGCGCCGTCACGTTCCTCAGGTTGTCGAGCATCGGCTTGAGCTGTGCCCGGTTCTCCCGGATCAGGGCGTTCACCTGCTCGGAGAGCGCCACGGTGTTCACCAGCAGCTGGTGGATCACCGTCCGCCGCGCCTGCACCGCCGCCAGCACCTTGTCGCCGTCCTGGATGAGCTTGGCGAAGTCCTGGTTGCGGTCGGCGAGGATCCCGGAGACGTTCTTGGCCTTGCCCGCCAGCTCGTGCAGCTGGTCGTCGCGCGAGGCGACGGTCTTGGACAGCCGCTGGAGCCCCTGGAGCGACGCGCGCACCTCGGGCCCGGAGTTCTTGAACGTGTCGGACAGGACGTTGAACGACTTGGCGACCTGCACATGGTCGATCGCGCTGAGATGCTGGCTGAGCTGGCTGATCGCCGGGACGACCTCGAACGGCGTGGCCGTCCGCTCGACCGGGATGTTCTTGCCGAGCCGGCCCGACCCGCGCGGGTCGAGGGCCAGGAAGTGCGAGCCGAGCAGCGTCTTGATCTTGATCTCGGCGCGGGTCTGGTCGCCCAGCCGGAGCCCGTCGTCCACCCGGAAGGTGACCTTGACGTGGTCGCCCTGCAGCGACAGCGACTCGACCTTGCCGACCTTGACGCCCGCGATCCGCACCTCCTCGTCCGGCTTCAGCCCGGCGGCCTCGGCGAACGAGGCGGTGTGGGTCTTGCCGCCCGCAATGAACGGGATGCTGTCCAGGTTCATCGCGACGACCAGCGCGGTGATGATCACGGCGAACGCGGTGAGCCCGATGGGGACCGGATTGCGTTCCCGGAACGGGATCCTCATCTACTTGCACCTCGCGTTCTCGTTCACGATCGCCGGGGTCTGGTAGACCGGACCGCCCGGCAGCCGCACCCGCGCGTCGAGGCCGCAGATGTACATGTTGAACCACGAGCCGTAGGACGAGATGTTGACCAGCCGCTGCAGCCGCAGCGGGCTGCGCTGGAACAGCGTGTTCAGCGCGTCCTGGTTCTGGTCGAACGTGGACGCGAGCTGACGCAGCCCGGCGATGTCGTTCTTCAGGTCCGGCCGCGCGTCCTTCAGCAGATCGGCGGTGGTGCCGGTGAGGCCGTTGATGGCGTCCACCGACTGGAAGATCGCCTCCCGGTCGTTCGACAGGCCGCTGACCAGCGAGCGCAGGTCGCCGACGACCTGCTCCACCTGCTGGTGGCGGTCGTCGATCGTCCCGAGAACGCTGTTCAGGTTGGTGATCACGTCGCCGATGACCTTGTCCCGGTCGGCGATCGTGTTGGTCAGCGACGCGACGTGCGTGAGCAGGCTGTTCACCGTGCCGCCCTCGCCCTGGAGGGTCTGCACGATCTCGTAGGCCAGCTTGTTGACCTCCTGCGGCTCCAGCGCCTTGAACAGCGGCCGGAACCCGTTGAACAGGACGGTCAGGTCGAGCGCCGGGTGGGTCTGCGCCGCCGGGATCGTCCCGCCCGGACGCAGCGTCTGCCCGACCGTGCCCGGCCCCTCGGTCAGCGACAGGTACCGCTGCCCCATGAGGTTCCGGTACCGGACGTTGACCTGCGTGGACGAGGGCAGTCCGGCCGCGAACACGCCGCCCTTCTCGACGGAGAAGGTGACCTCGGCCTGATTGTCCCTGGTCAGCCTGATCTTCTCGACCTGGCCGACCCGGACGCCCGCGACCCGCACGTCGTCCTTGTCGAGCAGGCCCGTGACGTCGGTGAACAGCGCCTTGTAGCTGCGCGTGTCGGCGAACCGCAGGTTGCTGATCGTCATCGCCAGCACACCGGTCGCCAGCGAGGTGAGCACCACGAAGATCACCAGCTTGATGCCGGCGGAGAGCGTCCTGCCTCTCATCGGACGTTCACCACCGATCCCTGCATGAGCGGGCCCCACCACAGCTGGACGGCGTCGGTGACCTGGTCCGCGGGGGTGCGGGTGGCCGGGCCGACGATGCTCTTGATCTTGTCCTTCTCACTCATGGAGCCCGGGTCCACGAAGACGTCCGACACGGCCCGGCCGCGGGCGTTCGCGGGGGCGTTGGCCGGGTCGGGGTTCTTCCACCACAGGTCGTCCTCTGTGCCGTCCCGCGCGAGGTAGTCCGGGAACGGGACCTTCGGGTTCGGCAGGTTGTAGCAGCGGGGACCGCGCCGGTCCTTGGCCTCGGGGAGGTCCAGCGGGTACTTGTACGCCGGACGCGGCTTCACGATCTCGATCGTGAGGTTGAAGGTGGTGCCGCCGTTCCCGCCGGCGACCCGCTCGATCTCGGGCTTGATCTTCTCGAAGGTGTTGAACACGCACGGCAGCGACGGCGAGTAGTACGACAGCAGCTCGAGGCCGGGCCGGTTCGCCACGTTGAAGCCGATGATCTTCGGGCCGTTGTCCTGGACGAACCGGTTCCCGTCCCGGGCGAACCCGGTGACCATCGGGATCAGGTCCTCGATCTGCCGCTTCTTGTCGGTGATCGTCTTGCTGGTGACGTTGAGGTTGCGCAGCGCCTGCATGAGGTCGGGCGTGGCGTCCGCGTAGATCTCGGACGTCGCCGACAGCGCGTTCAGGTCGTGCACGAGCGTGCCGAGCTGCGGGTTCACCTTCGCCAGCAGCGAGTCGGCCTGCTCCAGGTCGCGGCCGATCTGGTCGCCGCGGCCCTGCAGCGCCGTCGCCAGCGCGTTCAGCGTCGTGTTCAGCTTCTCCGGCCGGACGGCCTGGAGCAGCGGAAGCAGCTTGTCGAGCACCTGGTCGATCTCGACCGCGGCCTGCGACCGGTCCTGCTGGATGACCTGGCCGCGCCTCAGCCCGAGCGGGCCGGCCTGCGCCGGGATCTCCAGGTCGACGTACTTCTCGCCGAACAGCGTCTTCGGCAGCAGCCGCGCCTGGACGTTGCCCGGGACCAGCTTGGCCTTGTCCGGGTCGAGCGCCAGGTCGAGGGTCGCGCCGTTCGCGGTGGCGTGCGTGCCGCGCACCTCGCCGACGATCAGGCCGCGGACCTTCACGTCCGAGTGCGGCAGCAGCTGCAGCCCGGCGCGCGCGCCCTCCACCCGGACCTTCAGGACGGGGGTGAACGCCTTCTCGTAGAAGCCGATGGTGAGCGCGACCAGCATGATGATCACGACGATCATCGAGAGGCCGAGCAGGCGGGACCGCGTGCGCTCGCTGAGTCCGGTGCGAGGCGGGGTCCCGGCCGGGGCGGGGACCGCGGGGGTGGGGGGTGCGGGGATGGTCATCGCCCGGTCACCCCGCGATCCGGACGTTCATACTGGAACCCCAGATGGCCATGCCGAGCATCAGGTCGGCCACGTTGATCACGACGATGCTGGTGCGGACCGCCCGGCCGACCGCGATACCGACGCCCGCGGGACCGCCGCTGGCGTGGTAGCCGTAGTAGCAGTGGATCAGCATCACCAGCACCGAGAAGATGATGACCTTGCCGAACGACCACAGGATGTCGTTCGGCGGTAGGAACAGATGGAAGTAGTGGTCGTAGGTGCCGGTCGACTGCCCGTAGAACAGCGTGACCATGATCCGGGTCGCGCCGTAGGACGCCAGCAGGCCCACCACGTACAGCGGGATCACCGCGACCATCCCCGCGATCATGCGGGTGGTCACCAGGAACGGCATCGACGGGACGGCCATGACCTCCAGCGCGTCGATCTCGTCCGAGATCCGCATCGCGCCGAGCTGCGCGGTGAACCCGCAGCCGACCGTCGCCGACAGGGCCAGCGCCGACACCAGCGGCGCGATCTCACGGGTGTTGAAGTAGGACGCGACGAATCCGGTGAAGGCCGAGACGCCGATCGAGTTCAGCGAGTTGAAGCCCTGCAGGCCGACCTGCGATCCGGTGAAGAACGTCATGAACCCGACGATCACCACCGAGCCGCCGATCACCGCGAGCCCGCCGGTGCCGAGCGACACCTCGGCCAGCAGCCGCAGCACCTCGGTGCGGTAGCGGCGCAGCACCCGGAACGTCCAGGCGAAGGCCCGCACGTAGAACGACATCTGGTGACCGAAGTCGTCCAGCCGCGACAACGGCGCGTTGACGGCGGTCCTGACGGCCCTTCCCGTCCTTCCTTGGGCGGCCATGCTCACATGCCCTTCGACGGGACGAACTGGAAGTACAGCGTGGAGATGATGAAGTTCTCCACGAACAGCAGCATGAAGGTGATGACGACGGTCTGGTTGACCGCGTCGCCCACGCCCTTCGGGCCGCCCTTGGCGTTCAGGCCCTTGTAGGCCGCGACGAGCCCGGCGGTGATGCCGAACACGAACGCCTTGAACTCGGCCTGCAGCAGGTCGGGCAGCTGCGCGATGGCGTTGAACGACGCCAGGTACGCGCCCGGCGTGCCGTCCTGCAGCATCACGTTGAACACGTAGCCGCCGACCAGGCCGACGACCGACACCAGGCCGTTGAGGAACAGCGCGATGAACGCGCAGGCGAACATGCGCGGGACGACCAGGCGGTGCAGCGGATTGATACCGAGCACCTCCATCGCGTCGATCTCCTCACGGATCTTCCGCGAGCCGATGTCGGCGCACATCGCCGACCCGGCCGCGCCCGCGACCAGCAGCGAGGTGACCAGCGGGCTGGCCTCGCGGACGATCGCGACCACCGCGGTCGCGCCCGTGTAGGACTGCGCGCCCAGCTGCCGGATCAGCCCGCCGACCTGCAGCGACAGGATGCCGCCGAACGGGATCGCGACCAGCATCGTGGGGATGACGGTCACGCTGACGATGAACCAGGACTGCTCGATGAACTCGCGCCACTGGAACGGCCACTTGAAGATCGCCCGGAACGTGTCGAGACACAGGGCGAAGAAGCGGCCGGGTTCCTTGACGGCGACGTTCACCGCGCCGTCGGAGATCTTGCGGAGCGCGGCGGAGCCGCCTCCTCCTCCCCCGGCGCGACGCGCGCGCCGGGAGGTCGAACGACCCGGGGGGTTCGATCCCCCGATGCCCCCCGGGGTGATGCCGTCGGTCGTCATCAGTACGCGGCACCGCCCGGTCCGGGCGCGGGCGGCGGGAAGCCGGGGCCGCCCGGTGGGGTGACTCCCGCCGCGCCCGCGGCCTGCCCGGCCTGCATCGACGCGACGTACCGCGGCCACTCGTCCACCCAGTTGCGGCCGAGCTCGTCGATGAACGAGCCGGGCGGCGGGGTGACGCCGTGCGCCGCGCACCACGCGCCGGGCGCGTGCTGGCCGCGCCGGACCAGGCCGTTGCTCGGCATCTGCTGCGGCGGGATCGGCGGCAGCTTGCCGGAGTCGAGGCCCATCTTGGCCTCGGCCTCGAGCTCGGAGGCGTCCTTCTCCTCCGACATGCCGATCGGGCCGACCTTGCTCGCGTTGAGGAACTGCCGGACGACCGGCTCCTCGCTGGACAGCAGCATCTCGCGCGGTCCGAACATGGCCAGGTGCCGCTGGTACAGCAGCCCGATGTTGTCCGGGACGGTGCGCGCGGTGTTGATGTCGTGGGTGACGATCAGGAAGGTGCAGTCGAGCTGCGCGCTCAGGTCGATGAACACCTGGTTCAGGAACGCCGTGCGGACCGGGTCGAGGCCGGAGTCCGGCTCGTCCACCAGCAGGATCTCGGGGTCGAGCACCAGCGCGCGGGCGAGCCCGGCGCGCTTCTTCATCCCGCCGGAGATCTCACCGGGCAGCTTGCCCTCGGCGCCCATCAGGCCGACCAGGTCCATCTTCTCCAGGACGATCCGCTTGACCTCGGCCTCGGTCTTGCGGGTGTGCTCGCGCAGGGGGAAGGCGATGTTGTCGAAAAGGTTCATCGACCCGAACAGGGCGCCGTCCTGGAACAGGACGCCGAACAGCTTGCGGGTCTCATAGAGCTGGTGTTCGGGGAGGTAGGGCAGGTCGCGGTCGCCGATGTAGATATGCCCGCGGTCGGGCTTCAGCAGCCCCACGAGCGATTTCAGGAAGACCGACTTGCCGGTGCCGGAGGGGCCCAGCAGGACGGAGATCTCTCCTGCGGGAATGCTCAGCGACACGTCCTGCCAGATGACCTGGCGGCCGAAGGACTTGGTCAGCCCCTCGACTCTGATCTCGACGCCCACTCGTCACCTTTCGTCCAGGCCGGGGGGAATCCGGAACCAATGAGGCGAGTAGCACTCAGGCGGGGTGCGGTCCCGCGCCGCCGCGCCGCGGACGGGATCGCCGTGCAGTTGTGTTGTCCGCCGGCTCACCGGGGTCGCCGCCCTGACATCCGCCGTGACATCAGGTGCCGGGCCGGTTACTACCGTCCGGTAGCTGTGGCGGGTGCCACTACCGTAGCGGTCCACGCCCGAAATGGAAGAGGTGCGAGGCCGCAACTACCACGAAAGGCGACGCCGTAAGACAATCGTTACTTACATCGCGGGTGACACTACTGCCCCGAGAACCAGCACTTCAAGGCGGGTATCGGAGGAATCTTCGGAAAACTTCCGTCTCCCCTGACTCAGCAGACGCTACGCGCCGTGCGAGAGCCCGCACAACCGGTGCGCTCACCTGTGGACAACTTCGTCCCGCCGGTCACTCACATCGCGCGCATACGAGCCGGGGCCCCGCCCCAAGGCGTCTTTGAGGCGGAAAGCGGCGAGGCGGTCGCCCCACCGATGTGGGACGACCGCCTCGCGCGGAAAGACGCTCTGAAAGAGAGTCCTGAAGGGTCTTACTTGACCGTGACCGTGGCGCCGGCCTTCTCCAGGGCCTCCTTGGCCTTCTCCGCGGCCTCCTTGTTGACCTTCTCGAGCAGCGGCTTCGGCGCGCCGTCGACCAGGTCCTTGGCCTCCTTGAGGCCGAGCGAGGTCAGGCCGCGGACCTCCTTGATGACCTGGATCTTCTTGTCGCCGGCCGACTCGAGGATGACGTCGAACTCGTCCTGCTCGACGGCCTCGGCGCCACCGCCACCGCCACCGGCGGCCGGGGCGACGGCGATCGCGGCCGGGGCGGCGGCCTTGACGTCGAAGGTCTCCTCGAACAGCTTCACGAAGCCGGAGAGCTCGAGAAGGGTCATTTCCTTGAAAGCGTCGAGCAGCTCTTCGGTGGTGAGCTTCGCCATGATGTTTCCTCCGCTATGGCTTGGTACGGGTGGTCAGTGATGACCGCGGGTCTCAGTCCGGACGGACCGTTACTCGGCGGACGCCTCGTCGGCAGCAGCCTCGGCCGGAGCCTCGGCGGCGGCGTCGGCGGCCGGAACCTCGGCCGTCTCGCCAGCCTCCTCGCGCTTGGCGCGAAGCGCCTCCGCGAGCTGGGCCGTCTTGGTCGGCAGCGCGTTGAACAGGGCCGCGGCGTTGGCCATGGACGCCTGCATCGCGCCGGCGAGCTTGGCGAGGAGAACCTCGCGGGACTCGAGGTCCGCGAGCACGTTGATCTCGGAGGCGTCCATCGACTTGCCGTCGATGAAGCCACCCTTGATCACCAGCAGCGGGTTCGCCTTGGCGAAGTCACGCAGGCCCTTGGCGGCCTCGACCACGTCACCCTGGACGAACGCGATGGCGGACGGGCCCTCAAGAAGATTCTTGAAGTCGTCGTCCACACCGGCGTCGTTCGCGGCGATCTTGGTCAGCGTGTTCTTCACCACGGAGAACTTCGCGTTCTCGCCGAGGTTGGTGCGCAGCTCCTTGAGCTGGGCGACCGTGAGCCCGCGGTACTCGGTCAGCACGGCGCCGTTCGAGCTCTCGAAGTCGTTCTTGAGCTCGGCGATCGCCGTGGCCTTTTCGGCCTTAGCCATGTGGCCTCCTTCCGATTACCTTGGGTGGGAAGCCGCCGGGGCGAAGAAAACAAAAACGCCCCGGCGCAGGCGCACGGGGCGTCAGGCACGACCACGGGAAAGTCATGCGGGAAGCTCTCGTCTCACCTACGCGGGCCGCTCGTCCTCCGACGGATCGGAGGCCGAGTCCTTCGGCCGTTCGCTGTGCGAACACAGGAACGGCGACCGGCGGTCTTCGGCAGAGCTCAGATTACGTGCCGAAGGCCGCCGATGCCAAATCGCGCGGGTGACAGCGGCCCAGGGGCCACGGAAGCCGGGGCCGGACGGGTCAGACGCCCGGGCCGAGGCCAGGAGCCTGGGCTGAGGTCAGACGCCCGGGCTGAGGTCAGGCGCCCGGGGTGAGGCCCGGCAGCTTCGGCATCTTGCCGACCTCGGAGGCGGGCGGCGCGGTGACCGTGACCGGGGTGTTCCAGCCGGAGTAGGTGACCGTGGTGTTCATCTTCGTGGACGAGCCCTCCGGCGACTTCATCACGACCTTCGCCGGAAGCTGCTGCCCGTCCACCCACAGGTCGAACGCGAGCGACTGGAGACCGAGCTTCTGGAAGTTCTTCATCTGCTGCTGGCGCGTCGCGTCGGGCAGCTTGGCGGCGATCTCCTGGACCGACACCGTGCCCTGGTAGTGCGTGGTCTGGACGCCGTTCACCGTCTCCTTGCCGACCTCGCGGACGTCCTTGGAGGCGGTGAGCATCCGGGTCTGCTCGGCCGGGTCGGCCTGCTTCTGCTGCTCGATCAGCTGGTCGAAGTTCTGCCCGGACGCGGCGCCCAGCTCGGAGGCGGACAGCTTCAGCCACGGCTTGCCGTGCGACAGCTGGGCGAACACCGCCGACTTCATGTAGACGGTGCGGCCGACCATGACCAGCTCCATGCCTTCCTGACCGGCCATGCTCGTGCCGCCCATGGCCATCGAGTCGATGGTCATCCGGAAGGCCGGCTCAGGACGCAGCTTCGACGCCATCCGCATGTGCATGGTGACCGGCTTGCCCACACTGGGAACCGTGACCTCGGTCTGGAGCTCGGCCTTGACGGTCTGCACCTTCGAGGTCTTCTCGGACGACTTGCGCACCATGTCCGCGGCGGCGAGCACCACGCCCTTGCCGCTTCCGGACGCGCCGGTGCCCTTGTCACCCCCGGAGTCGCCGAGGCAGCCGGTCAGAGAGAGGACCAGTCCCGCCGATACTGCGGTTCCGGCGACGAGACGACGCTTCATGACCAAGCTCCCTTTTCGATGATCTCCACTAGCCGCGGGGATCCGGCACTATACGGGAGATCACCGACAGAAACGTCATCGAGACCGGCCGTGCACGCCCGGCCGACCGCGTGTGCGCCCGACCCGCCGCGTGTACGTCCGGCCGGCCGCGTCCAAGCCCCCCCTGCATACGGACGAGCGGCCGCGCGCGGGTGGTCCCGCGGGCGGCCGCCTCCGATCGCGCGGACCGGATCAGTTGTGCTTGCCGAACAGGCCCTGCAGCGAGAAGTCGCCGACCTGGTCCGACGGCGGGGGGCTCGCCTTGAAGGACTTGCCGTAGTCGCTGTACAGGACGGTCACCGTGCCACCGTCACCGTTGGCGGCGCTCTTGGTCGTCATCTTGCGCGGCAGGTTGGACGAGTCGACCCACAGGTCGAAGTTCATCTTCCGGTCGGAGTTCGCGGCCTTGGACAGCCACTTCTGGGCGTTCGCGCGCTGCTGCGCGTTCAGCTGCTGCAGCGCCTCCTTGGCCGTCACGGTGCCCTGGTAGTGCGTGGTCTGGACGCCGTCCACGGACTCGGTGCCGACCTTGTGCACGTCCTTGGACGCGGTGAACATCTTGGTCTGCTCGGCGGGGTCGACCTGCTGGATCTGGTCGATGACGCCGCGCAGGTCCATGCCGGACTGCTGCTGGGCCTGGGCCACGCTGATCTTCACCCACGGCTTGCCGCCGCCGACGAACTGGCTGAACTGCTGGGGCACCTTGGCGTACAGGGTGTCCCCGGTGAAGATCGCCTGCCCGCTCAGGCCGGACAGGCCCTGCCCGCCCTTGGAGACGTTGTCGAGCGTGGCGTTGAACTGGAGCGTCGGGCGGAGCCGGAACTGCCCGGTCGCGTGCACCGAACCGCCCTTGGCGGAGTCGGCGACGGTGAGGTCGGCCTTGAACGTGTCGGCCTTCCCCGTCTTCTCGGACGCCTTGATCACGGCGTCGGCCGCGGTGAGCTTGATGTCACCCGTGGTTCCGCCCTTCGTTCCCGTCCCGCCACACCCCGACAGGAGAAGGACGGCACCGACGGAGGTCGCGCCGGCGGCCACGGCGATTCGGCGCTTCATGAAAGGTGCCTCCTAGGTCTCACTGCTTGATGACCTTCAGTCTGCGCTGGCGCACACCGCTCCGCATCCCCCGGTGGTACGAACACCTTCCCCTCCGGTACGACCATGGGCGTACCCCAGGGGACCATGAGGCGTCGATTCCGTCCCGGAAAGCGAAAAGGACGCCCCCGTGTCCGGGGACGTCCAATTCAGCACGCTCGGCTCGCCGAGCCGCTCACGGGGACCGCTCAGGCGGCGGAACCCTCGAGCTCGGCGGTGAGGTTGCGGACCACGTTCGGGTCGACCTGGATGGCCGGGCCCATCGAGGTGGTCATCGCGGCCTTCTTCACGTACCGGCCCTTGGCGGCGGACGGCTTGAGCCGCATGATCTCCTCGATCGCGGCGGCGTAGTTCTCCACCAGCTGGGTCTCGGAGAAGGAGGCCTTGCCGATGATGAAGTGCAGGTTCGAGTGCCGGTCGACGCGGAACTCGATCTTGCCGCCCTTGATGTCGGTCACGGCCTTGGCGACGTCCATGGTGACGGTGCCGACCTTCGGGTTCGGCATCAGGCCACGCGGACCGAGCACGCGGCCCAGGCGGCCGACCTTGCCCATCTGGTCCGGGGTCGCGACGACCGCGTCGAAGTCCAGGAAGCCGCCCTGGATCCGCTCGATCAGGTCGTCCGAGCCGACGATGTCGGCGCCGGCCTCGCGGGCCTCGTCCGCCTTGGCGCCACCGGCGAAGACCAGCACGCGGGCGGTCTTACCGGTGCCGTGCGGCAGGTTGACGGTGCCGCGGACCATCTGGTCGGCCTTGCGCGGGTCGACGCCCAGGCGCAGGGCGACCTCGACGGTCGCGTCGAACTTGGTGACCGTGGTCTCCTTGGCCAGCTTCACAGCGGCGGCCGGGGTGTAGAGACGGTCCTTCTCGATCTTCTCGATGGCGGCGCGGTACGCCTTGCTGCGCTTCATGTTCCCTCCTCAGGGGATCGTGGTGCGGGCCTCGCAGCGGCCCTTCCACTGTCTTCTCGACGTCCGCGCGGGGCGGACGGGCGGCCGTCCACCGGGCAGGTGGACGGCCGGTACCCACCGATCAGCGGGTGGTGGCGCCCGCACGGGGCGGGCGCCGGAGCACTACTCGACCTCGATGCCCATGGAGCGGGCGGTGCCGGCGACGATCTTCTCGGCGGCGTCCAGGTCGTTGGCGTTCAGGTCGGGCATCTTGGTGGTCGCGATCTCGCGGATCTGGTCGCGGGTCACCTTGCCGACCTTGGTCTTGTGCGGCTCGCCCGAGCCCTTCTCGACGCCCGCGGCCTTCAGGATCAGCTGCGCGGCCGGCGGGGTCTTGGTGACGAAGGTGAACGAGCGGTCCTCGTAGATCGTGATCTCGACCGGGATCACGTTGCCGCGCTGGGACTCCGTGGCAGCGTTGTACTGCTTGCAGAAGTCCATGATGTTGACGCCGTGCGGACCGAGCGCGGTACCGACGGGCGGCGCGGGGGTCGCGGCGCCGGCGTTCAGCTGGACCTTGACGATCGCGGAGATCTTCTTCTTCTTGGGAGGCATGCGCCCTCCTCTGTCCCGTTTCATGGTGGCTTCGACTCCCGTGGGAACGGGCAACACGACGGCCGGGACGAACCCGCCGTGTAGAAGCCGGGAAAAGGCGGCTCCGGCATCCCGCGGAACGCGGGGCCGGCGCGGAGGTCGTGCGACCCGTCCGCGACGTTCGGAGCCTTCCCCGCCGAGGCGGGGCCGACCAGCAAGTGTAGGCGATCCGGCGGAGCGACTCGTCCAGCGGGACACGGTCAGGGCCGGAAAAGCGGAACGCCCCCGCGCCGGGTGGCGGCGGGAGCGTTCGCGGGAAGCCTCGTCAGATCTTGGAGACCTGGTTGAAGGAGAGCTCCACCGGGGTCTCGCGGCCGAAGATCGAGACCAGCACCTTGAGCTTCTGCTGCTCGATGTTGATCTCGTTGACCGTGGCCGGGAGGGTGGCGAACGGGCCGTCCATGACGGTGACCGACTCGCCGACCGAGAAGTCCACGGTACTGGCGATCTTGGCGGTCTCCTTGGCCTTGGTCTCCGGGGTCTCCTCCGGCTCCGGGGCCAGCAGCCTGGCGACCTCGTCCAGCATCAGCGGGGACGGCTTGTTCGACAGGCCGACGAACCCGGTGACGCCCGGCGTGTTGCGGACCGCGGCCCACGACTCGTCGGTCAGCTCCATGCGGACCAGGATGTAACCCGGCAGGACCTTCTCGTTGACCTTCTGGCGCTTGCCGCTCTTGATCTCGGTCACCTCGTGCTGAGGAACCTCGATCTGGAAGATGTAGTCCTCCATGTTGAGCGTCTGGGTACGGGTCTCGATGTTGGTCTTGACCCGGTTCTCGTACCCCGCGTAGGAGTGCACGACGTACCAGTCGCCCGGCTGGAGCCGGAGCTGCATCTTGAAGTCCGCGTACGGGTCGGCCGGCGGCGCGGGCGGAGCCTCTTCGGCGTCCTCGGCGTCCTCGCCATCCTCGGCGTCCGTCTGCTCGACCTCGGCCTCGGTCCCGGCGGCCTCGGCCTCCGTGGCGTCGCCCTCCGCAGCGGCGTCCTCCGCAGCGGCGTCCTCCGTGGCGTCGCCCTCTGCGGCGGCGTCCTCGCCGGCCGGGGCGTCCGCGACACCGTCGGCGGGCGCGGCGGCCGCCTCGTCCGTCGGCTCGGCCGCGTCAGCCGCAGCGGACTGGGCCTCTTCGATGGCCTCGTCGTTGGGCTGTGAGGACTCGGACACGGTGCTGATCCTTCTTCTCTCGGTCTGGCATGGCTGGAGTTTTCCGGCGGTGAGACCGGACGCGGGGGGCTGGTCGACTCGTTCTGCTGACGCGGACCACGGGGACGGCGCCGGAGATCACGTCTCCGGCGACGGGGACACGCGGCGAACGTGCGTCCCGCGGTCGGCGCGGATCAGCCGAAGAGCCAGAACACGCCCTTCTGCAGACCCCAGTCGATGCCCGCGACGAGCGCGACCATGACCAGAACGAAGACCAGGGAGACCGTGGTGTAGGTGATCAGCTCACGGCGCGTCGGCCAGATGACCTTGCGCAGCTCGGCGATCACTTGGCGTACGAAGAGCGGGGGCGTCGTCCGCTTGGGCGCGGAGCTCGACTTGCCCTCGTCCTTGGCCGCGGCTTCGCCGCGCGTCTCAGTCGCCATTGTGCCGCCGTTCACCTCATAGGTCGTGTTCAACCACGTCGTGGTTGTTCGCGCGGACCCCGGCAGCCCGTGGCCGCGCGGGGAAGCGCGCACCGCACCTCGCAGGGCAGGAGGGACTCGAACCCCCAACCGCCGGTTTTGGAGACCGGAGCTCTACCAATTGAGCCACTGCCCTTCAACGCCTCCCGGAGGAGACTCCGTTCCTCGCGGAACGGTTCGTGCCGGTCCCAGCTTACGGCTTGTGCGGACAGGGCCGTATCCCGGTGACGCGTCACTAGGCAGTGGAGTCTACGGCCCCGAACGCCCTCCCGTCGAACCGGAAACCCAAAACCGCCCCCGGCATGTCTCTCCGACCAGCCACAACGGCTGCGATATCTCGCTGAAGTCATGCCCGGCCCTCGGTAACGTTACGGACATGAGCACTGAGCGTCCCCGCATCTCCAGGCGCATCGCCGCCATCTCCGAGTCCGCCACGCTGGCCGTCGACGCCAAGGCCAAGGCGCTGAAGGCGGCGGGCCGTCCGGTCATCGGGTTCGGCGCCGGCGAGCCCGACTTCCCGACGCCCGACTACATCGTCGAGGCGGCCGTGACCGCGTGCCGCGTGCCGCGGTTCCACAAGTACACCCCCGCCGGCGGCCTGCCGGAGCTGCGCGAGGCGATCGCCGAGAAGACGCTGCGCGACTCCGGCCTCCAGGTGGACGCCGCCCAGGTGCTCGTGACCAACGGCGGCAAGCAGGCGGTCTACGAGGCGTTCGCGACGCTGCTCGACCCGGGCGACGAGGTCATCGTCCCGACCCCGTACTGGACGACCTACCCCGAGTCGATCAAGCTCGCCGGCGGCGTCCCGGTGGACGTGGTGGCGGACGAGACCACCGGCTACCGGGTCACCGTGGAGCAGCTCGAGGCCGCCCGCACGGAGCGGACCAAGGTGCTGCTGTTCGTCTCGCCGTCCAACCCGACCGGCGCGGTCTACCCGCGGGACGAGATCGAGGCGATCGGGCGCTGGGCCGCCGAGCACGGCCTCTGGGTCGTCACCGACGAGATCTACGAGCACCTGGTGTACGGGGACTCGGAGTTCCACTCGATGCCGGTGGTCGTGCCTGAGCTGGCCGACCGGACGCTGGTGCTCAACGGCGTCGCCAAGACCTACGCGATGACCGGCTGGCGGGTGGGCTGGATGATCGGTCCGAAGGACGTGGTGAAGGCCGCCGCGAACCTGCAGTCCCACGCCACGTCCAACGTCGCGAACGTCTCGCAGGCCGCCGCGCTCGCCGCCGTGACCGGCGACCTGTCGGCCGTCGCCGAGATGCGCAAGGCGTTCGACCGCCGCCGCCAGACCATGGTCCGGATGCTCAACGAGATCCCCGGCGTCCTCTGCCCCGAGCCGGAGGGCGCGTTCTACGCCTACCCGTCGGTCAAGGAGCTGATCGGCAAGGAGATCCGCGGCAAGCGCCCGCAGTCCTCGGTCGAGCTGGCCGCCCTGATCCTGGACGAGGCCGAGGTCGCGCTCGTCCCGGGTGAGGCGTTCGGCACCCCCGGCTACTTCCGCCTCTCCTACGCGCTCGGCGACGACGACCTCGTCGAGGGCGTGTCCCGGGTCGCCAAGCTTCTCAACGAGGCCCACTGACCGGATTCGTGAAGCCCCGGCCCTCGGTTTTCGGGCCGGGGCTTTCCCATGCCCCGCGCGGGACGTGCGAGGTGATTTTCCACACAGCGCGCCCGGGCTCACGCGATTCGTTCCCTCGTTCCCGCCAACGTCCGGAATCTTCATATCACCCTGTCCTGCGGGGTTTTCGATGCGTGGAGGCGTCCGTCCGGACCACCTAAAGGATCATGTGGCGGATGGCCGCAACGGGTCATGGCGGGTAGTCCGGACTGATGATCCTGGTGAGGCGCGGGTTCCACACCGGCTCGGATCCGGCAACATTGGCTCATGGAGGCCCCTACCACGTCCGTCGCGTCCCCACTGCTCGAGACTCCGCGCCCGCGTCCGGTGGCGACGCTCCCCAAGGCCCACCTGCATCTGCACTTCACCGGCTCGATGCGTCACTCGACCCTGGTGGAGCTGGCCGGCAAGTACGGCGTCCATCTGCCGGACGCCCTCGTGGAGGACTGGCCGCCCCGGCTCCGCGCCACCGACGAACGCGGCTGGTTCCGGTTCCAGCGCCTCTACGACATCGCCCGGTCCGTCCTGCAGTCCCCTGACGACCTGCGCCGGCTGGTCCGCGAGACCGCCGAGGACGAGGCCGCCGAGGGGTCCGGCTGGCTGGAGATCCAGGTCGACCCGAGCGGCTACGCGGCCCGCTTCGGCGGCCTCACCCCCACCGTCGAACTGGTGCTGTCGGCCGCCCGCGAGGCCGAGAAGGCCACGGGCGTCGGCATCGGCGTGATCGTCGCCGCGAACCGCACCCGCCACCCCCTGGACGCCAAGACCCTCGCCCGCCTGGCGACCCGCTACGTCGACCAGGGCGTCGTCGGTTTCGGCCTCTCCAACGACGAACGCCGAGGCCGCGCCTACGACTTCGACGGCGCCTTCCGCATCGCCAAGCGCGCGGGTCTCCTGTCCGTCCCGCACGGCGGCGAACTCCTCGGCCCGGCCAGCATCCGCGAGTGCCTGGACACCCTCGAGGCCGACCGCATCGGCCACGGCGTCCGCGCCGTCGAGGACCCCCGCCTCCTCGCCCGCATCGCCGACCGCGGCGTCGCCCTGGAGGTCTGCCCTGCCTCCAACGTGAGCCTCGGGGTCGCCTCCACCCCGTCCAACGTCCCTCTCCGCACCCTCTACGAGGCGGGCGCCCACCTCGCCCTGGGCGCCGACGACCCCCTCCTCTTCGGCTCCCGTCTGGCCCGCCAGTACGAACTCGCCCGCGAAGTCCACCACTTCACCGACCCCGAGCTCGCCGACCTGGCCCGCCACTCCATCCAAGCCTCCGCCGCCCCCACCCCCCTCCGCACCCGCCTCCTCGCCCAAGTCGACACCTGGCTGGCAAACCCCCCCGAATAACCCCGCCCACCCACACATCCCGCACCATCCCCCCATCCCCCTGCCCGCCGTCAGACGCCCACCCCGCACCCCCTCCCCCGCAGACGGCAAGCCGCAGACGACAACCCACGCACGAAAGACCGCACGCGGAAGACCACGCACAGCAGGCCAAGCGCGGGAGGCCAAGCGCGAAAGACCGCACCACCCACAGAGGGCGCCCCCACGGAGGGCGCCCACCCACAGAGGTCAGAGGGCGCCCAACCGCAGAGGGCGCCCAACCGCAGTCACGAACAAGCACCCCTCGCGGACCGACGCCCCCAGGTCGACGCCACGCGAACGCGACTGCTGGAGAAGCAGACAGCGCCGTCCCCAAGAGCCAAGCCAGGCACGAAAGCGCGGGCCCGCGCCAGGCAGGCCCCAACACAAAGACTCGGACCTACTCGAAGACGCGGCCACACGCACAGAAGGCCACCACGGAGGCAGGCCCGTCTGAGCCGGACCGCCCGCCAAAACATGCCGCACACGAAGGCCGAGCCAAGCGCCCCGCGCGGACGCTGAACCATGTGCGGACGCTGAACCATGTGCGGACGCTGAGCCAAGCACCATGCGCCACGCTGCGCCATGCGCCATGCGCGACGCTAGGCCAACCGGCGCGCCCGAGCGACAGGACCATCCGGGGCGGAGGCCGCGCCAAGCACCGGACTGCGAGGCCTGCACCCAATTGAGCCCCACATGCGGGCGGGGCCCCCGAAGGCAGTAGCCAACACCGGGTTTGGGCCGTGCACTGGAAGGCGCTCCGTACGCAAAAACTAGACCATGCGCCGAGATGCGAACCCGCGCTGAGCTGGGTCGTCCACGCAGGTTCACCCCCGTGCGCAGGCTCGGGCCATCACAAAGGCGCGGTGCCACGCACAGGCTCACGCCAGGCAAGGCAGGGTCGCCGCCGCGCACAGGCTCACGCCAGGCAAAGGCTCGTACCTGCACTGAGGTGCATCCCCACACCAAAGCGCACCCCACAGAGGCTCGCGCCGCGCACAGGCTCAGGGTCTAGACGAAAGTGCAGCCCCCATGAAGCCGCAGCCCCGCGCAGGCTCACGCCAGGCAAGGACCGGGATTGCACCTGAGGTGCATCCCCACACCAAGGCGAAACCCACACAGAGGCTCGCGCCGCGCACAGGCTTAGGGCCTGCACGAAAGTGCAGGCCACGCGGCGGCGTGGGCCAACGCGACAGCGCAGGCCACGCGGCGGCGTGGGCCCACGCGGCGGCGCGGCCACAAGCACAGGCGTGAGCCCCGCGCGGGTGGTGCCCCACGCGGGTGGTGCCCCACGCGGGTGGTGCCCCACGCGGGTGGGGCGCGGCGGAGGCGGGCTCCCAGGGAGGTTGAGCTGAGTACCGTGCCCCCGCGCGGGTGGGGACGGCGCGGGGGCTGGCTCATGCGGGGGGAGTTGAGCTGAGCATGGGGGCGGTGCGGGCCTGCGTCGAGGGGTGGGCCGCGCGCGCGGCGGGTGGGTCAGGTGGTGGGGGTTGGGGTGGATTGGGGGGTGGGCTTGGGGGTGGTCTGGGTGGGGGGTGAGGTGAGTTGGGGGACGGCGAAGGTGGCCAGGGTGGCGGTGGTCAGGACTGCCATTGCCGTCCAGAGGGCGGTGGTGACGCCGGTGGCGAAGTGGTGGGGGGTGGTCATGTCGCCGGTGGCGGTGAAGACGGCGCCCAGGGCCGCCACGCCGAGGACGGTGCCGAGTTGGCGGCCGACGTTGCTGATACCGGACGCCACTCCGGTCTGGGCGGCCGGGGCGAAGGACAGGACGAGGCGGGTGACCGGTGCGAAGAACAGACCCATGCCGATGCCCGCCAGGACGAAGCCGGGGACGAGTTCGGCGTAGCTGAAGGTGGGAGTCAGGCGGAGGGCCAGCCAGGCCAGCCCTGCGGCCTGGAAGAGCAGGGACAGGGCGAGCACCGTGCGGGTGCCGATGCGGGACGCTAGTGGAGCGGTGAGGGGCGCCACCAGGAGCGGCATGGCCGTCCAGGGCAGGGTGCGGACGCCGGCCTCGAGCGGCGACATGTGACCGATGAGCTGGAGGAACTGGATCAGCAGGAACGTCACGCCGAACATGCCGAAGCTCATGGCGAGGCTGATCAGATTCACGAGGGTGAAGCCGCGGGAGCGGAACAGGGTCAGTGGGAGCATCGGGTGTGGGGTGCGGGCCTCGTGGACGAGGAAGCCGCCCAGCAGGACGAGGCCCACGATGACGGACCCGAGGACCTGAAGGCTCGTCCAGCCGTGCTCGTTGCCGCGGACCAGGCCGAGGACGACGCCGAGCAGGCCGAGGGTGACCAGGACGGTGCCGAGTGGGTCGAGACGCTTGGCGGGGCCGTGGCTCTCGGTCAGGAAACGCGGGGCGAGGACGAGCACCAGCAGGCCGGCGGGGACGTTGATCCAGAAGATCCATTCCCAGGTGGTGTACTCGGTGATGGCACCGCCGACGACCGGGCCCAGGGCGACGCCGAGGCCGCTCATCACGCTCCACGCCGCCAGGGCGACGGCCCGGCGGGCGGGCGGGACCGCGTGGGCCAGCAGGGTGAGGGTCAGCGGGGCGACGATCGCACCGCCGATGCCCTGGACGGCCCGCGCGGCGACGAGGACGCCGACGCCGGGGGCGAGTGCCGCGGCGGCCGACGCGAAGGTGAACAGGGCGATTCCGAGCATGAACAGGCGCCGTCGGCCGTGCCGGTCGGCGACGGCGGCCGCGGGCAGCAGCAGGACGGCGGAGGTGAGCGTGTAGGCGTTGACCGTCCACTGGAGGCCCTCGAGGCCGGTGCCGAGGTCTTCGCTGATGGCGGGCAGGGCGTTCGTGACGATGAGGTTGTCGAGGGTGACCATGAACAACGCGATGCCGGTCACCACGAAGGTGCGGAGAGCGTGAGGTCTCATGCAGTTTCCTTGATTAGTTATCAGTCACTAACTTCAGTGGGCAAAAGAAGGCGCGCGCCTGGACGCGCGCTCAATCGAAGAAGGCTTCGCCGGTCTCGGCTACTCCTCTCCGGCGGGGGGTGCCGGGGAGGTCGGGATCGGCGGTGAGCCGTCGGTGGCGCGATGCCCCATCGGAGCCTCATAGGGATGCTCCGACCACTCCACCAGCACGTGGGGCAGCCGCTCGCCACGGTCGAACGGGATATTGAAGGCGGTCAGGACGTTCAGGAGCATGCCGACGGAGATGAACCGCATCACCTCTTCGGGGGTCTCGCCGGAGAGCTCTCCGATCGTTCGCCACAGCTTGGCCCACTTGGCATTGCCGAGGGCACGGAGTTCGGGGTCGTCCACGGCGGCGGCGTAGATCTGCAGCTGGAGGCGGAGCAGGGTCGAGTCACCGGCCAGGATCTCGCGGTAGCGATGGCCCATGGCGGTGATCGCCTCGCCGCCGTACAGGCCGCCGGCCGCGTCGCGCATCGCCAGCTCCATGTCGTCGAAGCAGCGCTCGGCGGCGGCGAGGAACAGCGCGCGCTTGGACGGGAACAGCCGGAACAGGTAGGGCTGCGACACCCCGACCCGCTCGGCGATCGCCGCGGTGGAGGTGCCGTCGAAGCCACTGCGGGCGAACTCGGCCATCGCGGCCCTGATCGTCTGCTCGCGGCGCTCGTCGGCGCTCATCCGTGGACTCATGGGTCCCAAGTTATTGGTCAATCACTAACTTCGTCAACCCGGGCCCGCCACACTCTTCTTCCGTTTCGGAAAGTGACCGGCGGCGAGGAGTGATCTTGCAGGTCAGAGCGTCACGCCGACGAACACCGGCTCGTTGACCAGCTCGACGCCGAAAGCGGCATGGACGCCGGCGCGGACCTCGCGCGCGAGCGCGAGCAGGTCCTCGGTGCTGCCGCCATCCGGGTTGGTGAGCGCGAGGGTGTGCTTGGTGGAGATGCGCGCGCGCCCGCGGGTGTGGCCCTTGGCGAACCCGGCTCGGTCGATGAGCCATGCGGCGGACGTCTTGGTACGGCCTTCGCTTTCGGGGAAGCGCGGGAACGTCACGTCCGGCCCAAGGCGCTCAGCGACGCGTCGTTCGAGACCGGCGAGGGACGCCGCGTCCAGGATCGGGTTGGTGAAGAACGATCCAGCACTGCGCGTGTCCGGGTCGGAGGGGTCGAGCACCATGCCCTTGCCTCGCCGCAGTTCCAGGACGGCGTCACGCGCCTCTTTCAGGGGGACGCACTCACCCGGTTCGGCACCTACCCGACGTGCGAGCTCGGCATAGGCGATCGGCTGGGACTCGTCGGATTCCTGCAGGGCGTAGGTGACGCCAAGGACGACGTACTGGTCCGGGGTCTGCTTGAAGAGGCTGTTGCGGTAGGTGAAACGACACTCTTCCCGGGAGAGAGTGACGATCGCCCCTGACCGGCGGTCGTAGGCGCGGACCTCGACGATGGTCTCCGACACGTCCTGCCCATAGGCCCCGACGTTCTGGATCGGGGTCGCGCCCACACGTCCGGGGATGCCCGACAGGCACTCGACTCCGGAGAGGCCGTCGGAGACGCAGCGGGCCACGAACGGTTCCCACTCCTCACCCGCCTGCACGCGCACGAGGACGCGCCCCTGGCCGTCCGTCAGCTGCTCGGCGCCCCGGGTTCCGACGTGGACGACCGTCCCGGGGAAACCCTCGTCCGACACCACGAGGTTGCTGCCGCCGCCGAGCACCAGGACGGGCTCGCCCTCCGCGTCGGCCTCCCGGACGGCGTCGACGACCTCGGCCTCGGTGGTGGCCTCGACGAACCGCCGGGCCGGGCCGCCGAGACGCAGCGTCGTGTATCCGGCCAGGTTCACCTCTTCAGCGAACACCGCCACGTGGTGTCTCCCCTCCCCTACGCGCGCATGAGCCGGGGGCGGCCAGCCGCCCCCGGCTCATGTGTACCGTACTCGCGGACCTCGACCGGACTCAGGCGAGCCGGACGACGGCCTTGGCGCGGGTCAGGACCTTCTGCCCCACCGACCGGGCCGTCAGGGCCACGACGACCGTGTTGTCGTCGCGCTTCTCCTCGATCTTCCCGGTGATCTCGAGATCGGCGCCGCCCTCGTCGGGCACGACGACGGGCGCGGAGAAGCGCACGCCGTAGTCGACGACGGCGCCGGGATCGCCAGCCCAGTCGGTCACGTAACGGCCGCCCTGGGCCATCGTGTACATGCCGTGGGCGATGACGTCCGGCAGTCCGACCTGCTTGGCGAAGCTCTCCCGCCAGTGGATCGGGTTGAAGTCACCGGACGCGCCCGCGTACATGACGAGGTTCGCCCGGTCCACGTGGTAGGTCTGGGCGGGCAGCTCGTCGCCGACGTCGACCTCGTCGAACTTCACCTTGGCGGTCATCAGGCCCCCCGCTCCACGATCGTGTTGTACGACTTGCAGACGAGTTCACCCTCGGCCGTGCGGACCTCGGTGACGATGTCCACCTTCTCGTTATTGCCGATCGCCTTGATCTCGGTGATCGTCGAGGTGCAGGTGACGACGTCCCCCGCGCGCACGGGGCGGACGTACTCGAAGCGCTGCTCGCCGTGGACGACCATGGCGAAGTTGATTCCCAGCTCGGGGTCGCCGAGCGCGCCACCGCCGAGGGACACCACGATCGGGAAGGTGGGGGGCGCGATGACGTCGGGGTGGCCGGCGGCGCGGGCGGCCTCGGGGTCCCGGTAGACGGGATTGGCGTCGCCGATGGCGTCCGCGAACTCCCGGATCTTCACCCGGCTGACCTCGTAGGGATCGCTGGTCGGGAACGTCCGCCCGATGAATTCACGGTTGATCGCCATGCACTCCGTCCTTCTCGCTCGCGTGCGGACTCCCCGGTGGAGTCCGCCGGCTCGCGCGTGGAGTTCCCGTCCGGGCTCGTGCGCGCGGAGACCGGGGAGGGCACCCGCGCCGAAGCACCCGCTTACCGGCCTCGCTCCGGGACGCTAACAGAACGACGTTCAGCCCGCCCTCGCGGGTAGGGCGAGGACGGGCTGTGGCGCGTCTGAGGCAAGCGCGAAGCTGCCTGCGCGGACCGCTGTGCTCGAACGGCTACTAGCGGGTCTCGCGGTGCGGCCGGTGGGTCCGGCAGTTGGGGCAGTACTTCTTGATCTCCAGGCGGTCCGGGTCGTTCCGCCGGTTCTTCCGCGTGATGTAGTTGCGGTGCTTGCACTCCTGGCAGGCCAGCGTGATCTTTGGCCGGACGTCGGTGGCAGCCACGTTGGAGTGCCTTTCTGGGCTAGGGACATGGACGTTCTCGGTCGGCCGTCCAGGAGTGGAAGGCCGGCTGTTTCAACCCAGCCCTCTCGACCCCGTGGGGGGCCGAGAGGTTCGGGTAGTAGCGAGGGCCGGACTTGAACCGGCGACACAGCGATTATGAGCCGCTTGCTCTGCCTGACTGAGCTACCCCGCCGTGATGGTCGGTGACGACCGGATTGCAAGGATACCGGAAGTTCACCAGACCGGGGAAACGCGAGCTCCCGAGGCTTGCAGGGGGGACTCGTTTCCTCGTGGCCCGCAGCGGACCGGACCCCAGGTTACCCGCTGTCGCGGTGACCTGCGAATCATCCCGCTGGGACCGGATGGACGGTACCACAACGCCCGCGTACGAGCGAATCCCGCACCCGCCTGACCAGCGCCTTCCGTGCACAATCCGCACCACCGCCACCATGGACCACATACGTGAACCCGGTCACGGCCGGATCGGCGCGCATACGAGGCGCACATGGCGCACATACGAAAAGAGCCGCACTCCCTGATCGGAGTGCGGCTCTTCTGTCTGAGCCCCTTTACGGAATCGAACCGTAGACCTTCTCCTTACCATGGAGACGCTCTGCCGACTGAGCTAAAGGGGCCTTGTCCTCCGCGTTCTTCCGTTCGCGGCGACAGGAAGAACAGTACACGGTCCGGCGGCGTAGTGCGAAATCAATCCGCTGGGGCCGCAGGCCCGTTCGGCAGGGGCGTCACCAGGCGATCAGCAGGGCGGGGACAAGCCCATGGCGTGGGCTCGCCGACGCTCTTGCGGGGGCTCCGGGACGCTCAGCGGAGGAGGTGCCGGGCGATGACGAGTTGCTGGATCTGGCTCGTCCCCTCGTAGATCCGGAACAGCCGCGCGTCCCGGTAGAACCGCTCCACCGGGACGCCGTGCATGTAGCCCATGCCACCGAACACCTGGACGGCCCTGTCGGCGACGCGTCCGACCATCTCTGAGCAGAAGTACTTGGTGCAGGACGGTCCGAGCTTGGTGTCCTCGCCCGCGTCGAAGGCGCGGGCGGCTTCCAGGACCATCGCCCGGCCCGCATACAGCTCTGCCTGGGAATCGGCGATGAGGCCCTGGATCAGCTGGTACTCGCCGATGGCCTGGCCACCTTGGGTGCGCTCGCGCGCGTACGCGACGGTCTCGTCCACGATCCGCTGGGCCAGCCCCACACAGACGGCGGAGATGCTGACGCGGCCTTGCGCGAGCGAGGCCATTGCGGTGCGGAAGCCCGTCCCCTCCTGCCCGACCATCGCGGACGCGGGGACCCGGACGCCTTCGAAGAAGACCTCGGCCGTGTGCGCGCCGCGTTGGCCCATCTTGGCGTCCGGCGTTCCGACCTTCAGGCCGAGTGCGTCCCCAGGGACGAGGAAGGTGGAGATCCCGCGCGAGCCCGGTCCTCCTGTGCGCGCGAACACCATGAACACATCTGCCTCAGTGGCGTTGGTGATGAACCGCTTGGCGCCGTCGATGACGTAGTGGTCCCCGTCGCGCCGGGCGGTCGTGGTGAGAGTGCTGGGGTCGGAGCCGGCCTCCGCCTCGGTCAGCGCGAACGCGCCCACGACCTCGCCGGACGCCAGGCGCGGCAGCCAGGACGCCCGCTGTTCCTGTGAGCCGGACTTCACGAGGACCTGCCCGGCGATGCCGTTGCTCGTGCCGAACATGGACCGGAAGGCGGGACTCGCGTAGCCGACTTCGAAGACCAGCCTCACCTCCTCGCTCAGCGACAGGCCGAGGCCGCCGTACTCCTCGGGGAGCGCGTATCCGAACAGGCCCATCTCGCGCGCGCCCTGACGGATCGACTCCGGGATGGAGTCGGACTCTTCGATCTCGTCCTCGCGGGGAATGACTTGGTCGCGCACGAAGGCGCGCACGGCCGAAACGACGTCGGCGAAGTCCTGAGCGTCCATGCCGGTGATTCTAGAATTCGACTCTAGAATCCGGTATGCCAGGGTGATCCACATGGGTTCCGAGGATTTCCACCGGGCCTGCGATGCCCTCGTCCAGGCCGCGATCGACGACAACCCCGCGTTCAGCGAGTTGTTGCCCCAGGTCATGGGCATGAGCCAGCAGGTCTCTCCCGACGATCTGTCCGCGGCGCTGCCGCGTATCGCGGACGGCCTGAACAAGGCGCAGCCATCCATCGGCGGTTGGCTCTCGGTCCTGTCCGGTTCCTGGGTGGAGAACGGCGCGACTCCGGAAGCCATCGGCCTGCCCCTGGTCGAGCGCGCGACCGAGGTGTTCGCCGAAGCGGTCGCCTTCTCGCGCGCATGGAGCGAGACGACGGGCAGCGCGCCGCCCGACATGCAGGATGACGGCCCGTCCCAGGAGATCGTGGACGCCCTCATCGCGAAGCTCGGGGAAGACTCCGTCAGCGCGATGCTGGCCTGGTTCTCGGTTCCCCAGTTCGCTCTGGCGATGACGACGATCCTGCAGAACTCCGCGATGGTGCGTGGAGCCATCGAGGAACGGGAGGGCCGCGGCCGCCTCGCCAACGAACTAGTCGAGTACCACTCGCACATGAACTACGTGCGGGACGTCCTGCGCGTACTGGAGGGCGAGCGCCTCCTGGTGCTGGACCGTGCCAGCAAGCGGGGCTGGACGGTTCAGATCGCGGGCATCGGCGACAACTTCCAGTTGCACATCCTCCTGGCCGGGGCGCTTCTAGGCCGTCCCGAATGCATGCCTGGAGAGCCGCTTCCGCCTGAGTGGGTCGCGTGGTTCACCGACCAGGACCCGGAAGGCCGTCCCGTCGTCAACAGCACGTGGAACCTCGTGGACGGCCATGGCGCCTGGATCTACAACGAGGGCGTCCCCGCGGACATCCCCGCCATCAACGGCACTCGTGTGGTGGTCCTGGACCCGCCCTCGTACACGCGTCACTTCCCTGCTGGACGACGCTTCCCGATGATGAACGCGACCCTCACCGTCGAGGGCGTCCACCATGCTGAGGACCTCGACGCCTGGTGGCCGCACATCGCTCCGGACCAGGGCCGCTAAGCACGACCGCCGCGCGCGCCGGGTACTGCGGGCCAGCTGCTCGGCGCACGCCCGCACGTGGGTGCCACGTGCGGGCGTGCGTGGCGTTTAGAGGCGGACCATGACGGCTGTGGCGTCGTCGTAGCGCTTCCCGCGGCGCGTGCCGTCCGGTTCCGCGGACTCGGCGGCGCGCGTCCGCTCGATCACCCCGCGCGGCCCCTCGCGGTCGGTGAGGTCGAGAAGGCCCGGCCAGTCGAGCGCGCCGAACCGTTCCACGAGCCGGGACGCGCCGTCGGTGAACATCGCGGCCCGCCGGACCGAGGCGGCCTCGACACGGCCGCTGAGAGCCTCGTAGGCGGCCTCGGGGCGCGTGCTCGCGACCCAGAACCCGTCCGGCGCGTTCCGGGCCGCACGGACGGCCTCAAGCGTGTAACTGGTCAGGTGTTCAACGCGGTCATCGCGGACGACACGCACCTCACCATCCACATCGATCAGAACCGGCGAATCCGCAAGAACCAACCATTCCAACGCGTCGTCCCGATGCCGCAGCATCGCGACCGTCGCGGACGGACTGTCGGGGTTGGCCAGATCGCACCGGTCGGCATGGAGTTCGCACACCGTCTTGATGGCCTCGGCGAGCAGGTCGTCCAGCGGCCGGTCGTCCTCTGCGGCGAGCCTCAGCGCAAGCGCCCCGCCCAGGCGTCGCGCGAGCCAGGCGGGGTTGTGCACACATCCGCTGTCCACACCCGGGGGTGCGGTGGCCCCGTCTAGGACGACGGCCCAGTCCGGGCCGGCGACGACGAAATCCTCGTTCGGACGTCCGGGCGTCGGTTCGCTCGCGAAGCTCACATGCACGAGCCTGGTCTACACGTCCGTTCGTCCCGGGAACAACAACGGCCGTCTGGGAACAACGAAGCCCAGTGGCACGTCCACGACTTGGGGCCGATCCACAGGCGCGCTGAGGCATCGGACACCATAAGCTGGCAAGCCTGTCCCCGGGGAGGTTCTCGAACGTGCGACCTGACGCTGAACACCAGCACTCAGAACCCTCTCAGGAGGGCACCGACCAGGAGGAACAAGAGAGCGAGGGCAAGAAGAAGGGGTCGTTCTGGAAGGAACTGCCCATCCTCATCGCCGTCGCCGTGATCCTCGCCCTGGTCATCAAGACGTTCGCGGTCCAGGCCTTCTACATCCCGTCCGGCTCCATGGAGAACACGCTCCTGGTCGGCGACCGCGTCCTGGTGAACAAGATCGTGTTCCACACCAGGGACATCACGCGGGGCGACGTCATCGTCTTCAAGGGCCCGCCCTCGTGGCAGCCCGAGGTGCAGGTGTCGAAGCCGGGCAACCCGTTCTCCAAGGCGATGCGCTGGATCGGGACGGCCTTCGGCGTCGCGCCCACCGAGAAGGACTACATCAAGCGCGTCATCGGCATCCCGGGCGACCACGTGAAGTGCTGTGACGCGAAGGGCCGCATCACGGTGAACGGCGTCGCGCTCGACGAGACGGCCTACATCTACGTCGACCCGAACGACCACCAGCAGGACAAGCCGTCCGAGACCCCGTTCGACATCACGCTCCAGGACGGCCAGCTCTGGGTCATGGGCGACCACCGCTCCAACTCGCTCGACTCGCGCGCGCACCAGGACGGCCCGGAGAACGGCTCGATCCCGACCAAGGACGTCATCGGACGCGCGTTCGTCAAGGTCTGGCCGCTCAACCGGATGGGCACGATCCCGATCCCGGGGACGTTCAAGCAGCCCGCACTGAAGCAGAGCAAGGCGTTCGCCCCACTGCCGGCCCCCGACCCGGGGCCCGTCCCGGCCTTCGCCGCGTTGATCCTGCCCCTGGGCCTAGGGATCCGGTTCCGCCGCTAACGGACTCACCCGGGACGGCCGCTCATGCCTGCGCGGCCGTCCCGACGACTTTCCGGGGCGAAATCCGCATCACGACACGGACGAGCTCGGGCGGCAGCTCCAGGTACTCCTCACCCGCGCCCGCACCCTCGTACTTCTCCGCCAGCGCCACCGCGAGCGCGCGCCCCTCGTCCTCGGCTACGGTGCACTCACCGCGCACCTCGAGGTACCAGAGCGGGTCACTCCGGTCGTACACGCTCAACGAGACCCGCGGATCCCGCAGGGCGTTCAGAACCTTCCGCCGCCCCTCCTGGCTGGAGACGAGCAGGTCGTCCCCGTCCCGTCCGACCCACACCACGGACGTCTGAGGACTGCCGTCGGGATTCACCGTCGCCAGCACCGCGGGGTTGTCCTCGTCCAGCAACCGCCGCACCGCGTCGTTCAACACATTCGCCACCCGCAGAACCTACTGGCCCCCCCGGTCCTGCAAGCAAGCCCACGGGCCCACCTCCGTCCGGCACCGACACTCGAACGCCCCTGACCCTTAGTGGATCGCCGATCAGGGGGCGGCGGCCTGTGTAGCCGTCCCGATTCACGGTGCTCCTCCGCTGCGAGACGGACTGGGCATGCGAGCGGCCCCCGACCGTTGTCGCTGGTCAGGGGCCACTCATCCCGCTCAGCCCAGCAGGAACTCGACCACTGCATCGCGTCCGGCGTGGCCGGATTCGCGGCTCTGGATGGAATGCGCGGCGCCCTCGACGACCACCAGGTCGGCGCCGGCCGGGCCGACGGCGAGCTCCTGCCGGGCCCACTCGAGTGGGGTGCTGAGATCGTGGTCGCCGTTGAGGATCAGCGTGGGCAGGGCGGGCAGCCGACCGGACGGATTGGAGTTCGGGGGCTCGGCCGGCCAGCGCAGGCAGGTCCGGACGCTGCTCTGGGCGAGCGCGACCGCCGAGGTGTACGGCCAGGTGGCCGACGGGGGCAGGGTCTGCGCGACGTGGTCGACGAACGGCTGGCGAAGCCCGTTCGGGGTGGCCGAGGAGCCCCAGGGGAAGCGCAGGTCACTGCAGATGGTGGCGGCGTGCAGGCCGGCGCTCAGCCGGCTCGCGGGGGTGCCGTCCGCCGGGTTCATGACGGCCTCGATGGCGTCGAGCTTTCGGGTGTCGCCGGCGACGGCCTGATGCATCGCGCCGATGAGGTCGCCCGGCAGGCCGCTGCCCGGAATCGGCCCGGGATTGCGGTAGGTCGGATCGATGAACTCGTAACCCACGACGTCGCCGAACAGGGCCAGCCCACCGTCCGGGGTGCGCCGCCGGACGAGCTCGGCGAGATCCTGCGCCGGGTCGAACCCGCAGGCGGGCGCGGAGCCGCCGATCTGGGCCTGCATCGCCGGGCAGTTGACCGCGCCCAACGGACCGGTGCCACGCTGGTCGAGCATGACGAGGCGGTACTGCTTGAACACCTCGGGCATACACCCGGCGATGCGCTGAAGCAGGGCGACGCCCTCCTGGCCAGGACCGCCGGCGAGGAACACCAGCGTCCCCTTGGGGTTGGCCGGGCCGTCGGCGGCGCCGACCTGGAGGTAGAGCGTGCCGGGCGTCCGGCCGGAATGGTCGAACGGGACGGTCAGCTTCCAGCAGGTGAAGCCCGGCTGCACGGCACCGTCGTTCAGACACGGACGCGGGTCACGGAGCCCCTGAACGGTGGCGTGCGCGCCTTGAGCGGTGGCCTGCGCGCCTTGGAGCGCGGCGTTCGCGGCGGGTGCCGGAGCCATGACGGCGATGCCGCACGCGAGGGCGGCGAGGGTACTTCATCGCGAACTCCCACGTGGTGTGAAAGAACCGGCACATGCGCCCCCGAGCGGATGCCGGCCCCGACCCTGCCGGAGACGGGTTGCGCTCACCGTAAGAGCGCTCCCGGGGCGGTGGACGGGGCCGTATGGCGAACGGGAGCGGGCGGCCGGCGAACGGGAGCGGCGGTCAGTTCGGCAGGCCGAGCGCGGCCCGCACCCGATCCCGAAAGGCGCGGCCGGAGCTGAGGACGTCGCCGGAGCTGAGGATCAGCTGCATCTCCCCGTGGCCGAGGATCTCGAGCTCGCGGATCCGGTCGACCCGGACGATGACCGAGCGGTGGATCCGCAGGAACTCCGCGGAACCGAGCCGCTCCTGAAGCCTGGCCAGAGTGCCGCGGATCAGGTGCGAGCGGGCGCCGGTGTGGATGCGCAGGTAGCCGTCCTCGGCCCGGACGTAGTCGATCGCGTCCAGGTCCAGCAGCCGGATCCGGCCGCCGATCTCGACGGGCAGCCGGTCCAGTGCGGGGGCGGCGGGACGCTGAGCCAGATGTCCGCGGACCCGGGTGAGCGCCAGGTCCAGCCGCTCCTGGCCGTAGGGCTTGAGCAGATAGTCGACCGCGTCGATCTCGAAGGCGCGGACGGCGTGCTGGCTGAAGGCCGTCACGAACACGACGGCCGGGTCGTGCCGTCCCCAGATCGCCTCGAGGATGTCGAACCCGTCGCCCTCGGACAGCTGGATGTCGAGGAAGACCAGGTCGGGCCGGTGCCGGTCGAGGGCGGCGATCGCCGTCGCGGGCGACCCGCAGCCGGCGAGCAGCCGGATGTCCTCGTGAGGGGTCAACATGCGCTGCAGCCGCCGCCGGGCTGGCGGCTCGTCGTCGACGACCAGGGTCTTGATCACGCCCGTGCCGTCCGCAGTGGCAGCCGCACGGTCGCCGCGACGCCGCCGTCGGGGCTCGGGTCGACGCTGAAGCGGTGCTCCGGGCCGTACATCTGGGTGAGCCGGGCACGGGCGTTGGCCAGTCCGATCCCGGAGCCCCGCCGGTCGGACGATAGCCCGACGCCGTCGTCGGTGACGATCAGCTGCAGCCAGGAGCCGTCCGGCCGGGCCGAGATGGTCACCGTGCCCGGTGCGTCCGGGGGGGGGAGAGAACCCGTGCAGTACCGCGTTCTCCACCAGCGGCTGAAGCAGCAGCGGCGGGACCATCGCGTCCAGTACCTTGGGATGAAGCCACCATTCCACCGCGAGCCGGTCCTCGAACCGGGCCTGCTCGATGTCCACGTATGCCGTCAGGACCTCCAGGTCCTCGCGCAGCGTCACCTCCAGCGAGCCGTCGTGCTCCAGCGACTGCCGCAGCATGGTGCTCAGCCGGACGACCATCTGCTCCGCGCGCAGCAGGTCGTCATGGACGAACGAGGCGATGGTGTTCATCGCGTTGAACAGGAAATGCGGCCGGACCTGCGCCCGCAGGGCCTGCGGCTTGGCCCGGGCCAGCTGCTCGCGGGCCTGCGAGCAGCTGGTCGCGCCGCCGCTGGCACTGGGTGAAGTAGTAGACCCCGTGGGCCACGCCGACCCACTCGAGGTACATCGCCAGGTAGGCCCCGAGATCGCGGAGGTACTCCGCGCCGAACCCCCGTCCGGGCGGCAGCCAGTGCAGCACCGGATCGAACAGGAACATCCGCCCGCTGAGCCAGCAAAGTGTGACCAGATAGCCCGCCACGTGAACCAGCACCGCCCGCACCACACGAGGCCGGCCAACCGGAAACCACACGGTGAGCAGGTACACGCTGATATTCACCAGGACCCACGTCAGTGACGACGCCATGGTCTGCGCGAACCCCAGCCCTACGCTGTGCGCCCCGTCCGCGTAGTCCTTCCACCAACCCAGCGCGTCCACCAGCGCGAGCAGCGACACGACCGCGGTCCAGATGCCGAACACCCGCCGATCCACGCCCGTACCGCAACGATCCCCTGCCCTCCACCGCCAAGCCCACTTTCAGCCACAACCCCGACATGGCCACCGCCCGGACAGGCTTGGAAAGGTGGCGCCGATGTCATCAGGCATGTCTCAAACGCTCGGGCCCGTCCCCTACGAGACCCAGCCCTCACCGCTCAGCCGTGTTCGGACGTACTCGAAGTCTTCGGGGATCGGACGGACGTCCGCGGCCCTCGTCCCGCCTAGATCCAGGCAGGAATCTCGGCACGCATTCGGCACGGCCAGCCAGAGACCCGGTGATCGCCGGGCACGGCGGAACGCCCCCTCGCCTGTGTCGCGCAAGAGGCCGTTCCCTTGCCAGGGCGGTCACTTGCAGGCTGCTCCAGTGACGCTGTTGGGCAGGTCGACGCGTCGCCACCCTGCGGCGGATCGCAGCGCAGGCTGACCAGGCTGTCGGCGGGGTCGGTCCGGAGTGCTCGTTCGCGCGAACGGCGCGGACCCGTGACAGACAGATTCGCGCGAATGAGTGCTCTGGTTCGCGGGGGTCCAGGGGGCGGCGCAGCCCCCTGGTTCGGGCGCGCTCTACCGTCGAGCGATGCCGCTCCGCTGACCTATCAGAGTCGCTTGGCGACCTTGACGAGCACGAGGAGCAGGGTGACGGCGACGGCCAACCCACCCCCAAGGATGACGAGCATGATCAACACCTCAGCGAAGCTGAGTTCCGCCACGGTGGGCCTTTCTGTGACCGAATAGTCGAGAGATCATATAGGCAGGTCAGACGGTGTGAGCGGGCGGCCTGCCAATTCCGTAGGCACCCGTAGGGCGGGCTTGCCCGTTGGCCGGCGGCCTGCGACCGATGCCCGTGAGGCGGCGGTGCGCCCCGGCGCACGACCGTTGGCAGGGAGACAGGGCCGGGCGTCACCGATGCGCGGCCGACCCTGACGGGCTGCTTTCGGCTCCTTGCTGATGCCTGGCCTCATGGTTGGGCACGTGTGCCGCCCTCATGAAGACCGGGAGGACCGCCTCTCTACCGTGCTGGATGCCCCGAAGTCGGCCGCGCGTGGACACGGTAGCCACCGCCTGCGACATCGGGCGGCGGTGCGTCCGGGCGACCGCCGTTCGCCGGACGCAGGGCAGGAGCGTCGCCGATGCGCGGCCGGGCGCGCGCGGGCGGGGACCGGCACCCACGCCGCACGCTCCGGCCGCGCTGGCGGCGGGCCGCGCCAACGGCGCGAGCGCCGCCGCCCCTTGATCTCAAACGGCCAAATTCGGCAACCAGCGAGCCCCAACCGTCTACACGTTCTCGCGGCGTTCGGGGCAGTCATGGCTCGGGGCTGGACTACCAGGAGACGTCCCAGGCGTTCGCCCCGGCTTCAAAGCGGGAGAAGCGGGCCGCGGGGGCCGGAGACGTTCGGGGAGGCTGATCTCTACCCGGGTGTGCGGCCGTCGTTGGCCAAGCTCCGGGGCGACGTGCCGTGGGTCGGGTTCGTGGGGATGCAGACGTTCCGGGCTCGGGGATTCTGCGGCCGTTGGATCTACCCTCGGGGCCACACCGAGGAAGCCCTCAATGATGGGGATGTCGCGCCGGACGGCGGTCGAGGCGGGTACGGGGGGCGACGGTCAGGGCTGATCGAGCCGTCAGGCGTTTCACGCCTGTTACAGAGACACCCGGCAACCGCCGGTAGGAGCCGGGAACCACCGGCATGAAAACGATCAGCCCCTCACCAAGTTTTCCCTGGTGAGGGGCTGATCCTCTTGCTGTGGCGGGTGCAGGGTTCGAACCTGCGTAGGCTAAGCCGACGGATTTACAGTCCGCTCCCATTGGCCACTCGGGCAACCCGCCGTGGTCGCCGCTGTCGCGGCGGCACTGGAAAGAATAGCGGACCCGGGGAGTGGGTGTGACATCCCTCGGGGTCGCTACGCTGGCGGGGCGCGCCGGGGTGGGCCCAGGGTCGCGCGCCTGCTGCTCGGAGCGGACGAATTCGCAGCCTAGAAGGGGTGGGGTGTCCGGTGGCGGACTCTTCCTTTGACATCGTGAGCAAGCTTGACCGCCAGGAGGTCGACAACGCGCTGAACCAGGCGGCCAAGGAGGTCTCGACACGGTTCGACTTCCGTAACGTGGACGCCGGTATCAAGTGGTCCGGGGAGACGATCGAGATCCAGGCCAACACCGAGGAGCGCGCCAGCGCGGTCCTGGAGGTCCTGCGGGACAAGCTGGTCAAGCGCGGGATCTCGCTGAAGTCGATCGACCCGTCGGACCCGAAGCTCTCCGGCAAGGTGCACAAGCTGAGCGTCTCGCTCAAGGAGGGCATCTCGCAGGAGGACGCCAAGAAGATCGGCAAGATCATCCGGGACGAGGGGCCGAAGGGCGTCAAGGCCCAGATCCAGGGTGAGGAGCTGCGCGTCAGCTCCAAGAAGCGGGACGACCTGCAGGCCGTCATCGCGCTGCTGAAGGATCAGGACCTCGACGTCGCCCTTCAGTTCGTGAACTACCGCTGACGCGGGACGGCAGGGGCGTGGCGCGGAACGCGTCGCGCCCCTGTCGGCTTTCCTGGCCCGGGTTCAGAGGGCGTTCGAAGAAGGTCTCCAGGACCACGGTCGCCTGGGTTCCGCTGACGCCGTCGATCGCGTACAGGCGGCGCAGGACGTCCTGGAGGTGCTCGGTGGTCGCCGCGCGGACCTTCACGAGGACGGCGGCGGCGCCCGCGATGACGTGGGCCTCCTGGATCTCGGGGACGGCGTGCTCTCCGGGCGGAAGGTGTTCGCCGAGGCCGGTGACGGCGTCCGTTTCGACAACATTCGTCTCGACACCGAGGGGCGTCTTTGGGCGGCCGCGCTCGACGACGGGGTCCACTGCTATGACCCGGACGGCACCCTGATCGGACGGCTGCGGATACCCGAGCGCGTCTCCAACATCGCGTTCGGCGGGCCGAAGAACAACCGGATGTTCATCACCGCGTCCAGCTCGCTGTACTCGCTGGTGATGTCCGTGACGGGAGCGCCCCGCCTTTAGGATCCGGTATATCGGAACAAGGGGAGCAGACATGGACGAACCGGCGGCCCTCGCCCTGCAGCAGGAGATCGCCCGGGAACTCGAGGTCGCCGGGACCTTCGACGCCGGGCACGAGATCGAGCGCCGGGTGGCCTTCCTCGCCGAGCGGCTGACGTCGACCGGCCTGTCCTCCCTGGTGCTCGGCATCAGCGGCGGCGTCGACTCCACGACCGCCGGGCGCCTGTGCCAGCTGGCGGTCGAGCGGGCCCGGGCCGCCGGGCACGAGGCGCGCTTCCACGCGATGCGGCTGCCCTACGGCGTCCAGGCCGACGAGCGGGACGCGCAGCTGGCGCTCTCCTTCATCCGCCCCGACGACGTGCTGACCGTGGACGTGAAGCCCGCGAGCGACGCCGCGCTGGAAGCGGCGCTGGCCGCCGGCGTGACCTTCCGCGACGTCCGCCACCAGGACTTCGTGCACGGCAACATCAAGGCCCGGCAGCGCATGATCGCGCAGTACGCGGTGGCCGGCGCGCACAACGGCCTGGTCGTCGGCACCGACCACGCCGCCGAGGCGATCTCGGGTTTCTTCACCAAGTTCGGCGACGGCGCCGCCGACCTCGTCCCGCTGACGGGGCTGACCAAGCGGCGGGTGCGGGCCGTGGCGGACGCGCTGGGCGCGCCGTCCGAGCTGGTGTGGAAGACCCCGACGGCGGACCTGGAGACGCTGGATCCGGGCAAGGCCGACGAGGACGCGCTCGGGGTCACCTACGACGACATCGACGACTTCCTGGAAGGTAAGCCGGTGGGTGAGCGGGCCTTCGAGACGATCGTCCGGCGCTACCGGCTCACGGACCACAAGCGGCGGCTGCCGCTCGCCCCGTAGTCCTGGGGAAAGCGGTCACGCGGCCGGGGCGCCGGGGGGATGGCGTCCCGGCCGCGTGAGCCGAGGCAGAGCGCGCCCCGCGGCCCTTCCCCCGCTGAAGGGCGCGGACGGCGCGCTCCTGTGTTCTTTGACGGAGGCGAGGGCCGAGAGGTTCGGTCTTTTTTCTAGAGATCTCAAAAAGGGCGATCCGGGCCTCCGATGTGGGTGGAGGCCCGGATCGCGCCGCTCACAGAGAGCGGATTCTGACGCTTTCCCCGGCGGTCAGTTGATGCCGGCCATGCGCTCGAGGCGGGCGACGCGCTCGGCGGTCGGCGGGTGGGTGGAGAACAGCTTGCCGATGCCGCCGCCGCGGAACGGGTTGGCGATCATGAGGGAGCTGGTCGTGGCGAGCTCCGCGTCCTGCGGGAGCGGCAGGGCCTGCGCGCCGGCCTCGATCTTGCGCAGCGCCGAGGCGAGGGCGAGCGGGTCACCGGTGAGCTGCGCGCCCGACGCGTCCGCCTGGTACTCGCGGGTGCGGCTGATCGCCATCTGCACGACGGCGGCGCCGATCGGGCCGAGGACCATCATGAGGAGCGCGCCGATGATGCCCGGGCCTTCGTCGTCGTCCGAGCGGCCGATGGGCAGGAAGATCGCGAGGTGGGCCAGGTAGGTGATGACCGTCGCGATCGCGGCGGCCACCGAGGAGATGAGGATGTCCCGGTTGTAGACGTGGGACAGCTCGTGGCCGAGGACGGCCCGCAGCTCCCGCTCGTCCAGGACGCGCAGGATGCCGCGCGTCACGCAGACCGCGGCGTTGCGCGGGTTGCGGCCGGTCGCGAACGCGTTGGGCTGCATGGTCTCCGAGACGTACAGCCGGGGCATCGGCTGGCGCGCCGACGTCGACAGCTCCCGGACGGTCCGGTACAGCGCCGGCGCCTCGACCTCGCTGATCGGGTGGGCGCGCATGGACCGCAGGGCGATCCGGTCGCTGAAGAAGAAGGCGACCCCGTTGGTGCCCAACGCGATCACCAGGGCGATGGTCAGGCCGACTCCGCCGCCCAGCGCCCAACCCGCCGCCAGCATCAACGCAGACAGCGCGGCGATGAGGGCCGCCGTCTTGATGCCGTTCAACCGCACGTGTTCCCCTGCTTCCCGTTGACTGTTCGTTCCTTAGCGACAACGGCTTGACCAGGAAAAACGTTCCCTTCGGTCCAGTATGTCCGGGAGCAGGGCGGCGCTTCGGGCGGTCGCGGCGGATCGTCAGCCGGTCGCGGCGGTGACGGCGGAGAGCACCAGTTGCGGCGCGGCCGACAGCACGAGCGCGCCCGCGCCGGTGGCCGCGATCGCCGCGCGCACCGCGGGTCCGGGACGCGCCGTCCCCTCCTCGGACGAACCGGACGGCCCGAAGACGCGGACGGCCCAGGCGAGGTAGTAGTACAGCCCGATGACGGTGTTCACGGCCATGACGACCGCGAGCCATGTCACATCGCCCGCGACCGCCGCGCGGAAGACGACGACCTTCGCGAACAGGCCCATCACACCCGGCGGCAGTCCGGCCAGGCAGATGAGGAAGAACGCCAGGGCCGTCCCGGAGACGGGGTCGCGGCGGGCGAGCCCGCGGAACCCGTCCAGCGTGACGGGCGCTTCACCGGCCTTCTGGACGGCGACGACGACCGCGAACGCGCCCAGGTTCATCACCGCGTACAGCGCGACGTAGGCGACGGTCGCGGCGACGGCCTCGGTGAGGCGGCGCTCCCCGACCGCGAGCGGCGCGAGCATGTAGCCGGACTGCGCGACCGACGACCAGGCCAGCAGCCGGATCGCGGTGCCCTGCCGCAGTGCCATCAGGTTCCCGAGCGTCATCGTCACGGCGGCCAGGGCGGCGATGACCGGCCCCCAGACGTGCCCGTAGGACGGCATGCCGAGCCCGACGACGATCGCGAGCCCGGCGAATCCGGCGGCCTTCGACACGACCGACAGGAACGCCGCGACGGGCAGCGGGGCGCCCTGGTAGACGTCCGGGGCCCAGAAGTGGAACGGGACGGCCGCGACCTTGAACGCGAATCCGGCCAGCACCAGCACCGCGCCGGCCGACGCGACCGGCTTCAGGTCGGCGGGCAGCCCGTGCAGTCCGAGGGACAGCCGGTCGAGGTGCATCGCGCCGGTCACGCCGTACAGGAGGGAGATCCCGAACAGCATCACGGCGGTGGAGACGACCGAGACGAGGAACAGTTTGAGCGCGGCCTCGGCGGCCACGCCGTCCTGCCTGCGCAGTCCCACCAGCGCGAACACCGGGAGTGAGAGCGTCTCCAGCGCGACGACCAGCGTCACCAGGTCGCGGGCGGCGACGAGCGCGAGGGCGCCGACGATCGCCGAGAGCAGCAGGAAGTGGTACTCGCCCGCGGGCAGGTCGTCCGCGTCGATCACGCGCAGCGACAGCAGGACGACGATGACGGCGGCGACGAGCACCAGCCCTTGGAACAGCAGCGTGAAGTCGTCGGTCACGTAGGAGCACGAGCGCGGGCCGGCGTCGCGCAGCCCGGACGGCACGCAGAACGTCCGGCGCCGCTCCCCTGCCGCCAAGGCGATGACCGCGGCCAGGGCAGCGACGAGGAAACCGCAGGTCAGCACGCCGAGCCAGCGGCGCGGAAGGTCGAAGGCGTCGGCGAGGAGCACGACGACCGCCGCCACCGCGCACAGCACCGGCGGCAGGATCGCGACGTAGTCGATCCCCTGGATCATCCGAGACCTCCGAACAGGGCGCGGACGGGCTCGGACGTCACGGCCAGCAAGGTCTTCGGCCACAGTCCGACCAGCAGGGTCAGCGCGACCAGCGGGACCCAGGCGGCGTACTCGTACGCGCTGGGCGCCACGATCACCTCGGCGTCCTCACGCGGACGGCCGTGGGTGATCTTCGACAGCAGGCGGAGGAAGTAGGCGGCGGTCAGGACCGCGCCGAGGCCGCCGAACGCCATGAACGTCACGAACGCCGGACGGGACAGGCCCGCGTCCGGACGGTACGCGCCGAGCAGCGCCAGCATCTCGCCCCAGAAGCCGGCGAGTCCGGGCAGTCCGAGGGACGCGACGGCCGCGAAGGTGAGGAACGAGGCGAGCCGGGGCGCGGTGCCGAGCATGCCGCCGCCGATCCGTTCGAGGTCGCCGGTGCCGTACCGCTCCTTGACGGATCCGGCGAGGAAGAACAGCAGGCCGGTGATCAGGCCGTGCGCGATGTTGCCGAACAGCGCGGCGTTGATGCCGACCGGCGTGAGCGTCGCGATGCCGAGCAGGACGAACCCCATGTGCCCGACGGACGAGTAGGCGATCATCCGCTTGAGGTCGGTCTGCGCGAGGCAGGCGAGCGCGCCGTAGACGATCCCGATCACCGCGAGCAGGCCGAGCCACAGCGCGCACGAGCGGGCGCCGTCCGGCGCGGACGGGACGGCGATCCGCACGAGCCCGTACGTGCCCATCTTCAGCAGCACCCCGGCGAGCAGGACGGATCCGGCCGTCGGGGCCTCGGTGTGCGCGTCCGGCAGCCAGGTGTGCAGCGGCCACATCGGGGCCTTCACCCCGAAACCCAGCATCATCAGCAGGAACCCGGCGACCTGGACGCCGTGGGAGATCCCCGCGCCGTGCCGCCGGGCGAGCTCGGTCATGTCGAGCGTGCCCGCGTTCACGGCGATGAGCAGCATCCCCGCGAGCAGCAGGCCGGAGCCGAGCAGCGTGTAGAGGATGAACTTGGTCGCCGCGGCGCGCCGTCCGGGCCCGCCCCACAGCAGGATCACCGCGAACATCGGGATCAGGACGACCTCGAAGAACACGAAGAACAGGATCAGGTCGAGCGCGGTGAACGTGCCGAGCATCCCGATCTCCAGGACGAGCAGCAGCGCCGTGAACAGCCGGAGCCGCCCGCCCGCCGGGGGATGCCGGCGGGTGTAGAGGAAGCACAGGAACGTCAGCAGCGCGGTCAGCAGGACCAGCGGCAGCGAGATCCCGTCCACGCCGAGGTGGAACCGCAGCCCGATGGAGGGCTCCCAGGCCCGGTTCACCGCGAGCTGCGCCCGGGAGGCGTGGGAGAAGTCGAACGCCGTCACCGCCGACAGCCCGACCAGCAGCGTCGCGCCGGACACCAGGATCCCGAACCGGCCGAGCGACGCGTCGTCCGGAAGGAAGCGGGCCTTCGGGACGAGCAGCGCGAGCGCCGCGCACGCCGGGATCGCCATCATCAGCAGGAAGATCACTTGAAGATCACCACCAGGGCCGTGATGACGACCACGCCACCGAGCAGCGCGGTCAGATAGGACTGGGCGTTGCCGTTCTGCGGGATCCGCAGTGTCCCTCCGAGCCGGCGCGTGGCCCGGGCCGTCCCGACGACGGCCGCGTCGATGCCGACCCGGTCGACTCGGGCGACACCGCGCGCCAGCGCCTGGACGGGCCGGACGATCACCAGCGCGTACAGCTCGTCCATGTAGAACGCCTTCGCGAAGACCGGACGCACCGGGCCGAGCATCCGCGCCGGGTCGCGTGCCGGATCACGGCTCCAGACCAGCCACACCCCGGCGAACCCGGCCGCCGCGAGGACGATCCCCAGCAGGGACGGAACCAGTTCGGGGCGCAGCTCCGGCGCGCCGAGCCCGAAGAACCCCAGGATCGCGGCAGGAACGGCCAGCACCATCACGGGCCACGTCATCAGCTTCGGCCCCTCGCGCGCACGCGCGTCGCCGCGCGCCTCACCGAAGAACGTCATCAACCACGCGCGCGCGGAGTACGCCGCCGTGAGCGCGACCGTGAGGAGGAGCCCGATATAGATCGTCCAGGCGACGCCACTCGGCAGTTGGTGGCCCGCGGCTCCGAGGGTGCCGGTGTACTCGAACGACACAGACGGCGCCCCCGGCGCGCTGGGCAACGTGGTCGGCTGAAACGTCTGAACGGGGAACCAGGCGGCGGTCTGGCCCGAGATGTCGTAGTAGCCGTGGTGGAGGGCGCCGTGCTGGGCGGCGGCGATGACGGCGTCCTTGCTGAACCAGCCGCTGGACGGCGGGACGCCGACGAGGGCCGCGAAGCCGATGGACATCGTCCAGAACGTGATCGGCATCGTGCGGCGCAGGCCGCCGTAACGGGCGAGCATGTTCGTGGCGGTCGCGTGGATGACGCAGCCCGCGGCCAGGAACAGCAGCGCCTTGAACGCGGCGTGCGTGACCAGGTGGAAGATCGCCGCCGAGCGCGCACCGACCGCGAGCCCGGCGGCCATCACCGCGAGCTGGCTGATCGTCGAGTAGGCGAGGACGCGTTTCAGGTCGTCCTGGGCGAGCGCGGCCAGCGCCGAGCCGACCATCGACACGACCGCGACGATGCCGAGCACGGCCAGCGCGGTCGGGACCAGCCAGAACACCGCGTAGACGCGCGCGACGAAGTAGATTCCGGCCGCGACCATGGTTGCCGCGTGGATGAGGGCGCTGATCGGGGTCGGGCCGGCCATCGCGTCCGGGAGCCAGGTGTGCAGCGGGAACTGCGCCGACTTGCCGACGACACCGCACAGCAGCAGGAGCGCCGCGACGGTCAGCGTCGTGTGCGACATGCTCCCGGCTCGAGCCAGCACGTCCGAGATGGTGAACGACTTGGCGGCGACGCCGAGGACGAAGATTCCGAAGAGGAAGCCCACGTCGCCGAGCCGGGTCACCAGGAACGCCTTGACGGCGGCGCGGGAGTTCGCGCGGTCCTCCCAGTGGTGGCCGATCAGGAAGTACGAGCAGACGCCCATGACCTCCCAGCCGACGTACAGCAGCAGGAGGTCGCCCGCGAAGACCACCAGCAGCATCGCGGCGGTGAACAGCGACACGAACGCCGCGTAGGACGGGTAGCGCGGGTCGTCCGCCATGTAGGCGACCGAGTACACCTGGACGGCGACCGCGACGCAGCACACCATGATCCCGACGAGCCCGGACAGGCCGTCCACCTGGAGTCCGACGCGGATCGGCAGCGAACCGGTCTGGATCAGCGTGAGCGTGCCGGCGCGCTCGCCGGGCGACCGCCACACGGCGATCGCGACGATCGCGGCCAGGACGGTCGAGACGGCGACCGGGACGCACGCGACCCATGGCTGCGGCAGGCGGCGTCCGCCGAGCATCCCGGCGAACGCGCCGGCGAACGGGAGCAGGACGACCAGGGCCGCCAGCGTGATCACTTGACCGCCTCGCGCTCCGCCGTGGAGGGCTCCGCCGGTTCGGACTTCGCCGGTTCGGACTTCGCCGGTTCGGACTCGGCGAGCGAGCGCAGCCGGTCGACGTCGATCATCCGGCGGTTCCGGAACACCAGCAGGACGATGGCGAGGCCGAGGCCGACCTCGGCGGCGGCGATCACGATGGTGAACAGGGTGAGCACCTGGCCGCCGTGCAGCCGGTCGCGCAGGTGCACGTCGAACGCGACGAGGTTGAGGTTCACGGCGTTCAGCATCAGCTCGACCGACATCAGCACGAGGATCGCGTTCCGCCGCGCGAGCACCCCGTACACCCCGGCGGAGAACAGCAGCGCGGCCGTGACGAGCGGGAAGGCGAGATGCATCAGCGGTCCTTCCGGGTCGGCAGGTCCGTCCTGGACAGGACGATCGCGCCGACGAGCGCGGCGAGCAGCAGCACCGACAGCACCTCGAACGGCAGCACCCACGTCCGGAACACCGACGCGCCGAGGTGCTCGGCGCTGCCGTTCGCCTGGGCCGTGCAGGACGACGCGTCCGGCGGGCAGTGCCGGGCGTCGTTCAGTCTCGTCCAGCGGAAGCCCATGACCAGGACCGTGACCAGCAGCGCCGCCGTGCCGGCCGCGACGGCGAGCGCGGCCCAGCGGTTGCCGGAGTCCAGCCCCTCGGACGGCCCGACCGGCGCCCGCGTGAGCATGATGCCGAACAGCAGCAGCACGACGACCGCGCCGACGTAGATCAGCACCTGCACCCAGGCGACGAACTCGGCGGTCAGAACCAGGTAGCAGCCCGCCAGCGCGCCGAACGACACGACCAGCCACAGCGCCGCGTGGACGAGCTGACGCGTCGTCACGACCAGCAGGCCCGCGCCCACGGCGACCACTCCGAGCAGCGCGAACACCACGTCCCGGCCGGTCATCCGCGGCCTCCGCGTTCGGCGGTCATCCGCGGCCTCCTCGTTCGGCGGCCTTCTTCGCAGCCTGGACTTCCTTGGTCGGCTCGGCGCGCTCGTCGGGGGCCTGTGGCGGCGGGACGGTCCACATCCACTCGCGCAGGCGTTCCCGCTCGTGGGTGAGCTCGGCGATGTCGTACTCGGCGTACTCGAACTCCGGCGACCAGAACAGCGCGTCGAACGGGCACACCTCGATGCAGATGCCGCAGTACATGCAGAGCGCGAAGTCGATCGCGAACCGGTCGAGGACGTTGCGGGTGCGCGGGCGTCCACCGCCCTCGGCGGGGAGCGTCTCCTTGTGCGAGTCGATGTAGATGCACCAGTCCGGGCACTCGCGCGCGCAGAGCATGCAGACCGTGCAGTTCTCCTCGAAGAGCGCGATCACTCCTCTGCTGCGCGGCGGGAGGTCCGGTTCGGCCTCCGGGTACTGACGCGTGATCGAACGCCTGGTCATCGTTCGCAACGTGACGGCGAGCCCCTTGGCAAGCCCGCCTCCTGGCAACCGTCCCACGGGCCCATGATTGCGTAACCGGCGGCGATGGGGAACGCGCCGGGCGCCGCGTTCGTCTGTTCGGGTGTGGGGGTGGAAGGAGGGCACGCCGCGTGACACCGGGTTCCGACCCTCGATTCCCGGACGGTCCGCTGCCGTTCGGCCATCATCCCGTGCCGTCCGGCCCGCCGCCTCGACCGCTCGTCCCGCGCGGTCTCGGCTGGGCCTTCATCCCGTTCGTCACGCTCGGCTGGGGCACGCCGCTCGCGTTCCTGTACGCGTCCGTCAAGACCCACTCGCGGGGGCTCGCGGTCGGCGCGGCGGCCTACACGTTCGGGATCGGGCTCTCGATACTTTTGTGGAGCGTCGGGGATATATCCCTGTTTCTGCTCGGCAGCTTCCTGATGACGGTCGTGTGGATCGCCGGGACGGCCAATGCCTTCGCCGTCCGGTCCTCGGTCTTCGCGCCCGACGCGACGCACGACCGGAAGATGAACGAGCACGCCATCCGGGTCGCGCAGCACCGGCGCGAGCTGCGCGCGGAGGCCCGCCGCCTCTGCGCGGACGACCCGGCGCTCGCGGACGAACTCCGGATCGGGCGTCCCGACCTGCACCGCGCCTATGACGACGGCGGCCTGGTCGACGTGAACCACGCCCCGGCCGCCGCCCTCGCCACCCTTCCGGGGATGACGAACGAGCTGGTCGGACGGATCGTCGCGCATCGCGCCGAGCACGGTGGTTTCGTCTCGGTCGAGGAACTGGCCGTGGACGTCGACCTCCCGCCCGCACTGCCGCCGAAGCTCAAGGAGTACGTGATCTTCCTGGAGTGAGGCGCGAGATCCGGGTCGGCCGAGCGCGGTCCTGAGGACGCCGCTCAGGGCCGGGTCGGCCGAGCGCGAGTGAGGCGCGAGAGCCGGGTCAGCCGAGGGCGATCACGAGGACGCCGGTCAGGGCCAGCTGCGCGAGCGAGAGCGGGACGAGCCAGGCCCACGCGAGTTTCTGCAGCTGGTCCTCGCGCATCCGCGGGTAGCTGACGCGGACCCAGATGACGACGAACGCCAGCGCGAACACCTTGAGGAGCGTCCAGAGCCAGCCGAGCTGACCGTCCATGAACGGGCCCTTCCAGCCGCCGAGGAACAGGACGGTCGTCAGCGCGCACAGCACGACGATCCCCGCGTACTCGGCGAGCAGGAACAGCGCGAACCGCAGCCCGCCGTACTCGGTGTACGGGCCGAAGATGATCTCGGAGTCGGCGACCGGCATGTCGAACGGCGGACGGCGCAGCTCGGCGAGGCCCGCGATGAAGAACACCACGCCGCCGACCAGCTGCCACGGCAGCCAGTACCAGCGCCACTGCTCGACGATGCCGGACAGCGAGAGCGTGCCCGCGGCCATCGCGACCGAGGCCGCGGTGAACACCATCGGCAGCTCGTAGGACATCAGCTGCGCCGCGACCCGCATCCCTCCGAGCAGGGAGTACTTGTTCGCGCTCGCCCAGCCCGCCATGATCGCGCCGATCACGCCGACGCCCATCACGGCGAGCGCGAAGAACACGCCGGGGCCGAGGTCCAGCGCGACCTGGCCGTGCGGCCCGACCGGGATCACCAGCAGCACCAGCAGGTACGGGACGAGCGCGACCGCCGGGGCCAGCTTGAAGATCCGCCGGTCCGCGGCGGCCGGGACGACGTCCTCCTTCTGGACGAACTTGACCCCGTCGGCGACCAGCTGCGCCCAGCCGTGGAACGCGCCGGCGTACATCGGGCCGAGGCGGCCCTGCATGTGCGCCATGACCTTGTGCTCGGCCTGCCCGACCAGCAGCGGGAGCACCGCGAACGCGGCGGCGACCAGCACCAGCTTGACGACGACCTCAAGCATGCGGCGGCCCCCAGTCGTCCGGGACGCCCGGCGGGCGGACGCGGCGGCGGGACGGCGCGCCGTGCCCCGACTCGCCCGGCTCCTTCGCGCCCGGCCACGGCTTGGCGACGCGCGCGGCGAGGATGAAGTCCTTGCGCAGCGGATGCCCCTCGAAGCCGTCCGGGAGCAGCAGCGGGACGAGGTTCGGGTGGTCCTCGAAGGCGATCCCGAACATCTCGGACGTCTCGCGCTCGTGCCAGTTCGCGCCGCGGAACACGCCGGTGGCGGTCGGGAGCTCCGGGTGCCTGCGCGGAAGGCGCGTGCGCACGAGCAGGTGGTGCTTCTCTTCGAGCGAGTACAGGTGGACGACGACGGCGAAACCGTCCTCCAGCTCGTCCACCGCGGTGAGCCAGTCGAAGAAGGCGCAGCCGAGGTCGTCGCGGGCGAACGTCAGGGCGTCCAGCCAGGATTCGGCGGGGACGTCGGCGGTGACCTCGCCGTGGCTCTCGGACGTGGTGGCCTCGTCGCCGAACCGCGTCGTCCACGCCTCGGCCAGTTCGGCGGGCGTCACCGCGTCCCGCCGATCTGGTCGTCGCCTTCGTCTGGTTCGTCGGCTTCGCGACCCTCGTGGCCTTCGGGACCCTCGTGGTGTTCGTCGTCGTCCGTGAGGCCGGGGATGATCGACGGGTCGTGGTCCTCGAGCCGTGACCTGCGCTTTCGCCCGTTGCCGTTCTTGGTGGGCGGCGGTGTCTCCAGAGGGCGCGTCGCGTCCGGCTCGGTGACCTGCGGGACGGGCATCGTCGACGCCGTGTCCGGGGTCTCCGGTTCGGGCGCGGGCCGGGTGGCCTCGTCCGACGCGGGCGGCTCGGGCTCGGGCTCAGGCTCAGGTTCCGGCGCGGGTTCGGGCTCGGGAGGCGGCGGGGCGGGCTGCAGCGGACGGCGTAGAACCGTGGCCGGAAGTGGACGCGGCGGAGGCGGGGGCAGGACGGACTCGGACCCGCCCCCGCCCTGGTACCGGTCGCCGAGCGACTCGGCGGCGATCTTCTCCTGGAGCCGGATGATGCCCTGCAGCAGCGCCTCGGGACGCGGCGGGCAGCCGGGCACGTACACGTCCACCGGGATGATCTGGTCGACGCCCTTGGTGACGCAGTAGGAGTCCCAGTAGGGGCCGCCGCAGTTGGAGCACGCGCCGAACGAGATGACGTACTTCGGCTCGGGCATCTGCTCGTACAGGCGGCGGACGGCCGGGGCCATCTTGTCGCTGACCGTCCCGGACACCACCATCAGGTCGGCCTGGCGCGGGCCGGGCGCGAACGGGATCACGCCGAGCCGGATGAAGTCGTGGCGGCTCATCGACGTCGCGATGAACTCGATGGCGCAGCAGGCGAGCCCGAAGTTGAAGACCCACAGCGAGTAGCGGCGGCCCCAGTTGAGCACGAACCGCACCGGTTTGGGCGCGAGCCGGGACAGGGGACCGACGCTGGGCGACGGAAGATCCACTGCGCTCATCCCGCCATTGTGACCCACACCGTTCCCCGCACCCCCCGCTCCTGCGCGCGCGCCCGCAACACCGTCGCGGGCACTCGTCACACCGTCCCCTGCACCCGTCACACCGGCCGGCCGGACCGGCTCGTCGCTCACACCCACGACAGGACGCCCTTCTTGCCCGCGTACGCGAGGCCGACGGCGAGGAAGGCCAGGAAGACGAACATCTCGCCCAGCGTCGTCATGCCGTAGCCGGGCGCGGAGAACACCGTCGCCCAGGGGAAGAGGAACACCGCGTCCACGGCGAACACGACGTACAGGTACGCGAAGACGTAGTAGCGGACGTACGACTGCGCCCATCCCTCGCCGACCGGGTCGACGCCGCACTCGTAGGTGGTGAGCTTCTCTCCGGTCGGACGGCTCGGACGCAGCATCCGGTTGGCGGCGAGGCCGCCGGCGACGATGCCCCCGCCGACGACGAGCAGCGCGGCGACGACGCCGTACGTGTGGAAATAGTCCTGCACGGGCTCCTCCGTGGCCGGGTCCCGTCAAGTATCCCCGACCGGCTCCGGCGGGAGGCGTAGCGCGGTCCACGCATATGGCGGGTTCACAAACCGGACACTTCGCCTCACGTTGGCTGGAGGAGCCACCGCGTTCCGGTGTGTTCCGACGGCGTCCGGGGTCCGCCGGCGCCGTGGCGACCGGAGGGACGTGATCACATGAGTACACCGCCATCCGGCTGGGAGCCTCCGTCCGGCCGTCCCGACTGGTGGAACGCACCCCAGCCCGCAACGCCGCCGCCGTACCCGCCCCCTTCACCCGAGGGGGCCGGGCCATGGCAGGGGGCGAGCACGCCGCCGCCGTTCTCTCCCGCGGGTCCGGGCGGTCCTCCTCCGACGGGCCCGCGCCGCCGGAGGGGCCTCATCGTCGGCGTGACGCTCGGGACGCTCCTGCTCCTCGGGCTCGCATCCGCCGCGATCGTCCTGACCGTCCGGGCGAACGCGAAGGAGAAGCCGCGCGACACGCTGCTCAAGGCGGCGTCCGCGCTCGCGAACGTCCACACGCTCACCTACTCCGGGACCATCGGCTCCGCGTCGGCGACGCTCGTCGGGAAGCTGAAAGTGACCAAAGGTGGTCGCGCCTACGGGCCCGTCACCTGGAATGGCACCGCCATGACCCTGCTCGCCGCGGATGGGCACGTCTTCCTGAAGGAATCGAAATCGTCCTGGGTGGACCGGTTGCAGCTGAACACGACGGCCGCCGCGCTCGTCCCGGACGGCGACAAGTGGAGTTCCATCGATCCGGACGACCTCGGCCTGGACTTCAAGGGCTCGCTGTCGCCGCCCGGGATGGCCGCGCTCATGCGCGGCCACGCGGGGCAGCACCCCAGGCGATCCGAGACCACGGCGCGCGGCCGCGAGGCGATCAAGATCAGCGTGAGTGGCGTCGCGTTCTACATTTCCCGGACAGGCGGGCACGAACTGCTGCGGTACGAGTCGTCCGTTCCGAAGATCGCGGCGGACGTGACCGCACAGCCGGTGTCGGCGGGTCCCGCTACGGTCGCGGACATGATGGCCGATATCGGACGGCTCGGCGACGCGTTCGACGCGACTCGGGCCGTGAAGGCCGACGCGAAGCCGGTGTTCACGAGCTGCGAGCAGTTCGGCCGGCCGTGCACGGTCAGCCTGAAGGTCCAGCCGGATCCGGACACGTCCGGACAGGCCCGGATCAGGGCGTACTTCCGGCTGTCGTCGCAGGAGAACGGTGGCGGCAAGGTGTTCGGCGACTGCCGTGCGGAGGGCGTCGTCCCGGCGGGGCAGGGGCGGTCCTTGCGATGCACGTTCTCGGGCGGCGAGTGGGCGAAGCACGGAAGCGAGTACACGCGCGTGTGGGTCCGCGTCCTCGCACTGCAACTGGCGATAGGGCCTCAGGACGTTCCCGGGATGCAGCACGAACTGGCCGCCGAATAACTCAAACCTCACAATTACCCGTCAATTGGGGGGCCGGGGATCTACGATGCCTCACTTTGCTGCACACTGGACAGGCATTTGAGGTCATATGACCTGGAAGGATGTGACCGGATGAGTAGTCCTCCGCCGCCACCGCCCGGATGGGACCCCCCGGCCGGTCCCTCCTGGCCGCCTCCGCCGCCCGAGGGCCCCGGAGGTCCCGGCGGGGCGGGCGGGCCCGGGTATCCCGGCGCGCCCGGAGCACCCGGCGCCCCCGGATACGGGCCGCCGCCGCCCGGCATGCCCGGAGCGGGCGTACCGGGAACGCCCGGCTACGGCACACCCGAGACCCCTCCGCCGTTCTACAGCCCACCGCCGCCGCCCGGCGCCGGCATGCCGCCCGGACCGGGGATGCCCCCGCCGATGGCGCCCGCCAAGTCGGGAGGCAGCGGCGGCCTGATCGCCGCGATCGTCGGCGGCGCGGTGCTGCTCATCGCGATCATCGTGGTCGTGGTCGTCGTCGTGGTCGTCAAGAACAGCGGCCAGAAGCCGGCCGACCGGCTCGCCAAGGCCGCCGACGCCGTCGCCGCCGCGCGCGTGCTCACCTACAAGGGCACGGTCGGCTCGTCGTCCGACACGCTGAACGGCGAGATCAAGGTCACCAAGGCCGGCCGCGCCTTCGGCCCGGTCAACTGGAGCGGCCAGAACGTCACCTTCCTGTCGGCCGACGACAAGCTGTTCGTGAAGGCGCCCAAGTCGTACTGGACGGGCAAGTTCACGTCCACGGTCAACTCCGGGATGCTCAAGGACAACGACCAGTGGGGCGCGCTGGGCTCCAGCGACCTCTCGGTCGACTTCAAGCGGGACCTCTCCCCGGGCGCGGTCGCCGACCAGATGCGCAAGTACAGCAAGTACCGCCTCACGACGACCAAGACCACGGCGCAGGGCAAGAAGGCGCTCAAGATCACCGCGATCGGGACCAGCTTCTACATCACCGCCGACGGCGACCCGCAGCTGCTGCGCTACGAGAGCGGCTACCCGAGGGTCAGCGCGGACGTGACCCCGCTGACCGGCGGCGCGGCGGCCCCGGCCCTCGCCGACATGCGGTCCCAGATGGGGCAGCTGTCGGACGCCGTCGACTCCGACCACACCGCGCGCATCCAGGGCAAGGCGGAGTTCGTCAGCTGCAAGACGTTCGGCAGCCCCTGCACGGTGAAGGCGAACGTCTGGAGCACCCGCGGCTCGCTGTCGTCCATCACGGTCAAGGTCACCTTCCGGCTGACCGAGAAGCAGGACGGCGGGAAGTACTTCGGCGACTGCACCAACAGCGGGACCGTCACGTCCTACGACGACGTTCCCGTGCAGTGCACGATCTCGGGCGGCGAGTGGGCCCGGTCGGGCAAGAACTACACCCGGATCTGGGTGACGCCGTACGCGGTGTCGCTCGCCATGTCGTCCTCCGACGTCCAGACGCTCCAGCGGAACCTGGACTCCGAGTGACGGGCGCCAGGTAGGACCGCGTGACACCGGCGTGAGGAGTGCCGGACGGGCTGCACCAGTGCGTCCCGTCCGGCACTCTTTGTTCTTGATCCGGTCGTCGGCAGGAAGAGCGCTGCGTGAGTTCCAACCAGGAGGGGACCTCCCCCGCTCCCCCTTCCCCCCACGTCGAGAACCGTCCGCCCGAAGCGTCCGCCCCGTCCGGGGCCGGGCCGGGCGAGCCTGGGGCGGCGGAGACGTCCGGGCCGTCCGCGTCTCGGAAGAAGCTGCTCGGACGGGTGCTCGGCATACCGTCGCCGCTGCTCATCGCCGGTGCGGCTGTGGTCGCGATCGTGCTGGCGGCCGCGGCGTTCATGATGACCGGCGACGACTCGGGGAAGAAGCGGCGGGGCGGCGCGAAGCCGCGCGCGACCGCGCCCTGGGCATCCGCCGCGCGGCAGCGGCTGCTGGCGACGAACGGTGTCCGGTACGACGGGACGGTCCGCAGCGACGGCAGGCCCGTCCACCTGACGCTGACCGTGTTCGCCGGGGGCGCCGCGTCCGGGACGCTCACCGCGGGTCCCGAGCACGCGGACGTCGTCGCGGCGGGCGGCGACACCTATCTGCGCGCCGCCGCGTCCTTCTGGAAGAACTACGGCGGCGAGGTCGAACACGCCGCCGACTACGCGGGACGCTGGACGAAGGCCCCCGCGAACCTCCCCGGCCTGGACGTCAAGTCCGTGTTCGCGCCGGACACGATCGCCAAGCGGCTCGCGTCCGCGCCGGACGAGCCGTCCACCGAGAAGCTCGGGAACATCCGCGCGTACCGGGTGAAGACGCCGCGCGCCGACTACCTCGTCCAAGCGGACGCGCCGAACGCGCTCCTGCGGGTCCAGGCGGCGGTCGGCGACCAGCCGGTCTTCACGGTCGGCACCGTCTTCGCGGCGAAGAAGGCGTTCGCCGAGGTGCGGGCACGCGTCGCCGCGCTCGCGGGCGCGGCCGACCCGGCGCTGCGGTTCCGTCCCGGCAAACTGAGCTTCATCAACTGCGACCAGAACACCGTGGGCTGCACGGTCAGTGTCCCGGCCACCCTCGTCCGCCCGAGCGGCTCCCCGCCGGAGGGCTCGCGGGGGACGCTGCGCGTCACGATCCTGGCGGACCACCGCAATCTCGGCTCTTGCACGGGCTCGGGCGCCGTGCCGTCGAACGGCTCGCTCGTGTTGCGCTGCACCGTGACGAGCAAGGGCTGGCGGTCCTGGATGCAGTCGGCGCTGGACGATCCGGGCGCGCACGCGTACGAGGCGCAGGCCAGGGTGCTGGGCGAGGCGGTCTCGTCGTCCCGCGTCCCGCAGTTGCTCGCGCAGCTCGACCGGCACCGTCCGACCGGCACCCCCTGACGGCCTGCGGTTTGTCACCGATGCGCGACACGGGACGTCCGGGCAGGGCGGTGACCTGGGACACAAGGGGGATCCCGGGCAGGGGGTGGTGCGCACCGGGACGCAAGCCGCTGCTTATAGTGCGTGGCGTGAAACCCGTGCCCCCGGGGAGCCCTCGCCGTGCCGCGCTCGTCCGGCGACTCCACGTCGACTACTGCCGGCTGACCAGCTGCCTGTGTCGACGTCGTGCCTGACGGCCTGACCCGCGACCACCCCTGAACCAGGGACCGCGGGTCGGTTCCCGGTACGGGAACCCCGCCGGCGCTCCGGCCCTGGGATGATTCGGACGCCCCGAACGACCGAAGCCGATCTTGCCGGTTCCGGACCTGCCCCGATCGGCCGTCCTTCCGGTCGTAACGGCCCGAATCCCCTACCGCGCAAGGACAGAGATATGACGGCCCCGCACGGGTGATACGCCTGAAATTGCGGGGCGAGGGCTCGACGGTATGCCGACCGAGGCACCACGGCCCGGACATACGATGAAGGTAAGCCTAAGTAGCGCCATGATCCCGGGTGCCTCCTCCGGGACGGACGCTGCGCGTCGAGGAGGTCTTCCTCTGTGACCAAACAGGTCCAGCAACTCGACCGCGTCATCATCCGCTTCGCCGGGGACTCCGGTGACGGTATGCAGTTGACCGGTGACCGCTTCACCCAGGAGACGGCGGCGTTCGGCAACGACTTGTCGACCCTGCCGAACTTCCCGGCCGAGATCCGCGCCCCGGCCGGCACCCTCCCCGGCGTGTCCAGCTTCCAGTTGCACTTCGCCGACCATGACATCCTGACCCCCGGCGACGCGCCGAACGTGCTCGTCGCGATGAACCCGGCGGCGCTCAAGGCCAACCTCGGCGACCTGCCGCGCGGCGCCGACCTGATCGTCAACACCGACGAGTTCACCAAGCGGAACCTGGCCAAGGTCGGGTACGAGGCGAGCCCGGTCGAGGACGAGTCGCTCAGCGAGTTTCGGGTGCACGCGCTGCCGCTCACCTCGATGACGGTCAAGGCGCTCGCGGACTTCGAGATCTCCAAGAAGGACGCCGAGCGGGCCAAGAACATGTTCGCCCTCGGGCTGCTGTGCTGGCTCTACCACCGTCCCACCGAGGGCACGCTCTCCTTCCTGGAGCGCAAGTTCGCCAAGAAGCCCGAGATCATGAAGGCCAACATCGCGGCCTTCCAGGCGGGCTGGTCGTTCGGCGAGACCACCGAGGCGTTCTCCGTCCAGTACGAGATCAAGCCCGCCGAGCACGCGCCCGGCCTGTACCGCAACATCACCGGCAACACCGCGCTCGCCTACGGGCTGGTCGCGGCCGGCGAGCGCAGCGGCCTGCCGGTGTTCCTCGGCTCCTACCCGATCACCCCGGCCTCCGACATCCTGCACGAGCTGTCCAGGCACAAGCGGTTCGGCGTCCGGACGTTCCAGGCCGAGGACGAGATCGCGGCGGTCGGGGCGGCGCTCGGCGCGTCCTTCGGCGGCTCGCTCGGCGTCACCACGACGTCCGGGCCGGGCATCGCGCTGAAGTCCGAGACGATCGGCCTCGCGGTCGCGACCGAACTCCCGCTGCTGGTCATCGACGTGCAGCGCGCCGGGCCGTCCACGGGCCTGCCGACCAAGACCGAGCAGGCCGACCTCATGCAGGCCATGCACGGCCGCAACGGCGAGGCCCCGGTCCCGGTCGTCGCGCCGCGCTCGCCGTCGGACTGCTTCGACGCCGCCATCGAGGCCGCCCGGATCGCGGTCAAGTACCGCACCCCGGTGATCGTCCTGTCGGACGGCTACCTCGCCAACGGCTCCGAGCCCTGGAACATCCCCGCGGTCGACTCCCTGCCGGTGATCGAGCCGAACTTCGCCGAGCCCGACCAGGAGGACTTCCAGCCCTTCAGCCGCGACCCCAAAACGCTCGCGCGGCCGTGGGCCGTGCCCGGCACGCCCGGCCTGGAGCACCGGATCGGCGGCCTGGAGAAGGCGGACGGGTCCGGCAACATCTCCTACGACGGCGCCAACCACGACAAGATGGTCCGGCTGCGGCAGGCCAAGGTCGACGGCATCGCAAGCGACGTCGAGCCGCTCGAGGTGGACGACCCGTCCGGCGAGGCCCGGGTGCTGGTGCTCGGCTGGGGCGGGACGTACGGCGCGATCTCGGCGGCCGTCCGGCGCGTCCGGAAGTCCGGCGGCACGATCGCGCAGGCGCACCTGCGACACCTCAACCCCTTCCCGGCCAACACCGAGGCCGTCCTGCGCTCCTACGACAAGGTCGTGGTGCCGGAGATCAACCTCGGCCAGCTCGCGATGCTGCTGCGCGGCCGGTTCCTCATCGACGTCGTCAGCTACAACCGCGTGCGCGGCCTGCCGTTCAAGGCCGAGGAGCTCGCGGGCGTGATCCGGGATGTGATCGACAGTGAGTGAGACCAACGGCAACGGCGCCGTCAACGGCCATGGCGGCGGCGCCGCGAACGGCCACGGCGTCAACGGCAGCGGCCCCCTCGCGCTGTCGCTGGTGCCGAAGACCGACGCCAAGCAGACCATGAAGGACTTCAAGACCGACCAGGAGGTCCGCTGGTGCCCCGGCTGCGGGGACTACGCGATCCTGGCGGCCGTCCAGTCCTTCCTGCCCGAGCTCGGGCTGCGCAAGGAGAACATCACCTTCGTCTCCGGCATCGGCTGCTCGTCCCGGTTCCCGTACTACATGAACACCTACGGGTTCCACTCGATCCACGGCCGCGCCCCGGCGATCGCCACCGGCCTCGCGACGTCCCGGCCCGACCTGTCAGTGTGGGTCGTCACCGGTGACGGCGACGCGCTGTCGATCGGCGGCAACCACCTGATCCACGCGCTGCGCCGCAACGTCAACCTGAAGATCCTGCTGTTCAACAACCGGATCTACGGGCTGACCAAGGGCCAGTACTCGCCCACCTCCGAGACCGGGAAGATCACCAAGTCCACCCCGATGGGCTCGCTGGACTCCCCGTTCAACCCGCTCTCGCTGGCGATCGGCGCGGAGGGCACCTTCATCGCCCGGACGATCGACTCCGACCGCAAGCACCTCCAGTCGGTGCTGCGCGCGGCGGCCGAGCACCGCGGCACCTCCCTCGTCGAGATCTACCAGAACTGCAACATCTTCAACGACGACGCGTTCGCCCCGCTCAAGGACGCCTCGGTGCGGGACGACATCACCATCCGTCTCGAGGACAAGCAGCCGATCGTGTTCGGCGCCGAGGGCCAGAAGGCCCTGCGCCGCACCCCGACCGGCTCGTTCGAGGTCGTGAACACCGCGGACGTCGACCCGTCCGAGATCGCCGTGCACGACGCGTCCAACCCGGACCCGTCCCAGGCGTTCGCCCTGTCCCGCCTCGACTCCCCGGCCTTCGAGCACACCCCGATCGGCATCTTCCGCAACGTGGACCGCCCGTCCTACGACGAACTGATGCGCGACCAGCTCGACGACGCCGTCGAGACCCAGGGCAAGGGCGACCTGGCCGCCCTCCTGGCCAGCGGCGACACCTGGCGAGTCGACTGACCGTCCCAACGTCGAGGGCCGGGCGGAGGCACCACGAACCCCCTCCGCCCGCCCCTCCAAACCCGGGCCCTCCCAACCCCGGCCCGAAATAGCATGCGGCGGCGATCGCCAGCGGGGCGTCCACGGTTCGCATCACCAATGGGCCATTCGATGCGCGTGTCGGCATGATCGACACACGTTTTGCCCATGAGGGCGAATTTCGTCCGCACCCAAAGTCTGGTTTTGCTCACTTGTTCATGGCCGGATTCGTCCGTGTCGCGACCTCCGCCCCGTCAAGGGGTGCGGCGGCGGGTCCGTTCCTGCAAGACTTGGAGATCAACTGCCGGGGAGGTGACGATGCGGGTCGTTCCGCGCCGCAGCAAGGGTCGTCAGGACACGTCCGCCGGTCCCGCGCCAGAGCAAGCCTCCAAGGGCCGCCACCGCAGCGAGACCCCCGACGCTCCCACGTCCGAGCAGCCCACCGTCCCGGAGGAAGAGCGCGGCCAGCGCCAAGCCCCGGACGCCGACAGCGGCCAACACCACGTCCCGGACGACAAGCCTGACCAGCGCAACGCCCTGGACGAGCAGCGCGGCCAGCGCCAAGCCCCGGACGCCGACAGCAGTCGACACCACGTCCCGGACGACGAGCCTGAGCGGCACAACGCCTCGGACGAGCAGCGCGGCCAGGACGGCGGAGTCGACGGCACTCACAAGCCAAAGCACGCCGCCCCCACGCCGGCACCAACATCGGCGTCGGCCCCCGCACCCGCATCGGAGTCAGGATCGGCACCGAAGCACGCTGCTTCGCCGCCCGCGCCGAAACTGGGCCGACGCGAACGCAAGCGCCTCGAACGCCTCCAAGCCGCGACCGCCGCCCAGCAGTTCGCGCCCTCTCCCAACCCCACGGAAACCGCTGGGCTCGACCTCACGACGCCGTCGGCCACTCCTTCCCACGACGAACCCGCGGCCGGGACGCTTTCGACGCCTCCCTCGCCTCGCCACAGCGCGAAGGGCCGCAGGAGGTCGAAGCAGGCCAAGGAGTCCCAGCCCACCGACACGACCGGAGGGGACGCCGCCATCTCGACTGGCGCCGCCCTCCCGAGCGCCTCCGAGGACGCCTCGGAGGCCCCCGCACAGGGCGGATCTGACGCAGCCGGGTCCACCCCGGACAGCGGCTCCGGCGCCACTGCCATCCCCGGCGCGCCCGCCTCCTCTGGACGTCGCGGCAGGCCTGGTTCGTCCGGACGTCGTGGACGGACGAAGCCCAGCGTGGCTGAAAGCCGTCAGGCTCCTCTGTCCGGCGCGGCCGGAGATGACGCGACGGTGTCCCCCGGTTCCACGGGCCTCGGCTCGTCCGGACGAGGCGGAGGAGCATCCGCCGGCGTCGTGGCGGCCAGTGCGGGCCGAGGTGACGCGGCGGCCGGTTTCGGCGACGGTGACTCGGAGAGTGCGAAGGTCGCGGCTCCTGGTGCGGTTGCCACGTCGACGATGACCCGGCGGCTCGACGTTGAGGCCGACGGGGACGAGGACGGGGACGACACCGTCGCGCGGCGGCGGGCACGCTCGAAGGCTCGGCAGCAGGAAGCGGCCGAGGTCAAGCGGAGCCGTGCCGAGCTGCGCGGCGGGCACACCCGGCAGGACGGACGGGACCAGGCGGCTCGCGAGCATCGCGCGGCGCTCGTCACGATGGTGCTGACCCTGGGCATCCTGATCGCCGCCGTGGCCGTGACGGGCGGGCTGATCGCGAACTCGATGCGGAACCGCCCGGTCGCGCTGACCTCACCGTTGCAGATCTTCCCGGTCGCGCAGACGAGCCCCGGCCAGTGCCCGGCGGGCACGCAGGGCGTCACCGGGCAGACCACCACGGGCCTGGTCTGCTACCAGCTCACGCAGGGCATGGCCATCCGCAAGGTCACCGACCTGCGCGTCCAGCGTGCACGCACCGGTGCCGGCTACGACGTCGCGGTCACGTTGCGTCCCACCGACCGTAAGGCGTTCGCCCAGCTCACCCGCTCGACCGTCGGGCGGGACGTCGCGTTCGTCATCGGTGATCGCCTGATCACCGCTCCGCGCGTCGAGATGGCCATCACCGACGGCAAGGTCGTCATCACCGGCACGCCGGACCGCACCTCCGCCACCCGCCTGGTGCGCGACCTCAAGGGCCACTGACCCCGAACGTCCGACCGGCGTCCCGAGACCGAGAACGCCTGAATGTGCTGAAAGCTCATCGAGAGCTCCTTCCCCTGTGCGCGAATCGTGGACTTCGCTTCCATCGTCGCCGCGGCGGCCACACAACCTCAAGACAATCCACAACCTGTGGATAACTTGGGGCCAGCTGGGGAGAGCAACACCCTGAGCAGCCTGGATCTCCAGTTCGATCTTGAGGCTGTCTCCCACGGCGGCGATGCCCGCCTTGGGGTCTGGGTGAAGCGGACGCCGAGGTCGGCGCGGCGGAGCCGAGCGGTCGCCCGGACGCCGCCCCACGGGTCGGGCCCGGTGCCGAGGTAGGTGAGCCCAGATAGACCGGGCAGGTGTGGCCATTGAGTGTGAGGTGGCCGTCGACGGTCCAGCGGTCGGCGACGGTCCAGCGGTCTTGGCGACGGACGAGTGCGCCGGGTCGATCGTCTACGGGCCAGGCGGCGGGAGTTCGCCCCTCCCACCCACGCGAGGACGGTCCTGCCTGGGTCGACGCGTCCGGACGTGGTGAAAATCAGAACGGACGCGGACGGCGCGCAGCCCACGGCCGTCACGACTCTTGCCGTCGTCCTCCAGGACGGCCGAGCCCGGAGCGACGGGCCGAAGGGTGCGGACGGCCCGCCGCTCCGGGGGTCTTGCAGCGCCCGAGCAGGGGCGGTCTCGGTGTGACCGCCTGGCGGCGGCCGGCTCAGGGCACGTGAGGCACGCGGGTTAGCCACGACGGCGCGAAAACCAGTGCCCGTCCACACCGGACAGTGCGTGGGCCGGTCGTACTACCGGGCGCTCTGCCCTGGCGCGCGCAGGCGGCGAACGCCGACGGCAGCATCCGTCGGCGTCCGGCCCGGGGCCGCCCCGCACGACGGCCCCGGGGGCCTCACTGCTCGGGCCGGACGAGCCGGCGTCCGCTCACGTCGATGAGGGTCAGCGTGGCGGAGCCGACGAGCGATCCGTCCCCGCCGCGAACGACACCGTTCACCTCCGCACCGCCGCCAGCGCCCACACCTGTGGACAACGGGTCGGCCTCCGTCCGGAACGCACTGCCCGCGGCAGGCCCGTCAGCAGCGACGAGACCGTTCACGCTGGTCAGAGCGTCCACAGACGCGCCGACCGCGCTGGTCAGGGCGTCCACAGACCTGCCTTCCGCGTTGGTCAGGGCGTTTTGCGGCTGGGGCATCCGGCGACGACGTGGACGCGGCGACGCTCACGAGGTCTTGCTCGGTCCGGGCGTGGCGTCCGGCGAGGGGGTGGGGGCCGGGGCGTCCGGCGAGGGGGTGGGGGCCGGGGCGTCCGCCGGAGCGGGGGCGGCGGACGCGCCCGGGGTCTCCTCGACGCGGCTCGTGGCGCTGCGCAGCGGCAGTTCCTTCAGGAAGAGGACCACGAAGAATCCGACCACCGCGACCGGGACGCCCACCAGGAACACCGTCTGCAGCGACCGCGTGAACGCCTCCAGGACGATGCCCTTGAACGGTTCGGGCAGGTGCTGGACGGCGTCCGGCGTGCCGAGCGAGGTGCCGCCCGCCGGCGGGCGGACGTGCGCGGCGGCCAGTCCCTCGGCGAGGTGGTGCGTGAGCCGGTTGTTGAGGATCGCGCCGAACGCGGCGGTGCCGATCGCGCCGCCGAGGTTCCGGAAGAAGGAGACGCCGGACGTGGTGGCGGCGAGGTCGGTGATCGCGGCGGCGTTCTGCGCGGCCAGGATCATGATCTGCAGGGTGAGGCCGAGGCCCGCGCCGAGCACCGCGATGTCCGCGCCGATGACCAGCTTGCTGGAGTCGACGTGCAGCCGGGACAGCAGGTACATCGAGCTCGCGACCAGCGCGAGGCCGGCGACCGGGAACCACTTGTAGCGGCCGAGGCGGGTGACGACCTGCCCGGATCCGGTCGAGGTGACGAACATCGCGGCCACCATCGGCAGCGTCATCAGGCCGGACTTGGTGGGCGACATGCCCTTGACGATCTGCAGGTACTGCGGCAGGTAGATCATCGCGCCGAACATCGCGACGCCGACGGCCAGCGAGGCGATCGAGCAGAGCACGAAGGTCGGGTTGCGGAACAGCCGGGGCGGCAGGATCGGCTCGCGCGCCGCGCGCTCGGCGAACACCGCGCCGATCACCAGGACGACCGCGACGGCCGCCAGGACGTAGGTCCAGGCGGAGTTCCAGCCGAACTCCTTGCCGCCCATGGTGAGGATCAGCATGACGACGGTCGCCGCGCCGGTGATGGTGAAGGCGCCGAAGATGTCGATGCGGGTGTCCCGCTTGATCTTCGGGAGCTTCAGCACCTTCTGCATGACCGCGAGCGAGATGATCGCCAGCGGGACGCAGACGTAGAAGCACCAGCGCCAGCCGAGTCCGTCGGCGTCCACGATGAAGCCGCCGAGCATCGGCCCGGCGACGGTCGCGACGCCGAACACCGCGCCCATGTAGCCGGAGTAGCGGCCGCGCTCGCGCGGCGGGACGACGTCGCCGAGGATGACCTGCGCCAGCGCGGACACGCCGCCGACGCCGAGTCCCTGGAACGCGCGGGCCCCGATGAGCTGGCCGATGTTCTGCGACAGTCCGGCGCCGACCGACGCCAGGACGAAGATGACCAGCGCCGACTGGAACATCAGCTTGCGGCCGAGGATGTCCGACAGCTTGCCCCACAGCGGGGTCGAGGCCGTCATCGTCAGCAGCGACGCGCTCGCCACCCAGGACAGCTGGTCCTGGCCGCCGAGGTCCCCGACGATCGTCGGCAGCGCGGTGCCGACCACCGATGTCGAGATCATCGTGGTCAGCATCGCGATCATCAGCCCGGAGAGGATCTCCAGGATCTGCCGGTGCGAGTACCGCACCGGCGCCGTCGCGTGCCCGGCCGTCGCCGCACCCGGACTCCGCGGCACCATGCCGGTCTGAGCCACTCTGTCTCCTGCCCATCGATTACCTGTGTTTTGCATATATGTTATGTAGACGTCCGTTTACTTGCAACGCGGGGATACTGGAAGCGATCAGGATCACGTTGGAGCCGGAGCGATGATCGACCTCATGAGCAACCCGATCGGCGACACCCGTCGTGAGCCCGCCACCACCGGTCCCACCAACGGAGGCACCCGCCCGGAAAGCGGCGGAGGCGGCGAGAAGTGCGAGGAGCACACCACCCGGAAGCGGAACCGCGAGGCGACCGAACGGCGGCTGCTGGACGCGGCGCGCGACCTGTTCGGGGAGCACGGCTACGACGGGGTGACCGTCCGGACGATCGCCGCCGCGGCGGACGCGAACGTCGCGCTGGTCAACCGCTACTTCGGGTCGAAGGCGGCGCTGTTCGGACGGGTTCTGGCGGGCGAGTCGGCCCTGCACGAGGTGATCATCGGGACACCGGACGCCACGAGCCTGCCCCGGCGGCTGGCCGAGCACGTCGTCCGGCAGACGCACCGGGTGCCGCCGAGCCCGCTCCTGCGGATGCTGGACCGCTCGGTCGGGAACCCCGAGGTCCAGGAGATCCTGCGCGAGCACATGGACGAGGTGCTGCTCGGACCGCTGGTCGCCAAGCTCACCGGACCGAACCGGCGCGCCCGCGCGACCGTGGCGGCCCTGATCATCATGGGCGGCGGCCCGGTCCGGCGGATGCTCGACATCGAGGACCTGCGCTCCATCGACCACGCCGAACTCGTCGAACGCCTGACCATCATGTTCGCCGCCGCCCTCGGCGTCCACCCGGACGCCGCCGATGTCCGCCCGAACGCCGCCGATGAGCGCTCCAACGCGGTCGACGTCCACCCGGATGCCGTCGATGAACGCTCCAGCGCCGTCGATGAACGCTTGGGCGCGGTCAATGAGCGCTCGGACGAGTCCTGACGGCCGCTCGCTCGGCCTCGAGGTTCGCGCCGGACGGCCATGACGACCAGGCCGGCGGCCAGGTGGCCGGGGCGGGTCCTGCCTGAGGAGGACGGCCGGGCCGGGAGTACGTCACCGGGCGCATGATCAATTTGGACCAACGGCCGAGCGACCGGCGCGGACCGCCACGTAGTCTGCCGGATATGCGGGTGGGAGGGGGATTCGTGCGACGCTGGGCGGCCATCGGAGGCCCGGGACGACGCTGGGTGGCCGCCGGAGGCGTCGCGGCCCTGGTCGCAGCGGGCGGGCTGGCCTACGGCGTCGGCGTGTCGGACGGACGGGCCGTCGCCTCGTCCGACCAGTGGATCTCCGTGCTGGACGGCCCGCACGACGACCAGCACGTCCGGCTGGACACGGCGTTCTACCGTCCGGCCGGGAGCGGGCGCTCCCCGGCGATCCTGCTCGGCCACGGGTTCGGCGGCACCAAGGACGACATGCGCGCCGAGGCGCGGCGGCTGGCCCGCGACGGGTACGCGGTCCTGACCTGGTCGGCGCGCGGTTTCGGCCGCTCGACCGGTCAGATCGCGCTGGACTCCCCCGACTACGAGGTCAAGGACGTCCGGCAGCTGATCGACTGGCTCTCGCGCCGTCCCGAGGTCCAGTTGGACGGCCCGGGCGACCCGCGTGTGGGCATGACCGGCGAGTCCTACGGCGGCGCGATCGCGCTGATGACCGCCGGATACGACCGCCGCGTCGACGCGATCGCCCCGCGCATCACCTGGAACAGCCTGCCCGACGTCTTCTTCCCCAACGCCGACGGCCGGGGCCCGGAGACCGGCGTCTTCAAGAAGCTGTGGGCCGGGCTCTTCTTCACCAGCGGCGCGGGGGGCTCGGCCTGCGGCCGCTTCCTGCCCTCGCTGTGCACGATGTACCAGCAGGTCGCCGAGTCCGGACGTCCGACGCAGGAGGCCGTGCGCATTCTGGCCGCGTCGAGTCCGGCGTCCGTGGCTGACCGAATCCGGGTTCCCTCGCTACTCATCCAGGGACAATCCGACTCATTGTTCCCACTGGACCAGGCGGACGCGAACGCACGCGCGATCGCCCACAACGATTCGCCCGTGCGAACCGTTTGGTATCAGGGGGGACATGATGGCGGCGATCCCGAGACGAGCCGACTGGAGGGCTATGTACGCACCTGGTTCGACACCTACCTGAAGAACGGCAGACCGGCCTCCGGCCCCACCGGCGGCGCGGCGGTCGGCTCGCGCGGTGGCGGCGGCACGGCCGACTCGCGCGGTGGCGGGGCGGTCGGTGACGGGTTCACCGTGACGCGTGCGGGCGGTATCGACTCGTCCAGCCAGCGTGTGGTCGTGCGCGCCGCGTCCACCGGGACGTATCCGGGCCTGTCGGCGAACTCGCGGACGCTGCCGCTGACAGGAGCGGCGCAGACCGTCCACAACCCGGCGGGCGGCACCCCTGCGTCGATCTCCGCACTGCCCGGCCTCGGCGGCCTGGAAGCGCTGGGCTCACTCGGCGGCCAGGTCATGGGCAGCGGCGGTGACGGTGGCGGCAGCAGCGACGGCGGCGCTGGCGGCGGCGGCGCGGGCGGCGGGGGCGGCTTCGCGCTGGACGTCCCGGGCCAGTCGGCCGTGTTCGACACGCCTGCGCTCACTGGGGCGGTCCAGCTCACGGGAGCCGCATCCGTGCATCTCAAGGTCACAGGCATGGGGTCGGACGGCGCGTCGCTGTTCGCCAAGCTCTACGACGTGGCTCCGGGCGGGGGCGCGACCCAGGCCCGGCGGCTCGCCGCGCCCTTCCACGTGTCCTCACCGGACGACGTGACCGTCACGCTGCCCGCGCTGGACTACCGCTTCGAGGCGGGCCACCGCATCCGCATCATGGTCTCGACGACCGACATGGGCTTCGCGACGCCGCCCCGGCCCGCCGCGTACACGATCGCGGCCACGTCGGGCATCACCGTCCCGTCCGTCCCGTCCCTGCGCACTCCGGCGGCCCCGCTGCCCGCGTGGGTCTGGGCCCTCCCCCTGGCCGCCGCCGCGGTCGCCGCCGGGATCCTCCTCACCGGTCGCAGAAAGCCATCCCTCCCGATCCCCGCCACAGGCGCCGTCCCACGCACAGGCGAAGCCGCCACAAGCACCAAGGCGCGAGCCGAGGAGGCCACTGCGGGCACCGCACCGCAGGCCGACCAGGCCACCGCCTCGTCACCGGCCAAGCCTCCTGCCATCGCCGAGACACAGGAGAACGGGTCAGTCTCCAACAACGGCTCACCGCCGAGCGCCGTCCCCAACAGCGACGCAAAGGCGAACGCCAGCGCTGTCCCAAGCGACGACACACAGGCGGACGCTGCCGTGTCGCGCGGCGGCTCCCGGGCGGGCGGGGACGGGCTGGAGCGACGGTCCGCCGGTGCCGCGTTCGATCCGGGGCTGGCCGAGGTGCCGCTGCAGATCAGTGGGCTGACCAAGGCCTACGCGAACGGGTACCGGGCGGTGTCCGACTTGTCGTTCCGGGTCGAGCGCGGGCAGGTGCTCGGGCTGCTGGGGCCGAACGGCGCGGGGAAGACCACGACGCTGCGCATGCTGATGGGGCTGATCCACCCGGACGAGGGTGAGATCCGGATCTTCGGGCACCGGGTGACGCCGGGCGCGCCGGTGCTGTCGCGGCTCGGGTCGTTCGTCGAGGGGCCGGGGTTCCTGCCGCACCTGTCCGGGCGCGACAACCTCGACCTGTACTGGCGGGCGACGGGCCGTCCGGCCGGATCCGCGCATCTCGAGGAGGCCCTGGAGATCGCGGACCTCGGCGCGGCGCTCGACCGGACCGTCCGCACCTACTCGCAGGGCATGCGGCAGCGCCTCGCCATCGCGCAGGCCATGCTCGGCCTGCCGGACCTGCTCGTCCTGGACGAGCCGACCAACGGCCTCGACCCGCCGCAGATCCGCGAGATGCGCGAGGTGCTGGTGCGGTACGCCGCGGCCGGCCGGACCGTGATCGTGTCCAGCCACCTGCTCGCCGAGGTCGAGCAGAGCTGCACGCACGCGGTGGTCATGGCCGGGGGACGGCGCGTCGCGGCGGGCCCGGTCAGCGAGCTCACCGGCGCCGGACGCCGCCTGGAGGACGCGTTCCTGGAGATCATCGGAGAGGGATCATGACCGGAACCGCACCCCTCAACGGCAGCGCGCCCTCCCCGTCCGAAACCACCGTCCAGGCAACGCCCGAAACCCCGATCGCTCCGCACGCGGCGGACGGTTCGTCCACCGGGTACGCGGTCGGGCGGACGCTGCCGCTGCGCGTCGAGGCGATCCGGCAGTTCCGGCGCCGCCGGACACTGCTGGCGTTCGCGATCCTGCTCGTCCTGCCCTGGGTGCTGGTCGCCGCGTTCAAGATCGGCGGTGACTCGTCCCGGCAGGGCGCACCCGGGCTGGTGGACGTGGCGACCGCGGGCGCGCTGAACTTCGCGCTGTTCACCCTGTTCGTGTCGGCGGGCTTCCTGCTGGTCGTCGCGGTGGCGCTGTTCTGCGGCGACACCGTCGCGAGCGAGGCGAGCTGGTCGTCGCTGCGCTACCTGCTCGCCGCTCCCGTCCCGCGCGCCCGGCTGCTCCGCCAGAAGCTGATCGTCGGACTCGCCTACGCGACCGTCGCCGTCGTCAGCCTGCCGCTGATGTCCCTGGTCGCCGGTGCCGTCGCGTTCGGCTGGCACGACGTCCGGCTGCCGACCGGCGGCACCGTCCCGGTCGGCACCGCGCTCGGCCGCATGGCGATCGTCGTCGCGTACGCCCTGCTCAGCGAGCTGGTGGTGGCGGCGCTGGCGTTCCTGCTGTCGGTCATGACCGACTCCCCGCTCGGCGCGGTCGGCGGCGCGGTCGGCCTGGTGATCGTCAGCAACATCCTGGACGCCGTGACCGCGCTCGGCGGCTGGCGCGACTTCCTGCCCACCCACTGGATGTACGCGTGGACGGACGCCCTCCAGCCGCAGATCCAGTGGACCGGCATGATCAAGGGCACCGCGCTCTCGGTCGCCTACGGCCTCGTCCTGCTGGCCCTGGCGTTCCGCCGCTTCCGCAACCGCGACATCGTCTCCTGACCCCTGCGGAGAACAACCGAAACGATCTTCACCCCCTCCCCTGGGTCACCTTCCCACCGCGCAGGACACGACCGACTTCCGAAAAATCGGTCGAACGGCGCAGAGGGCGTCGCATAAGCTCATCGAACCTCGCGTTCGGCGGTCACGTCGAACGAGGTGAGCGCGACATCGGCTCGATCGAACGGGTTAAACCCGGCCCGACGGGGGAGATGATCACCATGGCACGGCAGCAGCTCGTCAAACGCCCGCGACCCCCACGTCAACCGAGCCCGCTCGACCTCAGGACGCCCTCGGGCCGCCTCCTGCCGTACTGACATCAGCCTTCCGCCTCAGGCGGAACCACCGAGCCGAGCGCCGGATCCCCTCACCTGAGGGGCCCGGCGCTCCGCCGTCTCCTGTTCGCTGAACGCGAACACGCCCTCCAGCGCCCCGCCGCTACCCCTCGTCCGCCCGCTCGAGCCGCGCCAGGAACCGCTCCCGGTCCACCACGGCGCGCTGCACCCGCCCGGTGGCCAGCAGCGTTCCGTCCTCCCCCACGGCCCGGACGTCGAACATCACCCGCCGCCCGTCCCGCTCGCTCAGCTCGGCGACGATCGCCACCAGTGCCCCCACCGGGCTCGCCACCAGGTGATCGATCTCCACCCGCGTCCCTACCGACGTCTCCGTCACGTCGAGCCGTCCCTCAAGCGCCCGCACTGTGGCCGCCTCGAACAGCGCCACCAATCGGGGCGTCGCCAGAACAGGAACATCTCCGGAACCGACGACGACGGCCGTATCCCCCAGAGTCACCTCGAGGTGCAGTTCAACCCGCAGGCCAGAATCCGTCATGGTCACAATGTGCCCGAATTCGCGTGCCCTCGAGCCACCGCCCGCCCCTCCCGCCGCGGCCACAATTACTTTGCGCGGCCGTGAGGTTACCGACCCCCACCTTCGCCGCATCTTCCCCGTTGACGGGGAGAGGAAGCGAGGCGCTCATGGTTCGCCGACGAACCGGCGGGAGGGCGGCGCACAACTGGCCGCTGCTCACCGGAGTCGCCGCCGCCGTCGCGGTGGCCGTCGCGGCGTTCCTCGCCCAGCGCCGCCTCTTCGCAAGCGCCGCGCCCACGCGCGCACCCGCGCGCACGCACGAGGCCGTCCCCGCCCACCCAAGGGAAGGACGCGAAGCACCCATGGCACACAAGCGAACTGCCAGGAAGGCCGGATTCAACTGGCCACTGCTCCTAGGCGTGCTCACCACCATTTGGCTGATCTGGCTCTGGTGGTGGGCCGCCACCCAAGGCGGCCCAGGCTGACCAAGAACCCGCCGCCGGACGCCCGCTAGAGCTCTTTGGGATCCGGAATACCGACCAGGTAGAGCAAGGCGATCTCGTCAAGCGCCTGGCCGGCCATCCGCCGAACCTCCGCCCACGGCGCACCCTCGGCCAGCCCCTCGGCGCTCCATCGCGCCGTGCCGTCCCGGCCGCTCACCTCGCTCAGCAGCCCGTCGATCGCCCGCAGCTCGTCCTTCAGAGCGTCCGACAACAGCCCGGGGGCACGTTCGTCGACGCTCCGGACGACCCAGCTCGTCGCCCAGTCGAAATCCAGTCCGAGCTCGTCCACGCTCCACTCATGCCGCGCGCACCAGGCGATCTGCTCCGAAGGCGACGCGGCCAGCAGCACCAGTGTCTCCGCCAACCGCAACACCGACGCCGGAACGTCAGGAATCTCCCCAAACCCACTCACTCAGCCGCCCCCACACCCACACAACGAACAGCTCATGAGTCGGTCAGCGCGATGTCGTCCTGGCCTGCTCGCGCGCCGCGGATTCCGCTCTCGCCACCGCGTCGTCGAAGGACGTCGCCCGCCACACGGTGACGCTCTCCTCGTAAGGCCGCCCCGCTTCCTGCGGCCAACGGAACAAGCAGCGAACTCCGTACCAACCGGCCTTGTCCGTTCGCGGGTTCATGCGCCGAGATGTGTCAGGAGGTCGTTTCCGGAGGGATACGGAGACTCCTGTGGCAGGAGTCGAGCGGCAGCGTCCAGGTCACGGTTGCCGACGAGCGCGCGGATCTCGCGGGCGAGGGGTGTCACGTCGTTGATGGAGACGATCCATTCGTCCGCGTAACGTCGTGTGGCCTCACCGGACAGGCCCAGTTGCAGGGAGCGGTGGGGCAGGGGGCGCAGGTGCAGATCGCGTTCGGGGTCCCACTGGACGCGGGCCGGTGCGCTCTTGAGCTGGCGCCGCCAGGCGTCGCGATCCGCGTGCAATCCCGACACGTAGTGCGAAAGGCACGCGTGGCGGACGGCCCACTCGAAGCCATCGCGGGTGATCTCGACGGCGAGGACGGTCTCCTGCCCCGACTTCGTGCCCCAACCGCAGCGGTACATCATCCACAGGAAGGACGGCTTGATCCACGTCATCCGATCCCGCTTCCAGGACGCGGGGAACCCGCCTTCGCGCGCTGCCGCCAGCCCGATCTCGGGGGCGTACGCCTGGTAGACGATGATCGTGGACGCCGTGTGCAGAGCACGGATTCGGTGCAGTGGTTCTTCCATGACGTCGATGGTGAGGCCCGCCGTGGACGATCAGCCACCGATTATCCACCGCCGCACGGTTCGCGCCCGGCCCGTTCCGGCCAGGCCCGGCCACCCACCGAACGGCAACCCGTGAGCAACCGATGCCCCGACCTGGCAGGCGCCCTTCGCGACTGCCGGACGGTCATTCACCACCCGGGCGGCAGCTCGATGGGGCGGCGAGTCCACCACCAGCGAACTTCACGCCCCTCAGCCAAAGGGCGCGAGTACTGCGACAGCTCCGCCCCGCCGTCTTCGCGGGTGACAGCCCGGAAGCGCGCGTCGAGCTGCTCCAGGCAACGACCCACCTTGCTGCGCAGGGACGACGGCATGTCGTCGAGGAAGTCCTCAATGCTTCCTCTGACATCCAGATCGTTCAGGTACACGTGCACCATGTAGCGCTCCTGGCGAGGCCGGCCCTCTTCCATACGGGAGATCAGGATCTCCCAGTCGCGCAGGCAGTTGAGGACGCCGTAGGTCGGCTCACTGGCCTTGAAGCGCCGCCCGGCGTTCTCTCGCGTCAAGACCTGCAGGTCAAGGAGTGCGATCGCCCCCCTGCCCTCGTCCGTGAGCGCGCGAAGCAGGCGATCCGTCTCGTCTTCACTCGACGGAGGCCACTCCCACGGGACAGCTCAGGCCGGTGCCGCCGAGGCCGCAGTAGCCGTTGGGAACCTTGTGGAGGTACTGCTGGTGGTAGGGCTCGGCGAAGTAGAAGGGCGGGGCCTTGGTGATCTCGGTGGTGATCTCGGGGTAGCCGGCGGCGGTGAGGGTCTGCTGGTAGGCGGCCCTGGAGGCTTCGGCCTGGGCCTGCTGGGCCTCGGTGTGGGTGAAGATCGCCGAGCGGTACTGGGTGCCGACGTCGTTGCCCTGGCGCATGCCCTGGGTGGGGTCGTGGGACTCCCAGAAGACCTTGAGGAGGGTCTCGTAGGAGACCTTGGCCGGGTCGTAGACGACGCGGACGGCCTCGGTGTGGCCTGTCTGGCCTGAGCAGACCTCTTCGTAGGTGGGGTTGGGGGTGTGGCCGCCCTGGTAGCCCGCAGCGGTGGTGATCACGCCTTCGGTCTGCCAGAACTTGCGCTCGGCGCCCCAGAAGCAGCCGAGGGCGAAGTCGGCGGTCTCGGCGTGGCCGGGGTAGGGCGGGGTGAGCGGGGTGCCCAGGACCTCGTGGCGGGACGGGACGGGCATCGGCTCGTCCCGGCCGGGCAGGGCCCTCTCAGGGGCGACCATCTGGGTCTTCGCGAAGCCGAACATGTCTCTCAGACTACGTCCGCGTCGCCGGGATCGTCGGTCGCGCGGTCGCCGTAAGGATTCCGTTCGATCTGGGCACGCACCGCCGGTCGGACCGTGTCCCTCGTCCCTCTGTGACCCCGTTCGCAGTCATCAGTGTCACCTAGATTGACTGCTTACGTGCTGATAGCGTGCCTTTTGTGGTCAACCGTCGGGGTTTGGTATTCGGTGTCGCTGCGTACGTTCTCTGGGGGCTGTTCCCCCTCTACTGGCCTCTGCTGAAGCCCGCCACCGCGGTGGAGATCGTTTCGCACCGCATCATGTGGTCGCTGGTGGCGTTCCTGGCGATCCTCGCGGTGGGACGCAACTGGTCCTGGATCCGGACGCTGGACCGCAGGAAGATCGGACTGCTCGCGCTCGCGTCCGTGTTCATCTCGATCAACTGGTGCGTCTACATCTACGCGGTGAACACCGGGAAGACGATCGAGGCGTCCCTCGGCTACTTCATCAACCCGCTGATCAGCATCCTGTTCGGGGTGTTCATCTTCCGGGAGCGGCTTCGCCGGTGGCAGTGGGTCGCGGTCGGCCTCGGAACGGCGGCGGTCGCCGTCCTGACGGTGGACTACGGACGGCTCCCCTACATCGCGCTGACCCTCGCGTGCTCGTTCGGCGTCTACGGGCTGCTGAAGAAGTTCGTGTCCATGCCGTCCGCGGAGGGCCTCGCGGTGGAGACGACGGTCATGTTCGTCCCGGCGGCCGCGGTGTCGATCGTCCTGCAGGCGCACGGGACGGCGTCGTTCGGCCACCACGGATCCGGGAACATGGCGCTGCTCGCCCTGTCGGGCGTCGTGACGGCGATCCCGCTGCTGCTGTTCAACGCCTCGGCGGTGCGGGTGCCGATGAGCACCATCGGACTGCTCCAGTACCTCGCGCCCATCCTGCAGTTCCTCATCGGCCTGTTCGTGCAGCACGAGGAGATGCCCGCGAGCCGCTGGGCCGGGTTCCTGCTCGTCTGGGCCGCGCTGATCGTCCTCACCGTGGACGGTCTGCTCACCGGACGCCGAACCCGCCGCCTCGCCCGCCAGTCGGCGGCTCCTGAGCCCGCAGCCGCGCCTTCGACGACGGCCGTGCCCGCGCCCAGCGGAAGCGACCCGGTCGCCGAGCCCGCCACCTGACGCGGCCCCTCCGCCTGACCTCGGACGATGCGGATGGCGCGCGGCAGGTAGGGAAAACCCTGAAAATTTCCTGAGCGAACCGTCAACCTTCGGCGGATTAAACCTGTCTATAGAGTGAGATGCCTGCACCCGCTAGAGTGCGGGAGATCACACCCTGAAGCCATCCAACTCCCCATCCCCCGAGGAGCCCCCGGTTGCGTCTGCTCAGCACGGCCGTCGTCGGAACGGCCATTGTCGGAGCCGGTCTACTCGCCCCGGTCTCGGGTGCCACCGCCGCGTCCCGCGACGTCATCTTCAACCCCTCCGTCGCGCAGCCCGGGCAGCACATCCGGATCGACATCCTGAAGTGCCCGGTCGGCAAGAGCCGCCACTGGGTGCACTCGAAGGCGTTCGCCAAGGACGCCACCGTCTACGGCAAGGGTGCCAACGGCCAGGCCAAGGTGGTCGTGAAGCACGGTGTGAAGTCCGGCAACTACAAGGTGACGGCGCACTGCGGAGGCCGCGCCCTGGTCACCAAGGTCCGCGTCTCGAACAAGCCGTGGCCCGCCGTGATCCCCTCGCCGCTGACGCCCGGCGTCCGCTGAGCCCCACGCAAGCCCCCACGCGAGCCCGGCGTCCGCTGAAGCCCCCGCGCACCGCCTCGACGCTCGAGCTCGGATTCCGCGCGTGAACCGAGCCCCCCGAGCAAGAGGAAAGGCCCTCCTCGGAGGGCCTTTCTCATGTCCATGAACGGGAACCGGAGCGTCAGCCGGTGCGGGAGACGACGTAGTCGCAGAGGCCGATGAAGGCGTCCCGCGCCGGGATGTCCGGGAGCGTGAGCAGCTCGGCGCGCGCGTCCTCGGCCCAGGAGCGCATGTCGGCGCGAGCCCGCTCCATCGCCGGGTGGGCGCGCAGCAGCGCGAGCGCCTCGGCGTGCAGGACGTCGTCGGTGAGGTCGGTGACCAGCAGCTCGCGGAGCCGCTCGTCGTCCGGCCCGGAGCCGACGCCCTCCAGCACCAGGTGCATCGGAAGCGTGCGGATGCCCTCGCGCAGGTCGGTGCCGGGCGTCTTGCCCGACTCCTCGGTCTCGGACGCGATGTCGAGGATGTCGTCGGACAACTGGAAGGCGATGCCGATCTTCTCGCACGCGGACGTGATGGTGTCCACGACCGCGGGAGAGGCGCCGGCGAGCAGCGCGCCGAACTGGCCGGAGACGGCGATCAGCGAGCCGGTCTTGTCGGCCATGACCGACAGGTAGTGCTTGAGCGGGTCGACGCCCTCGGCGGGGCCCACGGTCTCCTGGATCTGGCCGCGGACGAGCCGGGCGAACGCGCGCGCCTGGATCCGGACGGCCTCGGGACCGAGGTCGGCCAGCAGGTCCGAGGCCCGCGCGAACAGGTAGTCGCCGGTGAGGATCGCGACGGTGTTGGTCCACCGCGAGTTCGCCGACTCCTGCCCGCGCCGGACGGTCGCCTCGTCCATCACGTCGTCGTGGTAGAGCGTCGCCAGGTGGGTCAGCTCGACGACGACGGCGGCCGGGACGACGCCCGGCGCCTCCGGGGAGCCGAAGTGGGAGGCGAGCAGCACCAGCATCGGCCGGAACCGCTTGCCCCCCGCATCGACGAGGTGCTTGGAGGCCTCGGAGAGCAGCGGATCCTCGCCCTGCACGGAGGAGAGCAACAGCTCCTCCACCGCGGCGAGCCGCTCCCGCACATCTGAGGTCAGCCCATCGGGCAGACCGAACGGAACGGCGCTACTCACCCAAACCCCCTACGGAGCACTACCGGACGAACATCTGTGTCGCGGCGTGTCCCGCCAGATCCAGCATGGGCTGGGGCAGGACGCCGAGTACCACAGTAGCCGCCACGCCGAGCGCCACGGCAGCCGCGGTCATCGGGCCCGCGACCACGGTCGGACCGTCCGCCTCGGGCTCGCTGAAGAACATCACCACGATGACCCGGACGTAGAAGAACGCCGCGACCGCCGACGACAGGACGCCGACGACCACCAGCGGGGTCGCGTGTCCCTCGACCGCCGCCTTGAAGACCGCGAACTTCCCCGTGAAGCCGGACGTCAACGGAATTCCGGCGAAGGCTAGCAGGAAGAAGGAGAAAACGCCCGCCACCACCGGGGACTTCCGGCCCAGCCCGGCCCACCTGGACAGGTGCGCCGCCTCGCCTCCGCCGTCCCGGACCATCGTGATCACCGCGAACGCGCCGACCGTGGTGAAGCCGTAGGCGACCAGGTAGAACAGCGCGCCCGCAAGGCCGTCCCGCGTCACCGCGACGATCCCGGTGAGCAGGAAACCGGCGTGCGCGATGGACGAGTAGGCCAGCAGCCGCTTCAGGTCGGTCTGGGTGATCGCGATGATCGCGCCGACGACCATCGTGAGAATCGCCACACCCCAGGTGAACGGCCGCCAGTCCCAGCGGAGCGTCTCGAACCCGACGTAGTAGACGCGCATCAGCGCGCCGAACCCCGCGACGAGCGTGCAGGACGCCATCAGCGCGGTGACCGGGGTCGGGGCGCCCTGGTAGACGTCCGGCTTCCACATGTGGAACGGCACAGCGCCGATCTTGAACAGCAGGCCGACCGACAGCAGCGCCACGCCCGCGAGCATCAGCGTCTCACTGCCGGCGTCCTTGCCGAGCTGCGTGGAGATGTCCGCCAGCCGCACCGAGCCGGCGTAGCCGTACAGCAGCGCCGTCCCGTACAGGAAGAACGCCGAGGAGAACGCGCCGAGCAGGAAGTACTTGACCGCGGCCTCCTGCGACAGCAGGCGGCGGCGCCGGGCCAGGCCGCACAGCAGGTACAGCGGCAGCGACATGATCTCCAGCGCGACGAACATCGTCAGCAGGTCGTTCGAGGCGGGGAACATCAGCATGCCCCCGACCGCGAACAGCATCAGCGGGAACACCTCGGTCTGGGTGATCCCGGCCGCCATCGTCTCCTGCTCGGCCTCCGTGCCGGGCAGCGCCGCCGCCTGCGCGGTGAAGCTGGCGTGCCGCCGCTCGGCGATGAGCAGCAGCGACAGAGTCGCCAGCACGAGGATGGTGCCCTGGATCAGCAGGGTCGGGCCGTCCAGGCCGATCGCGCCCATCGCCGCGGCGTGGAACGACGGGTCGTGGTGCAGGCCGATCCAGTTGAACCCACCGGCCAGGTAGACCGTCCAGAGGAAGCCGGCGATCAGGCCGACCCCGGCGAGCGGGGCCTGCACGTAGTACCGGAGGCTCCGGTTGACGAACGCCTCCACCAGCACCCCGGCGAGCGCCACGCCGAACACGATCAGCATCGGCGCGAGCTGCCGGTACTCGATGATCGGGCTGGGGAATTTCTCCACGCCGGACGGGGCTGCCGCGAGTCCCGCGGCGACCATTGACACGCTCACGGCCGGGCTCCGTTCTCGGCGACGTTACCGTTGATCTTCGGGGCCGGGTCCTGGACCTGCACCCGGCTCAGGCCCTTGTCGACCGACGGGTTGATGGCCTTGAGCACCGGCTGGGGGAACAGGCCCATCGCCACGATGATCGCGATGATCGGGGCGACGGCGACCTTCTCCCGCAGGGAGAGGTCGGGCATGCCCTTGACCTCCTCGCGGGCGGGTCCGCCCATGGTCCGCTGGTAGGTCCACAGGATGTAGATCGCGGCGAGCACGATCCCGGACGCGGCGAGCACGGCCGGCAGGCGGTGCCTGCTGAAGGTGCCGATCAGCACCATCAGCTCGGACACGAAGGTGGACAGTCCCGGCAGCGACAGCCCGGACAGGCCCGCCACCAGGAACGTCCCGGCGAGCACCGGGGCCACCTTCTGCACACCGCCGAACGCGTCGATCCGCGCCGACTTCCGCCGCGCGATCATGAAGCCGACCAGCAGGAACAGCGCGCCGGTCGAGAACCCGTGGTTCACCATGTACAGCGTCGCGCCGGACTGGCCCTGCGAGGTCATGGCGAAGATGCCGAGCACGATGAACCCGAAGTGCGACACCGAGGTGTAGGCCACCAGGCGCTTCAGGTCGACCTGCCCGATCGCCAGGACCGCGCCGTACACGATGCTGATCACCGCGAACGCGAGGACGACCGGGGTCGCCCACTTGGCCGCGCCGGGGAACAGCTCCAGGCAGAACCGCAGCATGCCGTAGGTGCCGACCTTGTCCAGCACGCCCACGACGAGCACCAGGGCGCCCGCCGGGGCCTGCGCGGCCGCGTCGGGCAGCCAGGTGTGGACGGGCACCATCGGCGCCTTGATCGCGAACGCGACGAAGAAGCCGAGGAACAGCCACTTGGCGGTCATGCCGTCCACGTGCTGCATCTTGTTCAGTTCTTCGAACATGAACGTGCCGTGGCCGAGCTGCTCCTGCGACAGCGGGTACAGCCAGATGACGGAGACGAGCATCAGCAGCCCGCCGAACAGCGAGTACAGCAGGAACTTCACGGCCGCGTAGGACCGCTGCGGACCGCCGTAGGACCCGATGATGAAGTACACCGGGATGAGCATCGCCTCGAAGAAGACGTAGAAGAGGAAGACGTCGGTCGCCGCGAAGACGCCGACCATCATCGCCTCGAGCGCCAGCAGCAGCGCGAAGTAGATCTTCGCGGAGCGCTTCGGGGGGGTGTCGGTGCCGCCGGAGCGACCCGCCTCGTCCCAGCTCGCGATGATCACGAGCGGGACGAGGATCACCGACAGCAGCACGAGCACCAGCGCGACGCCGTCGACGCCGACGGCCCAGTGCACGCCGAACTGCTTGATCCACCAGTACTTCTCTTGGAACTGGAAGCGGTCGCCGCCGGTCTTGAAGGCGGTCGTCATCACGATCGCCAGGACGGCCTCGACCACCGAGATCCCGAGCGCGGCCTGCTTGGCCAGGCTCTCGTTCTCGCGCGGCAGCAGCCCCACCAGCAGCGCGCCCACGGCGGGCAGCGCGATGAGGACGGTCAGCCAGGGGAAGTCGGTCATGAGACGTTCACCACCAGGAGGGCGGCGACCACGATCGCCGCGCCGAGGTACATCGAGAGGGCGTAGGAGCGGGCGTACCCGGTCTGGATCCGCCGGATCCGGCCGGACGTCCCGCCGACGCCGGCGGCGATGCCGTTCACCGCGCCGTCCACGCCTCGGTTGTCGAACCAGACGGCGAGCCGGGTCAGCCACTGGCCGGGCCGCATCAGCAGCGACTCGTTGATGGCGTCCCCGTAGAGGTCGCGGCGCGCGGCGCGGGTGAGGAAGGACCCGGCCGGGGCCTCGAGCGGAACCGGCCGCGCCCCGTACTGCCGCCACGCGATCGCGACGCCGACGATCATCAGGACGAACGTCGCGACGCCCGGCGCGCTCACCGGGTTGAAGTGCTCCTCCTCCGGCGTCCCGACCACGGGGGCCAGGAAGTCGGAGAACCCGCCGAGGACCAGGAACCCGCCCGCGAACACCGACCCGACGGCCAGCAGGATCAGCGGGATGGTCATCACCTTCGGCGACTCGTGCGGGTGGACGCCCTCCTGCCAGCGCTTCTCGCCGAAGAACGTCATGATCATCACACGCGACATGTAGTAGGCCGTGATGCCGGCGCCCACCAGCGCGCACGTGCCGAGGATCGCCCCGGACGTCCCGCCCTTGTTGTAGGCGGCCTCGATGATCCCGTCCTTGGTGAAGTAGCCGGAGAACGGCGGGCACCCGATGATCGCGAGGTAGCCGAGACCGAACGTCCCGTAGGTCACGTACATGACCTTGCGGAGCGCGCCGTAGTGCCGCATGTTCACGTCGTCGCCGGTCGCGTGCATGACCGACCCGGCGCCGAGGAACAGGCCCGCCTTGAAGAAGCCGTGCGCGATGAGGTGCGCGATGGCCAGGGCGTAGCCGGGCGTTCCCAGCCCGGCGGCGAGGGTCATGTAGCCGATCTGCGACATCGTCGAGCCGGCCAGCGCCTTCTTGATGTCGTCCTTGCCGGACCCGATGATCGCACCGGCGAGCAGCGTGGCCGCGCCGACGATGGTCACGACCATCTGGGCGTCCGGCGACATCTCGAAGATCGGGGCGGACCGGACGATCAGGTAGACGCCCGCGGTGACCATGGTCGCCGCGTGGATCAGCGCCGACACGGGGGTCGGGCCCTCCATCGCGTCCAGCAGCCAGGACTGCAGCGGGAGCTGCGCCGACTTGCCGCACGCGCCGAGCAGGAGCAGCAGCCCGAGCGCGGTCGCGGTGCCGGACGTCAGCTTCGCCGCCAGGCCCACGTGCTCCGCGCCCGTGCCGAGGATCGTGGTGAAGTCGACCGAGTTGAACGTGGCGAACATCAGCATGATCGCGGTGACCAGGCCGAGGTCGCCGACGCGGTTCACCACGAACGCCTTCTTCGCGGCGACCGCGGCGGTCGGCTTGAACTGCCAGAACCCGATCAGCAGGTAGGACGCGAGACCCACGCCCTCCCAGCCGAGGAACAGCACGACGTAGTTCGCGCCGAGCACCAGCGTGAGCATCGCCGCGACGAACAGGTTGAGGTAGGCGAAGAACCTCCGCCGGTCCTCGTCATGGGCCATGTAGCCCATCGAGTAGATGTGGATCAGCGAGCCGACGCCCGTGATCAGCAGCACGAAGCTGATCGACAGCGGGTCGACCAGCAGGTCCATCCCGACGTGCAGCGAGCCGACGTCGAAGAAGTTCCACAGGTGCAGCGTGCGACGGCGCTCGGCGTCGTCGTAGCCGAGCATCTGGACGAACATCCCGGCGCCGACGGCGAACGACGCGAGTGACATCGCGACGCCGAGGAGATGTCCCCACCGGTCGGTGCGGCGTCCTCCGAGCAGGAGGACCGCCGCCCCGAGCAGCGGGAACGCGATGAGCAACCAGGCCGCGGCCTGGATCCCTTCCGCTTTCACTGGCCGCGGCCCCCTAGTACTTCAGCAGGTTCGCGTCGTCGACCGACGAGGACCTGCGGGTCCGGAAGATGGTCATGATGATGGCGAGGCCGACCACGACCTCGGCCGCCGCCACGACCATCACGAAGAACGCGATGATCTGGCCGTCGAGGTTCCCCTGCTTCCGGGAGAACGACACGAACGCCAGGTTGCAGGCGTTGAGCATGAGCTCCACGCACATGAACACCACGATCGCGTTGCGGCGCACGAGCACGCCGATCCCGCCAATGGTGAACAGGATCGCCGACAGCGCCAGGTAGTGTCCCGGGCTCACTTCTCGACCTCCTCGGTCTCGGCGACGGCGCCGGCCTCGGAGTCGGCGGTCTCGGTCACCGTGCGGACGGCCCTGACGTCCTTGTCCAGGGCCTGCCGCTCGGTCTTGCCCCGCAGGTCGGTGTGCCGGTGCGCGGTGTCGGTCCGGGCCGCGATGACCGGGTTGACCGACAGCTCGGACGGCGTGCCGTCCGGCAGGAGCGCGGGCATGTCGACCGCGTTGTGGCGGGCGTAGGTGCCGGGGCCCGGCAGCGGGCCCGGGTGGGCGCCGGTCTGGGCGCCCCTGCGGAAACGCTCGACCGACAGCGACCGCTGGGTCGGCTTCGGCGTGGTGCGCTCGCGGTGCGCCAGCACCATCGCGCCGAGCGCCGCCGTGATGAGCAGCGCGCTGGTCGCCTCGAACGCGAACACGTACTTGGTGAACAGCAGGTACGCCAGGCCGCGGATGTTCCCGCCGTGCTCGGCGTTGGCCGCCTTGAGGCCGGCCGAGTCGCCGAGCGCGGCGTTGGCGAAGCCGGTGCCGAGCAGCGCGATGAACCCGATGCCGCTGACCGCGGCCCAGAACCGCTGCCCGCGCAGCGTCTCCACCAGCGAGTCGGTGGACGAGACGCCGACCAGCATCAGGACGAACAGGAACAGCATCAGCACCGCGCCGGTGTAGACGATGACCTGCACGAACGCCAGGAACGGCGCGTCCTGGATCGCGTAGAGCGCGGCCAGCGACAGCATCACCGTCGCCAGCAGCATCGCCGAGTGCACGGCCTTCCGCATGAAGATCATGCCGAGCGCGGCGGCGACCGACACGATCGCCAGGAGCCAGAAGAAGAACGGCTCGCCCGACTGCTTGTCGGCGACGGTGCCCGCGAGCACGTGCGCCGTGCCCGCGTGGCCCGCGAGGACGTGGGCGGTGGTCATTTCTTCTCACCGCCTTCCTCGGGCTGCAGGCCGAGGCGGTAGTAGTCCTCCTCGGTGTCCCCCAGCCGCATCTCGTGCGGCGGGGGCTCCATGCCCTCGCGCAGCGGCGCGAGCAGCATGTCCTTGGTGTAGATGAGCGATTCGCGGCTGTCGTCGGCGAGCTCGTACTCGTTGGTCATCGTGAGCGCCCGGGTCGGGCACGCCTCGATGCAGAGTCCGCAGAGGATGCAGCGCAGATAGTTGATCTGGTAGATCCGGCCGTACCGCTCACCGGGCGAGTAGCGCTCGTCCTCGGTGTTGTCGGCGCCCTCCACGAAGATGGCGTCGGCGGGGCACGCCCAGGCGCACAGCTCGCACCCGACGCACTTCTCCAGACCGTCCGGCCAGCGGTTCAGCTGGTGGCGTCCGTGGAAGCGCGGGGCCGTCGGCTTCTTCACCTCGGGGTACTGGACGGTCTCGCTCTTGGTGAACATCTGGTGGAACGAGACCCCGAACCCCTTCACCGGGTTCAGGAAGTCAGTGAGTCCCACTGCTGACCTCCTCACGAGAGGTTTCGGTGATCCGCGGCCGCGGCACGTCGCGGTGGCCGTGGTAGTGCGGGGCGTCCATCGGCGGGACGGGATAGCCGCCCGCGTCCGGATCGGGGGTCGGTGGTGGCTGCTCCATGTCCGTGGCGTCGCCGCCGCTCCGGGTGAACTCCCAGGCGAAGGTCAGCAGGATCACGACGATCGCGATGCCGGCGATCGCCGCCATCACGCCTGTGGCGTTGTGGCCCTCGTTCTTCCACACCCGGATGATCGCGACCAGCAGGATCCAGCCGATCGAGAAGGGCATCAGCACCTTCCAGCCGAGCTTCATCAGCTGGTCGTACCGGACGCGGGGCAGCGAGCCGCGCAGCCAGATGAAGAAGAAGATGAACAGCCAGAGCTTGATCATGAACCACAGCACCGGCCACCAGCCGGAGTTCGCGCCGGCCCACACGGTGGAGATCGGCGCGGGGGCGCGCCAGCCGCCGAGGAACAGGGTCGTGCACAGCGCCGACAGCGTCGCCAGGTTGATGTACTCGGCGAGGAAGAACATCGCGAACTTCAGCGACGAGTACTCGGTGTGGAAGCCGCCGACCAGCTCGCCCTCGCCCTCGGGCAGGTCGAACGGGATGCGGTTCGACTCGCCCATCATCGTGATGATGTAGACCACGAAGGACGGGAACAGCAGCACCGCGTACCAGGTGTCGGCCTGCGCGTTGACGATCTCGGTGGTGGACATCGACCCGGCGAACAGGAACACCGCGACGAACGACAGCCCCATCGCGATCTCGTAGGAGATCACCTGCGCGGACGAGCGGAGCCCGCCGAGCAGCGAGTAGGGCGACATCGACGACCAGCCCGCCAGGACGATCCCGTAGACGCCCATCGAGGACATCGCGAGCACCAGCAGCACCGCGACCGGCAGGTCGGTGCCCTGCAGCGCGGTGTGGTGCCCGAAGACCGACACGGTCGGGCCGAACGGGATGATGGCGAACGAGATGAACGCGGGCACCGCCGAGATGACCGGCGCGAGGACGAAGACGACCTTGTCCACGTTCCGGGGGACGATGTCCTCCTTCAGCGCCAGCTTCACGCCGTCCGCGAGGCCCTGGAGCAGGCCGAACGGGCCGGTCCGGTTCGGGCCGACGCGCAGCTGCATGCGGCCGATGACGCGCCGCTCGACCCACATCGACATCAGGACGGTGAGGACCAGGAAGACGAAGATCGCGAGGACCTTGCCCCCGATCAGCCACCACGGGTCCTTGCCGAAGGTGGACAGCGTCGGGTCGGCGGGCGCCGGACCCGCCAGCACCGCCGCTCCCGCCGAACTCACCAGACTCATCGGGAGCCTCCGATCGAGACGATGTCCCCGGCCGCCGCGCCCAGGTCGGCGTGCAGCGCGACCGGAGCGGAGTTGGCCGGGAGCCACACCACCCGGTCGGGCATGCCGGGCGTGATCACCAGCGGCAGCGTGACCTCGCCGCGCGGGCCGCGCACCGTGAGCTCGCCGTCCGCACCGGCCTCCTCGGCCGTCGCCGGGGACACCCGGGCGACCGCGTCGCGGGCCGTCCCGGCGAGGTAGGGCTCGCCGTCCTGCAGGGTGCCGCGGTCGAGCAGCAGCCGCCAGCTCGACACCAGGGCCTCGCCCGGTCCGGGTTGCGGCAGGACGCCGGTCGCGACCGACGGCGCGGGCGGCCGCTCGCCGCGGAACGCGCCGAGCCCGGTCAGCTCGCGGCGCGCCGCGTCCGGGTCGGGCAGTCCGAGGTGGACGTCCATCTCGTTCGCCAGCGCGTCGAGGACGCGCAGGTCGGACATCTTCCCGGCGGTCTTCAGGACGGTCTCGAACGGGCGGCCGCGGCCCTCCCAGTCGACGAACGTCCCGGCCTTCTCGGCGACCGCCGCGACCGGGAGCACGACGTCCGCGCGGTCGGTGACCGCGCTGACCCGCTGCTCCAGGCTCACCACGAACGGCGTGCGGTCGAGCGCGGCGAGCGCCGCCTCGGGGTCGGCCAGGTCGTTCGGGTCGAACCCGCCGACCAGCAGCGCCCCGCGCTCCCCGGCCGCCGCGGACGCCAGGATCCCGGCGGTGTCGCGGCCCGGCGTCGCGGGCAGTTCCGCGACGCCCCAGGCGCGGGCGGTCTCGGCGCGGGCGTCCGGGTCGAACACCGGACGTCCGATCGGCAGCAGCCCGGGCAGGGCCCCGGCCTCGACCGCGCCCCGCTCGCCCGCGCGGCGCGGCACCCAGGCCAAGCCCGCGCCGGTGGCGTGCGCCAGCCGGACGGCCGCGGACAGCGCGCCCGGGCTCGTCGCGAGGCGCTCGCCGACCAGGATCACCGCGCCGGGCTTCTCCAGCAGCTCGCGGACCTCGGTGTTCTCGCCCGCGACCAGGCCGCCGAGCACTTCGGCCTCGGCGCCGGGCACGGCCGGAAGCAGCGTCCCGCCGGTCTTCTTCAGGCCGCGGGTCTCGAACGGCGAGACCGAGACGACCTTCAGGCCCTTCTTACGGAACGCCTTGCGCAGCCGCAGGAAGACGATCGGCGACTCCTCCTCGGGCTCGAACCCGGCGAGGAGCACCACCGGCGCCTTCTCGAGGTCGCTGTACGACACCTCGATCGGACGGCCCGCCACCCCGAAGGCCAGGAACTCGGCCTCCTCGGAGCTGTGCGGACGGGCCCGGAAGTCGATGTCGTTCGTGCCGAGCGCGATCCGGGCGAACTTGCTGTAGGCGTAGGCGTCCTCCAGCGTGAGCCGTCCACCCGGCAGGACACCGGCCTTGCCTCGTGCGCGCGCGAGGCCGCGAGCGGCCACCGTCAGCGCCTCGGGCCAGGACGCGACCTCGAGCACACCCTTCTCGTTCCGGACGAGCGGGTGCGTGAGCCGGTCGGGCTGGGTGGCGTAGGAGAACGCCCACCGGCCCTTGTCGCAGTTCCACTCCTCGTTCACCTGCGGGTCGTCCCCGGCGAGGCGGCGGGTGACCTTGCCGCGCCGGTGGTCGGTGCGCAGCGCGCAGCCGGACGCGCAGTGCTCGCACGCCGACGGCGTGGACACCAGGTCGAACGGCCGCGACCGGAACCGGTAGGCCGCGCCGGTCAGCGCGCCGACCGGGCAGATCTGCACGGTGTTGCCCGAGAAGTAGGACTGGAACGGGTTGTCGGTCGCCGCCCCGACCTGCTCCTTCGCGCCGCGCTCGAACAGGTCGATGAACGCGTCCCCGGCGATCTGGTCGGAGAACCGGGTGCAGCGCGCGCACTGGATGCAGCGCTCGCGGTCGAGCAGCACCTCGGTGGACAGCGGGATCGGCTTGGGGAAGGTCCGCTTGGCCTCGGTGAACCGGGTCTCGCCGCGCCCGTTGGACATCGCCTGGTTCTGCAGGGGGCACTCGCCGCCCTTGTCGCAGATCGGGCAGTCCAGCGGGTGGTTGATCAGCAGCAGCTCCATCACGCCGTGCTGCGCCTTGTCGGCGACCGGGGAGGTCAGCTGCGTCTTGACGACCATCCCCGGCATGACCGTGGTGGTGCAGGACGCCTGCGGCTTCGGCATGCCGCGCCCGTTGCCCGCGTCCGGGATCTCCACCAGGCACTGGCGGCAGGCCCCGATCGGGTCGAGCAGCGGATGGTCGCAGAACCGCGGGATCTGGATGCCGAGCAGCTCCGCCGCCCGGATGATCAGCGTGCCCTTGGGGACGCTGATCTCGAAACCGTCGATGGTGCAGGTCACCATCTCGACCTGCTGCCGCTCGACGGTGCTCTTCTCGTCGGCGACGGTCATACCGCAGCACCTCCCCACAGGGTGGACTTGGCCGGGTCGAACGGGCAGCCGCCCTGCTCGAAGTGGCGGATGTACTCGTCCCGGAAGAGCTTGATCGAGGACACGACCGGGCTGGTCGCGCCGTCGCCGAGCGCGCAGAACGAGCGGCCGAGGATGTTGTCGGACAGGTCCAGCAGGGTGTCCAGGTCCTCCTCGGAGCCCTGGCCCGCCTCCAGCCGCTTGAGCAGCTGCTTGTACCAGTACGTCCCCTCGCGGCACGGGGTGCACTTGCCGCACGACTCGTGCGCGTAGAACTCCGACCACCGCAGGACGGCCCGGACGACGCAGACCGTCTCGTCGAAGATCTGCAGCGCCCGGGTGCCGAGCATGGACCCGGCCGCGCCGACCGACTCGAAGTCGAGCGGGACGTCCAGGTGCTCGTCGGTGAACAGGGGCGTGGACGAGCCGCCCGGCGTCCAGAACTTCAGCTTCCGGCCGCCGCGCATGCCGCCCGCCATGTCGAGCAGCTCGCGCAGGGTGATCCCGAGCGGGGCCTCGTACTGTCCGGGCCTGGTCACGTGCCCGGACAGCGAGAAGATGCCGAACCCGGCGGACTTCTCGGTGCCCATGGAGGTGAACCAGTCGGCGCCGTTCGTCACGATCGAGGGAACGGATGCGATGGACTCGACGTTGTTGATGACGGTGGGACCGCCGTAGAGTCCCGCGACCGCGGGGAAGGGGGGCTTGAGCCTGGGCTGACCCCGATATCCCTCAAGGGAGTCCAGCAGGGCCGTCTCTTCGCCGCAGATGTACGCCCCGGCGCCGGTGTGCACGACCAGTTCGAGGTCGTAGCCCGAGCCGAGGATGTTCTCGCCCAGGTACCCGGCGGCGTAGGCGTCCCGTACCGCCTGCTGCAGACGCCTGATGACGTGCAGCACCTCGCCGCGCACGTAGATGAACGCGTGGTTGGACTTGATCGCGTACGAGCTGATGATGACGCCCTCGACGAGGACGTGCGGGTTCGCCAGCATCAGCGGGATGTCCTTGCACGTTCCCGGCTCGGACTCGTCCGCGTTCACGACCAGGTAGCGCGGGTTCGGGCTGTCCGCGGGCAGGAAGCCCCACTTCATGCCGGTGGGGAAGCCCGCGCCGCCGCGTCCGCGGAGGCCGGAGTCCTTCACCGTCTGCACGATCGCGTCCGGCTCCATGGCGAGGGCCTTGCGCAGCGCGGTGTAGCCGCCGTCGCGCTCGTACCCGGCCATGGTGAACGAGTCGGGCTGGTCCCAGTTCCTGGTGAGGATGGGAGTCAGCGTGGTCATTTCTCTCCCTCCCCGGCCCCGTCGGCGGTCGGCTTGGCGTCCGCGTCGGGGGCCGTCCAGCCGCGCTCGTGCGCGAGGTCGAGCCCGCGCAGCGACTCGGGTCCGGCCTGGACGCCCTCGTGGGCGAGCCCGTCGTCGAAGCCGGCCAGCACGCGGCTGGCCTCCTTCCACGTGGCGAGCTTGTTCGGGCCGCGCGAAGGCAGCACCTCCTTGCCCGCCCGGAGGTCGTCGACCAGACGCTTGGCCTTCTCCGGCGTCATGTTGTCGAAGAACTCCCAGTTCACCGTCATGACGGGCGCGAAGTCACAGGCCGCGTTGCACTCGATGCGCTCGAGCGAGACCTTGCCGTCCTCGGTCGCCTCGTCATGGCCGACGCCCACGTGGTCGGTCAGCTCGGACCAGATCTGGTCGCCGCCCATCACCGCGCACAGCGTGTTGATGCAGACGCCGACGTGGTAGTCGCCGACCGCCTCGCGCTTGTACTGGGTGTAGAACGTCGCGACCCCGGTGACCTGCGCCGGCGTGATGCCGAGCGTCTCCGCGCAGAACGCGATCCCGCGTCCGGTGACGTGGCCGTCCACCGACTGCACCAGGTGCAGCATCGGCAGCAGCGCGGAACGGGTCTTGGGATAGCGCGCCAGGATGTCCTTGGCGTCCCGGTCCAGCCGCTCCCGGACCTCCGGGTCGTACGGCTCGGTGTTCCGGAACGGCGGCTCCAGCTTGAGCAGTTGCTCGCTCAACGGTCCACGCCTCCCATCACGGGGTCGATCGAGGCGACCGCGGCGATGACGTCGGCGACCATGCCGCCCTCGGCCATCGCGGGCGCCGCCTGCAGGTTGGTGAACGACGGCTCGCGGAAGTGCACCCGGTAGGGGCGCGTCCCGCCGTCGCTGACGAGGTGCGCGCCGAGCTCGCCGCGCGGCGACTCGACCGGGGCGTACACCTGCCCGGCCGGGACCCGGAAGCCCTCGGTCACCAGCTTGAAGTGGTGGATCAGCGCCTCCATGGAGGTGCCCATGATGTGCGCGATGTGGCGGGGCGAGTTGCCCATGCCGTCCGCGCCGATCGCGAGCTGCGCCGGCCAGCCGATCTTCTTGTCCTCGACCATCACCGGGCCCTTGACCGTCTGGAGCCGCTCGACGCACTGCTCCACGATCTTCAGGGACTCGTCCATCTCCTTCATCCGGACCAGGTAGCGGCCGTAGACGTCGCAGGTGGTCTCGGTGGCCACCTCGAAGTCGTAGGTCTCGTAACCGCAGTACGGCTGGGACTTGCGCAGGTCCCAGGGGATGCCGGTGGAGCGCAGGATCGGGCCGGTGATGCCGAGCGCGGTGCAGCCCGTCAGGTCCAGGTACGCGATGTCCTTGGTGCGCGCCTTGTAGACGGGGTTGTCGTCCATCAGCTTGCGCATCGCCTTCAGCCGCTTCGGCATCCGGTCGAGGTAGTCGCGCAGCTTGCTCATCGCGCCGGACGGCAGGTCCTGCGCGACGCCGCCCGGACGGACGTAGGCCATGTTCATCCGCAGGCCGCTGATCTCCTCGAACAGGTCGAGGGTGTACTCACGCTCGATGAAGCCGTTCAGCATGACGGTCGTCGCGCCGAGCTCCAGGCCGAACGTGGCGATCGCGACCAGGTGCGAGGAGATCCGGTTGAGCTCCATCATCATCACGCGGATGATCGAGGCCCGCTCCGGAATCTGGTCGGTGATGCCGAGCAGCTTCTCGACACCCAGGCAGTACGCCGTCTCGTTGAAGATCGGCGCGAGGTAGTCCATCCGGGTGACGAACGTGGTGCCCTGCGTCCAGGTGCGGAACTCCATGTTCTTCTCGATGCCGGTGTGCAGGTAGCCGATGCCCACGCGGCACTCGTCGACCGTCTCACCGTCGAGCGTCAGGATCAGCCGGAGTACGCCGTGCGTGGACGGGTGCTGCGGGCCCATGTTCACCACGAGCCGCTCGTCGCCGGCGTCCCGGGCGTCCGCGACCACCTGGTCCCAGTCCTGCCCGCTGACGTCGAAGACACGGCCCTCGGCGGCCTCCTCGGCGGCGGCCGCGTACGCGTCGTACTCGGTGTACTTGGTGGAGGGGCTCATGTGTACGACCTCCGCTGGTCGGGCGGCGGGATCTCGGCGCCGCGGTACTCGACGGGGATGCCGCCGAGCGGGTAGTCCTTGCGCTGCGGGTGCCCGACCCAGTCGTCCGGCATCATGATCCGGACCAGCGCCGGGTGGCCGTCGAACACGATTCCGAAGAAGTCGAAGGTCTCGCGCTCGTGCCAGTCGTTGGTCGGGTACAGCCGGACCAGCGACGGGATGTGGGGGTCGGCGTCGGGGCACGACACGTCCAGCCGGATCCGCCGGTTGTGCGTGATCGACAGCAGCGGGTAGACCGCGTGGAGCTCGGCGCCCTCGTCCTTCGGGTAGTGCACGCCGCTCACGCCCATGCACATCTCGAACCGCAGGTCCGGCGCGTCCCGGAGGGTCGTCGCGACCTCGACGAGGTGCTCGCGCCGCACGTGGAGGGTCAGCTCCCCGCGGTGGACGACGATCCGCTCGACCGCGTCGCCGAAGGTCGGCAGCAGCCGCTCCAGCGCGTCGGCGACCTCGTCGAACTCGCCCGGGTCGGCGGCGCCCTCGGGCCCGCCGAACGGACGCGGCGTGGACACCTTCGGCGCCTGCCGGACGACGAGCCCGCCGTATCCGGAGGTGTCGCCGCTGCCCTGGATGCCGAACATGCCCATCCGGGCCACCGGCTGCTCGCCCCGGTCCTCCTCGCGGTGCGCGGGAAGCCGGTCGGCGGCCTGCTCGGCCTGCTGCTCGGGGTTCTGGCTGCTCATCAGGCCCCCTGTCCCAGCAGCGGGAGCTGGCGGCGCTTGGCCACTTCCAGCTCGGCGATCTGCTTGGCCCGCTGCGGCCCGAGCTTGGTGTTCTGGATCTTGTCGTGCAGCTTCAGGATCGCGTCCAGCAGCATCTCCGGCCGCGGCGGGCAGCCGGGCAGGTAGATGTCCACCGGGACGATGTGGTCCACGCCCTGCACGATCGCGTAGTTGTTGAACATGCCGCCGGAGGAGGCGCACACGCCCATCGCGATGACCCACTTGGGCTCGGTCATCTGGTCGTAGATCTGGCGCAGCACCGGCGCCATCTTCTGGCTCACCCGGCCCGCGACGATCATCAGGTCGGCCTGCCGCGGCGTCGCCGAGGCACGCTCCATCCCCCACCGGGAGAAGTCGTGCCGGGGGTCGCCGGCCGCCATCATCTCGATCGCGCAACAGGCGAGACCGAAGGTGGCGGGCCACACCGAACTCTTGCGCGCCCAGCCGGCGACCTGTTCGACGGTCGTCAGCAGGAAGCCGCTGGGGAGCTTCTCTTCAAGACCCATTTAGTCCCACTCCAGACCACCGCGCCGCCAGATGTAGGCGTACGCCACCAGCACGGTGAGGATGAAAAGGACCATCTCCACAAGACCGAAAACCCCCAGGCTGTCGAAGGTGACGGCCCAGGGGTAGAGGAAGATGATCTCAATGTCGAAGACGATGAACAGCATCGCCGTCAGGTAGTACTTGACGGGGAAACGGCCCCCGCCGACCGGCTGCGGGGTCGGCTCGATCCCGCACTCGTAGGCGTCCAGTCGCGCCCGGTTCCAACGCTTCGGCCCCGTCATCGAGGCCATCAACACCGAACCCGCCGCGAACGCGAACGCCAGAACCCCCAACACGATGATCGGGATATAGAGGTCCACGGAGTCCTACTTCCTCTCCTCGGGGCGTACGACGCTGTACGGACGGGGTCTCCGCGCTCGCGGAGCCCACGCCTCGACGACGCCCCGCCTGCGACTGCGGTCACAAGGCCGGGGTGTCGTCCTGTCCAAGGTGATCAAATAGCACTCCCCTCCGGGGGTCGGGGTCAAGCTGCGGGCGCCACCCTCTGCATGGCGTTGATGATCCGGTCGAACGCGTCCCCGCCCTTGGGGTCGGTGAGGTTCGCCAGAAGCTTGAGGGTGAAGCGCATCAGCGTCGGATGCGGCAGGCCGTGCGCGGTGAGGAACTTCATCACCCGCGGGTCACCGATGGCCTGCACGAACACCCGAGCGAGCGTGAAGTAGCCGCCGTGCTCGTCCTTGAGGATGCGCGGGTACTCGTAGAGGGTCCGCTCGCGCTGCGCCGGGGTTCGCCTGGCGAGCGCCTGGACCATGATCTCGGCGGCCAGCCGGCCGGACTCCAGGGCGTAGTCGATGCCCTCGCCGTTGAACGGGTTGATCATCCCGCCGGCGTCGCCGACCAGCAGCATGCCGCGCGCGTAGTGCGGCTGCCGGTTGAAACCCATGGGAAGAGCCGCGCCGCGGATCGGGCCGGTCGCGTGCTCCTCGTCGAACTGCCACTCCGGCGGCATCTGGGACGTCCAGCCCTTGAGCATGCCGCGGTAGTCCACGTTCTGGAACGACTTGGAGGTGTTGAGGAGGCCGAGGCCGACGTTGGCCGTGCCGTCGGCGAGGGGGAAGACCCAGCCGTAGCCGGGGAGCAGGCGCTGCCCGTCCCACAGCTCGAGCCACGCCTCCATGTACTCGTCGGTGGAGCGCGGCGACTCGTAGTAGCGCCGGACGGCCACGCCCATCGGACGGTCGCTGCGGCGCTCCAGGCCCATGGCCACCGAGAGCCGGGTCGAGTTGCCGTCGGCGGCGACGACCAGCGGGGCGTGGAAGGTGATCTCCTCGCCCTTGTGCTTGGCGGTCACGCCGGTGATGCGGTCGGTGCGCTCGTCGATGATCGGGCCGGTGACGTTGCAGCCCTCGATCAGCTCGGCGCCGGCGGAGGCCGCGTGCCGGGCGAGGAGCTCGTCCAGGTCCATCCGGGAGCGGACGAGGCCGAAGTCGGGGAAGCTGGCCAGTTCGGGCCAGGGAAGCTCGATGCGGGATCCGCCGCCGTAGATGCGCAGGCCCTTGTTGCGGCTCCAGCCGGGGGCGTCGATGTCGACGCCCATCGAGATCAGGGCCCGGACGGCGCGGGGGGTCAGTCCGTCGCCGCAGATCTTGTCGCGCGGGAACGTCGCCTTCTCCAGCAGGAACACGGACAGACCGGCGCGCGCCAGCCAGTAGGCGGTGGACGACCCGGCGGGTCCGGCCCCGACGACGATGACGTCTGCGTGTCGGGTGGAGTCGGTCACAGCGTTCCTCTTACTTCGTTCGCTTGTGAAGTACTTCACAAGAATCCGATGGGGAGTCTATTCCTTTGGAGCCGCTTGTGGCTAACTCTGCGCCGACCTGGCGTTGGACCGATGCAAAGCTCCACGAGCGGCTGGATCAGCCCGGGTTGACGGCGTGGTGCATCGCCGCGACCCCGAAGGTCAGGTTCTTCCACCGCACCTTCGTCCACCCGGCGGACTGCACGATCCCCGCCAGGGCAGCCTGATCGGGCCACGCGAGGGTGGAATCGGCGAGATAGGTGTAGCTGTCCGGATTGGACGACACCCGGGCCAGGAGGGGCAGCCCGATCTTGAGGTGCGCCTTGTGCCCAGCGTCCAGGAGCCGGTTCGGAGGGTGACTGACTTCACACACCAGAAGCCGTCCGCCGGGCTTGGCGACCCGGCGCATCTCGCGCAGCGCCGCCTCGGTGTCCTGGACGTTCCGGAGGCCGAAGGAGATCGTCACGACGTCGAACGAGCCGTCCTCGAAGGGCAGCCTCATCGCGTCGCCCGCCACGAAGGCGAGATTGCCGACGCCGGCCTGCCGCTCACGTCCGACGCGGAGCATGCCGAGCGAGAAGTCGCAGGCGACGGTCTCGGCCCCGGCGTCCGCGAACGGCACCGAGGACGTCCCCGTCCCGGCGGCCAGGTCGAGCACCCGCTCCCCCGGCCGGGCGGCCACGGCGCGCACGACCTCCCGCCGCCACCACCGTTCCATCCCGCCGGTCATCAGAGTGTTGAGCAGGTCGTACCGGTCGGCGGTCCGGTCGAACATGGCCGCCACGTCGGCGGGCTTCTTGTCGAGATTGGCGCGGGTCATACCTCCAGCCTAGGAGGCCCCCCGCGAACGCACGCGAACGGTCCACGGCCACCGGCCTCGAACGCCACCTCGACCCCCTCGAGCCGCACCCGAACAGGACCCTGGACGCGGGGGCCGGGCATGCGAAAGCCCCCACGGGTGGTCGTGGGGGCGGGTGCCGCGGGGTGGGGAGGTCAGTCCTCCTTGCCGCGGGCCTCTTCGATCTTGGTCTTCTTGTCGCGGACGGTGTTCGCGATCGTCGCGGACATCGCGTCACGCTGGGTCGACAGCAGCACGTAGCTGATGACACCGCTGATGATGAGGGCGCCGAGCAGCAGGAACACCGGCGACTTGCGCATGGGCGTCAGCCAGAGGACGGCGGTCGTCGCGACGAAGATCCCCAGGCGAGCGGAGGTATAGAACAGTACGGAACGCATGGCGGCTCCAGGCTACTCCCGGTCTCCCGATGGCCCGGTCCGGCCCCGCCGAACGGCCCTGCCCGACCTCGCCGGTCGGCCCTGCGCTCCCGGCCGAGCAGCCCGGTTCGGCCTGCCGAAGGTCCTCAAATCGGGCGTGGCGGAAGGCTGGTTCGGGCTCGTTCGGGGGCCGGTCACCCCTGGCGGAGGACGTCGAGGAAGAGGGCCGGGTCCACGTTTCCGCCGCTCAGGACGGCCACGGCCGTCCGCGTGGGCGGGAGGAACGGACGGCGGTACAGGTACGCGGCGGCCGCGACCGCGCCGCCCGGCTCGGCGATGAGACGGGACTCACGCGCGATCCGGCGCATGGTCAGCCTGATCTGGTCCTCCGAGACGGTCACGATGTCGTCCACGAGCTCGTGGATGTGCGCGTACGTGAGGTCGCCGAGCCGCTGGACGCGCAGCGCGTCGGCGACGGTGCGCCCGGTGTCCTCGGCGGTCCACTGGACGGGATACCCGGTGCGCAGCGACTCGCGGGCGTCGGCGGCGAGCTCCGGCTCGACGCCGACGACCTTGATGTCCGGGTTGAGTGCCTTGGCCGCGACCGCGATCCCGGAGACCAGGCCGCCGCCCGAGACGGGGACGAGGACGAGGTCGACGTCCGGCTCGTCCTCGATGATCTCCAGCCCGACCGTGCCCTGCCCGGCGATCACGCGCGGGTCGTCGAACGGGGGGACGAGCGTGAAACCGTGCGCGGCGGCGAGCTTCTCGGCCGTCTCGACGCGGGCCTCGAGCGTCGGCTCGACGTAGACGATCTCCGCGCCGAGCGCCATGCACGCGTCCACCTTCACGCCCGGCGTCGTGTGCGGGATGACCAGCACGCAGCGGATGCCGAACGCGCGGGCCGTCCAGGCGACGGCTTGGGCGTGGTTGCCGCTGGAATGCGCGACGACGCCCTTGGCGCGTTCGTCCTCGGGCAGTCCGGCGATGGTCGCGTACGCGCCGCGCAGTTTGAACGCGCCGACGGGCTGGAGCGACTCGGCCTTCAGCAGCAGCCGTTCCCCGTCGGGCGTCGGGAACGGCACGAGCGGGGTGCGGACGGCGGTTCCGGCGAGCAGTCCGGCCGCGTGCTCGACGTCCGCGAGGGTCACCAGTGCGGGCATGGAAGCGAGGTTATTCGCTCACGATCAGCGTGCGATAACGGACCGCCCGGCGTCCGTCACGGGCGGGGTGCGAGGTGCGGAAGGTGGGCGCGGTGTCCGTAGTGTCCAAAACCGTGTTTACGGTCGGTGATCTGGCCAGCTCACCAAACTACGCAGCGTGATGTTTTGCGAAAACAAGGGAGAAATCGGTCTTGCTCCGCCACACTAGGAAACAGTCCACCCGCGCCGAGAGCGGGACAAAGGGGGAGAGAGAACGTGGAGAGCACCAGCGAGCGCCTGCTGACCCCCGGAGAGGTCGCCGCGCTCTTCAGGGTTGATCCCAAGACGGTCACCCGATGGGCCGCTGCGGGCCGCATCAGCAGCATTCGGACGCCGGGAGGCCACCGCCGCTTCCGCGAGTCCGAAGTGCACGCGCTGCTGCGCGGAGACGAACCGGTCGCAGAGCACTCGGTCGTCCGCTGACGGGACCCGCCCGCGCCCTTCCGGCGCGGTCGGACCCGCCGCCGCCTTTCCGGCACCGCCGCCCCGGCACACCCCGCCGGTAGCAGGCGGTTTCCTGTTTTGCGCGCCCGTTCGCGGGCGCCGGAACGAACACGTTGACGACGTGCGGGCGTCCCGCCGAGCCCGCGCGTCGTCAACGTCGTCGGCCACGGCCACGCCCGCACACCTCCGTCCGAGGTCTTCGCGTCGGTCCTGACGCCTCGTGGCTCTCAGCATTCCCACATCTCACGGTTTGTACCGTTCCCACAGCCGACGGATCACGCCGTTCCCGTCCCCTTGCGTCCGGCGCAATTCCGAAACCCCACTGATTTCTCCACTCCCGGTGCCGCATTTCCACGGATTTCGCGTTCTCTCACCTCCGCCACTCCCCCTTTCCACATTTCCCGCTTCCTCCGCGACCCCGGCCTCCACACCCGGAAGATTGCGCCAATCGCACTACTCAGGGCCAACGCCGTTCCACACGTCCCTCCAGTGGGCCCGGTCACCGCGTTCCGCTGGATGGCGTTCACGCAGGAAGCGACGTTTGGAGGCAGGGGTTCGCGCAGGAAGCGACGTGCGGAGGCAGGGGTTCGCGCAGGAAGCGACGTGCGGAGGCAGGGGTTCACACAGGGGCGCAGCTTCGGGCGACCGAGCTAGTGAGAGAGCCGGGGCGGAGCCCTGGGTACTAGCGGCGGGGTGTTCGCGCGGCGGCGGGGTGTTCACGCAGGGGTGGGGTGTTCGCGCGGGGCGCCATCGCGGGGAAGGCGGCATCCGGGGGTGGGGTCCCTGGGGCGGTGTTCGCGGTGGGGCGGGTGTTCGGGGGGCGGGTCAGGAGTCTTGTTCGTGTTTCCAGGCTTCGAAGACGGCCTGGAGGTCGGCGTCGCCTTCGCGCCAGGAGCGGCGGCGGTCCTCGAGTTCGTCCTCGGTGAGGGACTGGGCGAGGAGGCGGTCGTAGTCGGGGTCGTCCGGGCCGACCTCCACGTACGCGTCGGCGATGCCCCGTCCGTCGTCACCGCCCTCGAGCAGGACGCCGTGCGGCACCCTGAGCGTGCCGTCGGGGAGCCGGATCACGTACATCGGGAATCACCTTCGCTGGCTGGTCTTCCGTTGGCGGAGGGTCAGGTCAGATTCCGTATCGGCGGTTGAAGAAGAGCATGACCTCGAGGGCGGCGCGGATGTTGCCGGAGAGCATATCCACCAATGCCGGACGCTGCCGGGCCGAAATCGCGGCGAACGCGTCGGCGAAGAACTCCCGGCGGCCCAAGGCGTCGGGCTGTTGGTGGAAGTCGCTCATCAGGTACGGCCCGCACATGTCGTAGAGCTCGCGGAACGCGGGCGTGTCGGACTGCCAGCCGGCGTCCCCGCCGTCGACGTCGTCCAGCGCGTGCCCGACCTCGTGCATCATCACGTCCGGGGTCGGGGACGGACGGTCGCCCACGACGATCTTCCGGTCGCCGTAGGCGCCGGCGCAGATGTCCCAGGTCGCGCGCCCGGACGGCAGCGGACGGCCACGCAGGTGCCCCATGTCGTCCAGGTGCGGGACGCCTCCGGGCCCGACATAGATCCCGGAGAGACCGTCCGCGAGCTTGAGTTTCAGCGCGTCCGGCAGCGACGCCAGGCTCTCGACGGCACGGACGACCTCGGGTGACGGCGGGCCCTGCCGCGCGTCCCACTGGCGGTGCAGGACCTTCTCCAGGACGCCGCAGTGGCGGAGGCCGTCCAGCATGGGAGGACTGTCCGGCGGACGCGGAGCGGCGCGCGGCGGGCCGGGCTCGTCGTCCAGCTCGAAGTCGCTCCACGAGTAGACCTTCGCGGGCTGCTCGGCGCGCATCCGATGGCGTCCGACCGCGGCGGCGGGGTCCGGGCCCGGGGCGTCGCCTTCGGGACGGGCCGCGTACGCGTCGTCCCGTCCGCCCTTGCGGAACCGTCCGAACCGGTCGCGCGGCTGCGCTCCCCGCGGGCGGATCTGCGTCGGCTCGGGGCTCTGCCAGGAACCCGAGTCCCGTGACCGTCCGGGGTCGGGCGGCGAGGGCGAGTACCGGGCGTCGCCGGGGCGCGCCCCGCCTCCGGGGGACCGGCGGTGGATGCCTTTGAACCGCATCGGGCTCCTCGCGTTCTCGCGGGGCCCCGTGCGGGGCCTCCGGGCAGCGTAAGCCGAATCCCGACACGCCGTCATCCCCCCAAGTCGGGGACTAACGTTGACCCATGGCTTACGCGCTCATCGCCGTCGCCCTCGTCGGGGGCTGGCTCTTCTGCCTGCTGGACGTCCTCACCAGCGACGAACGCGACGTGCGTCTCCTCCCGAAGTCCGTCTGGCTGCTGATCGCCCTCCTCGGATTCGTGCTCGGCTCCGTCCTCTGGCTGCTGGCGGGCCGTCCGCGCGGCCGCTCCATGGAGTCGGTGCTGTGGCCGCCCGGAGCCGAGTTCGGTTCCGACCGGCACCCGGACGCCCCGAAGGGCCCCGACGACGACCCCGCCTTCCTCCGCGACCTGAACCGGCGCATCCGCGGCGACGACTGAAAACGGGTGGTCCGTCCGCCTCGGAACGCTCCATGCTCGACACCATGCGCCAGGAGATCCGAGACCGGCTCGACCACATCCGCGCCCGCCTGGACCGGCTCCGCGAGCTCGACCCACCGCAACCCGGTGCGTCCCGCTTCGTGGACCGCGACGGGAACCGTCGAGACCGCTACGTCTTGTTCGGCGCCGACCTCCACCGGTACGAGAACCGCCCGGTCCCGGCCGACGTCCTGGCCACCCTGGAGTCGAACATGGGCTGCGAACTCCCCGAGGAGTTCCGCGCCTTCCTCACCGACATCGGCTGCGGAGGCGGACCCTACTACGGCATCGACTGGGGGTTCCTGAGGGACTTCGCCACCCCCGACTGCGCCATCCCGTTCCCCGAGGGCGACGCCGGTCCCCTCTACCAGAGCGATGACGACGAGGACGGCCTCGAACACGGGTACGTCCTGACCACCAGCCAGGGCTGCGGCGACTTCCTCGGCGTCATCACGTCCGGCCCGTCCCGCGGCCACGTCGTGGCCATCAACAACAGCACCGCCGACTGGCGGCTCGGCCCGTCCTTCCTCACCCACTACCTGGCCTGGATCGACCAAGGCATCGCCCAGCTGGACTCCCCCGCCCGCCCCGCGTGATCGTCTGCCCCCCACTACCACCAGGCCACGAAGCCCAACAGCTAGGTCCTCGCTCCGCTCGGGCAGCCCCTCGGGGCTCCCGCCCCACCCCCCGAAGCTGGGGGCTCCGCCCCCAGACCCCCAAGAACTGATCCGAAGAGGAACGAGGAGAGCCTCGCCTACCTCTCGTCCGGAATGGGCGAAAGGCAGGCGAAACCCTCCTTCTGGCTCCCTATCCTGAGCACGGGACCAGCCTGCCAACCACAGGCTGGTCCCCCTCATGGGGTGTCAGGGAGTTCGCGCTCGAGCAGGGCCTCAAGGGATTGCTCGAGATCGAGATCCACCCAGACGGTATGCCCCTTCCCCGCACTTCCGTGGACACCGAGCGAGATCGCGAACCGCGACAACATGTGAAGGCCGCGGCCGCTCTCCGCGAACTCGTCCACACAGTCACGCACGGCCGGAACACCCTTGCCACCGATGTCGGTGACCGCCACGTGGACGGGGTCGTCGTGGACCAGCTCCACTCCGAACCAACCGCCCTTCTCGGCCGAATCACTGTGTCGCAGAGCATTACCGGCCAGCTCCGCAACCGCGTACTCGACCACGTCGGCACAGGGCGAGCCCTCGAACATCGCCCCCGCGAAGCGACGAGCCACCGGCACCTGATCCAGCGTTCCGGGGAAGGCGCGGCGCCAGCGCATCTCCTCCAGCGCCCACACCCACCCGGTGAGCGTCCCGCCGGGCTCGGTGGCCATCCCGCCAGCCATCCATCTCCCTCTTCTCAGGGAGGTGCTCCGCTCTCCTCTCACGGCCCGATCTCCGGCATCGACGGACGCCACACACAGCGCCTTGCACGGCCCAGGCTCCTGCACACTCGCCTTCTCATGGGGTCACCGCGCTCCCTTGCGGTCGTGAAGATGCCGATCCGTCAATGCCGCGGGGTGATGCTGGCCTGCATCCCTCCGGTGCCGCCCTCCCTGCTGCTGACCGGTATGCCGAGGACCAATGCGTCCCAGCACGACGCGCAGCACTGCCGTCCCCAGAGCGCCGACCAAAAGGCACCCTCCTGTAAGGACGAGCCCCGTGGTCAGGCTGAAGCCACCGACGTTCATGGCCGTCTGGGCCACCACGAGCCTCACCTCCGTTCTGTGTCGGATGAGGTGGTTCGCGAGCCGGATTCCTGATCGCCGACCGCGCTCGTCCATGCGAACACCTCACCCCGGGGCGTGACCACGAGCACACTGGTGAAGAAGGCGGAAGCAAGCGGAAGAAGCCCAGGTGAGCGTCCGATTGGCGGCCACGTGATGAGCGATGATCGGAACACGTACAGGTGGACGGCCAGCGCCATCCGGGCGCGCAGCCACCGCTTGGGATGGGGACCTCAGGAGCTCGCAGCCGAGCTGCGCCGGGCCGCCAAGCCGGATCTGATCCGAAAGCTGCCTTTGCGGACGTCCGTCGAGCGAACGATCCGCATGCATCTGGCGGGGACGACCCATCCGCGGGCACTGTACGCGGAGCTGTATCGGCGGGCCTTTGAAGCCAACGGGGTCCTCGATCTCCCGGATATGAAAGCGGCCGACGAGCACGAGAGCGGGGACGAGGGCTTGCTCCGACGGACGTTCCTGAAGACCGGCGTGGTCACGCTTCCGACAGCGCACGCCGGCCGCATCCTTCAGGCGCTCGAAGCCACGGGTGGCGCGCACCTCGGAGCCCTGATCGCCAGTCTGGACGAGCTGCTCCACGACTACGCCATCACGATCTGCACCCAGCCGCCCGCCGAGACCTATGACGAGCTGCTGACCATCAGAGCGCATGTGGGCGGCATCCTCGCGAGGTCAGGCACCACCACCCACAGGCGCGACCTGATCGCCGCCAATGGATGGCTGTCGAACCTGCTGGCCATCGCCGCCTGTGACATGGGCGAACGCACCGCAGCCCGCCTCTGGTGCGCCGAAGCCGAACGTCATGGCTCCGAGATCAACCACCCCGAACTCCGCGCCTGGGCGATGTTGACCCGTTCCATGATCGCCTTCTACCGCGACCACTCCCGGCAGTCCCTGGACCTGGCGTCCAAGGGGGCGGCGCGGGCCCCTCGTGGCACGGTGATCCACGCCAAGCTGGCCTCCCAGGAAATGCGTGCCGCCGCGCTGCTCGGCGACGGCGCCCACATGAGGAGCGCGCGTAGGACCGCTGCCGAGGCCATCGCGATCCTGCCAGCCAACGCGACCACCACTGGCGCCTTCTCCATCGCCCTTGGCGAGGACCCGCCCTACACAGCGACATCGCTCCTGCTCCTCGGCGATTACAAGGAAGCGGTGACCGCCACCGGACGTGTTATCCAGACCGTCTACCAGCCCGAAGTCCACGATCGCGGCGAGCATCCGTCCGGGTACGCCCGCTCCCTGCTCATCCTCGGCTTGGCCCAAGCGGGAGCAGGCGATCTGGAGAGCGCGGCGGCAGCCGGGCACACCGCCCTCTCAGCGCCCCGCCCCGCCTGGCCCACGATGTCGCTCGCCAAGAAGCTGGACCGGACGCTGCTCTCGCGCCATCCTGACGCCGCTGCGACCTCGCACTACCATGACCGCTACCTGGAGGCTGTCGACTGCGCCGCCCTGCAGCGTCTGCAGCTCCTCCCTGAATCGAGCGGGAGTGGGACTTGAGCGACGACGGCCTCTCCCCGGCGCTGATCCGCGAAGCCACCGCATTCGTCGACATCGAGGCGCCCCCGCCTGATGGCCTCCCCACGGCGCACCTGGTCTTCGGCACCAATCAGATCCAGCCGATCGAACACGTCGCCGCTCGCCACCACCGGGGTTTGGCGCCACTGATCATCGTCACCGGCGGCGTGAACCGTCACACCGGCATCATCGAAGGGCAGTGGTTCCTCACGGAGCTTCTGGCACGCGACGTCCCCGAGGCCGCCGTCCGCTGCGAGGACCGTTCCGCCGACACCTGGCAGAACGTCGAGAACTCGCTACCTCGCATACACGAAGCGCTCGCATCGGGGCTTCGCATCACGGCCGTCAGCAAGTGGTACCACCGGCGCGCCCTCCACTGCCTGGCCACTCAGCTTCCCGCGCTGGACGCCTTCCACGCCCACGGCTGGGACCCGGTCTACGCGGGTCAGCCCGTCACCCGTGCCTCCTGGCCTTCTGTACCTGATGGCGAGCGGCGGGTGCTCCGCGAATGGCGAGAGTGCTCCCGTCGGGTGAGCGAAGGCACGTTCCGGGCGATCGAACGTCACGAGGACGTCTGGACGTAGCCCGCCAGTGCGATCAGCGGCTTCGGCGGGTGCATTGCAAGAGTTGAGATCGCGCCCACCCGTCCGCCGGTTCGGAGCATTGGATGCTCCTGTGGTCGCCTTTCGGGGGTCTGGGGCGGAGCCCCCAGCTTGGAGTTCGGGGCGGGGGACCCGATAGGGGCGGCCCGAGCGGGGCGAGGACCTTGATGTCCGGAGCGGAGGCGGGCACCTCCGCTCCGGAGATCAGAGCCTCGGGTGGATGATCAGCCTGCGGGTGTGGGGTCGACGATCAGGTACTGAACGACGCTGTCCCCTTCCAACTGGGCCGTCACCGTGGCGACGCTGAGGTCCGTCACGGACGTGGTCGTACCGCTGAAGGTGACCGAGGACGCTCCGGCCGGGACGGTCACCTCGGCGGGAACCTGAACCGCCGGGTTGTCGCTGCTCAATCGGATCGTGGTCGCCACGCTCGTGGTCGTGCCGAGCTCGACCGTCCCCTCGAACGGCTGACCTCCGGTGACCTCCCAGGGCAGGCCGAGGCTCGCCAGGCCGGGGAGCACGTGCAGCGTCAGGCTGCGAGAGCCGACGCCCTCGATGTTCGCGGTGACCGTGGCGTCGGCGTCGATGGTGGTCGCCGCGGAGATGTCGAAGTTCACCGGACCACTCGTGCCTTCCACGAGGTTCGTGGCGCTCGGAAGGCCGATCTTCGGATTGTTCGAACTGAAGGTGATGCTGATGCCACCGTGCGGGACAGGATAAGGAAGGTTGAGCTTCATCCCATAGAGCGTGCCGCCGCGAATGACCGGGGGTGCGGTGATGCTCCAGTCTCCCGGGTCATAGGTCCAAGCGCGCAGCGCGACATCGACGGTCAGCCTCTGTCCCGGCAGTTCGGCGGTGAGGGTGACATTCGCATCCTGCGAAATACGAGTGCTCCAACCGAAAAAGGAAGCCCCACTGCTCGGCCTGTCCAAAGTGACGGTGGCGGGCATCCGAAGAGCGGGATTGTCACTCGACAGCCGCACGACCGTCCCACCTTCGGGCGCGCTGCCGTTCAGTCCGAACTGCAATCCGACATTGTCACCGCTGATGACCGGGACATCGGCCTTGAAGTACTTCAGCCCAGGCTGGAGGGGAAGCGACCGGCTCACGCTCTGGTGATCCAGCGTCGCGGTGATCGGGACGCCGAGTGCACCGATCACGTTGCCTGGTTGGTGCGTCTCGACAGGTATCGGCGCGTCAGCCGCACCCGCAGGGACGACGACGCTCGCCGGCACGCTCACCCAGGATGTGTCCGCCGAGGCGAGGGCCACTCTGGTGGCGGCACCGGCCGGGCAGCGCAGCCGCACCCTGCCCTGGGCCACACCTCCCGAGTGCACCGCCGTCGTGGGCAACTCGAGCGTGGCGAGTCTGGGCCCGCACGGAGACTCTTCGGCCGCCGCCGCGCCCGTGGAGCCGATGAGCCCGGAAATCGCGATGGCCGCGGTCAGCGCGACCACTGGGCCCACCGCCGTCAAATTCCTTATCCGATACATCAGACCGCCCTTCTCGCACTTCGATGGTGCGTTCACACGGAACGGTCGATGAGCGCGACACGCGACTCCGAAGGGAGGCTCGACATGACTTCGACGATTCGACCGCCTTGGCGGCGATGATCATAAACGGCGAAGAGGGACTCGTGCCAGGAGATTTTCTCCCCATCCGATCAGTTCCGCGGCGGAACGATATCCACGCCATCGAAGACGACATGATGTAGTGAAGTCGTTCCGGTCAGTTCCTACGACATCCCCTCCTCACCATCCCGCCTTCGGGGGTCCGGGGGCGGAGCCCCCGGCTTGGGGTTTGGGGCGGGAGCCCCGATGGGACTGCCCGAGCGGAGCGAGGACCTTGTTGTCTGGGGGCGGCGGTGGGCTGGGGCCGAGCGGGGAAGCGGGGGCTGGTCAGCCGGGGCCGTGGTGACTCTTCAGATGGTCGCGGGAGTCCTGGTCGAGGCGCTCGATTGTGCTGGCCATGGGTTTGAGGGCCATCAGGATCTCGTTGCGGAGGCCGTCGAATTTGGCGTCCACGCCGTCGAACTTGGCGCTCATCTCGGCGCGGAGGCCGTCGATGCGGGAGTTGGTGCCGTCCATCCTGGCGTCGAGTTCCGCGCGGACGCCGTCGATCTTGCTGTCGAGTCTGGTGGCGACGCCGTCGATGCGGGTGGTGAGTTCGGAGCGGATGAGGCCCATCTGGCGGAAGATGACACCGATGACCGCCACGGCGGCGCCGATGAGCGACCACATCTGAGTGAGATGCATGACTGTGATCCCTTCGTCACGGACTGTTCTGAAGCGATCATCCGGGACGGCGAGGAGTGATCACAAGCCGGTGCGCATCCTGTGGACAACTCGCGGTCGCTCTTGGCCCCGGGGCTTGGCGGGCATGCGAAAGGGCGTCCTCCGAGGTGTGGAGGACGCCCTTGCACAGGCCGGGTCTCAGGCGTAGGAGTGCAGGCCGGAGAACATGTAGTTGACGCCGAAGAAGTTGAAGATCAGGCAGGCGAAGGCGACCAGGGAGAGGATGGCGGCCTTGCGGCCCTTCCAGCCGGCGGTGGCGCGGGCGTGGAGGAAGGCGGCGTAGGCGATCCAGGTGACGAAGGACCAGGTCTCCTTGGGGTCCCAGCCCCAGTAGCGGCCCCACGCCTCGTCGGCCCAGATGGCGCCCATGACGATGGCGGCCGTCCAGATCGGGAAGGCGAAGGTGGTGACGCGGAGGGCCAGGCGGTCCAGGGCCTCGACGCCGGGGACGCGGGACCAGACCGAGTCCTCGGGGATCGGGCCGGCGGCCTCGCGGCGGGACTTCAGCAGGTACATGATCGTCGCGGCGCCGGCGACGGTGAAGGAGCCGGTGGCGATGATCGCCGCGGTGACGTGGATGGCGATCCAGTACGAGTTCAGCGCCGGGGTGACCGGGCCGACCGAGTCGTACAGCCAGATGTTGGCGACGCCGAGCGCGATCACGGCGGCGAACATGACGAACGCGCCGAGGAAGCGGGCCTTGTAGCGGGCCATGACGATCAGGAACGCGGTGACCGCGGCGAACGCGATGGCGGTGAGGAACTCGTACATGTTGCCCCACGGCCAGCGGTGCGCCGCGAGGCCGCGGGACAGGATGACGCCCAGGTGGGACGCCCAGCCGAGGGAGTTCAGCAGGATGGCGAGGCGGGCCCAGTCGATGCGGCGGCGGTCGTCCTCCTCCGCCGGCTCCGGCGAGGCGACGACCTCGGCGACGTCCGGGCCGTCGGCCCCGACGAGGACCTTCGCCTCGGTGCGGACCGCGGCGGCGGGCTGTCTCTTTCGGCCGAAGCCCAGGTCGGCCGCGTAGGCCACCAGCGCGACGATGTACAGCACGACGGTGCTGAGCATCAGTTTGTCGCTCAGGTTGGCGAGGTCGGCGGTATGCACCCTCGTCACTCCTTGTCAGAAGGGTCGTCCGCCGCCGACGTGGTCGTCTCGGCTCCGGACTGTTCGGACTTGTCGCCGGTGGACGCGTCCTCCGGCGTTCCGGTCTCCTCGGACACCGGGGCCGGGGACGGCTCCGCGGTCTTCGGCTCCGGGATGTCGGAGCCCTGCGGCGTGCCGCGCAGCGCGGCCACCACGTCGTCGAACTCCTGGGTCGGGTTCCCGAGCGTGAGCCCGCCGACATGCACCACGGTACGCCCGTCCTCCGCGGCGCTCGCACGGACCCACACCCTGCGCCGCCGGACGGTGAAGGAGGTGATCACGCCGAGGATGGCGAGGACGGCCGCGACCAGGGCGGGCATGCGTCCCGGGTCGTGGTTGACCGAGAGGCTCGTCCACTCCTTCATGCCGTCGAAGGTGATGGACCCGGAGCCGTCGGGGAGCTTGAAGGTCTCCCCCGGCTCCATCAGCTTCTCGCCGTGCTTGATCGGGTTCAGCGTCTTGCCGAGGCCCTCGAGCTGGTACACCGACTGCGCGTTGCCGCTGTCCAGGCCGAGGTCGCCCTTGAACCCGACGATCGAGATCACCGGGCGGAGCGCCGCGGGGAACTCCGAGATGATCTGCTTGCCGTCGGTGGTGGCGGTCGCGGTCGGCCACAGGATCGCGTAGAAGGCCAGCTGGTCCGGCTGCGCGTCCGGGACCTTGATCACGCCCTCGGACTGCAGGTTGACCGGGTTCTGCGGCAGGAACGGGACGGCGCCGCGGAAGGCGATCTGGCCCTTGCCGTCCCGGACGGTGAACTGGGGCGCGTAGCCGTGTCCGAGCAGGTAGACCTTGGTCCCGCCGATCTCCAGCGGGTGGTTGACCTTCAGGTTGTAGTGCTTGGGCGGGCTGTTCGGGGTGTCCCGGTAGGTGAGCGAGGCGTGGAAGTCGGTGGCCTGGCCGCGCTTGGGGCCCTTGAGCTCGTACTTGGCCTGGAAGTCGTCCAGCGTGATCGAGAACGGCGAGAGCTGGCCGGTGTCGAACGCGCGTCCAGGCTTGAACTGGTCGTACTGGGCGAGCGTGTTCGCGAAGGACGAGCCCTCGCGGAGCAGCACGTCCCCCCGGTAGCCGAACAGGTTGCCGACGCCCAGCGAGAACAGCAGGCCGAGCAGCGCCAGGTGGAACAGCAGGTTGCCGAGCTCCCCCAGGTAGCCCTTCTCGGACGCCACGGCCCCCTTGCCGTCGGCGACCCGGAACCGGCGCTTCTTCAGCAGCGCCTTCGCCTCGGCGAGCACCTCGTCCGGGGTGCGGATCGTCTCGAACGTGGCCGACTGCGGGAGCCGCTTCAGGTTGCGGGGCGCGGCGGGCGGCTGGGCGCGCATCGCCTTGAAGTGCTTGACCAGGCGCGGGATGACGCAGCCCGCGAGGGACACGAACAGCAGGACGTAGATCGCCACGAACCAGGGCGCGGAGAACACGTTGAAGAGCGAGAACTTGTCCAGCCACGGCGCGAGCGCCTTGTGCTGCTGGAAGTAGACGGTGACCTTCTCCGGGGCCTGCGGGCGCTGCGGCAGGAAGGAGCTGGGGATCGCGCCGAGCGCCACCATGAACAGCAGGATCAGCGCCGTCCGCATGGTGGTGAGCTGCCGCCACGCCCAGCGCAGCCAGCCGATCGGGCCGATGCCCTTGGGACGCGGGCCCTCCGCGGCGGGCGTGCGTCCGGCCGGGGCGGCGGTCGCCGCCTCCTCCACCTCGTCCGGCGTGGTGGCCTTCTCCGCCTTCGCGCTCTCAGTCTCTGTCTCGGCCATGGCTCAAATCGGGGTCTCGAAGCCGCCGATGAACGACTTCATCTGGATGGTCAGTTCGTTCCAGAGCCCGGTCACCAGCGCGAGCCCGATGAGCACCAGCATCCCGCCGCCGACCCGCATGACCAGCGCGTAGTGCCGCTTGACGGCGGCGAACGCGCCGAGCGCGCGGCGGTAGGCGAGCGCGGTGAGCAGGAACGGCAGGCCGAGTCCGACGCAGTAGGCGACCGACAGCAGCGCGCCGCGGGTCGAGCTGGCCTCGGTGATCGCCAGGGACTGGACGGCGGCGAGCGTCGGGCCGATGCAGGGCGTCCAGCCCAGGCCGAAGATCACGCCGAGCAGCGGTGCCCCGGCCAGGCCCGCGTTCGGCAGCCGGCCCGTCTTCAGCGTCCGCTGGAGGCCGGGGATGAAGCCCATGAACGCCAGCCCGAACACGATCGTCATGACGCCGAGGACGCGCTGGATCGGGGTCTGGTACTCCAGCATCCAGCGGCCGAGGCCGCCCGCGACCGCGCCCATGCTGACGAACACGAAGGTGAAGCCGCCGACGAACAGCGCGACGCCGCCGAGCAGGCGGCCGCGCCGCTGCTCGGCGAGGTCCGCGCCGGTCATCCCCGTCACGTACGACAGGTAGCCGGGAACGAGCGGCAGGACGCACGGCGACACGAACGACACCAGCCCGGCGAGCGCCGCCAGCGGGGCCGCCGCCAGCAGCGAGCCGCTGGTGACGGTCGTCTCGGTGTTCACCGCCGCGAGGATCACTTTTCCGCGAGGACCTTGGTCACGATCGGATTCAGCGTGGAGAAGGTCGTCGCGCCGAGCACCCGCGCCGCGATCCGGCCCTGCCGGTCGAGGACGAGGGTGGTCGGGATGGCGTTCGGCGGGACGTCCTTGAACGCCAGGCCGATGCGGCCGTCGCCGTCGAACACGCTCGGATAGGACACCTTGCGCCCGCGCTCGAAGGCGATGGCGTTGTCCTTGTCGTCCTTGAAGTTGACGCCGAGGAACTCGACGCCGTTGTTCTTGTTCTGCTGGTAGACCTGCTCCAGCGACTGCGCCTCGCCGCGGCAGGGCGCGCACCAGGACGCCCAGAAGTTGACCACGACGACCTTGCCGCGCAGGTCCGACAGCTTGACCGGCTTGCCTTCCAGCGTGCTGCCGTCCGCCCGCGGCGCGGCATGGCGGCTCGACAGGGACACTTCCTGGATCTTGCCGTTGCCGGCGATGAACCGGTTGTCGCCGGCGGCGGGACCGCCGGTGCCGCCGCCCGCGCAGCCCGCGAGCAGCACGACGGCGGCAGTGGACGCCGCGGCGGCGCCCACAAGGGAGATCCGGGGGCTCAACGCACCCTCCTACTACAAGACGTAGTACTCAATGTACCGACAGGCTCAGGCGCCGGCGACACCGGTCCCCCCGCCGATGCCCAGGGCGGGTTCGGCGTAGGAGACCCCGACCAGGCGGCTGCCCTCGAACTCCAGGCTGGTGACGCTGGCGAGGTTGCACTCGCGGCGGCCCGGGTGGTGCCAGAGGCGGCGGTGCTCGGCGTGCAGGCGCAGGATCCAGATCGGCAGCTGGTGGCTGACGCAGACGGCCTCGTGGCCGGCCGCGGCGTCCCGGGCGGCGATCACCGCGGACCGCATCCGGCGCGCGATCTGGGTGTACGGCTCGCCCCAGGACGGGCGGAACGGGTTCCACAGGTAGCGCCAGTGCTCGGGCCGCTTCACGCTGCCCGCGCCGACGCCGAACGTCAGGCCCTCGAAGTGGTTGTCCGCCTCGATCAGCCGATCGTCCACCGTGACCGGCAGCTCGAACGCGTCGACCAGCGGGGCCGCGGTCTCCAGGGCGCGCTGCATGGGCGAGGAGAACAGCGCGGTCACGTCGCGCCCCTCGAACCACTTGGCCGCCGTCCTGGCCATCTCGTTCCCGTCCTCGCTCAGGCGGAAACCGGGCAGCCGGCCGTACAGGACCCCGTCAGGATTGTGCACCTCACCGTGCCGCAGCAGGTGAACGATCGTCTTCTCAGTCATCGCGTCGCCAGGCTACCCGCCCCGCGGACGCCAACCGCCCCGCCCCCACGCGCACGGGAGAACCGAGCCCGGACGAGCACCGAAACGCCTGGTCAGACCATGGACGCGACCTGCCGGGACGCGGCCGGACGACGGGACACGGTCAGACGGTGGGACGCCTGCAGGTGGTGGGACGCGGTCCGACGACAGGACGCGGTCGGGCGGTAGGACGCGGTCGGGCGGCGGGACGCCTTCAGGCCGTGGGGCCGAGTTCGAACCAGGTGTGGAGGCGGCCCGACTCGCCGGAGGAGAACCCGAACCGGTCGGACAGGGACTCGATCAGGATGATCCCGTACCCGTTGTCGCGGGGCTCGTCGCCGACGCGCCTGGTCGGGACGGTCTCGGCGCCCTCGTCCACGACCTCGCAGCGGAGCACGCCGCCCCGGTCGTGCAGGGCCAGGGTGAAGCAGCCGCCGTCGCCCGAGCGGGAGTGCTGGACGCTGTTGGTGCAGGCCTCCGAGACCAGCAGCTCGGCCGTGTCGCGGCGCGGATCGTCCGCCAGCTCGTCCCGGACGAACCGGCGCGCGAGCGCCACGCTGGACGCGACGGCGGCCAGCTCGACCGCCCCGATGAGCTCTCCGACCTCGGCTCCGTACACGGCGCACCCCCGACCCTGGTGACGCACCGGCCCACTCCCGAGCCGCGCCACCTCGTTCCCCTTCCGCCACACAAGATAGGACGAATCGGACACCGTTCGCGCCGGAAATACCGCCCCGGGGTGTGACAACCCGAAGATCAATTCGGGCGTCCCACTGGCAAGATCACGAGAAAGGCCAACGATGCGCCGTTCAGTCTCAATCGTCGCCGCCGCCGGAGTCGCGCTCGCCGCGCTCGTCCCGGCCGCGGACGCCGCCACCCCGGCCTGGCGGACCGCCCGCACGGAGGCCAAGGCCACCTACACCGGCGTCACCGCGATCAACAGCAAGAACGTCTGGGTCGTGGGACGCGTCAGCGCGAAGCCCCACGCCTGGCGCTTCGACGGGAAGCGATGGTCCGACACCAAGCTCCCCGCGGCGCTCCAGAAGAGCGGCTACATCTACACCGTCGCCGGATCGGCGACCAACAACGTCTGGGCCTTCGCGGCCGGCGCGGCCGGGGCGTACGCGCTGCGCTGGAACGGCGCCAAGTGGACGGTCTCCCACACCTGGAAGGCGACGTCGGAGATCGGCGGCGCGGTCGTCAACGGCCCGAAGGACGTCTGGGTCCACGGCGAGGAGTACAGCGGGTTCAAGTTCGGCACCTGGCACTACAACGGAAAGTCCTGGAGCCGTCTCAAGCCCGGGTTCAGGATGACCGCCGGAGCCTCGGTCTCCAGCAAGAACATGTGGGCGGTCGGCGACAACGGGTCGGCGAAGCCGTCCCCGGTCGCCCGGCACTGGAACGGCAAGTCCTGGTCCACGGTCAAGCTGCCCGCGCTGCCGGTCGTGGGCGGCCACGCGTCGGAGCTGCGGACGGTCACCGCCCGCTCGTCCTCGGACGTGTGGATCGCCGGCGCGCGGTACGTGAACCCGGCGAACTACGCCACCCTGCCGATGGCGCTGCACTTCGACGGGAAGTCCTGGCGCCGGTTCGACCCGCCGACCAAGAACAACGTCCTCTCGATGGCCCAGGACGGCAAGGGCGGCGTGTGGGCCTCCACCCACTCCGAGATGTTCCACTTCAGCAAGGGCCACTGGACGAAGGCCGCCCTGCCCACGGTGAAGGGCAAGGACACGCGGGTCGGCCACCTGTCCCACGTGCCGGGCGGCACGTCCGCCTGGGCCACGGGCGCCTTCGTCTGGGACGGCATCCCCACCTCGCAGGGCGCGATCTTCCGGTACTGACGTCCAAGAGGCACTGACGTCCAGCCGGTGGTGACGTCCAGCCGGTGGTGACGCTCAGCCGGTGGTGACGCTCAGCCCGTGCTGACGTTCGCCCAGGTGTGGCGGTCGAGGAAGCCGCGGTCGTCGTTGGCGTACTCGGTGAAGGCCCGCTGCACCTCGGCCAGCTCGGGGACGCGCGCGCGGTAGAGCTCGCCGCGCGCGCCGTCCTTGTACTCGAGCTCGTAGGCGCCCTCCTCCGGGGACACCTGGATGAAGTGGTGGCCGAACACGACCAGCGCGGCGAACGGGTTCTCCGGGCCGAGCCGGGTCAGGACGTCCCGGACGAGCCCGAGGTCCGGATCGATCACGACCATCCCGTCGCCGGTGTGGAGTTGCATCCCCGGGTAGACGCCGACCGGGGCGATGTTGTGGACGAGCCCGCGGACCGGGTCCCAGACGATCAGCCCGTGGCCCTGCGCGATCGCGTAGACGTCCGTGGAGACCTGGTCGGCGCGGTCGTCGGCCATCTCGACGCGCGCGAAGCGTCCGCCGCCGGTCTCGGTGACCTGGACGTCGGAGTGCAGGCGGCGCAGCTCGATGACGAACTCCCCGATCACCGGGGTCGGCTCGGCGCCGGTCTCGTCGATCCCGGCCGCGTCCTCCCGGGTCAGCGGGCGGTCGGATCGCCAGAGGAGCAGCTCGTACGTCATGGCTTCATCATCCCAGCTCAGCGCTTGGACGCGGCGACCGCGTCGGCGATCTGGCGCTGGACCCCCGCCAGCGCCGCGGACGTGAGGGGGTTCTCGGCGGTCGCCCGCTCGACGCCGAAGGTCAGCGCGGCGGTGCAGACGTCCGCCTGCGCCTGGGGAAGGCGGCAGGTGAGCGACGGGCCGTTCATGATCCCCAGGACGACCGACACGTACGGCGACGGCGGCGCGGCCTCGGTCGTGCTCGGGTCCAGCCCGACGATCATCTTCGGGGACGGCCGTCCGAGGTCGAGCGGGCGGCGGACGCGCAGGTCGGACGTGCACTCGCCGCCGGACTTCCTGATCTTGGCGGCCTCGGGCGAGTCCGGGAAGTACAGGCACGTGGAGATGTTGAACGAGCCGATCGAGAACGGCGAGTAGGTGAGGACGCTCCCGGCCGCCCCGCCCCGGCCGATCGTCCCGGCGGCGGCGCTGTTCCCGGACGAGTGGGAGCAGGTCTGCCCGGCGGGCCCGACCACGTAGTCGCCCGGGACGGTGCGGTAGACGGCGGCCCCGGCCGGGAGGCGCACGGCCGTCCGGACCTTCGGGGGCGCGCTCTTCGGGGTCTGGTCGTCGCCGAACGGCCCGCTGACCTTGCACTGGTGGGACGCGACGAGCTGGACGGTCGGCGTCGGGCTCGGTGTGGGACGCGGCTTCGGCGGCGGCGACGCCGCGTAGTGCCGGACGGTCGCCGCACCGCCCGCGACCAGGGCCGTCGCGGCGACGCCCAGCGCGATCTTCGCCGTCGTGGACGCCAGCAGCCCCTGGGACGCCGCCGCGGACGTCCCGGCCACCGTGGAGGCGGCGCCGCCCGCCCCGGCGCCGGCCCCCGCGCCCGCGCCTGCCGCACCGCCACTGGAGCCGATCAGCGCGGCGATCGGGAACAAGGACGCCAAAGCAGCGGCGGAGGCCGCCAGGGCCCGGACTCCCCGGCGTTCCCAGTCCGGCCCGTAGGCGGCGGACGCGACGGCTTCCAGCTCGGTGACGAAGTCCGCCGCGCTCGGCGGGCGCTCCGCCGGATCCTTGGCCATCCCGTGCCCGACCAGCGGGCGCAGGGCCTCCGGAACGGCCTCGACCGGCGGCGGCTCGTTCAGATGGGCGTCCTCGATGGCGGCCAGGGATCCCGAGAACGGCCGGCTGCCCGCGACGCACTCGAAGAACACGCAGGTCGCGGCATAGACGTCGGTCGCGGGAGTGGCGACGCCGCGCCGCCACTGCTCGGGCGCCATGTACGGCGGCGTCCCGGCTCCGCCGCTCTCCCGCCCGGCGCTGACGGCGATGCCGAAGTCGATCAGCTTGCTGCGCCCGTCCGGCGGGACGACCACGTTGGCGGGCTTGTAGTCCCGGTGGACGACCCCGAGCGCGTGCGCCGCGGCGAGGCCGAACAGCGAGCCCTTCAGGACCGTGAGGGCGGCCTCCGGGGCGAGCGCGCCCTCGCGCTCGAGGACGGTCCGCAGCGGCACCCCGTCCACGGCCTCCATGACGATCGCGGCGCCCTCGTCGGTCTCCACCAGCTGGAAGAGCCGCGCGACGTGCGGGCTGTCGGCGCGTCCGAGCATGGCCGCCTCGTGCCGGAGCAGGGCCCGGTCCGCGTCGGCGGCGACGTACTTGATCGCGACGAGCGTCCCGGCGGTGTCGTGCCGGGCGAGTACCACCGAGCCCTGCCCGCCCGCGCCGAGTTCCCGGACCGTCGTGAACCCCGGGACCCGCCACCCGCTCATGTCGCCTGCACCCCTCGGACCTTGATCGATCCGGGCGAATGTAGCGGATCCTCCCACCCCGACCGTGAACACCCGCGCGCACGAGGGTGGGCACGCGGCGGGGCTCGTGAGTCCCGCCGCTCACCACCCGCACGTGTGGGCGGGCGGTCGGGGGTGGAAGGTCAGGCGGGGACGGGGACGTCGGCGGGGACGGCCGTCCGGAAGGCGTCCAGGGCGGCGCGGATGGCGGGACGGCGGGCCGCCTCCTCGCGCCAGACCGCGTAGACGCGGCGGGTGAGCGGGGCCCTCATGGTGACGATCTCGACCTCGGACGGGACGTCGCAGCGGCCGAGCCGGGGCAGTATGGCGACGCCCAGCCCGGCCGCGACCAGGGCGAGCTGGGTCGCGAACTCGTAGGCGTGGTGGTCGATGTGCGGCTCGCAGTCGATCGAGCGCAGCGTCCGGTGCAGCCAGTCGCAGCAGATCGAGCCGGGCGTGGAGCTGATCCAGGTCTCGCCCGCGAGCTCCTCCAGGTTGATCCCGGTGCGGCCGGCGAGGCGGTGGCCGGGCGGCAGCGCGACGTCCGCGACGTCCGCGCAGATGGCGCCCTTGACCAGGCCCTCGGCGAGCGGCAGCGGCTCGTTGTTCCAGTCCTGGACGACGGCCATGTCGAGGTCGCCGCGCAGGACGAGCGGCATGCTCTCCAGCGGGTCCTGCTCGCTCAGCAGGACGCGCAGGTCGGGATGATCGGCGTGCAGGGTGCGCAGGGCGGCCGGGAACAGGCCGCGGATCGCGGTCGGGAACGCGCCGACCGACAGCTGCCCGACGACGGCGCCGCGGTGGGCCTCGAGGTCGGACTGGGCCTGCTCGACCAGCGAGAGGATCCGGCCGGCGTGCCCGACGAGCAGCTGGGCGGCGTCGGTGAGCCGGACGCCGCGGCCGTTGCGTTCGAGCAGCTTCTGGCCGGTCTCACGCTCCAGCTTGGCCAGCTGCTGTGAGACGGCGGAGGTGGTGACGTGGAGCACGTCGGCGGCCGCGCTGACCGACCCGTAGGTCGCCACCGAGTGCAGCGCGCGCAGCCTTTCGAGATCCAGCATGAAGCAATGCTAAATCCATCTGTCAAGAAGTTCTAGCTTGTCCTAAACACACCTTTTAAGGACGATCAGGGCATGCGTCTCCGCCACGTGCTGCTCGCCGTGCTGATCGCCGCGGTGTGGGGTTTCAACTTCGTGCCGATCAAGATCGGCCTCGAACACTACCCGCCGCTGTTCTTCGCCGCCCTGCGTTTCACCGTGGCCGCGCTGCCCGCCGTGTTCTTCGTCCGGCGTCCGCCCGTCCCGGCGCGCTGGCTGCTGCTGGTCGGGCTGCCGCTCGGCGTCGGGCAGTTCGGGCTGCTGTTCATCGCGATGCGGATCGGCATGCCCGCCGGGCTGTCGTCGGTCGTCCTGCAACTGTCCGCGCTGTTCACGGCGCTGATCGCGTGGGTGACGCTGCGGGAGCGCCTCAAGGCGGGGCAGATCGCCGGGATGGCGGTCGCGTTCGGCGGGGTCGCGTGGCTCGGGATCCTGCAGTCCGGCGGGACGAGCGGACCGCTCGGCGCGTTCCTGCTGTGCGTCGCGGCGGCGTTCATGTGGGGCCTGGCGAACGTCGCGATGCGCCGGATGAACGCGCACGCCACCGGCCCGGTCGACTCGTTCGGGTTCATGGTGTGGATGTCGCTGGTGCCGCCGCTGCCGATGCTCGCCCTGTCGCTGGCCTTCGAGGGCCCCGGCGAGATCGGGCACTCGCTGGCGCACACGTCCCTGGAGGGGGTGGGCGCGCTGGCCTACATCGCCTACCTGTCCACGCTGGTCGGCTACGGCCTGTGGGGCTTCCTCATGCGCACGTACGAGGCCAGCACGGTCAGCATGTACTCCCTGCTCGTGCCTCCATTCGGACTGGCCGCGGCGATGGTCGTCCTGCACGAGCACGTGAGCCCGGCGCGGCTGGGCGCCGCCGCGCTGATCGTCGGCGGGGTCGCGCTCGGCGCCATCCGGATCCGCTCGCGCCGGACGCCCCTGGTCGTCGTCCCTGCCCCCGGTCCCGTCTCCGATTCCGTCCCTACGAGGTGACTCCGATGCAAGGAATTCATGTCCCGCTGGTCACGCCATTCTCGCCTGAGGGCCAGGTGGACGTGGCGTCGCTCGAACGGCTGGCCCGGCACGCCCTGGACGGCGGGGCGGACGGCCTCGTGGCGCTCGGCACCACCGGCGAGGCCGCGACCCTCACCCCGGACGAGCTGGAGACCGTCCTGCGCGTCTCACGAGGCGTCTGCGACGCCTACGGGGTGCCGCTGACCATCGGCGCCGGGACGATGGGCACGGACGCCACCATCGCGCAGGCACGCGAGCGCGCGGCCTATGCGGACACGTTGCTGGTCGTCGCCCCGTACTACCTGCGGCCGACCGAGGACGGCGTCGTCGCGCACTATGCCGCCGTCGCGTCCGCCGTGGACGTCCCGGTCCTCATGTACAACATCCCGTACCGGACGGGCCGAACCCTCTCCGCCGAGGCCCTGCTGCGCATCCTGGACCTGGACGGCGTCGTCGGCATGAAGCACTGTCCGGGCGGCCTCGACGGCGACACGCTCGTCCTGCTGGCCGAGGCGGGCGAGAAGGTCCTGTGCGGGGACGACCCGTACGTTTTCCCCATGCGCGCGCTGGGCGCGGCAGGCGCGATCGCCGCGACGGCCAATCTCGTGCCGTCCGCCTACGCGAACCTCGACCTCGCCACGCACGACCGGCTCGTCCCACTGGTGGACGCGCTGTTCTCGGAGCCGTCGCCCTCCGTCCTCAAGGCGTGCCTGGCCGCCCGCGGGCTGATCGACGACCCGTCCGTCCGGGCGCCGTTCCAGCCGCCGCGACCGGAGACCGTGGAGCGCGCCCTGAAGGCCGCCTTCTAGCGAAAATGCCAGGTCGGGGGCGCCCCAGCAGTGCGCCCCCGACCTGAGGAGAACCTAGACCGACGCCTTCGCCGCGGCCGCGGCCGCGGCGGCGGCGGCGTGCGGGAGGGCCTCGATGATCTTCGAGAGCGCGGTGTCGTCGTGCGAGGCCGACAGGAACCACACCTCGTACGCCGACGGCGGCAGGTAGACGCCGCGGTCGAGCATCGCGTGGAAGAACGCGGCGAACGCGGCGGTGTGCTGCGTCTGCGCCTGGGCGAAGTTCTGCACGACCGGGGCGTCCGTGAAGAAGATCGAGAACAGGTTGCTCGCGCGCTGCACCCGGTGCGGCACGCCCTCCTTGGCCAGCGCCTCGGAAGCCGCCTCGGAAACGATCTTCGCGTTCCGGTCGATCGCCGCGTACACGTCCTCGGTCGCGTTCCGCAGCGTTGCGAGCCCGGCCGCCGTGGCCAGCGGGTTCCCCGACAGCGTCCCGGCCTGGTAGACCGGGCCCGCGGGGGCGAGCCGGGCCATCACGTCGGCGCGTCCGCCGAACGCGGCGGCGGGCAGGCCGCCGCCCATCACCTTGCCGAACGTCATGAGGTCGCCCGCGACGCCCTCCACGCCGTACCAGCCGGACGCGGACGCGCGGAACCCGGTGAGCACCTCGTCCACGATCAGCAGCGCGCCGAACCGCTCGCACAGCTGCTTCAGCAGCAGGTTGAAGCCCTTGGTCGGCGGGACGACGCCCATGTTGCAGGGCACCGCCTCGGTGATCACACAGGCGATCTCGTCGCCGTGGACGGCGAACGCCCGCTCGATCCCGATCACGTCGTTGTAGGGCAGCACGATCGTGTCGGCGGTGGTCGCGCCGGTCACGCCGGGGGTGTCGGGGAGGGCGAGCGTCGCCGCGCCGGACCCGGCTGCGGCGAGCAGGGCGTCCACGTGCCCGTGGTAGCACCCGGCGAACTTGATCACCTTGGAGCGCCCGGTGAAGCCGCGCGCCAGCCGGATCGCCGACATGGTCGCCTCGGTGCCGGAGTTCACCAGCCGGACGGCCTCCACCGGCGTCCGCGCCACGATCTCCTCGGCCAGCTCGACCTCGCCCGCGGACGGGGCGCCGTAGGACGTGCCGCGGCCCGCGGCCCGCGTCACGGCCTCGACGACCACGGGATGGGCGTGCCCAAGGATCATCGGCCCCCACGAGCAGACGAGATCGACGTACTCGTTCCCGTCGGCGTCGGTGAGGTAGGGCCCGCGCGCGGACGCGATGAAGCGCGGGGTGCCGCCCACGGCCCGGAACGCTCTCACCGGCGAGTTCACGCCGCCGGGGATCACCCGTCCGGCCCGTTCGAACAACTCCTGGGACTTGTCTGCTTCGGTCACACCTCCAGTCAACCAGTTGCAGTTCGGTGACGCGCCTTGACCTCGCCTGGTACCGGCCGATATTCCAGCAAAGGCGTCGTCTGCCCCTTCGGGACAGGCGAGAATGCTTCAGGCGGGATGTCGGGTGTCGCGAGCGGCGACACCCCCGGGTTTCCACCGGCGCCGCCGGATCGGAGGGATGGCTCACACCGTGGTCGACGGCTGGACGGTTCCGGGATTCACCCATGAGCGGGACCTTGGCGGGGGTTCCGCGGGGCGCGTTGTGCTCGCGGTGGACGACATGACCCAGACCAAGGTCGCCATCCGCTATCTCGACAAGCGCCTCGAATCGGACGAGGCGCTGCTGTCGCGGTACCGGATGGTGGCGCGCAGGCTGTCCCAACTGGAGGATCCGAACGTCGTCGACGTCTTCGACTTCGTGGAGAACCCGTCGCCGAGCGGCGGGACGGCGATCGTGATGCAGCGCGCGGAGGGCGTCTCGCTCCGCCGCATCCTCGCCTCGCGCGGCCCCGGAGGGCCCCTGGCGGCCCTGTCGGCGCTCGGCGGCGTCCTCCTGGGACTGGCGGCGGGCGAGGGACGGGAGGTCGTCCACGGGGCGCTCCGGCCCTCCAACGTGATGGTCGCGCCGGACGGCGAGGCCCGCCTCACCGACTTCGGGCTCGGTTTCGGCCCGGCGGCGGGGCCCGCCTACGCCGCCCCCGAGCTCTGGGACGGCGCGCCGCCGTCGGCCGCGTCCGACCTGTACGCGGCCGCCGCGATCTTCTTCGAGTGCCTGACCGGGCGGCCCCCGTTCAGCGCCCGCGGCAACTCCGGCTGGGCCAAGGCGCACCGCGAGACGCCCGTCCCGGTCGACCAGGTGCCCGGCCCGCTGCGCGACGTCCTCGCGCACGGCATGGCCAAGGAGCCGGAGAAGCGGCCCGCCTCGGCCGCCGACTTCGCCGCCGAGCTCGAGGAGGCGGCGGTCGCGGCGTACGGGCCGTCCTGGGAGGCCCAGGGCCGCGGACGGCTCGCCGAGCTGGTCAAGGAGGCCGCGGCCACCCCCGAGCCCACCCCGTCCCGGATGCGGATCACCGGCCAGAACCGCGTGGCGGCCCCGTCCGGCGGGCGGAGCGGCGGCGGACGCCGCTGGGCCGTCGTCGGGCTGGCCGTCGTGGTCCTCGGCGGCGGAGCGGCCGGCGCCTACTTCACGATGGGCGGCAAGAAGGACACCGCCGACCCGCCGCACCCGTCGCAGGAGGCCAGCACCCCGGCCCCCACGCCGACCGCCCCGGCGGGTCCGGGCGCCGCCCTGGCCGCCCAGATCCGGGAGGCCACGACCCGCACGCCCTCCGCGACCTTCACGTTCAAGCGGTCGGGCCCCGGGGGCAACGTCAACGCGCACGGCTCGTTCACGCTGGTCAACGGCGCCGAGCCGTCCTACACGATGCAGCTCGCCGGGCCCGGCGAGACCAAGCGTCCAGGCCGGACCGTCGTGATCGGCGAGAACGCCTACGTGCGCGCGGGCAAGGCGTGGCGGCAGACCCCGGTGTCGGCGAAGGGCTACCCGTCGCTGGCCTCGCAGATCCGCTCGGCCGGGTCCGTCCCGGCCCTGACGGCACTGCTGGAGAACTCCACCAAGTTCCAGCACACCGGCGCCGTCTACCAGGGGACGGCCGCGCTCGGCGCCCTCGGCCAGCAGCCGGGCTTCGGCGGCCTGTACGCCGATCTGGCGCGGGCCACGGGCGCGCAGGAGGTCACGTTCTTCCTGCGCGTGGACAAGGCCAACCGGCCCGTCCAGCTCAAGCTGCGCGCGGGCGCCAAGCCGCACTGGCTGCTGACGAACTACACCGACTGGGCCCGCAAGCCCCCGATCGCCGCGCCCAAGACGGGCGCCTGACCGGGCGGTCCAGCAGATCGAGCAGATGGTTGACCAGACGAATGGCCAGAAGATGATGCGGCGTTCCCGGACGTCGGCCGCTTGGGCGCTCGCCGCCGTCGCGCTCGGCGCCGGGACCTTCCTCTGGGCCCGGCGCAGCCTGATCGTCGTCACCGTGGAGGGCTACAGCATGGCCCCCACGTTCCAGGACGGCGACCGCGTCCTCGTCCGCCGCCGCACGCTCGCGAGCGTGCGCGTCGGCGACGCGGTCGTCCTCGAACCGCCGGACACCCCCGACTACCGCTCCACCCGCCCCGGGACGGAGGGGACGGCGGGGACGGTGTGGAACGTGAAGCGGGTCGTCGCGCTGCCGGGTGATCCGGTGCCGCGCGGGGTGCCCGGAGAGGGCGGGACGGTGCCGTCCGGGCGGCTCGCCGTCCTCGGGGACAATCCGGATAGCGTGGACTCCCGGCAACGCGGGCTCTACTCGGGCGACCGGATGCTGGGCGTCGTCGTACGCAGGCTGAGCCGCGCGGACGCCCTCACGGACGGCGGCGAGGACGGCGTCGCGGACGGGCCAAACCGGCAACAGTCACCAAGATCACCTCTCGGCTGATCGCAGAAGTCACAACGTGGAACCGGCCTCTTGAGCACTTGATCGCCGCCGGTTAATTTCTGCTCAAGCGGGCGCCGAGCGGGTTCCGGAACCGACGAAGCGCCCGACCTGTCCTGCGACCGGAGCAATCCGGCGTGTCTGGAGGTGTTCTCCATGGTCCGTGCTCTGAGCAAACTCAGCGACCGAATGATCGACAGGGTCCTCCCGTCCACCAAGGCCAAGGCCGAGGCGTGCTGGTGGTCGAACGGCTTGTACTGCTGCGTCTACGCCGGTCACACCTACTGCACCTGATCGGCGGCCGGTCGTGCGGAGCGTAGCGTCGCCCTCCCCTGTTGCGGTGGGAACGGCGATCGCCACGCTCCGCGCCTCCGGACGGACGGCACCGGCCGGGCATCCCCCGGCCGGTGCCTTTCCCTTTTCCCGGGACGAATCGCGGTGACCCCTTCGACGGTTCCGCTGAGGCGGGTGCCGGGCGAGCATCGCACCCCCGAGGCCGTGGCGGGCTGGCGAGAGGCGGCTGCTGAGAGGCGGCTACAGGGCTTCGCAGGCGTCCGAGAGGACGCCGAGCAGGCGCAGGGGGTCGGGAAGAGGGTTCTCCGGCGGACGGATCCAGCTGACCGTCCGGCCATAGGTGAGAAGCGACGGCGGCGCTACTACGTAGCTGTCGCGGCAATGCCAGCGCATGCCGGGCGTCTCGGCGACGGTCTCGGGCGAGCAGTCGAGATGGCAGGACCACCACTCGTCCTCGTCCACGGGCGTGCGGGTGGCGACGAAGAACAGCCACCGCTCGTCGGCGACGTTCGCGACCGGGCCGTTCGGAAGGCCCTCGGCGTCGATGCGGGCCAGGGCCGCGGCCCCCGCCTCGGCGGGGACGTCGAAGACGTCGAAGACGCGTCCGGTCGGCAGGATGACGTTGGCGTCGGGACGCTCGGTCCACCAGCGGTCGATCACTGCGGGGTCGACGCTGGCCTGGATCGCCCAGGCGGCGGACACGGGGTGCGCGGCGGGGTCGGGACAGCCCACCCGGTCGCAGGAGCAGGCGCGGTCGCCGCCGACGGGCGCGTGCGCGCCGGGGACGCAGGGCCAGCCGAGGGCGGCGTAGGCGGACGCGGCGGCGGCGTTGGCGAGGGGCCGCGGGCGCTCGCGGTTCCGTTCGCGGGCCCGCCGGTTGTTCCTGTTGCCCGAGACCGCAAGCACGATGACGTCCCCCAATCACGCCGGGCCTGGGATCACCGGCCCCGTCCGGCTCCTTGTTAGTCGATGATGCCGGGCGGGAGGCCGCCCGGACACGGCAACCCCCCGGAAACGGTTCCAATTGACTAGGAGGAAGTGATCCCCGGCAAACGATCACCTACCTCGCGGCGGGGGTTCAGCCCAGCGTGCGGGCGACCTCGGTGGCGTAGTAGGTGAGGATGAAGTCGGCGCCGGCGCGGCGGATCGCCATCAGCGACTCCATGACGGTGCGGTCGCGGTCCAGCCAGCCGTTGGCGGCGGCGGCCTCGATCATCGCGTACTCGCCGCTGACCTGGTAGGCGGCGACCGGCACGTCCACGGCGTCGCGGACCTGGCGGAGCACGTCCAGGTAGGCCCCGGCGGGCTTGACCATGACCATGTCGGCGCCCTCGGAAAGGTCGAGGAAGACCTCGCGCAGGGACTCGTCGGCGTTGGCCGGGTCCTGCTGGTAGGAGGAGCGGTCGCCGAAGCTCGGCGCGCACTCGGCGGCCTCGCGGAACGGGCCGTAGAAGGCGGAGGCGTACTTGACCGAGTAGCCGAGGATCGACACGTTCTCGTGGCCGGCCGAGTCCAGCGCGGAGCGGATCGCGCCGACCTGGCCGTCCATCATCCCGGACGGCGCGACGACGGCGGCGCCCGCGGCGGCCTGCGCGACCGCGATGGAGGCGTACCGCTCGAGGGTCGCGTCGTTGTCGACCTCGCCGGACGGGGTGATGATGCCGCAGTGGCCGTGGTCGGTGAACTCGTCCAGGCACAGGTCGGAGATGAGGACGGTCGAGTCGCCGAGGTCGGACGCCAGGTCGCGCAGCGCGACCTGGACGACCCCGTCGGTCGCGTCGGCGGCCGAGCCCACGGCGTCCTTCACCTCGGGGACGCCGAACAGGATGATCCCGCCGACGCCCGCCTCGACGGCCTCGTGCGCGGCCTTGCGCAGCGACTCGCGGGTGTGCTGGACGACGCCGGGCATGGACGTGATCGGCTGCGGCTCGTCCAGGCCCTCCTTGACGAACATCGGCAGCACCATGTCCGCCGGGGCGAGCCGGGTCTCGGCGGTCAGCCTGCGCAGCGCCGGGGTGCGGCGGAGACGGCGCGGCCGGGCGACGGGGAACTGGGCGGACATCTCAGGCATCTCCAGAAAAGAGGACGGCGGGCGCGCCGGGGTGTCGGCGCGCCCGCCTTCGGGGTTCTACTTGCGGCGACGCGCGCCCCGGCGCATCTGGCTGGGCTTGCGCAGCGGGTCGCCGTTCTCGACTTGGGCGGCCCTCCTCTTCGCACCGTACTCCGCGAGGGCCTCCGCCAGCGCCTGGACCGACGGCGTGGGCGACATCACGTCCACCCGCAGGCCGTACTCCTCGGCCGTCCTGGCCGTCTGCGGGCCGATGCACGCGATCACGGTCACGTTGTGCGGCTTGCCCGCGATGCCGATGAGGTTCTTCACGGTGGACGACGAGGTGAACAGCACCGCGTCGAACCCGCCGCCCTTGATCGCCTCGCGGATCGGCGCGGGCGGCGGCGCGGCCCGGACCGTCCGGTAGGCGGTCACGTCCTCGCACTCCCAGCCGAGGCCGGTGAGGCCCGCGATGAGCGTGTCGGTGGCGATGTCGGCGCGCGGGAGCAGGACCCGGTTGATGGGGTCGAGGTCCTCGTCGTAGGGCGGCCAGACCTCGACCAGGCCCTCCGACGACTGCTGCCCGGACGGCATCAGGTCGGGGTGGACGCCGAACTCGACCAGCGCCCTCGCGGTCGCCTCGCCGACGGCCGCGACCTTCAGCCCGGCGAACGCGCGCGCGTCGAGGCCGTAGTCGTGGAACTTCTCCCGGACCGCGCGGACGGCGTTGGTGGAGGTGAACACCACCCACTCGTACCGTCCGGTGACCAGGCCCTTGACCGCGCGCTCCATCTGCTGCGGCGTGCGCGGCGGCTCGACGGAGATCGTCGGCACCTCGTCCGGGACGGCCCCGTACGAGCGCAGCTGCTCCGACAGCGACGCGGCCTGCTCCTTGGTGCGCGGCACCAGGACGCGCCAGCCGAACAGCGGCTTGGCCTCGAACCAGCCGAGCTTGTCCCGCCACTTCACCACGTCCCCGACGATGATCATCGCCGGGGTCTCCATGCCCTTGGCCTCGCTGGCCAGGCGCTTGAGGTCGGAGACCACGGTCTCCTGCTCGGTCGTGGTGCCGAGCATGGTCATCGCGGCGGGCGTGGAGTCCGGGCGACCGACGGCGATCAGCGACTTGCAGACCTCGGCGACCGACTGCTCGACGCCGATGATCACCAGCGTGGCGGACGGGTCGGAGAACGCGGCCCAGTCGACCCCGCCCTCGGACGCGTCGATGAACCGCACCTCGCGGTGCTTGTCGTCGGTCAGTGGGATGCCCGCGTACCCGGGCACACCGGTCAGCGACGACACACCGGACGTGACCTCGAACGAGACGCCCGACTTGTACAGGGCCTCGCCCCAGGACGCCATCCCGCAGGCCAGCGCCGGGTCGCCCTGGAACAGCCGGACGACGCGGCGGCCCGCGCGGGCGTGCTTCACGGCGAGCTTCACCGGGTCGGCGACCTCGGCGGAGTCGACCAGCTCGGCGTCCGCGCGGCGGTGCGCCAGCACCTCCGGGTGGACGTGCGCGACCGGCGCGATCACCACGTCCGCGCCCGCCAGCACCTCCACGGCGCGCAGGGTCAGCAGCTTCGGGTCGCCGGGACCGGCGCCGACGAGGAAGACCCGGCCGGCCTCCGGGTCGGTCACCGGATTGCCGGGGCCGTTCACGGGGCTCACGAATCCTCCCCCATCAACTCGGCGGCGCCGCGGTCGAGCATCGCCTCGGCGAGCGCGCGGCCCGTCTCGGCGGCCTCGTCCGGACGGCCGCTCGCGGACAGCCGCACCTGGCGGGTCCCGTCGTGCGCGACGACGGCGGCGGTCAGGTGCAGTGTGTTCTCGGAGACGACGGCGTGCGCGCCGACGGGGGCCGAGCAGCCGCCCTCCAGCACCGCGAGCACCGTGCGCTCGGCGAGGACGGCGGCGCGGGTGTCCCGGTCGTCCACGGCGGCGAGCAGCGCGACCAGCTCCGGGTCGTCCGAGCGGCACTCCAGCGCCAGCGCGCCCTGGCCGGGCGCGGGCAGCATGGCGTCGGTCTCGAAGACCTCGGCGACGTCGTCGAGGCGGCCGATGCGCCGCAGCCCGGCGTGCGCCAGGACGACCGCGTCGAGCTCACCGTCGGCGATCTTGCGGAGCCGGGTGTCGGCGTTGCCGCGGATCGGCACGATCTGGAGGTCGGGGCGCAGCGCGCGCAGCTGTGCGACCCGGCGCGGCGAGCCCGTGCCGACGCGCGCGCCTGCGGGCAGGTCGGCCAGCTTGTGCGAGCCGCAGAGCGCGTCACGCGGGTCGTCGCGGCGCGGGACGGCGGCGAGCGCGATCCCGTCGGCGGGCCCGGTGGGCAGGTCCTTCAGGCTGTGCACCGCGAAGTCCACCTCACCCGAGAGCAGCCGGTCCCGGAGCGCGTTGACGAAGACCCCGGTCCCTCCGATCTGCGCGAGCAGTGCCTTGGATACATCACCCTCGGTCGTTACCCCGACCAGCTCGACGCCATGCCCCGTGGCCTGCGTCAATGCGTCGGCGACCAGACCGGACTGGGTGGTGGCCATGAGGCTCCTGCGGGTGCCGAGCCGCAGTCGCCGGTCCGATTCCGTCACGTCTGGCTTCCTTCGATGTTGTCGGCGCGCGCCACGGCCTCGGGCCTGCTCGGGTCCAACCCGAACAGCTCGCGCAGCGCGTCGGCGTAGGCGTCCCCCCCGGGCGCCGCCGCCAGCTCCTTCACCCGGACGGTCGGGGCGTGCAGCAGCTTGTCGGCCACCCGCCGGACGGTCTGGGCGATCTCCTTGTAGGCCCGCTCGTCGATGTCGGGCAACCGGCCCGCGAGCCGGGACAGCTCCGCGTCCACGACCTCGGCGGCCTTGGACCGCAGCGCCACGACGGTCGGCGCGACCGCCGCCGCCCGCGCCGCGGACAGGTACGCCGAGACCTCGTCGCAGACGATCCGCTTGACCTGCTCGACCGCCTCCGGCCCGACCGCCCGCGCCGCCTCCTGCGCGACCCGCAGGTCGTCCAGGCCGGCGAGCGCCACCCCGGGCACCTCCCGGACGGCCGGGTCCACGTCGTGCGGCAGCGCCAGGTCCAGGAAGAACCGGCGTTGCACCGGGGAGGCGCCGGAGTCGTCCGAGGTCAGCATGTCGGCGGTGATCACGCGGCCGGTGGCGCCGGTGCACGAGACGATCAGGTCGGCCTCGGCGAGTGCGGCGTTCAGCCCGTCCATCGGGATCGCGCGGGCCGGGGTCGAAAGGGACGCGGCGAGCCGGACGGCGCTCTCGAAGGTGCGGTTGGCGATCACGATCTCGCCCGCGCCGGCGCGGCTCAGCGTGGCCGCGGCCAGCGAGCTCATCGACCCGGCGCCGACGACCAGGGCGCGCTTGCCGGCCACCGGGCCGAGGTGCTTCTCCGAGACCTCCAGGCCGACGCTGACCAGGGACGCCCCGGCCTGGTCGATCCCGGTCTCGTGGTGCGCGCGCTTGCCGACCCGCAGCGCCCGCTGGAGCAGGTCGTGCAGGTCGCGTCCGATGGTCTGCTCGTCCTGGGCGAGCTTGAGCGTCTTCCGGATCTGGCCGAGGATCTGCCCCTCGCCGACGACCATCGACTCCAGGCCGCTCGCGACCGCGAACACGTGCTGGACGGCCCGCTCCTCGTAGTGCACGTACAGGTGCCGGGACAGCTCCTCCAGCGGGACCCCGCTGTGCAGGGCGAGCAGCTCGGACACCGCCGTGACGCCGCCGTGGAAGCGGTCCACGACCGCGTAGACCTCGACGCGGTTGCACGTGGAGACGATCGCCGTCTCCGACACGTGCCCGCAGTCGCGCACCGAGTGCAACAGTTTCAGCAGGTCGTCGCCCGACACCGCGGCCCGCTCCAGCAGCGCCACCGGTGCACTGCGGTGGCTCAGTCCCACCACCAGCACGCTCATCGGCCGCTTCTCCGCTCTCGTTCGCTCATCGCCCGCTCGTCCGTCGTGTTCCCGGCGGCTCGCCCGCCGGTCGCAGCATGTCCATTCCTGTTCGTCCGTATTGTCGCCCGCGCGTGCGCGGGTCGTCCGGGGGGCGTCCGACCGCACGTCATTCGGCCGCCTCCACGTAGTGCACGGGCTCGGGCCGGTCGCCGGGGACGGCGGCCGGACGCCCGTTCAGTCCGCTGGCGCCGTCCGGGCCGCCGGCCTTGCGCTGCTCGTGGAACGCCAGTATCTGCAGCTCGATCGACAGGTCCACCTTGCGGACGTCCACCCACTCGGGGACCGTGAGCACCACCGGCGCGAAGTTCAGCACGCTGGTCACGCCCGCGGCCACCACCCGGTCGCAGACGCCCTGCGCCGCCGCCGCGGGCGTGGCGATCACGGCGATGGACACGCCGTGCTCACCGATGACGTCCTCCAGCCGGTCGATGTGCCGCACGGTCAGGCCGGAGATCTCCTGACCGACGATCTGCTCGTCGGCGTCCAGCAGGCCCGCCACGCGGAAGCCGCGAGAGGCGAAGCCGCCATAGCCTGCGAGGGCGCGCCCCAGGTTACCCACGCCGATGATTGCCACGACCCAATCCTGGGTCAGGCCCAGTTCACGAGAGATCTGGTAGACGAGGTACTCGACCTCGTACCCGACCCCCCGGGTGCCGTACGAACCGAGGTGGGAGAGGTCCTTGCGCAGCTTGGCGGAGTTCACTCCGGCGGCGGCGGCCAGCTCCTCCGAGGACACGGTGGCGACGCCCCGGTCCTGGAGGGCGTGCAGCGCCCGGAGGTAGACCGGCAGCCGGGCCACGGTGGCCTCCGGGATCCCCCGGGGTCGGGCGGCGTCCACGCGTTCGCGGTGGCGGGTCTGTCGAGATGTCACGGCCTGCTCTTCGGGGGCTCGACGCTGAGTCCGGTCCGGGCACGGGCGACGTGGTCCGGCCGGAAGCGACGGGAACCGTGCCCGGGACCCGAGGCTGCCCTCCAGATTAAGCCTTTGTGAATACGCGCACAAAGTCGCCCCCGCCTTACCGAAGACGGCGTTCCGCGGCTTCCCACGACGTCATCGCACGTCAGAGGCACAAGAATGGGCGTTTCCGCCCGCTCGTCCCCCGACTTTCACCGCACTTGAGTGTGACTGACGGAACATTCGGCATTCAGCCTTTTCCAGGCTTGACGTCCGATCTCCGAGGAACCCGGCAAGGTCAGACCCGCCGCGCGGCCCGGCGAGCCTGAGGGGCAGGCCCCGGCGGAGAGGCAGTCCTCGGCGAAGGCAGCAGGCCCGGCGGAGGCGTCCTGCGTGGCGGAGGGGTCAGGGGCGGCGCTTGGCGATGGCGGCGCGGAGGCGGGTCTCGTTGACCCGCCAGTAGTCCACCTGGACGCCGTCGACCAGCGTGACGGGGATCTGCTCCCAGTACTCGGCGTGCAGCGCCTCGTCGGTGGTGATGTCGCGCTCCTCGAAGCGGACGCCCTCGTCCGCCGCGACCCGCGTGATCACCTCGCGCGCCGCGTCGCAGAGGTGGCAGCCGGGCTTGCCCAGCATGGTGACGACGACCCCGCCGTCGGCGGGGACGTCGGCCGTCGGCGAGCCGGTCATCGGTGCGGCCGCTGGTGGGGCGCGGTCCCCGGGCGGGGGCCGGCTCCGGGGTGGGGTCCCGTGCCCGGGTGGGGTCCGGTGCCGGGGTGGCCTCCGGTGCCCGGGTGGCCGCCGGTCCCCTGGCGGGGCGCGTTCCCCTGGGACGGCCCCTCTCCGGGCATCTTCGACGCGCCGAGCCGGATCTCGATCACGTTCGTCGCCAGGACGTGCTGGCGCGCCTCGGCCTGGAAGCGGAGCTGGTGCGGGAGGCGCTGGTGCGCGGCGTACGCGGCCTCGTTGCGGAACAGCTGGTAGAAGATCCGCTGGGTGGGCGCGTTCACCACCTGGTGGGAGGCGAAGACGAGCGTGTCCGGCTCGGACGAGCGGGCGGCCGCGGCGAGGTCGGCGGCGAGCCGGTCGAACGCCGCCTCCCGGCCCTCGGCCAGCGTGTAGACGGTGATCTGGCCACAGATCTGGGACATGTCGATCGATCCTCCGGCGGCGGCGGCTGCGAGGGCCATCACTTCGGCCAGCGCGTTCGGCCCGCTCAGCGCGGGCTGCGGCGGCAGTGGCTCCTCGGCGGGCGGGGGGAAGGTCAGCTCTTCTCGGCGGCGGCGTCCGGCCGGACGGTCCGGAGCGGCGGACATCGCGTTCGCCGCGGGGACCGGGCGCGCCGGCGGCTCGTCGTAGCCCGTCGCGGGCCCGTCGAGCGCCTCCTCGTCGTCCTCGAAGATCGGGAGCGTGCGCGTCGCGCCGTACCAGACCAGCCCGGCGGCCACGCCGAGCGCGATCACCTCGGCGGGCGCGGGCAGCAGCCCGCGGGTGCCGCTGACGACCAGGACCCCGGCGAGCGCGACCAGCGCGATCGGGATCATCAGCTCCTGGGCCTCGGCGTCCCGCTTGGACGCCAGCCAGGCCGTGAAGCCCGCGCACCCGACCAACGCCAGCACCGACACCACGTGCGCGCCGTCGATCAGCAGCAGCGGCAGGGCGTCGTAGGTGTCGGACGGCTTGGGCAGGCTCTTGGTGAGCTCGGTGGTCTTCAGCGGGTCCACCAGCAGGATGACCGTGGCCACCAGCGTGTAGGACACCGCGAAGAGCCAGGCCGCGAACCGCACCTGGACGAGACGGGCGATCAGCTCGACCATGCCCAGCGCGAGCCAGACGGGGGCGAGCAGCGCCGCGCCGAGTTCGACGACCCGGAAGACGGGCGCGTTGAACTTCATCAGGAAGCCCGCCGCCATGGCCAGCAGCGCCAGGGACAGTGCCACCTGCGTGACCGACCAGGCGATCAGGAAGAGCATCCGGTCCGTGGAGGCGCGCTTGACCAGCAACCCTGTGGCGATTAGGGCACCCAGGGTCGCCAGCAGGGCGAGGAGAGCGTTGAGCATCGCGCCCCATGGTGCCCGATGCGGAGGGATGAGAGGTAACCCGGGCGCGATTTACGCCAATTGATGCACTTTTGGTCACGGCCTTCGATGCCGTGGGCAGCGGACCGACAGGGGCATTGCCCCGCATACCGACCCGTATCTACAGTGACCTTTCACGCCCCGGGTCGCGTACGCACCGAGGAGAACCGCATGGGCAGCCTGACCCTCGACATCCGGTTCCTCCGGCCGTCCCCTCGGGTCGCGGGGGTCTCCCGCGTGACGGCGGTCTCGTCGCGGCGGCGGGTCCGGGAGGCGGGCGATCCGCTGAAGGCGCTGGTGCTGCGGGCCCGCGAGGGCGACGCCGAGGCGTTCGGGCAGCTCTACGACCGGTACCTGGACCAGGTCTACCGGTACGTCTACCACCGGGTCGGCGCGCACTCCCTCACCGAGGACCTGACCAGCGAGACGTTCCTGCGCGCGTGGCGGCGGATGGGCGACTTCAACTGGCAGGGCAAGGACTTCGGCGCCTGGCTGGTGACGATCGCCCGGAACCTGGTCGCCGACCACTTCAAGTCCGGACGGCACCGGCTGGAGGTCTCCACCGGCGACGTCGTCGAGCCGGACCGTCCGCAGGAGGGCCCGGAGCGCGCCGTGCTCGACTCGATCACCCACCGGACGGTGCTCGCGGCCGTCCGGCGGCTGGGCGAGGAGCAGCGCGAGTGCGTCGTGCTGCGCTTCCTGCACGGCCTCTCGGTCGCCGAGACCGCGATGATCATGGGAAAGAAGACGGGCGCGGTCAAAGCCCTGCAGTACCGGGCCGTCCGGTCGCTGGCCCGGATGCTCCCGGACGACCTGCGGGGCTGAGCGTGCGGCGGGTTGAATACGCTCGGGTCATGCGGCGAATCTGGCAGCGCGACTTCTGGCAGCGCGAAGACGAGGACCACGTGAGCGCGGGAGAGGCCGCGGCGGCGGCGGCGGAGCGCCGCCCGCCGGTCCCCGAGGCCGACCGCCGCGCCGCCGCGTTCTTCGACGTGGACAACACCATGATGCGCGGCGCGTCCATCTACTACTTCGCCCGCGGCCTCGCCGCCCGCAAGCTGTTCACCCTGCGCGACCTGGCCACCTTCGCCATGGGCCAGGCGATGTTCCGCGTCCGCGGCACCGAGAACGCCGAGCACATCTCCAGCGCCCGCGAGGCCGCCCTGGCGTTCGTCGCGGGCCAGAAGGTCAGCGACATCGTCCGGCTCAGCGACGAGATCTACGACGAGGTCATGGCCGACCGGATCTGGAGCGGCACCCGGTCCCTCGCCCTCCAGCACCTGGACGCGGGCCAGCAGGTGTGGCTCGTCACGGCCACCCCGGTCGAGGTGGCCCGCACCATCTCCCACCGCCTCGGCCTGACCGGGGCCCTCGGCACCGTCGCCGAGACCGAGGCGGGCGTCTACACCGGACGCCTGGTCGGCAACCTCCTGCACGGCAACGCCAAGGCCGAGGCCATCCGCGCCCTGGCCCAGCGCGAGGGACTCGACCTCGCGCACTGCTCGGCCTACAGCGACTCGGTCAACGACCTTCCGATGCTGAGCGCCGTCGGCCACCCGCACGCCGTCAACCCGGACCCGGCCCTCCGCGACCACGCCCGGGAGCACGGCTGGCCGATCCACGACTTCCGCACCGGACGCAAGGTCACCATGGTCGCCCTCCCGGCCGCCGCGGGCCTGGGCGCCCTGGCGGGCGGCGTGGCCGCGGGCATCGCCCTGCGCAACCACTACAAGTCGCCGTCCTGACGTCCCGCGCCCTGACGTCGGTGAGGGCCGGGACTCGACCTCCTTGCTGCTCAGCTCCAGCCGGACCAGCTCGCGCAGCCCCGCCAGCGGGGTGAGGTCGGTGACGGCCTTGGCGCCTTCGTCCAGAGCTTGAGCGACTTCTCGGTCGGGACGTCCGTGGCGGCGGCGAACTCGTCCGCCAGCTCGAGGGCGTCCTCGCCGCCCCTCCGGTGAACCGGCGTCAGCGCCCCGCGTCCCAGGCGGGGTTGCGGCCGGTCACACCCACGATCCGGTCGATCAGCGGCGCGTCCTCCGGAACGTCCACGGGCGGCCTCCACAACGCGGGCAGCGGAGCCCGCGGGATGAACTCGCCCACCCCGAACTCAATCTGTTGCCGGCCGATGAGCGACGCAGGGTTATCCACAAGTCACGCACCACGTTGCAGTGAGTTCCGCCCGAGTCGGAGGATCCCCTTAGGGAGCAATGCGCAACGGAAGGAACACGCGATGTCTCAGGTCCCGATTGTCCGAGAGTCCGTCCGCCCCTCGCCGACGGCCGGCCACCCGGTTCCCGGACGTCGTCCTGCGTGGCCCGGGGCGAGCGGCGCCGGGCTCAGAGGAAGGGGTGGCCTCGGCGGAGGAGGGTTTCGTAGAGCATCTGCTGGACGACCTCGCGGACGTGGTCGGTGAGGTTGAAGACGGTCATGGGGTCGTCGGCGGCCTCGGGGCCGTACTCGGCGAGGGACATGGGTTCGCCGAAGCGGATCACCCACTTGGACGGCAGGGGGACGAGCCCGGCGGCGCCCAGGAGGGGGAAGGTCGGGGTGATCGGGAAGTACGGGAGGCCGAGCAGGCGGGCCAGCGGCTTCAGGTCGGCGATCTTGGGATAGATCTCCTCGGCGCCGACGATGGCGCAGGGGACGATCGGGACGTCGGCGCGCAGGGCGGTCTCGACGAAGCCGCCGCGGCCGAAGCGCTGGAGCTTGTAGCGGTCGCCGTAGGGCTTGCCGAGGCCCTTGAACCCCTCGGGGAAGACGCCGACCAGCTCGTCCTTGGCCAGCAGGCGGGCGGCGTCGGCGGGGCAGGCGAGGGTGTGGCCGGCCTTGCGGGCCAGGTGGGCGAGCACCGGGACCTGGTAGACGAGGTCGGCGCCGAGGAGCCGGAGCGGACGGTCCAGGTGGTCGTGCGTCGCGACCGAGAGCATGATGCCGTCGAGCGGGAGGGCGCCGGAGTGGTTGGCGACGATCAGCGCGCCGCCCTTGGCGGGGACGTTCGCAAGGCCTAGGAGCTCGACGCGGAACCAGTGCTCGTACAGGGCGCGGAAGGCCGGGAGCAGGACGGTCGAGTTGAGCTCGGGGTCGAAGCCGAACTCGTCGACCTCGTAGTCACCGGCCAGGCGGCGGCGCAGGAAGGACAGGCCGGACGCGACGGCGTGTTCCACCGTGTTCCGATCAGGGGACTCCGGAGCCGGGTCGGGGTCGGGGTCTGAGCCGCCGGGACGGATCGGGATGACCCGGGCGCCGTCCACCTCGTCGAAGGGTTCCTCGTGGTGGGCGTTCATGCCGGTCACTCCTCCCTCGCCGAACGGTCAGTCGCGTCCGATCACCGATGCCAGCCGGTCGAGCAGGGCGCGTCCGCGCCCGGAGACGTGGTCGGCGAACGCCTCCTCCGAACCGTACTTGGGCCGCCAGGACAGCTCCGCGGCGAGCCTGGACGTGTCGAGGACGCGCCCGTGCATGAGCCAGCGCAGAAGTTCAGGGGAGAAGGCGGGCATGCCGCCGAAGCGCCGGCCGAGTTCGCCGAACGCGGCGATGGACTGGGCCGGGACGGGGACGTGCGGACGGCCCGCGCGGCGCAGCGCCTGCGAGAGCAGCAGGACGCCGTCGCCCGCGACGTTGAAGCAGCCGGGATGGTCCTCGACGGTCATCCGGCGCAACACCTCGACGCCGTCACCCGTGTGCAGGAACTGGAGCCGGGGGTCGAACCCCAGCACCGTCGGGACGACGGGCATGGCGAGGTACCGGGTGAGCGGTGAGTCCACGCCCGGACCGAGGAAGTTGGCGAAGCGCAGCACCGACACCGTCAGGTCGGAGCGCCGCCGGGTCAGCCCCCGGACGTAGCCCTCGACCTCGGCGGTGTCCTTGGCGAACCCGTGCGCGGGCGCCTCGACCGCCTCGTCCTCCTCGGTGAAGACCGCCGGATCCCGTGGTGAGGACCCGTACACCGCCGCCGACGACCGCACGACGAGCTTGCGCATGTCGGGCGAGCGCTGGCAGGCCGCGAGCAGCTGCATCGTCCCGATGACGTTGAGCTCCTTGGCCTTCGCCCGCGGCCCGGCCTGGCCGGTGACCAGACTGAGATGGACCACCGTGTCCACGCCGGCGGACGAGATGACCTTGGCGATGCCGGGCGTGCGGATGTCGACCCGCACGAACTCGGTGCGACCCAGCGACGTCGTCGGCGGAACGGTGTCCACGCCGATGACGCGCTCGATGCCCGGGTCTGCCTGGAGGGTGTTCGCGACCCGCGCCCCCAGGAAACGGGAGACGCCCGTGACGAGGACGACACGGGCCGCGGTGGAGGGCATGGAGGACACTGTGCGCCCCACCCCTTACGGCTTTGTGGCCGGCGTCTTTTTTACTTCTTGTTACGACGCTGGATGCGCGTCTTCTTCAGCAGCTTGCGGTGCTTCTTCTTAGCCATCCGCTTGCGGCGCTTCTTGATGACAGAGCCCACGGGACCTCGCTCGGAGTCGGGTGCGGTACAGGGAACGGGCCATGTCACGAGGCGGGTCGCGGTCGGCGAGCCACCTTGTGCGCATGGTCCGTCGCCCAAGAGTACCGCTGAGCCGAAGCCGGTCCGTCCAGGGACCTCCCGGCCCCCGTCCGCCGCGACGGCGAGCACGACTTCGCAGGTCCGGACGCTGACCGGCGCGTCACCCGTTCACGGGCCGCCCGATCGCACCGGCGAGACGGCGCCCGGGCGGGCGGGACGAAGGCAGGACGGCCGGTGCCCGCAAGGGCTCCGGCCGTCCTTGTCGTCGTCTTCCCCGATGGTTGCCCCGCTATCCGGCTTCGATGAACGCGTCGCGCAGATAGTCGTGTACAGCCTGTTCGGGAACGCGGAACGAACGTCCCACACGGATCGCGGGGAGTTCGCCCGAGTGGACGAGGCGGTAGACGGTCATCTTGGACACCCGCATCACCGCCGCCACTTCGGCGACGGTCAGGAACCTGACCTCGCTGAGAGGTCGCTCGCCTGAGCTCATCGGACGCCCTCTTCCACACGTGCCGCGCACCGGCCCTTTGGGTGACTTTGATCACGCACGTGTACTTCCCCCAGCGTAAATCGTGTATCGGCAGTCGCAAGAGGGGAGTTCCACCCATTTGCACCACCCGACCTGACGCCGGGGCCACAGTGCTGTTCCGGACGGAGCGCCATCGGGACGGCACCGAGCGTGCAACGATCAGGACCGAAATCCCCGAACCAGGCATTGACCTGCGACTCCGCCGAACGACGCGGTCCCGGCCGTCCCACCCGTCACGGCGCCGCCCTGAAGTCACACGATGTGACTCACGGTCATCACGAAATCCGGGATCCGGGCCTCACGCCAGCCCCGCGCGCTCCAGCAGATAGGCCGTCATCGGGGCATAGTGGTGCGGCGATACACCGTCGTCGAGCGGCACGACCGCATGGATCTTGCCTTCGGCGGCCCCGGCGAACAGCGCGGGGTCGTTACAGTCAGCGAATCCGACGGTGTCGATGCCCGCCTCACCCGCCGCGCCCGCCCAGCCGTGGTCAGCTATGGCCAGATCCGGCCAATGAGCAGGTTTAGCCCCCACAAAACCGTCCGGAGCGATAGCGGAACCTCGCGCGGCGGTGCCGTTCGGCCCGCCGTTCCCGTCCGCCTCACCGCGGAGTTCGGCGAGCATCGCCTCCATGGGGGCGGCGTCGTGGGTGTGCTGGGCGCTCCCGGACTCGTCCTCCACCGACGCGACGCCCTCGGGCGTGTAGACGATGGTGCGGGGCTCGACGACGCCGTAGCGCTCGATCTCGTACGTCCAGCCGCGTGCCGGGGTCAGGACTTGGCAGCCCCGGGCGGCGAGGGCCTCCGAGACGGCCTGGTAGACGGGCCTGAGCGTGGCCGGATGCCCCGTCGCCAGCAGGACGGTCTCCCTGCGCCGCGCGGCGAGGCCGATGCGGCCCGCCATCGCCTCCAGCGCGTCGAGGGTCAGTTCGGGGTCGATCGTGTCGTCCCCGTAGATGTGCAGCGGGTTCGGGTCGACGCCGCAGAGCTCGACCATCATGGCCAGGACGTCCCGCTCGCTCCACGGCCTGGAGAGCCGCAACCCGAACAGGTAGTAGGGGTTGCGGGCGGCCATCCGCCGGTAGTGCACCAGGTTGTTCTGGCGGGGCGTCGCGACGTCCCCGGCGATCATGGTGCGGAGCAGGTGGGCGCGCAGTTCGGCGCGAGTGGGGGCGTCCGCCATCAGAGGTTCGGCTCCACCGTTCAGAGGTCCAGCATGGGATCGAGGCCGTGTTCGGGGAAGACCGCACGGCGGGTGGCCATGACCGCCTGGTCGACCGGGTTGGACGGGTCCATGCCGTCCGACCAGGGGCGGAACTCGACGGTCTGGTGACCGTCGGTCATCCGGCGCGGCGCGATCTCGTCGGTGCGGAGCCGGACCAGCTCGCGCCAGGCGTCGGGGGTCGCGGTGTCCGGTGGGACGGGACGCCCGGCGGCCTCGGCGATCAGGTGCGTCCAGGCGCGCGGCACGACCTGGACGAGTTCGTAGCCGCCTCCCCCGGTCGCGAGCCAGCGTCCGCCCGCGACCTCGTGCGCGAGCCGGTGCAGCATGGCGTAGGCGGTGCGCTGGCCGTCCACGGTGAGGATCAGGTGGGCGAGCGGGTCGAGGGCGTGCGTGTCGGCGCCGTGCTGGGTGACCAGGACCTGCGGCCGGAAGGCGCGCAGCAGGGACGGGACGGTCGCGTCGAACGCCCGCAGCCAGAGCGCGTCGCCGGTGCCGGGCGGCAGCGCCACGTTCACCGCCGTGCCCACCGCGCCGCTTCCGCCGGTCTCGTTCGGGAAGCCCGTGCCGGGGAACAGCGTGCGCGGCGTCTCGTGCAGGCTGATCGTCAGGACGCGCGGGTCGTCGTAGAACGCGGCCTGGACGCCGTCGCCGTGGTGGACGTCGATGTCCACGTAGGCGACGCGCTCGGCGCCATTCTCCAGCAGCCACGCGATCGCGACGGCCGGGTCGTTGTAGACGCAGAAGCCGCTCGCGGCCCCCGCGAGAGCGTGGTGCAGCCCGCCGGACACGTTCACCGCGTGGCCGGTCTCGCCGCGCCAGACCGCCCGCGCTCCGGCCACCGACGCGCCCGCCACCAGCGCGGACGCCTCGTGCATGCCGAGGAAGACGGGGTTGTCGTCGGTGCCGAGGCCGTGCCTGGGCTCAACGAGGCCGGTCTCGCCCGCGTGCCGGACGGCCGCGATGTAGGCCTCCTCGTGGACGAGCCGGAGCACCTTGTCGTCCGCCGCCTCGAACCCGGCGACGCGCACGTCCGGGCCGGAGAGGACGCCGAGTTCGCGGGCCAGCGCGATCGTCAGCTCGACCCGGACGGGGTTCATGGGATGCCCCGGGCCGAAGTCGTAGGAGGTGAGCCGTTCGTCCCAGAAGACCGTGAGGTCGCACTCACCGGAAGCCGAGGGGCTGGTCATGGGTCTCACGGTAGCGCCACGCCGACCCGCCGGAACCACCCGGGACGGCGGCCGGTGATCGGCCCTCCACGTCCGGACGGCCCCGGGACCATGACCCGACCTCAGCGGATGTCGCTGAGCCGCAACAAAGTTGTGGCGTGAACTACCCCTGTTTTCGGGCATTTAAGTAACACACCCGAAAACATGACGAGCGGGGTGCTCATGGACCCGAAGCCACCCTCCCCGCGTCCGGCCGAGGTGACCCCTCTGGCGACGCCCACCCCTCTGCCCACGCCTCTACCCGTGCCGCTGCCCGCGCCCGACGATCCGGAGCGCTGGACCCACGACCACCGCCCCAGCATCCGCAGCCGAGCCATCTCCCGCGCCCTCTACCTCGGGCTGCGGCCGTTCATCCACCGCGTCCCCGGCCATGCCGTGAGCCTCCGCGCGGCCCGGTCCACCGTGGACGCGGCGTCCCTCCTCATGCGCGCGGGGCAGCGCGCCCGAGTGCTCCCCCTGGTCGACCCCCGCGTCGAGACCGGCGAGGACGCGCCGCCCATCGTCGGCGAATGGGTCGTCAGCCGCGAGTCCGAAGCACCGCGGGGCGCGGGCGGAGCGATCCTTTACCTACATGGGGGCGGATACGTGGTGTGCTCGCCCCGGACGCACCGTCCGATCACCTCGCGCCTGGCCGTCGAGACCGGGCTGCCCGTCCTGGCTCCGCACTACCGGATGGCCCCCGAGCACCCGTTCCCCGCGCCCCTCGAGGACGCCGTCGCCGCCTACCGGTGGCTGCTGGACCGGGGCGTGCCCGCGTCCGGGATCGTCCTGGCCGGGGACTCGGCGGGCGGCCACCTGGCCGCGTCACTGACCGGCGAGATCCTGCGGACGGGGCTGCCGCACCCCGCCGGGACCGTCCTGTTCTCCCCCTGGGTGGACCTGACCTGCGAGTTGTCCACAAGGGAGCAGGAGAACGCGCGCGACCCGTACATCAGCGCGTCGACCGCCCGCCGCGTCGCGCGCCTGGTGGTCGGGCCCACGGGGTTCGACGACCCGCGGCTCGCGCTGCTCGGCTGCCGGTGGCGGGACGCGCCGCCGTTCCTCGTCCAGGTCGGCGGCGCCGAGGTGCTGCGTCCCGAGGCCGAGGCGTTCGCGGACGTCCTGACCTCTGCGGACGTGGACTGCGAGCTCCAGGTCTGGGCGGGCCAGATGCACGTCTTCCAGATCCTCAACCGGATGCTGCCGGAGGCCAGTGCCGCTATGAGCGAGGCCGCACGGTTCGTGGCCCGCGTGACGGCGGCAGGCCCCGTACCGGCGTCGGCCGTGGCCTGACCTAGGACGACGGCGGTCGCGCGGGGCGTACCCCGTGCCCGAGGCGTCCCGGGGTCAACGGACGCTCTCGGGCACGCGGCGCTCCATGGCCGGACTGGGCCGACCGCGGACGGTCAGCAGCCCGACCAGCGCGGCGAGCGCGGCCACGCCCTCGCCGACGATCGACTGGGTCTTCTCCGGGTACCACATCGGATCGTGCATGTTCGGGATCGGTCCGAGCACGCCGACGTCCACGTAGAAGTAGAGGAGCAGCGCGCCGACGGCGCTCGCCGCGACGAGCAGGGCGAGCGCGTACGTCCAGCGGCGCGCGCGCACGAGGACGAGCAGCCCGGCAATCCCGGCCACGACCGCCTGGACGTAGAAGATCGTGTCGGCGTGGATCGATCCGCCCGGCACGTACTTCATCTGCGGCGCGAACCGCCAGTGCACCACCGCGTCCACGGCGAGCCCTGCTGCCACGAGTAGGCGAAGCACAAGTCCCATGCCCTTAACACGTACGGCAGAGGCCATTCGGCTCAATCCCACCGAAACTCATCCCGGATTTCTCGGCCCTGCCCCGCTCGCGGCATGGCCTGGCGGTCAGCCGGCGGCGAGCTCGCGGCCTCGGTTGCGGGCCGCCTCGATCGCCTCGAGGACGGCCGCCCGGACGCCGTGCCTCTCCAGCTCGCGGATCGCGGCGATGGTCGTCCCGCCCGGCGAGGTCACCGCCTCGCGCAGCAGGACGGGGTGCTCGCCGGAGTCGCGCAGCATGATCGCCGCGCCGACGGCCGACTGGATCACCATCTCCAGCGCGGCGGCGCGCGGCATGCCGAGCAGGATGCCCGCGTCCACCATGGCCTCGACCAGGTAGAAGAAGTAGGCCGGGCCGCTGCCGGACAGGGCGGTCGCGCCGTCCTGCAGGGACTCGGGGATGCGCAGCACCTTGCCGACCGGGCTGAGCAGCTCCTCGGTGAGCTTGAGGTGGTCCTCCCCCGCGTGCGATCCGGGCGAGATCACGCTCATCGCCTCGTCCACGTGGACGGGCGTGTTCGACATGACCCGGACGACCGGGACGCCCTCGCCGAGCCGGTCCTCGACGAAGCCGGACGTGATGCCCGCCGCCATCGAGATCACCAGCGTCCCGGCCGGGACGTGCGCGCCGATCTCGTCCAGCAGCGCGCCCATGTCCTGCGGCTTCACCGCGAGGATGAGCACGTCGGCGGTCCTGGCGGCCTCCCGGTTGGAGACCGTCTCGACGCCGTACCGCTCGCGCAGCAGCGCGGCGCGCTCCTCACGGCGGGCCGTGGCCCTCAGTTCGGCCGGCCGGCGCCCGGCCCGCAGGACGCCGGACAGCAGCGCCTCGCCCATCTTGCCCGCACCGAGAATCGCGATCATTGTGCACACCTAGCCATGGGACGTCGGGGAACGGGAACGCACCCCAGCGTAGCGAGCGCCCGGTCAGGACCTTCCGGCCATGGACCGGAAGAAGAACCCCAGGTTGGAGGGGTTCTCAGCGAGCCGCCGCATGAAGTAGGCGTACCACTCGCGTCCGAACGCCGTGTAGACGCGGACCCGCCCGCCCTCGTCCGCCAGCCGCCGCTGCTCCTGGGGCCGGACCCCGTAGAGCATCTGGTACTCGAATCCGGACGAGTCCCGGTCGTGCAGCGCGGCGAGCGCGCCCGCGATCTCGATCAGCCGCGGGTCGTGCGTGGCGAGCATCGGGTAGCCCTGGCCCGCCATCAGGACCCGCATGCACCGGACGTAGGACTTGTCGATCTCGACCGTGTCGGTGAACGCCACCGACTCCGGCGCACTGTAGGCCCCCTTGCACAACCGGACGCGCGAGCCCTCGTACGCCAGCTCCGCGCAGTACTCCTCGGAGCGCCGCAGGTAGGACTGGATCGCGATGCCCGTCTCCGGGTACTCGCGGCGCAGCTCGGTGAGGACGCGCAGGGTCGCGTCGACCGTCTCGCACTCCTCGGTGTCCAGCGTGACGGTCGTGCCCGCGTCCCGGGCGGCGGCGCAGACCCGGCCGGCGTTGGCCAGGGCGAGCGACTCGTCCAGGGACTGGCCGACGGCGCTGAGCTTGAGGGACACCTCGGCCCGGTCGGCGAACCCCTCCTCGCCCAGGCGGACGAGCAGCGCGGCGTAGTCGTCGACGTTCGCGTCGGCCTGGTCGGTGTCGAGGGTGTCCTCGCCCAGCACGTCCAGGCTGACCAGCAGGCCCGCGGCGGTCAGCTCGCCCGTGACGCGCAGCGCGTCGTCGGTCGTCTCGCCCGCGACGAAGCGCCGCACGACGCGGCGCGCGCCGGGCGCGGTCTCCATGACCTTGCGCGCGGCGCGGCTGTGCGAGGCTGCCAGCAGAGCCTGACGGAGCACGGGTCTGTCCTTCCGGTGAGCGGGACGGCGACCTCCTCGTGCTCGTCCCGCGTCGTCCGAGGTCATACCCACCCGTCGCGAAACGATCACGGCCCCGTCCCGCGAGTCTCGCAGGTCGGCCGGCCCGCCCCGCGGAGGTCAGCCGGTGCGGCGGCGGAGGGTGGCCGCCCCGAGCGCCAGGGAGGCCAGGGTGAAGGCGGCGATCACCACCACGTCCCAGAGGAGCGAGGCGGAGAAGGACGGCTCGCGCGACACCCGCTGCATGGCGTCCACCGCGTAGGACAGCGGCAGGACGTCCGAGATCACCCGCAGCCAGGTCGCCATGCTGTCGCGCGGGATCAGCAGCCCGCACAGCAGCACCTGCGGCAGGACGAACGCGGGCATGAACTGGACGGCCTGGAACTCGGTGCGCGCGAACGCGCTGGCGAACAGGCCGGTGGCCATGCCGAGCAGCGCGTCCAGGACCGCGACCAGGACCAGCGACCAGACCGAGCCCTTCAGGTCGAGCCCCAGCCAGGACAGCGAGATCACCAGGACGACCCCGACCTGCACCAGCGACAGCAGGCCGAACGCCAGGGCGTAGCCGAGCAGGAAGTCCAGCTTGCCGGTGGGCGTGGTCATCAGGCGCTCGAGCGTGCCGCCGGTGCGCTCGCGCAGAGTGCCGACCGAGGTCACGACGAACATGATGATGAACGGGAACAGGCCGAGCAGCATCGGCCCGATCCGGTCGAACAGCGCCGGTTCGTCGAACACGTACCGGAGCAGGATCATCAGCAGGCTCGGCACGCCGATCAGCAGCCCGAGGGTGCGGTGGTCGTGCCTGAGCTGGGACAGGATGCGCCGGGTGGTGGCGAGGGTGATCGCCGGGCTCAGGACGGCGCCGATGCCGGAACTCATGCCGGGCTCTCCGCTCGCTCGTGGATCAGGTGGAGGAACGCCGCGTCCAGGTCGGCGGTCCCGGTCCGCTCGGTGAGCTCACGCGGCGCGGCGTCCGCGAGGATCTCGCCCTCCCGCATGAGCAGCAGGCGGTCGGTGCGGCCCGCCTCGTCCATGACGTGGCTGGACACCACCAGCGTCGTCCCGCGCCCGGAGAGCTCGCGGAACAGCGCCCACAGCTCCTCGCGCAGGACGGGGTCGAGGCCGACGGTCGGCTCGTCCAGGACGAGGAGCTCGGGCTCGCCGAGCAGCGCGGCGGCCAGGTTCGCGCGGTTCAGCTGCCCGCCGGACAGCGTTCCGACCACCTGGTCGCGGAGGTCGCCGAGGCCGACCTCCTCGATGACCCGGTCGGCGTCGGTGCGCGGCGCGCCGAGGACGGCCCCGAAGTACCGCATGTTCTCCCGGACGGACAGGTCGGCGTAGACGGCCGGGATCTGCGTCGAGTACCCGACCCGGCGCCGCAGCCCCCTGGATCCGGCGGGCTCGCCGAGCACGGTGACCGTCCCCGCCTGGACGATCTGGACGCCGACCAGGCAGCGCATGAGCGTGGTCTTGCCGCAGCCGCTCGGCCCGATGAGGCCGAGGACCGCTCCGCGCGGCGCCTCGAACGAGACGTCGCGGAGCACGGGCTTGCCACCGCGGACGACCCGGAGGCCCTCGACCTCGACGGCCGGCACAGAACTCATCATGTGTTGAATTTACGTCCGCACGAGGGCGAGGTCAAGGACCCGCGGGCGCGGGAAGGGGGTCGGCGAAACGCCGAGAAGGAGGGTGGGGCAGGGGGAAGCGTGCGGGCCGGGGGGCGGTGAGCCGGGGCTACTTGCCGTCGATGTAGCGCTGGAGCGTCGGGGCGACCAGGGCGACCAGCTCGTCCGGGGTGGCGGAGGCCAGCGGCTCCACCCGGATCACGTGCCGCAGGATCATCATGCCGATCAGCTGCCCGATCGCGGCCTGGATCCGCAGCAGGGGCACCTCGCGGGCGGCGGCGAACCGCTCCAGGAGCGTCGAGGTGACGAACTCCCGCATCAGCGTGGCGGCCCGCTCGTTGGTCATCGCGCTGCGGAGCATGGCCACGATCGGGGCGCGCTTGTCCGGGTCGTCCCAGACGCCGATGAACGAGCGGGCGAACAGCTCGCCGAGCCGGTCCGGATCACCGGCCATGACCTTCGGCAGCAGCTCAGCCGGGTTCACCGGGAAGCGCATCGCCGCGACGAACACGCCCTCCTTGCTGCCGAAATAGTGGTGGACGAGCGCCGGGTCGACCCCGGCCTCACGCGCGATGGCGCGCAGCGACGCGCCGTCGAAGCCCTTCTCGGCGAACAGGTCGCGGGCGGCGGCGAGGATCTTCTCCCGCGTGTCGGTGCGTCCGGCGGGACGCCCGGGCGCACGCCGTCCCGCCCCCGCGGACTCCGCTCCCGGCGCCTCCTGAGAGGCCGCTCCCGACGGGGAGGAGGGCGAAGGTCCGCCGGTCATCGGCCGCCCGTCCGGGGGGAGACCTCGCCGGCGGCGCTGACCTCCCAGGTGCGGTGGGCCGCGGCGAGGTGCAGGCGGGCGAAGGCGAGCGCCTCGGCCAGGTCCTCCACGCGCTCGGCGCGGCTGGACGCGCGGCGCGTGTTGACCTCCATGACGATCTGCCCGCCGAAGCCGTCCTCGGCCAGCTTCTCCAGCACCGGGCCGCACGGCTGGTTGCCGCGCCCCGGGACGAGGTGCTCGTCCTTGTTGGTGACGCCGAGGCCGTCGGCCAGGTGGACGTGCCGGAGCCGGTCACCGAGCTGGACGGCCATCTCGAACGCGTCCGACTTCGACACGGCCGTGTGCGAGAGATCCAGCGTGACGTGCGGATACGGCTGGTCGACCGGGTTCCAGTCGGGGGCGTACAGACCCGCCTCGGCGCCCCGGGCCTTCAGGGGGAACATGTTCTCGACGGCGAAGTGGACGTCCGTCTCGTCCTGCATGCGGGTGATGCCGTCGATGAAGTCGCGGGCGTACTCGCGCTGCCAGCGGAACGGCGGGTGGACGACCACGACGTCCGCGCCGAGCTGCTCGGCGACCTCCTTGGAGCGGACGAGCTTGCCCCACGGCTCGCGCCCCCAGACCCGCTGGGTGAGCAGCAGGCAGGGCGCGTGGATCGACTTGATCGGCACCTGGTGGTAGTCCGACAGCCGGCGCAGGACGTTGAGGTCCTGCGAGGACGCGTCGGTGGAGACCATGACCTCCACGCCGTCGTACCCGAGCAGGGCGGCGATCTCGAAGGCGCTCGGCACCTTCTCCGGATACACCGACGCGCTGGACAGCGTGATCGGGGCGTCCGGGACGCGGATCGCCGGAGCTGCGGTGCCGTTGTGCTGCGGGGTCAAGGCTCCCTCGCCGTCTCGGTTCGCACGGTCTCCCGGCCGGCGGGCGTCGTCGGCGCCGCCGGGTGCGTTCGTCGCCAGCCTAATCGCCAGGACCCCGCCCTCAACCCCCCGGTGCCGCGCCCGCCGCGTTTCCCGACGTTTCCCGACCTCAGACGGGTGGCTACCCTCTGCAGCGTGGTCGAGATCGCACCGGGCGCCGTGCCCAGCCCCAACATCTGGAACTCCCCCTCGGTCTACGAGATCGAGAACCGCGCCGTCGACCCGGACGGCTTGATCGAGTCCGCGATGCGCGGGATCGCCCCCTGGGCGGGCCGCACCGTCCTCGATCTCGGCTGCGGAACGGGGTTCCATTTGCCCCGGTTCGCGGCCGAGGCGTCCCGGGTCGTGGGCGTCGAGCCGCACGCGGGCCTGGCCGCCGCCGCCCGCAGGCGCGTCCAGGGCCTCCAGAACGTGGCCGTCCGGGTGGGCGCCGCCCAGGCCCTGCCCCTTCCGGACGCGTCGATCGACGTCGTGCACGTCCGCTGGGCCTACTTCTTCGGGCCGGGCTGCGAGCCGGGCCTCGCCGAGCTGGAGCGGGTCGTCCGGCGCGGCGGGACGATCTTCATCGTGGACAACGACGCCACCCGGAGCACCTTCGGCGGCTGGTTCCGGCGCGGGCTGCCGTCCTACGACCCGTCCGGCGTCGAGCGCTTCTGGACGCGCCGGGGCTTCCGGCGCGAGCCCCTCATGATCCGCTGGGAGTTCCAGAACCGCGCCGACCTCGCCGCCGTCCTGCGGATCGAGTTCCCCGAGAAGCTCGCCGCCGCCTTCGAGCGCGAGCACGAGGGCCTCACGGTGGACTACGCGGTCAACCTCTGGTGGCGCACAACTGACTGGTAGGTCACATCCCCTTCCGCCTACTAGACGACTTGTATAACAATCGGTCCGCCCGCCCCCTCCGCCCCCTGGGAGACCGATGCGCAGCGCCAGGACCACCCTCACCGCGACCGCCGTCGGCGCGGGCTCGGCAGCGCTCCTCGGCGGAGCCGGGATCGCCGCGCAGCGCCGCGCCGTCCGCCGCCTCCGGAACCGTCCCGACCCGCACGCCGCCGAGCCGTTCGGCTCCCTGCGCGGCCGTCCCGCCCCGGTCCGCGCGTCCGACGGCACCCGCCTCTACGCCGAGGTGGACGGCGAGGACCGCGCCGACCTGGCGATCGTCTTCTCCCACGGCTGGACGCTCTCCCAGGACTCCTGGCACTTCCAGCGCCGCGCCCTGCGCGACCTCGGCCGCCTCGTCTTCTGGGACCAGCGCGGCCACGGCCGCTCCGACGGCGGCGCCCGCGACGACAACGGCCTGCACCGCCTCGGCCACGACCTCGCCGACGTGATCGAGCAGACCGTCCCGGCGGGCGTTCCGGTCGTCCTCGTCGGCCACTCCATGGGCGGCATGACCGTCCAGCGCTTCTCCGACGAGTACCCCCACCTGTTCGGCGACCGCGTCGTCGCCGCGGCCCTCTGCAACACCTCGTCCGGCGGCCTCGGCGAGGTCACCCTGGGCCTCCCGGCCCTCGCGGCCCGCCTGACCCAGCACACCCTCCCCCGGACCCTCCGCATGGCCGGCGCCGGTTCGTCCCTCATCGAGAAGGCCCGCCACCTCGGCCGCGACGGCTCCCTCCTCTTCATCGACCACGTCGCCTTCGGCCCGGACGCCAGTCCCGCCGCCGTCGCCTTCGCCGAGCGGATGGCCGACGACACCCGCATGGACGCCGTCCTCGACTTCCTGCACTCGATGATCACCACCGACGTCGTCTCCGAGTGCGCCCACCTCGCGGGCATCGAGACCCTCGTCCTGGGCGGCGAGCACGACCTCCTCACCCCGGTCGGCCACACCCTCCGCCTCGCCGCCCGGATCCCCACCGCCCGCCTCGAGGTCCTCGCCGACGCCGGCCACATGGCCATGCTCGAACGCCCCGCCGCGGTCTCCGACCACCTCGCCGACCTCATAACCCGAACCCGCAAGAACCTCTCCCTCTGAGGCCCTGCGGGCCGCCGCTCAGGTGTTGGTGGTGGAGTTGAAGGCTGAGCGGACGCGGGCGGCTATCTGGCGCATGCCGGCCTTGTTGGGGTGGCCTGGGGCGGCCCTGTGGGCCGGGAGGAAGCCCTCCACCCAGCGGGTGCGGGACGAGGCGCAGACGTCGTGGCCCTCGGTGCCCTTGTAGGTGTCGACGAAGGTGGCGCCGTTGGCGGCGGCCGTGGCGGCGAGCATGGCGTTCATGTGGCGTTCGGCGGTGTTCAGGTAGGGGACGTCGCCGGCGGACAAGGGAACTGCGGGCCAGCAGCCGGCGCCGTCGGGCAGGAGGCGCATGTAGCCCACGAGCAGGACGCGCGCGTGCGGGGCCCGGGCGTGGATCTTGCGGAGGACGGCCCCGATCTTCGGCGCGGTGTCCTTGATGCGCTTGTCGAGGGTGTCCCCGTAGTGGGTGGAGCAGGGGGCGCCCCTCGGGGACCTGAGGCTCTCGGCGGCGCAGGCGAGGAGGATCTTGCTGAAGCCCACGTCGTTGCCGCCGATGCCGAGGGTCACCAGGTCGGTGTCGCGGGTGACCGAGTCGATCTGGGCCGGGTTGTCGCCGGACGTGGTGGACTGCGGGTGGGTGATGTCGGAGGTCTCGGCGCCGGTGCAGCTCGCGTCGGAGAGCCTCGCCTTCAGGGACGCGGCGACCAGGGACGGGTAGTTGTGGTCCGAGCGCAGGCAGCCCACCAGGCCGTGCTGCTTCGGGATCATCGGACCGGCCGTGTAGGAGTCGCCGAGGGCCGCGTAGCGGAGGCCTCCGCCCGTCCGTCCGGCGGCCGTGGCGGGCAGTGGCGCGGCGGCGGTGATCGTCAGGGCGAGCGTGGTGGCGAGTCTGCGCATGTCCCGGGTCCTTTCGCGGCGGAACCGTGAGCCGGCGCTCCCCGGGCCGGGCTCCCGGAGTCACGGTAGGGGTTTCCGGGCGGGGGGTCATCGGCCGGACACGCGAGGTGACCCAAATCTGGCCTGGTCGGGACGGGGTCCGGCGCTTCTGTCAGTGGCGGGACGTACGCTTCGGCGCATGGCGAAGGCGAAGACCGCGCGGGCGGCCTACCACTGCGGCGAGTGCGGCTGGCAGACGTCCAAGTGGGTGGGGCGGTGCGGCGAGTGCCAGGCGTGGGGCTCGATCGTCGAGTCCGCCTCCGCCACGCCCGCACGGGTGGTGTCGGCCGGGCCGGTGTCGGCTCCGGCGCGTCCGATCGGGCAGGTGGACGTGCGGTCCGCGCGCACCCGCCCCACCGGCCTGGACGAGCTCGACCGGGTGCTCGGCGGCGGCATCGTGCCGGGGGCGGTCCTGCTGCTGGCGGGCGAGCCCGGCATCGGCAAGTCCACGCTGCTGCTGGAGGTCGCGGCCCTCGCGTCCGCTCCGGCGCTCGCGAACGTCCCGCCGCAGGCCCGCACCGGCCAGGGCTCCGCGCAGGATCCGCTGGCCTCCGTCCGCGCCGGGGGCGGCGCGGACGACGACGCCGGAGAGGCGGGCGCCGAGGGGCATGAGCGGACGCCGGTGCTCTACGTGACCGGGGAGGAGTCGGCCGAGCAGGTACGGCTGCGGGCCGACCGGGTCGGCGCGATCACCGACGACCTGTACCTGGCCGCCGAGACCGAGCTGTCGGCGATCCTGGGCCACATCGACGCGGTCGAGCCGGTGCTGCTGGTCGTCGACTCCATCCAGACGATCGGGACGTCCGAGGTGGACGGCGCGCCCGGCGGGGTCACCCAGATCCGCGAGGTCGCCGCCAACCTGATCCGGGTCGCCAAGGAACGCGGCATCACGGTCGTCCTGGTCGGGCACGTCACCAAGGAGGGCGCGATCGCCGGGCCCCGGCTGCTCGAGCACCTGGTCGACGTCGTCCTGTACTTCGAGGGCGACCGGCACAGCCGGCTGCGCATGATCCGGGCCATCAAGAACCGGTACGGCCCGACGGACGAGCTGGGCTGCTTCGACCTGTCCGAAGTCGGCCTCGTCGGGCTGCCCGACCCGTCCGGGCTGTTCCTCACCCGGCGCGAGGAGCCGGTGCCCGGCACCTGCGTGACGGTCACGCTGGAGGGCCGCCGTCCGCTGGTCGCGGAGGTGCAGGCCCTGGTCGCCAAGTCGCACCTGCCGTCCCCGCGCCGCGCGCACTCCGGGCTGGACGCCTCGCGCGTCGCGATGGTGCTGGCCGTCCTCGCGCAGCGCTGCAAGATCTCCATGCACGAGCAGGACGTGTACGTCTCCACGGTCGGCGGGGTGCGGCTGAACGAGACGTCCGTCGACCTCGCGATGGCCCTGGCCGTGGCCGGGTCGACGGTCGAGCAGTCGCTGTCGCCGACGCTGGTCGCGCTCGGCGAGGTCGGGCTCGCGGGCGAGGTTCGGGTGGTGCCGGGCGTCCAGCGGCGGCTGGCCGAGGCGGCCCGGCTCGGGTTCAAGCACGCGGTGGTGCCGCGCGGGTCGCTGGAGCTCGGCGACGGATCGCCGCTCAGGCGCGCCGACCCCCTGCTCAGCGATTTCGAGGGTATGAAGGTGATGGAGGTGGACAGCCTGACCCAGGCGCTGCAGGTGTCCTTCACGGCCCCCTGACACGTCCGCCTCACCGATCGGTTCCGTTCACGTCACGCTTGCGACCAGGGGAGGAGCCGCCCGCCCGGCCCTCTCGGTAAACTGACGCCGGTAAGCGACCTCCGGGGGCCAGGTGCCAGCAATCGACAAGGGTCATGACGAACGACGCCGCGCGACGCTCGCCGCGGTGGCCCCGGGCACCCAGATCCGGGACGGTCTGGAGCGCATCCTGCGCGGCCACACCGGCGGACTGATCGTGCTCGGCTACGACGCGCAGGTCAGTGAGATCTGCACCGGCGGCTTCGAGCTGGACGTGGAGTTCTCCGCGACCCGGCTGCGCGAGCTCGCCAAGATGGACGGGGCGATCGTCATCGACGACACCCGGGGCCGGATCGTGCGCGCCGCCGTGCACCTCGTGCCCGACTCCACGATCCCGACCGAGGAGTCCGGCACCCGGCACCGCACGGCCGAACGGGTCGCGCGGCAGACCGGACGGCCGGTGATCTCGGTGAGCCAGTCCATGAACATCATCGCGCTCTATCTGGACGGCGTCCGCTACGTCCTGGAGGACTCGGCGGCCATCCTGTCCAAGGCGAACCAGGCGCTCGCCACGCTCGAACGCTACAAGCTGCGGCTGGACGAGGTGTCCGGCACGCTCTCGGCCCTCGAGATCGAGGACCTGGTCACCGTCCGGGACGTGTCCGCGGTGGTGCAGCGGCTGGAGATGGTCCGCCGGATCGCCGACGAGATCGAGGGCTACGTCGTCGAGCTCGGCACCGACGGGCGGCTGCTGTCGCTCCAGCTCGACGAGCTGGTGTCCGGCGTGGACGTCGACCGCGAGCTGATCGTCCGCGACTACCCGTCCGCCACGGCCCGCGCGGTCGGGGTCGAGACGGTGCTGGCGAACCTGGACGTCCTGTCGGCGAACGAGCTGCTCGACCTGACCACGGTCGCCGAGGTGATGGGCTTCGCCGGGCCGGACTCGCTCGACCTGCCCGTCTCCCCGAAGGGCTACCGGCTGCTGGCGAAGGTGCCGCGGCTGCCGAGCCTGGTCGTGGAGCGCCTGGTCGAGCACTTCGGCGGCCTGCAGAAGCTGCTCGCCGCGTCCATCGACGACCTCCAGGCCGTCGGCGGCGTCGGCGAGTCGCGGGCCCGCAGCGTCCGCGAGGGCCTGTCCCGGCTCGCCGAGTCCTCCATCCTCGAACGCTACGTCTGACCTCCCGCCCGGCCGCCCCGCAGCGGCCGGGCGCGGTCAGAAGTCGAGGCGCGGGGCGGACGCGGTGACGCGGGCGGTCACCGGGCCGACCGGCCAGAGTCCGGCGATCTCGTCGGCGAGCGCCGCGACCAGTTTCGGCACGTCCGACACCGCCGTCTCGTGCATGGCCTCGGCGACGATCAGGACGGACCGGGTCGCCGGGCGGACGGCGGACCGGCCGCTCTGCCGGTTCGTCCAGCGGCGCGCGTGGGCGCGGCCCGCCTCGTCGGCGTAGGTGACCTCACCGGGCGCAGGGTGCTCGGTCTCGCCGCCGAAGGTCTCGTACTCCTCCGTGCCGTCCGCCGGACGGACCGTGAGGCCGCCGGTCACGGCCGCGAGGTCGAGCGCGGCGACCGGGATCGCGAAGGCCGCCGAGACCGCGTTGCACAGGTCAACCAGCGGATGGATCGCGGGCAGCGAGCCCTCTTTCCGGACGCGCCGCAACAGCGCCTCGGACGCGCACCGGTACTGCGTCGGCTTGAGGCCCATCGCGGCGAACGTCCGCCGCCAGGCCTTGATCTCGGGGAGGTCGGCCTCCTGGCCGGCTCCGGCCAGCCGGGCGAGGGCGGCGGCGGTGTGGTCGGCGACGCGGGCGCTCGCGTCGGCGTCCGGCGTGATGCCGTCCGCGACGACGACGGCCCCGGCGACCAGGTCCGGGTGGTCGGCCCAGAGGTTCGGCGAGTGCTGGAAGTACATGGTCCCCCGTCCGGCGTGATGGTCGCGGACCACCCTGCCGCCGCGGCGGTCCTCTGGACAGGGCCAACCGCGGTCCGTTCCAGAGGACCAATACGCACCCGGTTCACCGCCGCCGCCGTCACCACAGCCGTCAGCGCAGCCGTCAGCGCAGGTGGAAGACCTGCTTCTGGGGCTTCACCTGGTCGGCCTTCAGGGCCGCGACGTACGTCCCGGGCAGCGCCTTGTCGCGCTTGCCCGAACAGTCGGCTCCGGAGCGCTTGCGGTCCCAGGTCACCGTGGTCACATACGGGATGCCGCGCCGCAACGTCTGCACGGACGCCCCAGAGCCGCCGTCGCAGACCGACGCCGCCCACACCTTGTCGGAGCCGGAGGTGATGCGGACGTCCAGGCTGTGCGTCCCGACGTCGTAGCGGCAGGTGCGCTGCCCCGTGTTGACCACGGTGAGCCGGAACGACGGCCGCGCGTCACGGGCGAAACTGTCGCCGCTGGAGGCGAAGTTCACCACGACGTCGCGGGGCGCGCAGGCGTCGCCGTCCTTCGGAGCCGCCACCTTGGGCCGCAGGGTGACCTTGGAGGTCTTGGTGACCGTGACCGTGGGCGCCGGGACGGGCACGCCGGGCGAGGCCGACGGCGCGGGCACCGCCGATCCGACCCCGGCGACGCTCTGCAGCGGCGCCTTCTTCGCGTCGCCGCCCGCGCCGCCGAACGCGCCGCAGGCCCAGGCGGTCAGGCCGACCACGCCCAGCGCCGCGGCGAGCGCGATCGCCCGCCGCCGCCAGTACTGGTCGATCCCCCACTCTTCCTCAGGATCACGTTCAGTATCCGCGTCCATGCGGACAGTATGCATATGGGGATCGTCCGGGACGTGGCGACCCGCCGTGTCACAATGCACCTCGTCATGCGGAAGTTCACCGACCCGATCCTGGCCTGGTACGACGCGCACGCCCGGGACCTGCCCTGGCGGGCGCCCGACGCGACCCCCTGGGGCGTCCTGGTCAGCGAGATCATGTTGCAGCAGACCCCGGTGGTCCGGGTCCTCCCGGCCTGGCACGCCTGGATGGAGCGCTGGCCGACGCCCGCCGCGCTCGCCGCCGAGCCGTCCGGGGAGGCCGTGCGCGCCTGGGGACGGCTCGGCTACCCGCGCCGCGCGCTCCGGCTGCACGCGGCGGCGCAGGCGATCGTCGACCGGCACGGCGGCGCGGTTCCGGACGCGCACGAGGCCCTGCTCGACCTGCCCGGAATCGGCTCCTACACGGCGGCGGCCGTCGCGAGCTTCGCCTTCGGGCAGCGGCACGCCGTGCTGGACACCAACGTCCGGCGCGTCCTGGCGCGGATGATCGACGGCGTCGAGTACCCGCCGAAGTCGCAGACCCGCGCCGAGGTCACGACGGCCGAGTCCCTGCTGCCCCTGGACCCGCCGACCGCCGCCCGCTGGTCGGTGGCGGTCATGGAGCTGGGCGCGCTGGTCTGCACGGCCCGCTCGCCGCGCTGCGTCGACTGCCCCGTCCTTTCCCAGTGCGAGTGGCAGGCGCGGGGCCGTCCCGCCTACGACGGCCCGCCACGCCGCGGACAGTCCTACGCGGGCACCGACCGGCAGTGCCGGGGCCGCCTGCTCGCCGTCCTGCGCGACGCCCACGAGCCGGTCGGCAAGCCGGCCCTGGACGTGGTGTGGTCGGACGCCGTCCAGCGCGAACGCGCCCTCGACGGCCTGATCTCCGACGGCCTCGTCGACCCGCTCGACGACGGCCGCTACGCCCTCCCCGGCTGATCCACCCGCCCCTCCCGGACGGCCCGCGCCGGGCGCGGCCGGAATGTCGGTGGGGGCTTTTAGGATGCACGCAGATCATCTTCGCGCAGCCAAAGAGAGGGCGTCATGACCACGTTCACGCTTCCCGCCGTCCGGCCGTTCGACTTCGCGCCGCAGCTGCGCTTCCTGTCCGGGTTCCGGCCGACCGCCGGACAGCAGCGGGTGGACGGCGGAACGCTGACCCGCGCCCTGCGCGCCCGCGGCCGCACGTTCGGCGTCCGGCTGGCGGCGTCGGCGGACGGCGAGGGGCTGCGTTGCGACCTGCTGTCCGACGGACGGCCGCCCTCGGACGACGAGATCGCGGAGGTCCGGCGGCAGATCACGTCCTGGCTCAGCCTGGACGACGACCTCACCGGCTTCTACGAGATCGGCCGCCGCGATCCCGGCTTCGCGCCGGTGATCGACCGGCTGCACGGCTACCACCAGGTCAAGTTCCCGACGCCGCTGGAGAACGCCGTCTGGGCGATCCTGTCGCAGCGCACGGCCCTGCCCGTCGCCGCCAAGGAGAAGCAGGCCCTCGCCGAGGCCTTCGACAACGTCCTGACCGTGGACGACGTCCCGTACCGGGCGTTCCCGGACGTCGAGCAGCTGGCGTCCCTGCCCGCCGGACGCATCGCCGAGCTCGTCGGCAACCTCCGCAAGGGCCAGTACCTCGACGGAACCGTCCGCGCTTGGCTCGACCTCGACGAGGACCACCTGCGCACGGCCCCCTTCGAGGAGGCCAAGGACGTCCTGCTGAACCTCCCCGGCATCGGCCCCTGGTCGGCCACCTTCATCCTGATCAGAGGCTTCGGCCGGATGGACGAGGTGCCGGGCGAGAAGCAGCTCGTCACCGCCGCCTCCCGCGCCTACGGCCGTCCACTCACCCCCGCCGACGTGCGGAAACTCGGCGAGACGTACGGCCCTTGGGCCGGCTACTGGGCGCACTACCTCCGCGTCGCCACCTGACCTCCCCCCTCCACGCCGCCTGCCGTCGCAGCCTCGACGCCACCCGACTTCGAACGGCGTCGCCGCCCAGGCGCTCACCCTCGGCGCCGCCTGGCTTCGAACCGCGCCGCCGCCCGACCTCGCACCGCGTCACCGCCGGACCTCGCATCGCGCCACCGCCGGACCTCGCATCGCGCCACCGCCGGACCTCGCATCGCGCCACCGCCGGACCTCGGACCGCGTCGCCGCCGGACCTCGAGCCTCGGCGCCGCCGGACCTTGACCCGCCGCGCACTGACCTCGGCGTCAGCACTCCAGCGGCTCGAGGCGCAGCGGTCGCTCAGGGGTGCTGGGCGCGGAGGCCGTCGAAGACCACGTCGAGGACGCGCCCGCGCACGACGACGTCCAGGTTCTGGGCGGCCTGGGACGTTCCCGCAAGCAGAGCCATCACCTCGCCGAGGCCGACGTCGGCGCGCACCGCCCCGACCTCCTGCGCGCGCGTGAGCAGAACGCCCAGCGCACCCCTCAGCTCCTTTCTCATCTCCTGCATCGCATCGTCGCCGATGGCGTGAAGGTCGATGCCCGCGCCGGTCAGCTCGGCGGAGACGGCGTTCTTGGTGGCCGACTCCCCCACGACGAACTGGAAGAAGTCGAAGAACGCGCCGGCGGGGTCGGGGGACTCCGTCCGCACCCTCGCCTGCTCGGCGAACCCGGCCAGGATCTCGCCGAGGACGGCCTCCAGCAGCGACTCCTTGGTCGGGAAGTGCCGGAAGACCGTGCCGATGCCGACCCCGGCGCGCTTGGCGACCTCCTCCGTGGACGCTCCGGTGCCGCGCTCGGCGAAGACCTCCCTGGCGGCGACCAGCACTTTCGCCCGGTTGCGCGCAGCGTCGGCACGCAGCGGCCTGGCGGGCGCGGCGGACTTCTCGGGCGTCGGCTCGGTGGCCATCGCACCTCCCGGATTGACAAGCGGAGTGATGACTCCGTATTTTTGGAATCGGAGTGAGCACTCCGATTCTACGACGGGAGCGCAGCATGCCCGACCCGAGGGATGTCTTCCTGCGGCTGGTCGAGGGCCTGGCCGCCAAGAAGACAGATGACCTGCACCTCCTCTACGCCGAGGACGCGTTCGTGACCCACCCGTTCGCCCATCCGGAGTCCCGGTTCGAGGGGCGCGAGGCGCTGCGCGAGCACTTCGCCCAGGTGCCGGGGATGCCGTTCGAGATGACCGTCCGCGACGTCGCCGTGCACGAGACGTCCGACCCGGAGGTGATCGTCGCCGAGTTCGCCTACGACGGGCGCAACACCGGCACCGGCGTCCGCTTCACGATCCCGAACATCTTCGTGATGCGGATCCGGGACGGCCTGATCCTCGAGGCGCGCGACTACGCGCACCACCGGGCGTTCACCGCGGCGATGGGAGCCCGCTCATGACCCCGCGCGAGACCTTCGAGCGCCTGTCCCAGGGCATCTCGGACGGCCGTTGGGGCGATCTGGCCGCCCTCTACGCCGAGGACGCGGTGGTCGAGCAGCCATTCGTGACGCCCCCGGCCCCGGCCCGCATCGAGGGCCGGGCCGCCATCGCCGAGCACTTCGCGAAGGCGGACAAGGGGCCGTTCCGGCTGCGCGTCGAGAACCTGGTCGTCCACGAGACCCAGGACCCCGAAGTGATCGTCGCCGAGTTCGGCTACGCCGGTGAGGTGACCGCCACCGGCGCCGAGTTCGAGGTGGGCAACATCCAGGTGCTGCGGGTCCGGAACGGGCTGATCGTCCACAGCCGCGACTACCACGACCACGGCGCGCTGGCGCGGGCTCTGGAGGCCTCGTGACCCGGTCGGCCGTCCGACCGCTCATCCGGTCGGCGGAAATGTCGCACGGTAGCGGGGTGTTGCCCTTGGGGTAAGGCTCCCATCCCTACCTGAAAGGCCCCGCCGTGCGCGTCGACATCTGGACCGACATCGTCTGCCCTTGGTGCTACATCGGGCAGGCACGCTTCGACGCGGCGCTGGCCGGGTTCGAACACCGCGACGACATCGAGGTCGTCCAGCACTCCTACGAGCTCGCCCCGAACCTCTCCCCCGCCGAGACCGGGCCCGTGATGGAGATGCTGATGTCCAAGTACGACATGTCGCGCGAGCAGGCCGAAGAGGCCGAGGCCCGGGTCGCCGGGCTCGCGGCGGCCGAGGGCCTGCCCTACACGTCGGACCGTTCGACCGGCAACACCTTCGACGCGCACCGCCTGCTGCACCTCGCCGCCGAGCGCGGACTCGGCGAGGAGCTGCGGCATGCGCTGTACCGGGCGAACTTCGGCGGCGAGGGCTCCGTCTTCGGCGCCGACGCGCTGACCGCGGTCGCCACCGGCGTCGGGCTGGACGCCGCCGAGGTCCGTTCGGTCCTGGCGGGCGACGCCTACGCCGACGCCGTCCGCCACGACGAGCAGACCGCGACCCGCATCGGCGTCCGCGGCGTGCCCTTCTTCGTCCTGGACGGCAGGTACGGCATCAGCGGCGCCCAGGAGACCACGACCCTCCTCGAGGCCCTCACCCAGGCCTGGCAGGAATCCCACCCCCAGCCCACCCAGGCCGCCCCCCAAGCACAGACCGACACGCAGCAGGCCGCCAAGGACGCTCAGGCATGAGCGAGGAGGCTGGGCGGGTGTGGCCCGCGCATCTGGAGGTCGGGGCGGTGCGGTTCGCACGGCCGACGGCGCGCTATGACGAGGTCCTGGCGTTCTACCGGGACGACCTGGAGCTGCCCGTCCTGGCGGCCTGGCGGGGCCATGACGGCTATGACGGCGTGGTCTTCGGGCTGCCCGGGACTCCCGTCCAAATGGAGATCACGCAGCACGGCACTCCGCCGGTGATCCCGGAGCCGCATCCGGAGAACCAGCTCGTGCTGTACCTGCGCGGTCCCGAGGCGCGGGACGCGGCCGTCGAGCGCCTGACGGCGTGCGGCCATCGGGCCGTCGCGCCCGCGAACCCGTACTGGGAGCGGCACGGCGCGGCCGTCTTCGCCGATCCGGACGGCTGGATGGTCGTCCTCGCGCCCTGGGTGTTCGGCGCGGAGCCCCCTCCCGGCCCCGCCTGAAACGGCCCGCCTGCCCCGCCCTGCCTGCCCGGGCCCGCCTGCCCGGGCCCGCCCGGCCCCGTCCGCCTCGGCCTGCCCGGCCCCGCCCGCCTCGGCCTGCCTGGGCCTGCCTGCCTGGGCCTGCCCGGCCCCGCCTGGCCTGCCTGCCAGGCCTGGCCTGCCTGACCGGGCCCGCCTGACCGGCCCCGCCTGACCGCCTGCCTGGGCCCGCCTGGCTGACCGGGCCCGTCTGAAACAGCGCTGCCTGACCGGCTCGTCTTAGCGGGCCCGCTTTTGGGGTCGGCGAGGGCGGGGCGGCTCGGCCAACGGGGCGGAGCGAGGGCAATGGCCTATTTCAGGCCATGTCACCCCCCCGCTCACCAGGCACAACGTAAGGCCCAGGGCAGAGGTAGATCGATCGTGGGGAGGCATTCAGGAAAGTGTCAGGGTCGTCCCAGGACCTCTCCAGAACCGGATAGGCACAATCATCGGGCGGGCACGGGCTGAGATGAATGGACGGACGATCGCTTCAGGAGGGCCGGATGGGGCTGTTCAGGCGGACACGCGGGCACCGTGTGACGCGTCGGAGCTACCCCGCGCTGACCGCCGCGGCGGTCCTGGCCGGCCTGGCGGTCGTGTCGTGGCCCCCGGCCGCCGGAGGCGGGGCCGCCGAGGCGGCGCGTGAGGCGCAGCCCATCGGGGACGCCGCCGCCGGTTCGCCGAGGCCGCCCGAGTCGTCCAGCAGCGCGTTCGACGGGCTGCCGGCGGTCGGAGCGCTGTTCGACATGGACGACGACGGCAAGCTGAACGACCACACCTGCACGGCAAGCGTCGTCGACAGCCCCGGCCACAACCTGCTGGTCACCGCCGCGCACTGCGTGGGCGGCGGCTCCCGGCGCGGAAACATCGGGGTGGCGTTCGCGCCCGGCTACCACAACGGCCAGACGCCTTACGGGGTCTGGCGCGCGGTCGCGTTGTACGACCCGCCGGAGTGGGCCGCCTCCAGCGACGAGGACTCGGACGTCGCGTTCCTCCAGGTCACGGACGCGAACGGCGGCGGCAGGCGGGTCCAGGACGTCGCGGGCGCGATGACCCTGGAGGCGGAGGGCCCGGTGAGCGGCCAGGCCCGCGTCGTCGGCTACCCGTCCTCGGGCGACCGCCCGGTGGCGTGCCGGAACCGGGTCGAGCCCTACAGCACGACCCAGCTCCGCTTCACCTGCGCCGGCTTCCCGAACGGCACCAGCGGCGGCCCGTTCCTGGCCGGTGACGACGAGAAGACCCTCGTCGGCGTGATCGGCGGGCACGAGGAGGGTGGCAGCACCCCGGACGTGTCCTACTCGGTGACCTTCGGTTCCAAGGTCAAGAAGCTTTACCGGACGGCGAGCGCGTCCTCCGCCGCCGACTCCAACTCCTGATCCGCGGCCCGGCCGGACGCCAGGCGCGTCCCGGCCAGCGTCACCCCGGACGACAGCAGCACCGGCAGCGCCGCGAACGCGAAGCACAGCGACAACGGCGCCAGGTCGGTGAGCACGCCGACACCCGCCGCCCCCAGGGACGATCCGGTGTTGAACGCGGTGTTCACCCAGGACGAGACGGCCGTCCGCCGCTGCGGAGGCGCCGCGTTCTCCGCGACCAGGTAGCCGGTGGTCAGTGTCGGCGCGATGAACAGGCCGAAGACCGCGACGATCGCGATCAGCGCCGGAACGCCGGGGGCCAGCCCCGCCGCCGCGAGCGCCAGCGCGATCGGGACGGCCAGCAGCGGCAGCCGCGTCCCCGGCGCCATCCGCCAGGTCACCGCGCCGTAGACGAGTCCGCCGAGGACTCCGGCCACCGACATCGCCGCCTCCGCCCAGGCCGCGCCACCGGCTCCGGCGAACGCGACGTTCAGCAGCGCGAGCCCGCTCTCCGCGGCCCCGAGCGCCGCCATGGCGAGCAGCATCGGCCAGAGTCGCCCGAACACGCTCCACGCACCGGGCGCAGAGACCTGAGACCCGCCTTCATCGCTTTCGGCCCCATCACGCGACTCCGCTTCGCCGGCGGGGCGCGAGATCGTGTTGCGGACGGTGGTCAGGCCGAACGTCCCGGCGATCACCAGCCCGGCGCTCACCAGCAGGCCGACGGTCGCGCTGGACAGGACGGCGAACAACCCGGCCAGCAGCGGTCCCACCGTGAAGATGATCTGCTCGGCGACCGTGTCCAGGCTGTAGGCGCGCTGGAGCAGGTCCCGGTCGGGAACCAGCTCGACCCACAGCGCCCGCATCACCGGGCCCAGCGGCGGCGTGCAGGCGCCGGCCGCGACCGCCACCACGCCGGCCACCGGCGTCGAGCCCAGGTGGGCGGCGACGGCGAGCCCGATCAGGCCCAGCCCGTACAGGACGGCCATCGGACGGAGCGCGGCACGCGGGCCGAACCTGTCCACCAGGCCCGCCCGCCAGGGCGCCAGCAGGCAGCTCGCGCCGCCGAACAAGGCGACCATGGCACCCGCGCGCGCGTACGAGCCGGTCGCCTGGACGAAGGTCAGAGTCAGGGACAGTCCGGCCGTCCCGTAGGAAAGGCGTCCCAACAGGGCCGCACCGAAGACCCGGGCGGCACGTGGGGAACGCAGAACAACGCCGTATGAGGCGAACATGGGGATGTTCCTTCTGCGAACGGCGCGTCAGAGCGCGCGCCGTGAATGTGCGAGGGCACCGTCTGCCGTCGTTGTCACCCGCATGCGGGCGCGGCGGCGAGGCGCTCTCTACGCACATCGAAGGAACATGCCGTCATCTTCACATCTCACCCAGATTTGGGCAAGCGATCCGTCACACTCACGCGCTCCCGCGTGTCAGCAGGGTGAGAGGGAAGGAGAACACACATGACAGGCGTCAAGACGATCATCTACTCGGTCTCGGACGTCCCGGCGGCCAAGGCCCGGCTGGACCTGCTGCTCGGCGTCGAGCCCTACTCCGACGAGCCCTACTACGTGGGCTACAAGGTCGGCGGGCAGGACATCGGCCTGACCCCGAAGCGCGGCGACGCCGCGGTGGGCGGCCCGGTCTGCTTCTTCGAGGTCGACGACATCAAGAAGGCCGTCCAGGACCTCACCGACGCGGGCGCGTCGGTCGTCGAGGAGATCCGCGACGTCGGCAACGGAAGGCTGATCGCCACCCTGCGGGACCCCAACGGCAACCCGCTCGGCGTCCTCCAGGACCCACCCGCCTGATCCAGGCCGCAGGACGAGGGCGGGGCCCCAAGGATGAGCGGGGCCTCGACCTCGTCACCTGCCTTCAGCACCAGACGACCGGATTGCCGGTCCGGACGGACGCCTCGCAGAGGCGTCTCAGCGGTTCCACCGCGTAGTCGAAGTGGGTTCCGCTCAGCGGCCGCTCCACGACGTTCAGCCGCCGCGGGTACGCGCCGTCCCGCTCACCGATGGTCGACGTCAGGTCGAGCGTCGTCTCCTCGCCGTCCTCGGTTCGGAACCGGACACGCCCCGCACGGACGCGCCGCTGCGTGCAACGCAGCGCCCGGAACAGCTCCCGGTCGGAGTCGTCGACGACGAACAGCCCGCGCTCGTCCACGCCGACGCGGCGCTTGGCCATACCGTCCCAGACGAACACGCCCGCATACGCACGGACGTACTCGGCCAGGACGGCCCCGGTGTCCTCGTCCAGCAGGACGGTCTCGCGCCCGACGTCGCCACACGCGCGGAACGCCGTCAGCTCGCCGAGGGCCTCCCGGGCGCGCTCGGCGGGCAACTCGCCGCCGTTCGCGTGGGGCAGGTACTCGTGCAGGACGGGGAATCGCACCCATCCGGCGGTCTCCATCGCCTGTCTGAGGTACCGGTAGCCGGCCCAGTTGGAGATCCTCTCGCTGGTGATCTCCATGTCCTCGTGGGCGCACGCGGCGTGGTGCCTCCACTCCAGGAACGCCGCGTCGGATGCCGCTTCGGCCGACCCGCCGTCCAGATAGGGGCCGTACTCGTCCATTTTGACCAGCTCGCGCGGGACAGGCGGCTCGGTGGTGTGACCGTCCTGCCAACAACGGCACAGCACGAAGGCGTCGAGTCCCATACCGGTAATGCTTCCGATACGGGAAGTACCCGGTCAACGCATTAAACGCGCGACACGGCCGCGGAAGGCGCCGCGGCACGGGTCAGGGCAAGGGGATCCGGAGGGTGGGGCCGGAGCGGATCTCGCGTAGGAAGGGGTCGTCATCCTCACGCCAGCAGGCGCGCGAGCGGACGACGGCGTGGACGGGGAGGCCGAGCCGGGCTGCGCAGTCCTGCGCGGCGTCGAAGGCGGCCTCACGCGACACCTCACCGACGACCAGGACCTCGACGTCGCCCATGGGCTCGCCCTCGGCGGACGGGAACGCGTCGTCCGCGTAGTGGCCGGCCCAGGCGCCGAACAGGTGCAGTTCCGCGATCCCGGGCAGCAGCGCGAAGTGCTCGGTGACGACGGCGGACGGCCCGAACCCGAGCATCACCAGGCGGGCCAGCGGCGCGAACATCGGCGAGGACGCGTCGCGCGAGACGAGCCGTCCGGCCGGGGTGCGGCGCAGCCGCAGGATGCCCGCGCGGGACAGCCGCTCCACCTCGCGGACGACCGTGCCGAGGTCGGTGCGCAGCATGACGGCGAGGTCGAGCATGCTCATCTCGCGCTCGGGGCCGATCAGCAGCCGGGCGAGCAGCTCGCCCTGCCGCCGCGAGCGGAAGATCGGCAACTGCGGTGGCGCGGGCGAGCGCAGATCCCGCATGAACACCTGCGCGAGATGGGAGTCCACGGGCGGGCGCACCCGCCGCGCGGGCCGCCGCCGGAACTCCGCCGCCGAACCCAGCACATTCGATCGCATGTTCGAAATACTACGAACCGGGTCCGACAAAATCCGTCCCGGGAACGGCATCCCGTCCCACAAGCCGGCAGGAGACGGACAAGCGATGGACATGGGAAAGGCCCGCACCTTCCGGTGCGGGCCTTTCCCACGCCTCGCTTTCGCGATCGACTTCACTCACCTCGAAGAGGCGAGGGAGTTGATCACTCCTTGTTGAAGTTGACCGCGCCCTCGATCGGCGGCGGGCTGTCCGGCACCGCGTTCGGCTTCGGAACGCCCTTGAAGGTGAACTTCGCGTTCTCGCCGGTGCCTTCGGTACCGACGATGATGATCTGTCCGGCCGTCAGCTCGCCGTAGAGGATCTTCTCGGAGAGGTTGTCCTCGATCTCGCGCTGGATCGTCCGGCGCAGCGGCCGGGCGCCCAGCACGGGGTCGTAGCCGCGTTCGGCGAGCAGGTCCTTGGCCTCGGGCTTGAGCTCGAGGCCCATGTCGCGGTCCTTGAGGCGCTCGTCGACCTTGGCGATCATCAGATCGACGATCTGGATGATCTCCTTCGGGGTGAGCTGGTGGAACACCACGATGTCGTCGACACGGTTGAGGAACTCGGGCCGGAAGTGCTGCTTGAGCTCCTCCGACACCTTCGACTTCATCCGGTCGTAGTCCCCCTGGGTGTCGTCCTGCCGGGAGAACCCGAGGGACTGGCCCTTGGAGATGTCCCGGGTGCCCAGGTTGGTGGTCATGATGATCACCGTGTTCTTGAAGTCGACCACGCGCCCCTGGGCGTCGGTGAGGCGGCCGTCCTCCAGGATCTGCAACAGGCTGTTGAAGATGTCGGGGTGGGCCTTCTCGATCTCGTCGAACAGCACCACCGAGAACGGCTTGCGGCGGACCTTCTCGGTCAGCTGGCCGCCCTCCTCGTAGCCGACGTATCCGGGCGGGGAGCCGAACAGCCGCGAGACGGTGTGCTTCTCCATGAACTCGGACATGTCGAGCTGGATGAGGGCGTCCTCGTCACCGAACAGGAACTCGGCGAGGGTCTTGGACAGCTCGGTCTTACCGACACCGGACGGGCCGGCGAAGATGAACGAGCCGCCGGGACGCTTGGGGTCCTTCAGACCGGCGCGGGTACGGCGGATCGACTGCGACAGCGCCTTGATCGCGTCTTCCTGACCGATGACGCGGCGGTGCAGCTCGTCCTCCATCCGCAGCAGCCGCGCGGACTCCTCCTCGGTCAGCTTGAACACCGGGATGCCGGTGGCGGTGGCCAGGACCTCGGCGATCAGCTCCTCGGTCACCTCGGCCACGACGTCCATGTCGCCGGCCTTCCACTCCTTCTCCCGCTGCGCCTTCTTCGCCAGCAGCTGCTTCTCCGAGTCCCGGAGCGCGGCGGCCTTCTCGAAGTCCTGCGCGTCGATCGCCGACTCCTTCTCCCGGCGAACGTCGGCGATCTTCTCGTCGTACTCACGCAGGTCCGGCGGCGCGGTCATCCGGCGGATCCGCATTCGCGAGCCCGCCTCGTCGATCAGGTCGATCGCCTTGTCCGGCAGGAACCGGTCGGAGATGTACCGGTCGGCCAGCTGCGCGGCCGCGACCAGCGCCGCGTCGGTGATCGACACGCGGTGGTGCGCCTCGTACCGGTCACGCAGACCCTTGAGGATCTCGATCGTGTGCGACAGCGACGGCTCGGCGACCTGGATCGGCTGGAAGCGGCGCTCGAGCGCGGCGTCCTTCTCCAGGTGCTTGCGGTACTCGTCCAGCGTCGTCGCGCCGATCGTCTGCAGCTCGCCACGAGCCAGCATCGGCTTCAGGATCGACGCCGCGTCGATCGCGCCCTCGGCGGCGCCCGCACCGACCAGCGTGTGGAGCTCGTCGATGAACAGGATGATGTCGCCGCGGGTCCGGATCTCCTTCAGGACCTTCTTCAGCCGCTCCTCGAAATCACCCCGATAGCGAGAACCGGCCACCAGGGCGCCCAGGTCCAGGGTGTAGAGCTGCTTGTCCTTGAGCGTCTCGGGAACCTCGCCCTTGACGATCTTCTGCGCCAAACCCTCGACCACGGCGGTCTTACCGACGCCGGGTTCACCGACGAGAACCGGATTGTTCTTCGTGCGACGCGACAACACCTGCATCACACGTTCGATCTCGGTGTCCCGCCCGATCACCGGGTCGAGCTTGCCCTCACGGGCCGCCTGCGTCAGGTTCCGGCCGAACTGGTCGAGCACAAGGGAGGTGGAGGGGGCCGACTCCGAGGGGCCGCCCGACGACGCGGGCTCCTTGCCACCGGAGTAGCCGTGGAGCAGCTGGATGACCTGCTGCCGCACCCGGTTCAAATCCGCGCCCAGCTTCACCAGAACCTGGGCCGCGACACCCTCGCCCTCCCGGATCAGGCCCAGGAGGATGTGCTCGGTGCCGATGTAGTTGTGCCCCAGCTGCAACGCCTCGCGCAGCGACAGCTCCAGCACCTTCTTGGCCCGCGGAGTGAACGGGATATGCCCCGACGGCGCCTGCTGGCCCTGGCCGATGATCTCCTCGACCTGCTGCCGCACCGCCTCGAGACTGATCCCGAGCGACTCCAGCGCCTTGGCGGCCACACCCTCACCCTCGTGGATCAGACCCAGGAGGATGTGCTCGGTGCCGATGTAGTTGTGGTTGAGCATCCTGGCCTCTTCCTGAGCCAGAACGACAACCCGCCGCGCGCGGTCGGTGAACCTCTCGAACATCTCGTCGCTCCTCACAGAGCGGTTGGGCAGAGTCCGGAACGTCCGAACCTGTCCTTCCGCATGCTAGCCCGCCCCGAGGAGGCCGCCCGGTGCACTCCCACCAGAAGACGTTCCCCAGCTAAGCGCTGTTCATCCTCATCCAACTACCGCACTGATGCGGCATGTTCCCGCTACGCCGCGAGCGAACGGGCCTTTGCCCGGACCGTTCACGAGCACCTCACCAGCACCATTGCGAGGGGTCGGCGTGGTCACAGGGCGGCCTTCCGCTCCGGCGGCCGGTGAAATCACGACCCTTGTACGCCAGAAGCGAACGGCCGGCCGGCGTGATCGGCCGGACCCGAAGCGAACGTTCGTCCTTCTTGGCCCACTTCCGGGCCCCACTTCAAGATCAATCCGTCCGGTCCGTTCGCGCAATGCGAACGGCCCGCCTCGCGTCGCCGCTCACGCGGCGGACGGTGGAAGCGGGCCGGTCGGTCCGGACGGAGCCGGTGCGGGCCGTGACGGTCCGGCAGGCGGGCCCCGGTAACCCCCGCGGGGAGAACCTCCCCGCTCCCGCCGCGCCGGTTCCGGTCGGCCATGACGGCCGACCGGCGCCGCTAGTTGGCGGCCTCGTACTGCTCGATCACGTTGGCCGGGATACGGCCGCGCTCGTTGACCTTGATGCCGCGGGCCTTGGCCCAGGCACGGATCTCGGCGCTGCGCTCACGGCTGGACGCGCCGCGCTGGCGCCGACGGCGCTGGGTTCCCGCCTTGCGGGACACCTCCACGAACGGCTGAAGAGAATCCCGCAGCTTCTTCGCATTGGCGCTACTGAGGTCGATCTCGTAGGAGGCGCCGTCGATCGAGAACGCTACGGTCTCGTCCGCCTCGCCACCGTCGAGGTCGTCGACGAGAAGCACCTGAACCTTCTGTGCCATGAGGACAGACCTTTCAGACTGGAGCAAACTGCATTCGGCTGCAAACATATACCTCGAAGCGCGTCGATGACAATTCGACACCCGCGATGAAGTTTGCTTCCCCTACGGTAACTCATCGTAATCGGACACCATCCGAATCGAGCATGATCCGGTGCATCCGGGCGGGACGCCTCCGCCGATCGGGAAAAAACCGGGGCGGGCCGCTTAACGGCCGGGGCCCGATCGTCCCACGAGCCGCCGATTAACCCCGACGTAACGCCCCTAACCGCCCGCCTGCCTGGGAGGGGAAGCCGGGCCGAAGACGGCCCAAAGCCGTGCGGAACGGCGGCGGGAGGGCGGCTCGGAAGAGATGGCGGCCCGGAAGAGATACCGAAGGCGGCCGGAAGTCGAACGCAAGACAGACGTGAAGGTCTCTCGAAGCCGACGTGAACCCTGCGGCGGCGCGGGACCGGGCAAACTCTCGCCTCCGAGACCGCGGCGGGCGAAACTCTCCAACGCCTCCAGGCGTTCCAAGGGGGGCGCCGCCCGCGGGTGGCCCGGATCACAACTCCCTCATGTAAGGGGATTTGTGCGCATTATGTCAATCGATGGTGTTCTTCACCACGCCGGTACCCGCCATCCGGTCGTGGAGGGCCCTCCGCTCGGGCCCGCGGAACGCCGTCGCCACGTTCACGACCCAGAGAATTCCGGCCAGCAGGCCGAGCACCGGAACCGGCCGCAGCGCGATCGGGACGGCGTACACGGCGGCCCGCAGGGCGGCGCGCGCCGGGTCCGGGCGGGAGCCGTCCGCGGTGACGACGCGGACGCCCGCGAGCCGCTTGCCGGGCGTCCGCCCCCACAGCGCGAGCTGGACGGCGTCGTACACGAGCAGGGCGGACGCGACGGAGGTCGGGGACCAGTGGTCCGCCGTGTCGTGCGGCAGGACCGCCCGCAGCACCAGCACCACGGGCAGCCCGACGATCAACGTGTCGACGATCCGGGCGAGCAGCCGCTGCCCCGGCTCGGCGAGGATCCCGTCCTCGCCGGACGCGGCCCCGGACGCCGCGACGGCCGCATCGCCCGCCGGAGCGGCCGCGACGCCCTCGGCGGCGGCCGCTCCGGGAACCCCCGGCTCACCGGAGCGTCCGTCCCGCTGTTCCTCCGGGGCGGTCATGCCCTAACCCTCGTAACCACCACGGCCTGACTGGCCGCTTTCGTAGGACGATCCATATCCCTGGTCGTAGCCCTGCTCATAACCCGCGTCCCCGTATCCCGCTCGTTCGTCGATGACGACGGTTCCGGCGAGCCGGTCATGCATGGCCTGGTGCAGCGGCTCGTCCCAGATGGCCCACAGATAGGCCATCAGCATGCCGCCCACGACGAGCAGTTCGCCGGTGAACGCGTAGTCCCAGACCTTCACCGCGAGGATGAGAAAGAAGAAGACGCCGATCTGGTAGCCGATGTTGTTGACGGCCGCGCGCCAGACCGCGTGGGCGCTGCTGAGCGGTTCGCCCAAGGGCTGCGCGCGGACGACGCCGATCCCGAGCCAGCGCTTCCCGAGCGTCCGGCCCCACATCGACAACTGGACGGCCTCGTAGACGAACGGAAGGACCGCCATCACCGCGAAGAGGGTGATGAAGATCGGCCAATTCCAGATCCCGCCCTCGTTCGCGGTCTTCTTGCTCGACCCGCCGGCGCCCGTGGCGGCGAGGGTGACCGGCAGGACGAGCGCGAAACCGAATGCCGACACGATGATGTTGTCGATGATTCGCGCGCCCGCGCGGCGCAGGATCGGCGCGTGGACGAGTTCGGGGGGCGCCGCCTCCTCGTATTGATGGCCGGACGACTCGTACCCGGAGGCGGTGTACTCGTTGGCGGCGTAGTCGTTGGCCGCGTACTCGTTGCCGGTGTACTCGTTGGCGGCGTAGTCGGTCGTCTGGTTCGCGGCGCCCTCGTTCCAGGACGGCTGCCCGCCGCGTTCCCATTGCTGGGTCCTCGGCTGCGGGTGCCCGTCCCATTGGTCGGGCTGCTGCTGCCACTGCTGCGGCGCGGGCTGGTGGGACGGCTGCTGCCACTGTTGCTGTTGCGGCGGCGAACCGTACGAGGGGTCACCATGGGACGGCTGGTCGTGCCGTCCCCGGCGGGGGAAGTCACTCATGGGTCAATCCTCCAGGCGGAGCAGCATCCGGGTGTTTCCCAACGTATTGGGCTTCACCCGGTCGAGGTCCAAGAACTCGGCCACGCCTTCGTCGTAGGAGCGCAGCAGTTCCTCGTAGACCTCGTGGGACACGGGGGTTCCGAGAATCGGGCGGAATCCGTGGCGGGCGAAGAACTCCACCTCGAACGTCAGGCAGAACACGCGGCGGACGCCGAGCTCGCGCGCGGTCTCCAGCAGCCGGGTCACGATCCGGTGCCCGACTCCGCGGCCGCCGTGCCCCTCGGCGACGGCGACCGAACGGACCTCGGCGAGGTCCTCCCACATCACATGGAGGCCGCCGCAGCCGATGATCGGCGCGTGCCCGTCCGGCCCGGCGGCCTGAAGGTCCTGGGCGACCCAGAACTCCTGGACGTCCTCGTACAGCGAGACCGTCGTCTTGCGCAGCATGCGCGGCCCGGGACCGGCGTGACCGCCGATCAGCCGGGCGATCTCCTCGACGTCGGGCGTGCGGGCCCGCCTGATCACCACTTCCACAAGCAGGCGACGCTATCGGACTCGGCGGGGTGGACGCGGTGCCGGGCGGCGGCATGGGCCGGCGGACGCCCTCCGGCGTGGCCGGGGTGACAGAACACTGCCCGGCGCGGGGATGTACCAGGCACTTCACCAGAAGGACGGCGGCCTGCCCGGCTTTTCGCATGTTCTGGTTGGCATCCCCTTCCCGCTCCGTTAGTGTCCGGCTCTGAATCGGGTTTCGGACCGTAGCCGACCCGATCCGCCGAGTGCTCGGACCGCAGCCTGCCGTCCGGGAGCCGGGGACCCGCCTTCGACGACACCGCGGCATGGCCGCGCCGGTCGCCGTCCGGGGTGAATCCGCCGAACGTCCGCGTTCACCGCACCCGCGGTGGCCGCGCCACGCGAACAGGCCGACGGGCTGCTCCTGCCCGAACCCGACAGCTAACCCGGTAGGCGGACGAGGAGAGGAGATTTCGTGGAGCCATCGCGCCCTGCTTCATTTCCACACGCGCACCGGACCGGAACCCGCCGGGCCGGAGGCCGGGAGGCCGCCACCCGCCGGGCCGCGTACCGGCATGCCGCCACTCGCCGCGCAGCCGCCGCGACCGGCCTGGCCGTCGCGCTGAGCGCCGCTCCGCCGGGCCTCGCCGCGCACGCCGACTCCAAGCCGTCCGGCGACAAAGAACTCACCTCGCAGGCGCTCCGGCTCGCCGATCAGTTAGAGCGGCTCACCGAGCAGTACAACGGGCTCAGGGTGAAGCTGAGGGAGACGCAGACGGCCGCCAAGGCGGCGACGGCGAACTCGCGGCAGCAGAACGCGACCCTCGCGACCCTCCGCACCCGGATCAGCCGCCTGGCGGCGGCGACCTACATGCAGGGCGGCGGGACCGACCCGGCCGTGTCGTTCGTCGTCTCGAAGAACCCGCAGCAGGTCCTCGACCGGGCCGCGACCCTGCGGTACTTCGCCACCCAGAGCAGCACGCGGTTCGTCAGCCTCCTCCAGACGATGCAGGCGGCCGACCGCGCGTTCAAGGCCGCGCAGGAGCGCGCGCAGGAGGTGACCGCCCTGCGCGGGCAGGTGGACGCGCAGCGCACGAAGGTCTCCACCGCGTACGAGAGGATCCGCGGGCGGCTCGTGAAGCACGACCCGGGATCGGTCGCGAAGCTGCCGGTCGTCGGCGACGACGTCGGCGCCCGGGCGCTCCGGCTCGCGATGACCAAGATCGGCGACCCGTACGTGTGGGGCGCGTCGGGGCCGTCCAGCTTCGACTGCTCCGGCCTGGTCATGTGGGCCTTCGAGCAGCTCGGCGTGAACCTGCCGCACTACACCGGCGACCAGTGGAACGCGGGCCCGCACGTCTCCCGCGACCAGCTGCGTCCCGGCGACCTGGTCTTCTTCTATCCCGACCTGCACCACATCGGGATGTACGTCGGCGCCGGGAAGATCCTGCACGCTCCGCACACCGGCGACGTCGTCAAGATCGACGACCTGGCCGGACGTCCGTTCGCCGGGGCCGTCCGCATCGCCCGCTGAGACCGGGCGGGGGCCGTCCCGACGCGCCGTTTCCCGACGAGCCGCGTCCTGCGGCGACGCCCGGGGCAGGGGAGCATCACTGCCTCGACGGGACGTCGCCGCCACGGGGACGGACGGGGCGCTCGTCGGTTCGGCCGGGACGCCATCGGTGCGGCGTCGCCCGCAGCGTCGTCCGCTGGGACGGGCCGTACCTCCCGGCCTGGTCGGTCAGAGTCAGATCAACTGCCTTCGGGCCGCCCACACCACGGCCTCGATAGGGGTGTTGACCTCGAGCCGGTCGCAGATGGTCCGCAGCCGGCGGCGCAGTGTCCGTGCGCTCAGTTCCAGTTTGCGTGCCGCCACATCAGCGGTGACACCGCTGGCGATCTGGGCGAGAAGCTTGATCTCCTCCTCGTTCAGCCGCAGTTCGTCGGTGCCACGACGTACGAGTGTGGCCTGTTCCACTCCGTCCTCCCTCGTTCGAGGTGATGACCGCGGGGATGCAGCCGCCTGCTGCACAGGCACGGGTAGGCCGATGTCTACGCGTCGGGTTGCCGGGGTCCGGATCGCTCCGGACCAGATCATCGATTCGTGGTTCGGCGTGCTTGGCCGGAGGTGGCCGCCTGCGAGAACGGGTCGCGGGACGGGGGAACTCCGGGTCACGATTCAGTCGTTGAGCGTCCGAACACCGGCGCGCCGACCGGCGCGGAGGATTCGACCGCACGGCCGCGGACGGGGCCGACGCGGCGGTGCGCGCCACGTCCGGGACGGGTCATGATCGCCAGCCATCCAACCCACCCTTTCTCGCCCGATCCGACGACCCCCGTTAGGGTGAAGATCGTGAATCGTTTCAAGCTACGCTTCGGCTCGGAACGCTAGGCGGCCGGATCCGGCCCGTCAAGCGCCGATTGCGCACGCTGTGTGCTTGTATGGACTCTGCGAGTGACGGCCCGTTCGGAAGTGATCCGCGGCATACCTCATGACCTGCGGAAACAGTTCCGGGGCGGACGAGGAGTGAGTTGCCACAGACCAGTATCCGGGAGGTTGCGAGGCGTGCCGGGGTCTCAGTTGGGACCGTTTCGAATGTCCTAAACCGGCCAGACTTGGTGGCCGAAGCTACCCGTGACCGCGTCCGCGCGGCGATCAAGGAGCTCGGCTTCGTCCGCAACGAGTCCGCGCGACGGCTCCGGCAGGGGCCCGCGGCGCATCCCGAGCCCCCCGCCGAAGCCCCGCCCTCCCGTGCTCCCGCCTACGGGGTCCTCGTCGAGGACCTCACCAATCCCTACGCCTCCGATGTCGCGCGCGGCGCCGAGCGCGCGCTGAACAAGGCCGGCCGCGACGTGCTGTGGCTGTCCAGTGACCACGACCCCGCCAAGGAGCGGCGCGGCCTCGACCTGCTTGCCGCGCAGCGCACCGAGGGCGTCCTGGTGATCCCGGTCGGGTTGGACGACGCCGGCGTCGAGCGGCTGCGCGCCGCCGGGATGTCGGTCGTGCTGCTCGACCACGCCCGTCCCGGCGTCTGCTCGGCGCGCGTGGACCATGTCGCGGGCGGCGCCGTCGCGGCGGACCGGCTGCTCGCGCTCGGCCGCCGCAGGATCGCGTTCGTCAGCGGACGCCCGGAGCCGGTTCCGGTGGTCGACCGCCGCAAGGGCGCGGCGCGCACGATCGCGGGCGCGGGCGCCGGAACGCTCCCGCTGTTCACGATGGACGCGCTGACCCCGACCGAGGGGCAGGCCGCCGCGCGCCTGCTGCTCGGGCTTCCCGAGGTGCCGGACGCCGTGTTCTGCGCCAACGACCTGCTCGCCATCGGCCTGATCAACGAGCTGATCCGGCTCGGCGTCCGGGTCCCGGACGACATCGCCGTGATCGGTTACGACGACATCGAGCTCGCCGCGTCTGCCGCGGTGCCGCTCACGACCGTCCGGCAGCCGCGCCGGGAACTCGGCCGCGCCGCCGCGGAGCTGGCGCTCGCCGAGACCGCGGAGGGCGCCGCCCACACCCACCGCCAGCTCGTCCTGACCCCCGAACTCATCCTCCGCGACTCCGCCTGATCTCCGAGCCGACCCCGCCGCCCCGCCCTCCGCCCCCTGCCGCTCCCTTGGGTTCGCCACCCTCGTTCGCCGCGTGCGGCCATTGACAGAATGCTGTTCGGTCTGCGTGGCTGGACGCATGGCGACGACCGGTGTGCCCGGGGCGCGGGCGATTCTGGGGTTCGATCCGTCCGATCCGGCGTTCCGCGCCGACCCGTACGCCGCGTACCGGCGGACGGCGGAGGCGGGGACGCTGACGCGCACGGAGGCCGGGCTGTGGGTCACGGCGTCCTACGGGCTCTGTGAGAGCGTCCTGCGGGACCACCGGTTCGGGCACCGGCCGGACGGCCCGGACGGCGGGTGGCGGCGTTCGGCCGGGGCGCGGCGCTCGTTCCTCACCATGGACCCGCCCGACCACACCCGGCTCCGGCGGCTGGTCGGGCGCGCGTTCACCCCGCGGCTGGTCGAGCGGCTCCGGCCGCGCGTCGAGGAGATCGTGGACGGCCTGCTCACCGGCACCGCCGGACGGCCCTTCGATCTGGTCGCGGACCTCGCCCACCCGCTGCCGGTGATCATCATCAGTGAGCTGCTGGGCGTCCCGGCGGAGGACCGGGAGCGGTTCCGCGGCTGGTCGGACGCCCTGGCGCGCGGACTCGACCCCGACTTCCTGCTCCCGCCGGACGATCTGGCCAGGCGGGAGGAGGCGCGCGAGGAGTTCGGCGTGTACTTCCGCGACCTGGCCGCGCGCCGCCGCGACGAGCCGCGCGACGACCTGCTCAGCGCACTGACGGCGTCCCACGACGGGGAGGCGCTGACCGAGGCCGAGCTGCTGGCGACGTGCGTCCTGCTGCTGGTCGCGGGCCACGAGACGACCGTGAACCTGATCGGGAACGGCGCGCTGGCGCTGCTGCGGAACCCGGAACAGCTCGCCTGGTTCCGGGAGCATCCGGACGGGACGGCGGTCGCCGTCGAGGAGCTGCTCCGGTACGACCCGCCCGTCCAGTTCACCGTCCGGGCGGCGCTGGAGGACGTCGAACTCGCCGGGACGCCGATCCGCAAGGGCGAACTCGTCCTGCTGCTGACCGGCGCGGCGAACCGCGACCCGGCGGCGTTCCCGGAACACCCGGACGAACTGGACCTCACCCGGTACGCGAATGCCGAGACCGCACGCCATCTGGCGTTCGGCCTCGGCATCCACTACTGCCTCGGCGCTCCCCTCGCCCGGCTGGAGGGCGGGGTCGCGCTGCGCGAGCTGTTCGCGCGCGACGTCGTCCCGGCGGGCGGCGCTCTCGACGAGCCGTCCTACCGGGACAACATCGTGCTGCGCGGACTCGCCGAACTATCTCTCACTATTCGGGCTTGACCAGGGGGAACAGGATGGTGTCCCGGATCCCCTTGCCGGTGAACGCCATGATCATCCGGTCGATGCCGGCGCCCATCCCGCCGGTCGGCGGCATCGCGTACTCCAGCGCGCGCAGGAAGTCCTCGTCGAGCTGCATGGCCTCGGCGTCGCCGCCGGCGGCCAGCAGGGACTGCTCGGTGAGGCGGCGGCGCTGCTCGACCGGGTCGATCAGCTCGGAGTAGGCGGTGCCGAGCTCGGTGCCGAACCCGATGAGGTCCCACTTCTCGGTGAGCAGCGGCTCGTTCCGGTGCTGCCGGGTGAGCGGCGAGGTCTCGACCGGGTAGTCCATGACGAACGTCGGCTGGATCAGGGTGTGCTCGATGAGCTCCTCGAAGAGCTCCTGGACGAGCCTGCCCTGGCCCCACTTGGCGTCCGGCTTGATGCCGTGCGCCTCGGCGATCTTGCGGACGGCCTCGATCGGGGTGTGCGGGGTGATCTCCTCGCCGACCCGCTCCGACACCGAGCCGAACAGCGTGATCCGCGGCCACTCCGCGAGGCCGAGGTCGACCTCGACGTCGCCGTGCCGCACCACGGTCGTGCCGAGGGCCGCGACGACGGCCTTCTGGTACATCCGCTGGGTGAGGTCGGCCATGTCGTTGTAGTCGAGGTAGGCGCCGTACGCCTCGAGCATCGTGAACTCGGGGTTGTGCGTGGAGTCGGCGCCCTCGTTCCGGAAGTTCCGGCTGACCTCGAAGACCTTCTCGATGCCCCCGACGGCGAGCCGCTTGAGGTACAGCTCGATCGCGATCCGGAGGTACAGCTCCATGTCGTAGGCGTTGATGTGGGTCTTGAACGGCCGCGCCGCCGCCCCGCCGTGGATCGGCTGGAGCATGGGCGTCTCGACCTCGAGGTAGCCCTCCTCGTGCCAGAAGTCCCGGACGGCGCGCACGGTGCGGCTGCGCAGCCGGGCCATCTCGCGGGCCTCGTCGTTGACGATCAGGTCGACGTACCGCATCCGGACCCGCGCCTCGGGGTCGGTGAGCCCGGCGTGCTTCTCCGGCAGCGGGCGCAGGCACTTGGCGGTGATCTCGAACGAGCCCGCCATGATCGACAGCTCGCCGCGCCGGGACGTGATGACCTCGCCGGTCACCCCGATGTGGTCGCCGAGGTCGACCTCGCGCTTCCAGAACTCCAGCCGCTCCTCGCCGACGTTGGCGAGCGACACCATCACCTGGACGTCGCCGGAGCCGTCCCGGATGGTGGCGAAGCACAGCTTGCCGCTGTTGCGGACGAGCATGACGCGGCCGGCCACGCCCACCGTCTCGCCGGTCTCGGTGCCGGGTTCCAGATCGGGGTGTTTCGCGCGGACCTCGGCGATGGTCGCCGTGCGGGGGTAGGTCACCGGGTACGGGTCGACGCCGGACTCGCGGAGCCGGTCGAGCTTCTCCCGGCGCACCCGCATCTGCTCGGGCAGGTCGTCGTAGGTCTCGTCACTCACGGCCCAAGGCTACCGACCCGCCGCCGCTGGGCGGGAATCGATTCCCGCCCAGCGGCGTCTCAGGGGCGCGGAAGGGCGGGCGGAGGGACGAGGGCGGGGCCGAGATCGCGGGCCAGGGCGACGGCCAGGGAGCGGAACGCCCGGACCTCCAGGCGCGTGTCGTCCCGGCGGGCGGCGAGGACGCTGTGCTCCCACGGCGCGTCCAGGAGTGGGACGAACCGGACACCCGGCCAGCTGTAGAAGCGGACGAAGGAGTAGAGGCCGGAGCTGAGGCCGCGTCCGGCGGCGGTGCCGGTCAGGACGTCCTGCGGGGTGCGGACGCCCTCGGGGTTGAGCCGCGGCGGCTCCCCGTTGCGTCCGGCGGAGAAGTAGAGGTAGTCGGCGAAGGCGCGGGACACGCCGTCCGGGAGGCCGAGGAACGGCTGGTCGATGACGTCCGCCACACGCAGGGCCTCGGCGTCGGCAAGGGGGCTGCGCTCGGGGACGGTGATGATCCGCGGCTCGGTGGTCATCGGGTCGGACACGATGCGCTCGTCGTCCGGCGGGGGACGCAGGAACGCCACGTCCACCCGGCCTTCGACCAGCGCCGCGACATGATCGGTGAAGTCGAGGCTGACCACGGTGACGGGGGTCTCGGGCCGGGCGCGGCGGAACGCGCGCAGGATCGCCGGGGTCAGCTCGGCCGAGCCGTGGACCATGATCCCGACGCGCAGGCCCGTGGGCGGGGCGTCGTCGCGGAGGTCCGCGACCGCGTCGGCGGCGGCGTTGGCGGCCGCGAGCGCGGCGCGCGCGTGCGGGACGAGCCGCTCGCCCGCGTCGGTCAGCCGCAGCGGGGACCGTTCCAGCAGCGGGACGCCGAGCTCCTTCTCCAGCTGCCGGACGTGCCCGGTCACGGCCGGGGGCGACAGGAACAGCCGGGCCGCCGCGCGGGCGAACTGCCCCTCCTCGACCACCGCGAGGAACGAGGCGAGGTGACGGAGTTCCACAGACCCCAAGGTAGCGGGACGGAGCGGACGCTCCTCGTCCGGTTCACGATTCGTGAAGCGTTTTCCGGATGCCGGGGTGCGGTGCGTAAACCGGACGTCATGGCCACTGTCACCTTGCCCCGCGCCCCGTCCGCCTCCACCGAACGCCTCTCCGCCTGGGGTCCGGTGGCGCTGGCGTTGTTCGGGGTCGGCTGGGGCGCCAACCAGTTCGCGTCCCTGCTCGGGCTGTACGCCGACCGGCTGCACCTGGGCAGCGGTGAGACGCGCACGATGTTCGCGATCTACGGCCTCGGTCTCGTCCCCGGCCTGGCCCTGGGCGGGCCGGCGTCCGACCGGTACGGGCGGCGACGGCTGATGCTGCCGTTCGTCTCGATGTCCGCGCTGGTCACGGCCGTCCTGATGGCGGGCGCGGGCGCCCCGTCGCTGCTGTACGCCGGACGGCTCGCCGCGGGCCTGGTCACCGGGGCCGTGCTCGCCGCCGGGACGGCCTGGGTCAAGGAGCTGGCGCCGCGCTCGGGCACCCGCATCACCGCCCTGGCGGTCTCGGCGGGGTTCGGCGCGGGTCCGCTGGCGTCCGCGCTGGTCGCGCAGTGGCTGCCTCATCCGCTGCTGACCGCGTACCTGCCGCACCTGCTGATCATGGCGATCGCCGTGCCGCTGCTCTTCCGGGCGCCTGAGGCGGATCGTCCCGAGGCGTCCGGAGCGGCGCCTGCGGGGCACGCGGCGCACCGGGCCACCCCTTGGGGTGAGTTCTGGGCGGCGGTGGCACCGGTGGCGATCTGGTCGTTCGCGGCGCCTGTGAACGCGTTCACGGTGTTGCCGACCGAGGTGCCCGTCCATCACCTGCGGATCGCGTACGCGGGGCTGATCACGGCGCTCACGCTCGGGGCGGGCATGGTGGCGCAGCCGTTCGCGCGGCGGCTGGAGGCCCGGCATCCCCGGCTGGTCGCGCGGACCGGGCTCGGGCTGACGACCGCGGGGCTGGTGGTCGCCGTGCTGACCCTCGCGTCCGGAATGCCGGTGCTGAACGCCGTCGCGGCCGCGCTGCTGGGGGCGGCGTACGGGTTCGTCCTCACCTACAGCCTGGGCGAGGCGGCGCGGATCGCGGCGCCGGGCGAACTCGCCCGGCTGACCGCGATCGTCTACGCCCTCGTCTACGCCGGCATGTTCACGCCGGTGCTCGTCACCGCGCTGACCGCCCTGGCCCCGATGACGGCCCTGCTCGGGACGGGCGCGGCGCTCGCCGCGCTCTCCCTGGCCTGGATCTGGATCCGGGTCTAACCGGATCCAGGTCTCCCCAGGGGCCCCGGTCTAGCCGATGGTGCCGACGTTGCGCTCGTAGATGAGCCGGAGGCCGACGAGGGTCAGCCAGGGCTCGTGGTGGTCGATCGTGCGGGCCTCGTCCAGGACGAGCGGGGCGAGGCCGCCGGTGGCGATGACGGTCACCTCGTCCGGGTCGTCGGCCAGTTCCGCCGACATCCGGTCGACGATGCCGTCCACCTGGCCGGCGAAGCCGTAGATCAGGCCGGACTGGAGCGCCTCGACGGTGTTCTTGGCGATCACGTTGCGCGGACGCTGCAGCTCGATCTTGTGCAGCTGCGCGCCGCGCACCGAGAGCGCGTCGATGGAGATCTCGATGCCGGGGGCGATCGCGCCGCCGACGTACTCGCCCTTGGCGGACACCGCGTCGAACGTCGTGGCCGTCCCGAAGTCGACCACGACCGCCGGGCCGCCGTGCATGTGCACGGCGGCGAGCGAGTTCACGATGCGGTCGGCCCCGACCTCCTTCGGGTTGTCCATCCGGACGGGGACGCCGGTCTTCACGCCGGGCTCCACGATCACCGCCGGGACGTCGCCGTAGTACCGGCGGCACATCTCACGCATCTCGTGCAGAACGGACGGCACCGTGGAGCACAGCGCGATGCCGCTGATGTCGGTGTCGGCGAGCAGCGGGCTCTGCTGGACGAGCCCCTGGAGCACCACGGCGATCTCGTCCGCGGTGCGGCGCGGGTCGGTGTTGATCCGCCAGTGCTCGATGACCTCCTCGCCCTCGAACAGGCCGAGGACGGTCTGGGTGTTACCGACGTCGATGGTGAGCAGCATCAGGTCCCCGCTGATCAGGAGAAGTCAAGGCCGATGTCGAACACGCGCGCCGAATGCGTCAGCGCACCCACCGCAAGGTAGTCGACGCCAGTCACGGCGGCATCTCGGGCCCCGTCCAAGGTCAGCCCGCCGGACGCCTCCAGCTCGGCCCGGCCGTCCACGAGCCGGACGGCCTCGAACATCGTGTCCTGGTCCATGTTGTCGAGCAGGAGGGACGTCGCGCCGACCTCGACGGCCTCGCGGACCTGGTCCAGCGTGTCGCACTCCACCTGGATGTGGAGGGCGGGGTAGGCCGCGCGGATCGCCTCGTACGCCTTGGTCACCGAACCGGCCGCGGCGATGTGGTTGTCCTTGACGAGCGCCGAGTCGGACAGGCCCATCCGGTGGTTCACGCCGCCGCCGCAGCGCACCGCGTACTTCTGGACGGCCCGCAGCCCCGGCAGCGTCTTGCGGGTGTCCCGGACGCGCGCGTTGGTGCCCTCGATCGCGTCCGCCCAGGCACGCGTCGCGGTCGCGATGCCGGACAGGTGGGTGAGCAGGTTCAGCGCGATCCGCTCGGCCCGCAGGACGGCCCTGGTCGGCCCGGAGACCGAGATCAGCACCTGCCCCCTCGTCACCCGGTCGCCGTCGGACGCCTTGGCCTCGGCGTCGATGCCGAGCAGGTCGAACACGACCTCGGCGACCGGGATCCCGGCGACCACGCCGTCCTCGCGGGCGGTGAAGTCGCCGGTGGACCGCTCGTCCGGGCCGAAGATCGGCGTGCTGGTCACGTCGACCGGGCCGTCCTCGGAAAGGGCCGTCCGCACCAGCCGTTCGACGGCCTCGGGGTCCAGGTCGGCCGCCCGCAGGCGGTCGGCGAGTTCCGCTTCCATCCTCGGTTCCTCCTCAGCGCTCGAACTCGGTCTGCAGGGTCCCATCCCAGGTCAGGCGCGTCACCAGTCGCCCCCGCCAGTGGGTGTCGTCCCGATCGGGGAAGTCGTCGCGCCAATGGCTGCCGCGGGTCTCCTCGCGGAGCCTGGCGGCGGCCACGATCGCGCTCGCGACCGTGTGCAGGTTGGCGGCCTCCCAGCCGGCGACACCGGGCTCGCCGAGCGCCTCGGCGAGGGCGGCGAGCTCACGGTCGGCGGTGGCCAGGCCATCGGCGGTGCGCAGGACTCCGGCGTGGGTGGTCATGATCTGCTGGATCTCGCTCCGGACGTCCCGTCCGGGCTGGACGGGCTGGACCGGCTGGACGGGCTGGACGGCCTCGGGCGCGACCGCTTCGCCCGGCTCAGGGGCGTCGTCGCTGATGGCGGCGGCGATGCGCTCGGCGTAGACCAGGCCTTCCAGCAGGGAGTTCGATGCCAGGCGGTTCGCGCCGTGGACGCCCGTCCGGGCGACCTCGCCGCACGCGTACAGGCCAGAGACGGTCGTCCGGCCGAACAGGTCGGTGCGGACGCCGCCGCTCGCGTAGTGCGCGGACGGCGCGACCGGGATCGGCTCGGTCACCGGGTCGATCCCGTGGTGGCGGCAGGTCGCGAGGATCGTCGGGAAGCGGCGCTCCCACATCTCGGCGCCGAAGTGACGGCCGTCCAGCAGCATGTGGGACGCGCCGGTCTCGTGCATCCGGTTCATGATCCCCTTGGCGACGACGTCGCGCGGGGCGAGTTCGGCCAGCTCGTGCCGTCCGACCATGAAGCGGACGCCGTCGTGGTCGATCAGGTGCGCGCCCTCGCCCCGGACGGCCTCGGAGATCAGCGGCAGCCGTCCGCGCGCGTCCTCGCCGAGCCACAGCGGCGTCGGGTGGAACTGGACGAACTCCAGGTCGGCGACCTCGGCCCCGGCGCGCAGCGCCAGCGCCACGCCGTCGCCCGTGGACACCTCGGGGTTGGTCGTGGCCGAGTACACCTGGCCGAGCCCGCCCGTCGCGAGCACGACCGCCCGCGCCCGGACGGCCCCGACGCCGCTCGGCGAGCCCTCCCCCATGACGTGCAGGGTGACCCCGGCGGCGCGTCCTTCGGCGTCCTTGATCAGGTCGAGGACCAGGGCGTTCTCGATCGCCTCGATCTGGTGCTCCTTGAGCGCGGCGCGCAGCGCGCGGCTGATCTCCGCGCCGGTCGCGTCGCCGCCCGCGTGCGCGACGCGCCGCCGGTGGTGGCCTCCCTCGCGGCCGAGTTCGAGCTCCCCGGACGCGTCCCGGTCGAACGCCGTGCCCAGGTCCGCGAGCCGCCGGACGGCCGCCGGGCCCTCGGTGACCAGCACCCGGACGGCGTTCTCGTCGCACACCCCGGCACCGGCGACGAGCGTGTCGGCCAGGTGCTCCCCGGGGGTGTCGGCGGGGTCGAGCGCGGCGGCGATCCCGCCCTGCGCCCAGCGGGTGGAGCCCGCGTCCAGGAGCGCCTTGGTGACCAGCAGGACGCGCTGTCCGCGCTCGTGGCAGCGGAGCGCGGCGACGAGCCCGGCGATGCCGGAGCCGATGACGACGGTGTCGGCGGTCCGGGTCCAGCCGGGCGCGGGGGCGGTGAGCGGTCGGGGGATCATGTGCCCTCCTCGGGGAGGCAAGTTTTCGTCATTCTGACACTAACCCCGGGAGATGGCGCTGTGAGACGCCCCACAAACGCCGGACGCCGCCACCCGAGTGGGTGACGGCGTCCGGGAGAATCCAGGTCAGAGGGAGTGCGCGGGGCGGAGCTGGTCGGTTCCGGGGACCGGCTCGGCCGGGTCGTCACCGAGCGCGACGATCGCGTTCCGGGCGTCCACGTGCACCACGGTCGGGGTGAACGCGCGCGCCTCGGCGTCGGTCAGCTGCGCGTAGCTGATGATGATCACCATGTCGCCGGTCTGGACGAGCCGGGCCGCCGCGCCGTTGATGCCGATCACGCCGGAGCCGCGCTCGCCCGCGATCAGGTACGTGGACAGCCGCGCGCCGTTGTCGATGTCCACCACGTCCACCTTCTCGCCCGGGAGCAGGTCGGCGGCGTCCAGCAGGTCGGCGTCCACGGTCAGGGAGCCGACGTAGTGCAGGTCGGCCTGGGTCACCGTGGCACGGTGGATCTTGCTCTTGAACATCGTCCGGATCATCGCGACTCCTTGCCGAACTCCAGGGGGACGTTGTCGATCAGGTGGGTGGCCCCCACCCGGCCCGCCACGGCGAGCACCGCCGGGCCGTCATGGCCGCCCGCCACCTCGGTGAACGTCGCGGGATCGACGAGCACCAGGTAGTCGAGCTCCAGCGGGGGCTCGGCCGCCCCCGCCGCGGAAAGGACCGCGCGGGCCGCGTCGCGCACCGCGGACGGCCCCTCGGCGACCGCGTCCGCGCCCGCCCGGAGGGCCCGGGACAGCGCGAGCGCCGTGGCCCGCTCGTCCTCGGCGAGGTAGCGGTTGCGGCTGGACAGCGCCAGCCCGTCCGGCTCCCGGACGGTCGGCGCGCCGATGATCTCGACCGGAAGGTCCAGGTCGGCGACCATCCGGCGGATCATCGCGAGCTGCTGGGCGTCCTTCTCCCCGAAGACCGCGACGTCCGGACGCGTCAGATTCAACAACTTCGCGACGACCGTGAGCATTCCGGCGAAGTGCCCGGGCCGGGACTCGCCCTCCACGATCCGGCCCATCGCGCCGGGCTCGATCGTCACCACCGGCTCGCGCGGGTACATGACCTCGGGCGTCGGCGCGAACACGATGTCCACGCCCTCGGCCGCGCACGCCTCGATGTCGGCGGCGAAGGTGCGCGGGTAGCGGTCGAGATCCTCGCCCGGCCCGAACTGCAGCGGGTTCACGAAGATCGACACCGCCACGGCGTCGGCCTCCCGCCGGGCGCGCCGGATCAGCGAGCGGTGCCCCTCGTGCAGCGCGCCCATCGTCGGCACCAGCGCCAGCGTCCCCCGGACGCCGGACCGCACGGCCGCCAGTTCCTCGCGGGTCTTCGCGATCACCGGTGTCAAGATTCCTCCACAGGTCGGCCGCCGCCCTCGGGCGGTCGGCACGCCGTTCCAGTACTGCGTCCTCGGCCGGCAGGGCTCTCCCCCGCCCGTCCGAGGCGGTCGGTCGCGGGGCCCTCCCCGCCCGCACCAGGCGGCCAAGCGCGGGGCCTGCCCCGTCCGCCCGGAGGCGGGTCAGTCTGCGAGGGCCTCGAGCAGGCGCTCGGCGTCCTCGGGCTTGAGCCGTCCGGCGCCCAGCGCGCGGTCGGCGGTGAGGCGGGCCAGCGCCACGTAGGCGTTGCGGCTCTCCGGCGAGATCCGGCCCAGCTCGGCGACGTGCTCGGCGACCGTCCCGGCGTCGCCGCGCGCGACCGGCCCGGACAGCCCGTCGATGCCGAGCCGCAGCCCGTTGTCGAGGGCGGCGCCGAGCAGCGGCCCGAGCATCCGGCCCGGCTCGTCCACCCCGGCGCGGCGCAGCAGGTCCATCGCCTCCACGACCAGCGTGACCAGGTGGTTCGCGCCGCCCGCGAGCGCCGCGTGGTACAGCGGACGGAGCTCCTCGGCGATCCAGGCGGGCTCGCCGCCCATCTCCAGGACCAGCGCCTCGGCGACCGGGCGCAGCGGCTCCGGCGCGGTCACGCCGAACGAGATGCCGGTGAGCCGGTTCACGTCGTCGGGACGTCCGGTGAAGGTCATCACGGGATGCAGGGCCAGCGGCAGAGCGCCCGCCTCGGTGAGCGGGTTCAGGACGGCCGCGCCGTACCGCCCGCTGGTGTGCGCGACGAGGCGTCCCTCGACGGACGTCCCGGTCGTGGCCAGCCCGGCGGCGAGCTCGGGCAGCGCGTCGTCCGGGACGGTCAGCAGGACGAGCTCGGAGGCGGCGACCACGTCCCGCGGGTCGACGACCTCGGCGCCGGGCAGCCGCTCCTCGGCCCGCAGGCGGGACGCCTCGGACACCGCCGACACCGCGACCACGCGGTGCCCGGCGTGGCCGAGCGCGACGCCGAGGGCCGTGCCGACCCGTCCCGCGCCGATGACGCCGACCGAGAGCCGGGCCGGACGGTCCGCCGGATCGGGCAGCCCGGAGGCGGGCAGGGCAGATGCGTTCATGGGTTCGTTCCAGTCCTCGAGGTAGGTACCGGACGTGCGCGACCCAGCGTACCCGTGGGTCGCGAGGCGTCCGGAACCCCCGCACCATCGCAACATGGTGACCATACGGCTACCCATGGTGATGTCTATCCCTGCACACCGGCCACAGTTGCCCCGGCCGGAACGGCCACCCCTTGCCACCACCAGGGGACGCAGCGTAACTCTGGAGAGGTGACGGCCGTCACGTGCAGGTCGAGCAGATCCCATCGGATGTCCAAGGACACCCTCCCCCCGAAGAGATGGAGCCCACCGTGATCAAGACCGTCCTCAAGACCGCGACCGTCACCGCGACCATCGCCGGGGCCACCTTCCTGGCCGCGCCCGCCCACGCCGACACGCACACGCGTACGCACACCCATACGCAGAACAGCAACAAGGGCAAGGCCGTCCACAACACCGTGAACTTCATACTGATCGGTGGGTACGGGGTGACCTGCGGAACGGTGTCGGTCGCCGGCCAGGCCGGCACCGCCTGCGACAACAACCACATCCGCAACCACGGGAACCGCAACTTCTCCGGGCGCGAGTACCGCGACGACGACGACGGCTACTACGACTACGACGGCGAGCGCTGAACCGGCCATGACCGGCGACCGTCCGGGATGACGAGGGCCGCGGCCGGGGTCCCTTCCTCCGGCCGCGACACCTGGACGCGCCGGCGGCCCCACCGCATCCACGGATGCGGTGGGGCCGCCGGCTTTCCGCGCATGTGTCAGCGGAAAAGGGGAGCCCGCGCGGCCCAGGACCGCGCGGGCTCCCCGTCTTCAGGCCGGTCAGCCCGCCGAGAGGGACTCGACGACCGACGCCTTCGCGGCCCGGCGGGCCGGCATGACGGCCGCCACGACGCCCGCGACCCCGGCCAGCACGATGAACCCGATGATCTGCAGGTACGGGACGGCGAACACCGCACTCTCGGACATGGCGCTCGTCGCGGCCCAGCCGAACCCGACGCCAAGGACGACCCCGGTGAGGGCGCCGATCACGGACATGACCAGGGCCTCCACCGACAGCATCCGGCGCAGCTGCCGGCGGGTGAGACCGAGGGCGCGCAGCAGCGCGGACTCGCGGGTGCGCTCGACCACCGACAGCGACAGCGTGTTGGCGATGCCGAACAGCGCGATCACGATGGCCAGGCCGAGCAGCCCGCCGAACACCATCAGCAGCGTGTTCACGGCCTGGGTGAACTGGTCGCGCAGCTCCGCCATGGACCCGACCCGGATCGTCGGGTACCCCTTGGTGGCCGCGTCCACGGCGCGGCGCGCGTCGTCCACCTGGACGCCGGGCTTCACCTTCGCCCACACGACCGACGCGTCCCGGACGGCCGAGACCCGCCCGAAGTCGGCCTCGTTCAGCAGCACACCGCGCAGCGGGACGTCCCCATGGAAGATCCCGGCGACCCGGATCGGCGCGCTCCCCCGGTCGCCCCGGATCTGGACGGTCTGCCCGACCCGGTAGCCGTCCGACTTCGCGGTCTCGTTGTCCACGATCAGCGTGCCGGGCTTCGGCGCGGACACCGTCCCCGCGTCCGCGGCCACCTTGATCAGCGAACCGAACGCGGACGCGGTGACGGTCTGGACCGTCATGCCCGATCCGCCCGACTTCGGCCGTCCGGCCTCGCGGGACTCGGTGACCTGGCCGAGCTGCGGCAGCGCCCGCAGGTTCGTGACCAGGTCGGCGGGGATCCGCCGGCTCGGGTCGTCCGCGGACTTGCCGCCGCCGAACTGCGACTCGACCTGGAAGTCCACCGGGAAGTGCTTGTCGAGCTGCGCGTTCGTGGTGGCGGTGCCGCTGGCGGCGACGACCGAGAACAGGCTCATCAGCCCGATCCCGATGGTCAGCGCGATCGTGGTGGTCGCGGTGCGGCGCGGCGAACGCTGCGCGTTCTGGACCGCGAGCCGCGCGGGCACCCCGCCGGCCTTCGCCGGGAAGGCCCCGACCAGGCGCCCGAGCGGACGCACCAGCGCGGGCATCGCGGCGACGACGGCGAGGAAGAACAGCATCCCGCCGAGCGCGACCATGTACATGGGGGTCTCGCCCTTGTCCGCGCCGAACCCGCCGTACCCGGCCAGGCCGACCCCGCCGAGGCCGAACAGCGCGGTCAGGATCGTCCGGATCCAGCCGAGCCGGAACCGTCCGCTGCCCGGCTCGAGGTCGGAGCGCAGCGCGGCGATCGGCGCGACGCGGGTGGCGGCGCGGGCCGGCAGCAGCGCGGACACGACGGTGACGACGACGCCGACCAGCAGCGCGACCAGGACGGTCCGGACGGTCAGCCCCGGCCCGGCGAGCTTGAGGCCGGTGTCGAACGAGCCGATCACGCCGAGCGCGCCCGCGCCCAGCCCGAGCCCGGCGGCGAGGCCGAGCAGCGACCCGACCAGGCCGACCACGACCGCCTCGACCAGCACCCCGCCGAACACCTGGCGGCGGGTCGCGCCGACGCAGCGCAGCAGCGCCATCTCGCGCGTCCGCTGGGCGATGAGGATCGCGAAGGTGTTGTAGATGACCAGCGCCGACACCAGCATCGCGACCATGCCGAACAGCAGCAGGCCGGTCTGGAGGATCTTGGTGTCCACGCCGTTGGCCTTGGACAGCCGCTGCGCGAGGCCCTTCCCGGTGAGCGCGTCGTTGTCCGGGCCGACCGCGCTCGCGACCGCCTCGCGGGTGCCGCCGAGCACGTCGATCTCGGTGAACGTCTTCTCGCCGGTCATCGCGGACGCGGTGGCGGCGTCGAAGCCGACGGCGCCCCGCGAGCCCGCATCCCGGTCCATGCCCATGTCGACGAGGCCGACGACGGTGAACCGGTGCGGCTTGTTCTTGTGGTCCAGGACGGTGACGGCGTCGCCGACCTTGAACTTCTCCCGCTTGGCGACGTGGGTGTCGAGGACGGTCTCGGACGGCCCGTTCGGGGCGCGGCCGCCGTCCAGCTCGTAGCGGAGGAGAGGCCCGGACGGCACCGACATCCCGACGGTCGGCATGTCCCCGACCGCCTTGCCGTCCCGTCCGACCAGCGCGGCACTGCCCTTGACCAGGCCCTCGGCGGCCGTGACCCCGGACACGCCCTTCACGCGGGCGAGCAGCGAGGCGGGCAGTTCCCCGCCATCCTTCGGCAGGACGGCCACGTCGACCTTGTCGGCGGACGTCGCGAACGTCTTGTCCACCCCGGACTTCATCGAGTCGGTCAGCACGAACGTGCCGGTGATGAACCCGACGCCGAGGGTGATCGCGAGCGCGGTGAGCAGCAACCGGAGCCTGTGCGCGGCGAGCCCGGCCAGTGTCGTCTTCAGCATCGCCCTCAGGCCCCCAGGCTCTTGAGGCGGTCCAGGACGGTGTCCGGGGTCGGCTGGAACAGCTCGGTGACGATCTGGCCGTCCCGCAGGAACACCACGCGGTCGGCGTAGGACGCGGCGACCGGGTCGTGGGTGACCATGACGATCGTCCGGCCCATCTCGCGGACGGACGCCCGCAGGAAGCCGAGCACCTCCGCGCCGGACCGCGAGTCGAGGTTGCCGGTCGGCTCGTCCGCGAAGATCACCTCGGGCCGGGCGACCAGCGCGCGGGCGCACGCCACGCGCTGCTGCTGGCCTCCGGACAGCTCGTTCGGCCGGTGCCCGAGCCGCTCGCGCAGCCCGACCACGTCGATGACCTGGTCGAACCAGGCCCGGTCGAGCTTGCGTCCGGAGAGCTCGAGCGGCAGCAGGATGTTCTGCTCGGCGGTGAGCGTCGGCAGCAGGTTGAACGCCTGGAAGATGAAGCCGATGCGGTCGCGGCGCAGCAGCGTGAGCTGCTTGTCGTTCATCGCGGTCAACTCGGCGTCGCCCAGCGTGACCCGTCCGCCCGAGACCGTGTCGAGCCCGGCCAGGCAGTGCATCAGCGTGGACTTGCCGGACCCGGACGGCCCCATGATCGCGGTGAACGCGCCGCGGGCGAACCCGACGCTGACGCCGCGCAGGGCGTGCACGGCCGCGTCCCCGGAGCCGTAGACCTTGCTCACCTCGGCGGCGACGACCGCCGCCGGCTCGGCGGCCCGTCCGTGCGTCGCGGGCGGGTTGGTGAACATGCTGGTCACTGCGGCTCCTTCGGTGGTCTCCAACGACAAGGACCACGCTAGAAAGCCGCGGGCCGCGTGCCATCGACCGCGCGTCCACGGTTCGGATCAGCACTTCGGCTGGCTCACGGCCGCGCCTACGACCAAAGTCGTACATTCCCATCAGCCCCACCGCTGACCCGGAGCGCGCCCGGCGGCACGGAGTGGGTGGGCGGACACGCGAAAGCGCCGGAACCCCAGGGGGTTCCGGCGCTCGTACGCTCATCGGCCGGGGGCCGTCCGGAGACTCACGGGAAGGTCACCGGACGAGCCCGTCAGCCCATGGCGTTGCCGACGGCCGCGCCACCCCTGCAACCGCCGCTCGCGGTCCCGAGGAGGCCGACGGCGTTGCCGCAGACGTCGATCGGGATCGAGATCGGCACGATGATCTGGTTGCCGGAGAGCACGCCGCCGGAGCCGTTGGTGTGGATGTCGGCGTTCGCGGGAGCGGCCAGCACCGAGCCGGTGACTGCGGCGCTGAGAGCGCAGGTGAGTGCGAGCTTCTTGAGCACGTGGAACCTCCCGTACGTGGGGCCGCCGGGGGCGACCCGACCAACACGACCGCGCCGCCGCGCCATCCGGCGACGCTCACGTCGGGTAGTTATTCAGCTACCAATGCGTAATGGAACCGCCAACTCCCACTTGAGAACGAAAAGTCGCCATAGAGTGACCGCCCTGTGACTGTCAGTTGTCGCTTTGGCCGCTCTTGACCAGACCTGTCTCATACGCGAAGACCACGGCCTGAACGCGGTCGCGCAGCCCGAGCTTCATCAGGATCCGGCCCATGTGGGTCTTCACCGTGGCCTCGGAGACGTAGAGCCGCTCGGCGATCTCGGCGTTCGACATCCCGCGCGCGACCAGGTGCAGCACCTCGGTCTCACGGTCGGTCAGCGCGGCGAGGGCCTCGGCCGCCTTGTCCTGGCCGCCGTCCGGCAGGTGCAGGGCGAACCGGTCCAGCAGCCGCTTGGTGGTGCTCGGCGCGACGACCGCGTCCCCGGACCGGACGGCCCGGATCGCCTCCACCAGCTGCGCCGGGCCCGCGTCCTTGAGCATGAACCCGCTGGCGCCCGCCTTGATCGCGGCGAACGCGTACTCGTCCAGGTCGAACGTGGTCAGGATGATCACCTTCGGGCCGCCGGCGGCCACGATCCGCCGGGTCGCCTCGATGCCGTCCATGCGCGGCATCCGGACGTCCATCAGGACGACCTCGACCGGGCTGTCCGCCGGAGCCGCCCGCACCGCCTCCACGGCCGTCGCGCCGTCCCCGGCCTCCCCGACGACCTCGATGTCGGGCTGGGCGTCCAGCACCATCGTGAAGCCCGCACGGACCAGCTCCTGGTCGTCCACCAGAAGCACCCTGATCGGCTCGTCCACCCGTTTCTCCCTCACTCACGTCCAACCGTCACACCCCGAGCGGCCTCCTCCGCGCGCGCACGAGGCGGGCCGGCGTCAGGTTCGCGCTTCCTCGCGGACGGGGATGCGCGCCTTCACCGCGAAGCCACCGCCCGGACGCGGCGCCGCGTCCACCTCGCCCCCGTAGACGGCGGCGCGTTCGCGCATGCCGACCAGGCCGTGGCCGTGCCCGTCGTCCGGGGCGGCCGCGCCGCGCCCGTCGTCCACGACCTCGACCGTGACCTCGTCGTCACCGTAATGCAGGGTGACCCTCGCCGAGGTGCGCGGACCGCCGTGTTTCAGGGCATTCGTGAGTGCCTCCTGGACGATCCGGTAGATCGTCAGAGCGCGCCCCTCGGACACCTCGGACGCCGATCCGGTGCGTTCCAGGGTGACCGGAAGCCCTGCCGTCCGGACCTGTTCGACCAGATCGTCCAGCTGGGCGAGGCCGGGCTGGGGCGCGTACGCCTGGCCCGCGGCCTCCTCGCGCAGCACGCCGAGCAGCCGCCGCATCTCCGCGAGCGCCGTGCGCCCGGTCGAGGAGATCGCCTCCAGCGCCTGCCGGGCGCGGCCGGGATCGGTGTCGATCGCGTAGGCCGCACCGTCCGCCTGGACGACGATGACGCTGACGTTGTGCGCGACGACGTCGTGCATCTCGCGGGCGATCCGGGCGCGCTCGGCGTTGCGGGCCATCTGGATCTCGGTGTCCCGCTCGTGTTCCAGCCGCTCCGCGCGTTCCTCCAGCTCACGCAGGTAGGCGCGGCGCGTCCGCATGTGCAGGCCGAGCACCCAGACGGCGAGGATGACCACGGCGAACGGGAACAGCGACCCGCGCATGACCCGCAGTTCACCGGACGCCTGCTGGTAGGACTCCAGGACCGCGCCGACCGCCGTCACGCCCATCGCCACGAGCCCCCAGCGGAACGAGCAGTACGCGGTGACGGCGTACAGCCCCATCAGGACCGTCCCGTTCGCGACGAGCACCTGCGTGCTGACCAGCCACTGGACGAAGCTGACCAGCGAGACCACCGCGAACGTCGCCCGGGGCCAGCGCCTGCGCCACACCATGGGCAGCAGGAGCGCCACCGAGAGCACCAGGTACCCCACCGCCGAGAGGTCGTAGTGGTGCGCCGGGTCGTTCAGGACGGACGGCGCGGTGAGGAACTGCAACAACGCCAGCGGGGCGACGAACGCGGCGTCCACCAACGCCCGTCTGCCGCGCCACCACTCCCACAGCCTTCCGACCATGCCGCCAGCGTACGTATGAGCTGGTCAGGATGGGATCAGACCCAGGTCGGACACGCCATCCGCCGCAGGTAGCGCGACCCGGCCCGCCGATCGCGGGCCTCCGGTCGCGACCGGTGCCGGACGCGCCGCGGAGCGCGGTAACGTCGGCGGAATGGAGGCGTTGACCTGGGCTCCCTGGCGGCCCGCCATGGAGCTGGCGCTCTACGGGCCGGACGGCTTCTACCGGCGGGGCGAGCGGCCCGCCGAGCACTTCCGGACCTCGGTGAGCGCCTCGTCCCGGTTCGCCGCCGCGCTGGCCCGGCTGCTCGGCGAGGTGGACGCGGCGCTCGGCCGCCCGGACCGCTTGGACGTGGTCGACATCGGCGCGGGCTGCGCCGGGATCCTGCGGCACCTGCTCACGCACGCCGCTCCCGACCTGGCCGGACGCATCCGCCCGATCGCCGTCGAGGTCGCCCCGCGCCCGGACGGCCTGCCCGGCGCGATCACCTGGCGCGGCGACCCGCCGGAATCGATCACCGGCCTGGTGATCGCGAACGAGTGGCTCGACAACGTCCCCCTGGACGTCGTGGAGCAGACCGCCGAAGGCCCCCGCCTCGTCGAGGTCTGCCGGACGTCCGGGGAGGAGCGCCTCGGCCCGCCGCCGTCCCCCGAGGACCTCGACTGGATCGCGTCCTGGTGGCCGCTAAGCGAACCCGGCGACCGCGCCGAGATCGGACGTCCGCGCTGCGCCGCCTGGGCCTCGGTCATCGAACGCCTCGACGCGGGCCTCGCCATAGCCGTCGACTACGCGCACGCACGAGCAGACCGTCCGCCCTACGGGACGCTCACCGGATACCGCGACGGAGCCACGGTCGCACCCGTCCCGGACGGATCGTGCGACATCACCGCGCACGTGGCCCTGGACGCCTGCACCGCCGCCGGAGAACGCGCGGGCGCGAGCGCGACCCTGCTGACCACTCAGCGGGACGCGCTGCGCGCCCTCGGCCTCACAGGCGCGCGTCCGTCACTGGACCTCGCCCACCGCGACCCGCGTGCCTACCTCGTCGGCCTCCGCACCGCCGGTGAGGAGGCCGAACTCCTGGACAGATCGGGCCTGGGCGGCTTCGGCTGGCTCGCCCAGGCCGTCGGAACACCGCTACCGCCGTCCCTGGCCGGTGTCCCGGCGCAGAGCCGATCAGTCCCGGCCCGGAGCGGAACGGCCCCCGCTCAGAGCGGATCAGTCCCGGCTCAGAGCTCGACCTTGAGCGACTCGAGCCCGCGCAGGATGTAGCCGGGCTTCCACCGCGGCTCCTCGGTCAGCCTCAGCGCCGGCGCGGCGCGCAGGATCGCGCCGAGCGACTCGGCCATCTCGATGCGCGCGAGCGGCGCGCCCAGGCAGAAGTGGATGCCCAGGCCGAAGCTGATGTGCGGGTTCGGGTCGCGGCCCAGGTCGAGCGTGTCGGGGTCGGCGAAGACCTCGGGGTCGCGGTTCGCCGACGCGAACTGGAGGGCGATCTCCTGCCCGCGCGGGATGGTCACGCCGCCGACCTCGATGTCCTCGAGCACCCAGCGCTCGAACATCGGCGCGGGGCCGTCGTAGCGCATCAGCTCCTCGACCGCGGTCGGGACGAGCGCGTGGTCGGCGCGCAGCCGCTCCAGCTCACCGGGGTTGCGGAACAGCGACCACCAGCCGTTGCCGGTCGCGTTCACGGTCGCCTCGTGCCCCGCGTTCAGCAGCAGGACGCAGGTGCCGATCAGCTCGTCCTCGGTGAGCCGGTCGCCCTCGTCGGCGACGCGGGCGAGCGCCGAGACGAGGTCGTCGCGCGGTTCGGCCGCGCGCGCCCGCGCGAGCTCGCGCAGGTAGTCGGAGAAGTCGTTCGCAGCCTGGACGGCCTTGCGCTGCACCTCGTCCGGCGGGTTGAGCTCGTACATGCCGCAGATGTCCGCCGACCAGGGACGCAGCAGCGCGCGGTCCTCCTCCGGGACGCCGAGCATCTCGGCGATCACGGTCACCGGCAGCGGCTCGGCCAGGTCGGCGAGCAGGTCGCCGCCGCCGCGCGCGACCAGGTCCGCGGCCAGTTCCTCGGCCAAGCGGCGGATCGTCGGCCGCAGGCCCTCGACCATCCGGGCGGTGAACGCCTTGGACACCAGGCGGCGCAGCCGGGTGTGCGTCGGCGGCTCGACGTCCAGCATCCCGGCGCGGACCAGGTCCCAGAACGGCTTCAGGAAGTCCGGCTCGGGCTGCTGGCCGAACTCCTCGTGCGTCCCGACATGCAGGTAGGACCGGCCGAGACGGCGGTCGCGCAGCAGCGCGTCCACGTCGGCGTAGCGGCTGACCACCCACTGGCCGGTCGCCTCGTCGAAGAACACGGGCCGCTCCGCCCGCAGCCGCTCGTACACCGGATACGGGTCCGCGACGAACTCCGCCGACCACGGGTCATAGGACATCTCACTCACGCTGGAACAATACGTCCACTCCAGTGGTGCTGGTCAGCGCGGGTGCGGGTCAACGGTTAGTCCGAATGCGGGTCAGCGGTCAGCACGGATGCGGGTCAGGTGGCCTGGTTCCGGCGCGTGGCCCAGTGGGTCGTGTCGCCGGACGCCGCGCGGGCGCTGCGGGCGCGCATCGCCGTCGACTCGACGATCGCGCGGGCCTCCCCCAGATCGCGGTCGGCCGCCTCCACCTGGACGAGCCCGGGCGGCGCGTCCACGTGGACGGTGCCGAGCTTGAGCAGACGCTGGACCGGGTTCACCGTGAGCCGGACGCTCTGCGCGCGCGCATGAGCGATGACGTCCGTCCGGCGGCAGAGCCAGCCGTGCCGAGCGACGAAGATGACGTCGTCGGTTCCGGCGCCGTCCGCCCGGTCCACGGTCATCCCTCGCTGGGACGCGGGCAGCAACGGGATGGCGTCGAAGTTCGTCCCAGGAAAGACCAGCGCGACGAGTTGCGCGACGACGGGCCTGGGCGCCACCGGGAGCAGCGTGGACGACAGCGCCTGCCGCTCCCCCGCGTAGCCCGCGACCGTGACGTCCAGCCGCGCCCAGCCCAACCCGCGCCACACGGACGGCTCGACCACGCTGACCGCCTGCACGCGCCCCGGCGGGACGGTCTGCATCCGCGTCTCCAGCAACCCGTACCGGAGCCGCACGCCGTCCGGGGACACCGCGACGGTGAAGTTCGCGTACATCACCAGCGGCGCGATCACCGCGCGGATCAGGCCGAGCAGCGCCGGGAGCGCCACCGCCAGCATCGCCGCCTCACTGAAGGCGAACAGGAACACCAGCGAGGCGATCATCAGGATGAACGTCGCGATCACCGGCATCCGCAGCAGGAGCCCCGCCAGCAGCGTCCCGAACGGCACCCGGTAGACCGGGCGCTCGGGCGCCTCCGGCGTCTGGCCCGGCAGCCCGGCGGCGCGCGCGAGCAGCTCGGCGCGCAGGTCCCCCGCGGCGCGGCGGCCGAGGTAGCGGAACGCGATCTCGCTCTGCTCGCCGCCGGCCAGCTCGACCCGGACCTCGGCGAGCGAGAACACCCGCGTGACCAGCGGCCGGACGACGTCGATCGCCTGGATCCGGGACACCGGGATCCGCCGGACGCGCCGCCGCAGCAGCCCGTTCTCGACGACCAGGTCGTCCTCCTCGATCCGGAACCGCAGCCCCAGCCAGCTCCACAGCCCCGTGCCCACCGCGATCACGCCGACGACCGCCGAGACGATCAGGAACCGGAGCAGCACCACCGGGCTGAGCGAGAGCGCCGCGCCGTCCTGCGTCCGCGTCATCAGCAGCGGGAACCCGAGCAGGACGAAGTAGACGATCATGATGGTGAACGCGCGCAGCGGCGCGGTCGCCCAGTGCACCCGATGCGTCCCGATCGAGAACCGGACGGGCGGCGGAGGCTGAGGCGGCGCGTACCCGTAGGACACCATCGGGTATCCCGGATACGCCTGCGGCGGTCCGTAGGGCGGACGCGGCGCGTATCCGGGCCGCGGCGGATACCCGGCGGCCGGATACACCGGCGGCATCCCGTATCCCGGCCGCGGCGGCCCGTAGGGCATGGGCCCGGCAGGCGGCTGCATCCCCTGCGGAGGTATGAACGTGGGCCGCGGCCGTCCCCCAGGCGGCGCGAACCCCGCGGGCGGCACCTGAGCCCCGTAACCAGGCGCGGCGTACGGCCCGGAGACGGTGGCGCCAGGAGCCTGAGGCCCGGGCATGTGCGGCCCAGGAGCTTGAGGGGCGGGCGCATGAGGCCCAGGCACCGAAAACCCGGGAGCCTGGGGCCCTGGAGCCTGCACCCCGGGCGCTTGCGGCGCGGGGGGCGTGTCCTGCGGGGCGCCGTCGGCGGGCGGCTCCTGGGGCGCGGTCACAGGCCCATGCTCCGTTCCTCGCCCTTGTGGGCGAGCCGGTCGCGGAGCAGGGCGGCCTCGGCGGCCGGGAGGCCCGGAACCACGGCGTCGGTCGCCGCGGCGGCCGTGTGCAGCCGGACGGTCGCGATGCCCATCCAGCGCTCCAGCAGGCCCGCCGTGACGTCCACGAACTGCATCCGCCCGTACGGGACGACGATCAGGCGCCGCACGAACACCCCGCTCGTCACGATCAGGTCGTCGCCGCGCTCGGCGTACCCGTACGACCGGTACGCCACCTCGACCACGACCCACGACACGACGAGCACGGCCAGCACGCCCGCGACCCACAGCAGAGCGGCGACCGTCCCGCCGCCGCGCCAGAGCAGGAACGCGCCGACCGCGGCGACCGGGATCGCGCGGACGAGCGCGGCGATCCGCCGATGCCAGGGATAGCGCGGGGAGATCCGGGACCAGGCGAGCCCCGCGCCGGGCTCGAAGGCGTCCGCGGCCGGATACCCGGCCGCGCCCTCCCGCTGTTCAGCCACCGGATACAACGCGGCACCTCCGGCACCATTCGAAGGCGTCCCACCCTGGGGAGGCCGTCCGCCGTACGCGCCCTCCCCGGCCTGCCCGTACTGCGCGGACGAGCCGGGCGGGGCGCCCTGAACCTGCTGCGCGGACGGCACGGGCGGCGCGCCCTGCGAACCGGGCGGCACACCGTGCGCATTCTGCGCGGGCATCACATTGTGCACGTTCCTCGCACCTGCCGCGTCCGGGACAAGCGGGGCAGGTCCGGGCGGCGGCACGTCCCGCGGGCCGGACGGTTCGCCGGATGTCGGCTCTTCGTGGTGGCTTGGGTTCATTAGCCCCTAGTCAACCGGAAAGGGCGCCCCCGCCGCGAGCCGCTCGCGCCTGTTCCGCGTCCGGATCCGGCGCGTTCGGGTCCGGCGCGGACGCGCCCGCCGTGGCACGATGAGGACCGTGACCACGCAGAGGACCGTCGGGATCGGGGCGGGCGCCAAGGAGCTGGCCACCGAGGACATGATCCTCAACATCGGCCCGCAGCATCCGTCCACGCACGGGGTGCTGCGCCTGCGCCTCACCCTGGACGGCGAGCGGATCGTCGAGGCCGAACCGGTCATCGGGTACATGCACCGCGGTGCGGAGAAGCTGTTCGAGGTCCGCGACTTCCGCCAGATCATCGTGCTGGCGAACCGGCACGACTGGCTGTCGGCGTTCTCGTCCGAGCTCGGCGTCGTGCTCGCGGTCGAGCGGATGCTCGGCATGGAGGTCCCCCAGCGCGCGGTCTGGGCCCGGACGCTGCTCGCCGAGCTGAACCGCGTCCTCAACCACCTGATGTTCCTCGGCTCCTACCCCCTCGAGGTCGGCGCGATCACGCCGATCTTCTACGCGTTCCGCGAGCGCGAGACGCTGCAACGCGTGATGGAGGAGGTCTCCGGCGGGCGCATGCACTACATGTTCAACCGCGTCGGCGGCCTGAAGGAGGAGCTGCCCGCCGGCTGGACGGCCCGGGCCCGCACCGCCGTCGCCGACGTCCGGGCGCGCATGTCCGACATCGCCGGCCTGATCCTGGGGAACGAGATCTTCCGCGCCCGCACCCGCGGCGTCGGGACGATCACCCGCGAGCAGGTCCTCCAGTACGGCGTGTCCGGCCCGATCGCGCGCGCGGCGGGCGTGGACTTCGACCTGCGCAGGGACGAGCCGTACCTCGCCTACGGCGAACTGCCCGTCCGGGTCGTCACCCGTGCCGAGGGCGACTGCCTGGCCCGGTTCGAGTGCCTGCTCGACCAGGTGCACGTGTCACTCGACCTCGCCGACGCCTGCCTGGACCGGCTCGACGACCTCCCGCCCGGCCCGATCAACCAGCGCCTCCCGAAGGTCCTGAAGGTCCCCGAGGGCCACACCTACGCCTGGACGGAGAACCCGCTCGGCCTCAACGGCTACTTCCTCGTCTCCCGCGGCGAGAAGACCCCGTGGCGCCTGAAACTGCGCTCCGCCTCGTTCAACAACATCCAGGTGCTCGCCGAACTCCTGCCGGGCTGCCTGGTCGCGGACATGATCGCGATCCTCGGCTCGATGTTCTTCGTCGTCGGCGACATCGACAAGTAGCGAACACCCGTCCCACGGGAGAAGATCCCGTGGGTCAGGCGCGGGAGACGCCGTGGTCGCGGTGCTCCTCGTCCGGGTCCTTGGGGACGCGGCAGGCGTACTCGAGGAAGTAGGCGGCGCCGACCAGGACGAGCGCGGCGAGGAAGGTTCCGGCGCTGACGAAGAAGTCCTGGCGCGGGGTGGCCTTGTCGAGGTTGTCGCCGAGGCTGAGCGCGAAGCCGCCGAAGACTCCGCCGAGGACGGCGGCGGCGTGCGCGCTGGCCTTGCCGAGCGCGGCCATCCGGGCGGCGGCGATCGGATCGACCGGCTTCAGGTCGCTGCCCGGCTTGCGGCGGATCCGGCGCAGCAGGTTCACGCCGGTGAAGGCCTCGCCGAGCGCGAGGAGCAGCAGCGTCGGGACGGCCGTCCACGGCAGCACCGGCAGCGAGTGGTAGGCGGCGCGCAGCACCACCCAGGTGATCGCCGCGGGGACGACCACCAGGATGGCGAGCACACCGGGACGGGACGGTCTCATGCAGGCGGCTGCAGGCTCAGGTCGTCACGGCGGCGCGCCGAGTCCGGGCCTGCGGCGCGCGTCACGGCCGCGGCGAGGTCGCCCACCCGGCCGTGGCCGGGCAGCAGCACGTCCGGCTCGATGTCGGCCCACGGCACCAGCACGAACGCCCGCTGGTGCGCGCGCGGGTGCGGGAGCGTGAGGTCCGGGTCGTCCATCTCGACGTCCCCGAAGATCACGATGTCGATGTCCAGGGTGCGCGGACCCCAGCGGACCTCGCGGACGCGCCGCATCGAGTTCTCGATGTTGAGGACGCGTTCGAGCAGGTTCTCCGGAGGCAGCCGGGTGTCGGCCACCAGCACGATGTTCAGGTAGTCGCCCTGCTCGGGGATCTCCTCGCCGGGCGGCGCGAACGGCGCGGTCTCGTAGACCGGGGAAAGCGCGACGAAGTCGAGACCGGGCGCGTCGAACAGCGTGTCGACGGCCTCCTGGATGTTGTCCAGGCGGTCGCCGAGGTTGCTGCCCAGCGAGAGGACGACGCGGTGCGTCACGAGCATGTGGCCGCCCGTGGCGGTCCGGTCGGGCATCTGGTCCGGTCGGTGGTCGGACGCTGTCATGGGCGACTCCTCCTGATCCTCACGGCGACGTCCGCGAAGGGGTGCGGCACCGGAGCGGCGGGTTTGTGCACGGTGACGTCGGCCTCGGCGACGTGCGGGTCCTCCAGGCAGATCTTCGCGAGCCGGTCGGCGAGCGTTTCGATCAGGTTGACGGGCTCCCCCTCGACCACGGCCACCAGCCTGCTCGCGAGTGATCCGTAGTCGACGGTACGCGAGAGGTCGTCCCCCTCGGCGGCCGGGCGGGTGTCCAGCCCCAGCGAGACGTCCACCACGAACTCCTGCCCCAGCTCACGCTCGGCGGGCAGGCATCCGTGACGGCCGCGGGCGCGCAGCCCGCTCAGTTCGATCCGGTCCAGGCTCATTCTTCCTCTGCGGTGCTCAGGATGGGTGAACCGTGGTGGAGCAGCAGACGCCACCGCTCCCCGTCACGGACGAACACCTTGCTGGCGACGATGCTTCCCCCGGCGAGGAAACCCGCCTCGGTGTCCTCGTCCGCGGTGAGCACGTTCTCCTTGCACGTCACCACGGCCTGGTCGCCATAAACGTCGATCTCCACGTCCGTCAGGACGAACTGGATGTAGGAGGTGTTGGCCATGATCAGCGCCCAGGAGCGCAGCACCTCGTCCCGGCCGCGCAGCATCGGCCAGCCCGGGTGCACGCACACCAGCGACACGGCGTGCTCGCCGTCGGCCCACACCTGCGACATCTGGTCGAGATCGCCGACCTCGAACGCGGTGTAGAACTCGGCGTTCGCCTCTTCGACCGCCTTGACGGCCCGCGCGTCCCCGCTCACCCGCGCCCCACACCATCCGCTCGACCGGAACCGACATCGCCGCCGGCGGAGAGGCTCCGGCCGCCGCCTTCGTACCCGTCGTCCGCCCCGCCATCGGGAACGGCGTGCCCGCGCACGGGAGCACCCGGCCCCCCGACCGGAGCAGCCTGCGCGGCCGCCGCGTGCTCACCGCCGGAAGGGGCAGCGTGGGCGTTGATCGCGGCGGCCATGCGGACGGCGTCGGCGTTGGCGCGGACGCGGTGCACGCGGATGCACCAGGCTCCCGCGGCGGCGGCCAGGCCGGTGATCGCGACCGTGGCGTCGTCGCGCTCCCGGACGGGACGGGGCGTGCCGTCCGGTGCGGCGAGGGCGCGGCCCACGAAACGTTTGCGGGACGCCCCGAACAGCACCGGGTAGCCGGTGCCGACCAGCGCGTCCATGTGCGCGAGCAGCGCCCAGTCATGCTCGGCGTTCTTGGCGAAGCCCAGCCCCGGGTCGAGGACGATCATGGACGGGTCGACGCCCTCGGCGAGCACCGCGTCCACCCGGCGCAGCAGCTCCTCGCGGACCTCGGCCACCACGTCGCCGTAGACGGCCCGGTCGTTCATCTCGGCGCTGTGCCCACGCCAGTGCATCACCACGTACGGCACGCGCGCCTGCGCGACCAGCCGGGTCATCGCCGGATCGGCGAGCCCGCCGCTGACGTCGTTGACCAGCCGTGCCCCGGCCTCGACCGCGGCCTCGGCGACCTCGGCGCGCATGGTGTCGACGCTGACCGGGACGCCCGCCTCCGACAGCGCGGTGATCACCGGGACGACCCGGCGCAGCTCCTCCTCGCGGGAGACGCGCTGCGCGCCCGGACGGGTGGACTCACCGCCCACGTCGACCACGTCGGCACCCTCGGCGACCAGGTCGAACCCGTGCCGGATCGCCTTGTCGGCGTCGAACCAGTCGCCACCGTCCGAGAACGAGTCGGGTGTGACGTTCACCACACCCATGACGAGGCATCGCCCTGGCTCGGGCAGCCCCGGAACGACGGCACTGGTCATGTCCCCAACCCTATGCCCTCTTCCGGACACTCCCCGACCCCCGTCCCAGCCTGTGGAAAACGCGGGAACGCCCGGCTCCCAAGGGAGACCGGGCGCTCGGAACGAAGATTCGCGGCCCACGAAAAACACCTCGGCCGACATGGCCCGCGACCATGCCGGCCGGCGGTGGGCAGTGGATCAGGCCGGACGGCCGAGGATGAGGCTCATCGCCTCGGCGCGGGTCTGCGCGTACTCGCGGAAGTCGCCGCGGACGGCCGAGGTGACCGTCTTGGCGCCGGGCTTGCGCACCCCGCGCATGGTCATGCACAGGTGCTCGGCCTCGATCACCACGATCACCCCGCGCGGGTCCAGGATCTCCATGATCGCGTCCGCGATCTGGCTGGTCAGCCGCTCCTGCACCTGCGGGCGCCGGGCGTACACGTCCACCAGCCGCGCGAGCTTCGACAGCCCGGTGATCTGGCCGGACTTGTTCGGCGTGTACCCCACGTGCGCGAGGCCGTGGAAGGGCACCAGGTGGTGCTCGCAGGTCGAGTAGACCTCGATGTCCTTGACCAGGACCATCTCGTCGTGGTCGGCCTCGAAGACCTTGTTCAGCGCGTCCTCGGGCTTCTGCCGGAGGCCCGCGAACTGCTCGGCGTACGCGCGCGCGACACGGGACGGGGTGTCACGGAGGCCGTCGCGATCGGGGTTCTCCCCGATCGCGAACAGGATCTCGCGGACGGCCCGCTCGATGCGGGCGTTGTCGAACCCGGTGGCGCGGTCGGCCAGGCCCTCCTCCAACGGCGACTCGGCGTCGCCGTCGGCGGAGGACCCGGCCGGGAACTGCTCATCGGACAAGGCGTTCTCAGCTCTCGCCCTGGTTCGGGTCCGACGGCTGCGCGATGGTGTCGTTCGCGCCGCCGCCCTGCCCGTTGTTCTGCGCCAGGTCGGCCGGGATGTCCTGCGGGCCCATGAGCGCGAGCTCCTTGGGCGTCAGCACGGGCGGACGGTCCGACGGGAGCCGCTTGCCGTACCCGGTGTAGGAATCCTGGTGCGGCCGCTTCTCGATCGGGGCGAAGATGCGCAGCACCTCGTCCTTGGAGAGCGTCTCCTTCTCCATGAGGTTGACGACCAGGTCGTCCAGGACGTCCCGGTACTCGACCAGGATCTCCCAGGCGGTGTCGTGCGCGGTCTCGATGTACCGGCGCACCTCGTCGTCGATCGCGGACGCGATGTCCTCGGAGTAGTCGCGCTCGTGGCCCATGTCACGGCCGAGGAAGACCTCGCCCTGGCCGGTGCCGAACTTGCGCGCGCCGAGGCGCTCGCTCATGCCGTACTCGGTCACCATGTTGCGCGCGATCGAGGTGGCCTTCTCGATGTCGTTGGCCGCGCCCGTGGTCGGCTCGTGGAACACCAGCTCCTCGGCCGTCCGGCCGCCCAGCAGCATCGCCAGCTGGTCGGTCATCTCGGACCGGGTGCTGAGGAACTTGTCCTCCATCGGAAGGGTCATCGTGTAACCGAGGGCCCGTCCGCGCGGCAGGATCGTCACCTTGTGCACGGGATCGGCGTTCGGCAACGCGTGCGCCACGAGCGCGTGACCGCCCTCGTGGTAGGCGATGACCTTCTTCTCCTTCTCCGACATGACCCGGGTCTTGCGCTCGGGCCCGGCCATCACGCGGTCGATCGACTCCTCGAGGGTCTCCATGTCGATCAGCTTGCGGTCGAAGCGCGCGGTGAGCAGCGCGCCCTCGTTGATGACGTTGGCCAGGTCGGCGCCCGTGAAGCCGGGAGTGCGGCGGGCGATGACGTCGAGGTCGACGTCCGGGGCGAACGGCTTGCCGCGCCCGTGCACGCGCAGGATCCCCTTGCGGCCCTCGAGGTCGGGACGGTCGACGGTGACCTGCCGGTCGAACCGGCCCGGGCGCAGCAGCGCCGGGTCGAGGATGTCCGGACGGTTGGTCGCGGCGATCAGGATGACGCCGCCCTTGACGTCGAAGCCGTCCATCTCGACGAGCAGCTGGTTCAGCGTCTGCTCGCGCTCGTCGTGGCCGCCGCCGAGGCCCGCGCCGCGGTGCCGGCCGACGGCGTCGATCTCGTCGATGAAGATGATGGACGGGGCGTTGGCCTTCGCCTGCTCGAACAGGTCGCGCACACGCGAGGCGCCGACACCGACGAACATCTCGACGAAGTCCGAACCGGAGATCGAGTAGAACGGGACGCCCGCCTCGCCCGCGACCGCGCGCGCGAGGAGCGTCTTGCCGGTTCCGGGCGGGCCGAACAGCAGCACGCCCTTGGGGATCTTCGCCCCGATGGCCTGGAACTTGGCCGGGTTCTGCAGGAAGTCCTTGATCTCGGTGAGTTCCTCCAGGGCCTCGTCGGCCCCGGCCACGTCCGAGAAGGTGGTCTTCGGCGTGTCCTTGGTGATCAGCTTCGCCTTGGACTTGCCGAAGTTCATGACCCGGCTGCCGCCGCCCTGCATCTGGTTCATGATGAACAGGAAGATCAGCACGATGACCACGATGGGCAGCAGGCTGAACAACAGGTTCAGGATGAAGCTCTGCTTGGGGACGTCGACGGTGTAGCCGCCGGTCAGCGACCCGGAGTCGACCTGCTTCTGGAGGCTGTTCTGCAGCTGGAGGCCCTGGCCGTCCACCCAGGACGCCTGCTGCCGCTTGTCACCTTCCTTGAGGGTGACCTCGATCCGCTGGTCCTTGTCGATGATCTTGGCGGACTTCACCTGCCCCGCGTTGATCTCCTGGACCACCTTGGAGGTGTCGACCTTCTCGAACGAGCGGCCGGGGTTGACACCCCACATGACCAGGGCGACCAAGAGGCAGAACAGCAGGATCCACAGCAGCGGCCCGCGAAAATAGCGCTTCACGTCCATTTATCCGGTAACCCCTCCGGGCCCCGTCCCTCCTGACATTGCGAATCCTCACCCGTTCCCGCGGGGACGGGCGCCCTCGCGAACCGGCTCCGAGCCGGGCGGGCGCTCACCGTTGGCGAAACCCACCGGTGCGGTCACCCCCACACACACTCCCACGCCCGAAGGCTCGGGACACTGACGGTACACCGCGAAACACAGGGGACGCAGCCAGCGCCGATCCCCTGATCTCTTCGATATACCCGTCAACAAAGTCCACAACGTCCCGCGCGGCCCGCTTGTTCCAGACCGCTCGTCCGGCGGGTCAGTCCCCCGCGCCTCCGTAGACGTGCGGGGCCAGCGTGCCGACGAACGGCAGGTTCCGGTACTTCTCCGAATAATCCAGGCCATAACCGACGACGAACTCGTTCGGGATGTCGAAGCCCAGGTAGCGGCAGTCGATCTCGGTCCGCACGGCCTCAGGCTTGCGCAGCAGCGCGCAGATCTCCAGCGACGCGGGCCCGCGCGAGCGCAGGTTGCTGATCAGCCAGGACAGCGTCAGCCCGGAGTCGATGATGTCCTCGACGATCAGGACATGCCGGTCGATGATGTCGGTGTCGAGGTCCTTGAGGATCCGCACCACGCCGGACGACTTGGTGCCCGACCCGTAGGACGAGACCGCCATCCAGTCCATCGACGCGGGCGTGTGCAGCGCGCGCGCCAGGTCCGCCATGATCATCACGGCGCCCTTGAGCACGCCCACGAGCAGCAGGTCCTTGCCCGCGTAGTCGGCGTCGATCTGTGCGGCCAGCTCCCTGACCTTGGCCTGGAGGTCGTCCTCCGGGATCAGCACCTTCGAAAGGTCGGCGCCCAGGTCCTTCTCGTCCACAACCCCACCCTTATCGAGACGGTCACCCCGCGTGCGCACGGAACGTGCGGGCACGCGCACGGCGCGGCGTCACTCCCGGCCGAACAGCAGCCTCCCATACCGCCGGTACGCGCGGATCCCCCCGGGGAGATCGACGTGCCGCTGCCCTCGCCAGCCCGTGACCAGCCGGTCCACATCATCAACGTGGACGGCCGCGAGCGTACCCGCTGGGCTGCCCGCCTCGATCGCCGCCGCCCGCAGGACACGCGTGCGGACCGCCCGGTTCAGCCCTTCGAGAACCTCGGCCGAGAGGCCGTCCTCTCCGGGGACCCGCGCGCGCCTGAGCCCCTCGGCGGCAAGATCGTCGAGAGCGTCCGCGTCATCGCGCAGGAGACGGGCCGTCCGCGCAAGCGCCTCGGCGACCCCAGGCCCGAGGGTGCGTTCAAGGGCGGGCAACGCCTCCTGCCGGACGCGCACGCGCGTGTAGGCCGGGTCGTCGTTGTGGGGATCGTCCCAGGGTTCCAGGCCGAGGGCCTCGCACGCGCGACGAGTGGTGGCACGGTCCAGCCCGAGCAGTGGCCGTTCGTAACGAACTTCACACTGTTCGTAATGGGTCTGTTCGCAAGGATTCTGCTCGCCGTGATCCCGGCGTCGCACGAAGGACGACGGCATCCCGGCAAGGGACCTCGCCCCGGACCCGCGCGCGAGGCCGAGCAGAACGGTCTCGGCCTGATCATCGCGCGTGTGGCCGAGGAACACCGCGCCCGCGCGCAGCCGCCGCGCCGCCTGGTCGAGCCCCTCATACCGGGCGACCCGTGCCGCGTTCTCGGGCCCGCCCTCGGTGCCGACCGTGACGGCCACCGCGCCCGCGGGGTCGAGCCCCAGCGACGCCATGGCCCGGACGACCCGCTCGGCTCGTTCGGCCGAGCCGTCCTGCAGGCCGTGGTCGATCGTCACGCCTCCCGCCGGACGGGCCGAACGCGGCGCCTCGAACGCGAGCGCGGCGGCGAGAGCGAGCGAATCGGCCCCGCCGCTGCACGCCACCAGCGTCATCGCACCCGGCGGCAGGCCGGCGAGCGCGCGCCGCACCGCCAGCCGCACCGCCGCCACCGCAGGATCAGGCCCCATGCGCCAACCAGTACCACGGGCCTCCGACGTTTCCGCGCGGACGGCCCCCGCGGCGAAGGGTCAGGCTTCGCTCGCCTCGGGCGGCGGCGCGTCCAGCACGGGCGGGTCGAGGACGCGCTGCATCCACAGCGCGGGCTCCTTGATCTCGGCATGCGTGGGGAGCGTCTCGGGCGACTCCCACACGCGGTTGAACTGGGCCATGCCGACCTCCGTCACGACCTGCCGGACGAACCGGGACCCCTCCGCGTACTGCTTCATCTTCAGGTCGATGCCGAGCAGCCGCCGGATCGTCCGGTCCAGCCGCGAACCGCCTTCGCGCCGCCCCTGGAACCGCTCGCGGATCTGCCGGACGGACGGCACGACCTCCGGGCCGACCGCGTCCATCACATAGTCGCCGTGCCCTTCGACCAGCGTCATCACGGCCGTGAGACGGTCGAGGATCTCGCGCTGCCCGGGCGTCTGGATCGCGTCGATGAGGTTGCCCTCGCCCCCGCGCACCGCGTCCGCCACCGCTTCGGCGGCGTCGCGCAGGCGGTCGAGCATCGCACCGGGATCGAGGTCGGACGCCAGCAGGAACTCGGTCATCTGATCCTGCACGTACGAGCGCAGCCAAGGGACGCCGGTGAACTGGGCGCGGTGCGTCTCCTCGTGTAGGCAGACCCACAGGCGGAAGTCACGCTTGTCCACATCGAGCTCCTGCTCGACATAGACGATGTTGGGCGCCACCAGGGTGAGCCGTCCGGCGGGCGCCTCCCCGGACGGATCCGGCGGCAGGAACAGCTCGTACTGCCCGAGAACCCGTCCCGCCATGTACGCCAGGATCGCGCCGACCTGCATCCCCGTGACGCGCGAGCCGACGGCCTGGACCACCGTCCCGCCGGGCCCGCCGCTCAGCAGGCCAGGGCCGCGCTGCTCGGCCATGCGCTCCATCAGCGGTTCCAGGACGACCCGGAACCCGTCCACGTTCGTCCTGATCCAGCCCGGCCGGTCGACGATCGTCGCGGGGGCGGGATCGGCCTCGATCGGAAGCCCGGTGAAGTCCCGCACGTGCCCGTGCGCGATGCGGGACAGCTCGCGCAGCTGCGCCACCACCTCGCGGGCCTCGGCGGGCTCGACCTGGGGGCCGGGCCGGACGAACCGGGTCCCGGTCTGCACCGCGACGTTCCAGTCGATCATTGAGGCGCTCATGTCCACCCACCGTACGTTCGCGATCCGGCGCCGGAGCGCCCTGCACGTCCCGTTCAACGAACAGCCGTTCCGGTTTATCTCCCCCACGCCACAAACGCTAAGCGCAAGCGTCATGCGCGGGCATGAGGCGAAGTCCACGCGGGCACGAGACGCCGCCGCGCGCCTGCGCCTGGGACAGCCCGGCCCTCTGAACGGCCGGATCCGGCCCACCGCTCCCGCGCCTGGGCCCGCCGTTCGCGCGCCTGGGCGTGGGGGTCAGCAGCCGCAGCCGGCGAGGACCGTGGCGAGCTGGTCGAGCTTGCCCGGATCCACGGAGGTCTTGCCGTCGCCGGCCATGAAGGCGAACGCGAGCAGGCGCCCATCGGTGTCGGTGGCGAGTCCTGCGAGCGTGTTGACCCCCGACAGCGTGCCGGTCTTGGCCCTGATCACGCCCGCGCCGCCGGCGCTGGCCGCGGTCGTGTAGCGCGGCGGCGCGAGCGTCCCGGTGAACCCCGCGACCGGCATCCCGGTGATGGCCGCGCGCAGGTCAGGGCGCTGCGGGGAGGCGGCGAGCGCCGCGATGCGCGCGAGCGCGAGGGGCGTGATCCGGTTCCGGGTGGACAGCCCGCTGCCGTCGGAGACGTCCACGCCGGTCGTGATGCCGAGGCCGGCCAGGGTCTCGCGGACGGCGCGACCGCCCCCCTCGAACGACACCGGCAGCCCCTTCTTCATGGCGACCTGCCGCGCCATGGCCTCGGCCACATCGTTGTCGCTCTCGGTCATGGCGTGCTCGATGAGCGCGGAGATCGGGGGCGACTGCACCGCACCAAGCTGCTGCGCGCCCGCAGCGGCCGTGGCACGTCGTCCCGCCTTGGCCGAGACTCCGTAACGCTTCAACAACTTCGCGAACGCCTGAACGGCCGCGGCAGGCGGATCCGGAACGCGCGGCTGTGCGTGCGCGCCGGGCCCGTTCACGCGTCCTTCGTCGACGGTCAAGGCCGTCATAGGAGCGACCTCGCCGTCCGGGATGTAGTTGCGCTTCCACCCGGGGGCTATCCGCGAGCCCTGGTAGGCGGACGCGTCGTAGTCGACCCGGACCTGCCGCACCCCCGCGCGCGTGAGGGCACCGGCGGTCTGCTTGGCCAGATCCGGCAGCGACGCATACGTCGGGCGACCCGTCCCAGGCTTCTGGGGTTGCGCCGTCAGCGTGTTGTCGCCGCCCCCGACGAGCACCACACTGCCGTCCGCGCCACGGACCGCCCGGGTGGTGATCCTGTGCTGCGGCCCCAGTGCGGCGAGCGCCGCGACGGATGTGGCCAGTTTCGTCGTGGACGCGGGCGTGGCGGCCCGGTCGGCGCGCTGGGCGAACAGCGGCTGCCGCGTCGCCGCGTCGATCACCACGGCGTTGATCCTCGGGCCGGGCTGGTTCAGCACCGCCGACAACCGCGCCGCCAGCGTGGACGGGCTCGGGGACCGCGCCGCCAGCGGGTCGACCGGCCTCAGGCCGCCCGAGGTGGGCACCGGATCATGCGCCGCGACCGATGGCGGCTGTGGCGAAAGATGCCTGGCAGGTGTGAGTTTCACCACTGCGAATGCGGCGACGAACGCGAAAACATTGAGTAGGGCCAGTGTGCCCAAGGCGAGCGTCCGAGCACGTGTCACGACCGGGACGCCCCTCCCCAACTCAGCACTCACCAACGTGCGACATCCTTATAGTTGCGTCCTCGCCCGCGCGTGAGGACGCGCGCCACGATATAAGGGGCTGCGATCCTCGCCGCCCTCCCGCCAGGGATCGGGCGCGCGAACCGGGGGAGACCCTGCCGTACGGCCTTCGCCGCCACGGCACGTACAGACTAAGACCGCGACCACGCGGGAAGCGGAGGACATCTTGGAATTCGACGTCACCATCGAGATTCCGCGGGGCAGCCGGAACAAGTACGAGGTGGACCACGAGTCCGGCCGCATCCGGCTGGACCGCATGCTGTTCACCTCGACGCAGTACCCGGCCGACTACGGCTTCATCGAGGACACCCTCGGCGAGGACGGCGACCCGCTGGACGCCCTGGTCATCCTTCAGGAGCCGACCTTCCCCGGCTGCCTGATCAAGTGCCGCGCGGTCGGCATGTTCCGGATGACGGACGAGGCCGGCGGCGACGACAAGGTCTTGTGCGTCCCGTCGACCGACCCCCGCATGGAGCACCTGCGCGACATCCACCACGTGCCGGAGTTCGACCGCCTGGAGATCCAGCACTTCTTCGAGGTCTACAAGGACCTCGAGCCCGGCAAGTCCGTCGAGGGCGCGAACTGGGTCGGCCGTGTCGAGGCCGAGGTCGAGGTCGAGCGCTCCCGCAAGCGGTTCGCCGACCTGGGTCACTGACCGCCGGGGACGGCGGCCGCCGTCCCCGTCCCGCGTGGTCACGGCGTCATCCGGAGGGCCGGGTGGCGCCGATGAGGTCTCCGCGCCAGATGGAGGAGACCCGGACGCTGGCTCCGGTGTAGGGGGCCTCCACCATGCGCCCCCTCCCAATGAAGATCCCGACGTGGTGGATCGTGTCCGGATTCGCCTTGTCCTTGGCGAAGAAGACCAGGTCCCCCGCCTTGAGGCTCCCGAGCGGCACGTGCGGGCCGGACGTCCACTGCGTGCCCGTCCAGTGGTCGAGCCGCACGCCCGCCTTGTTCCACGCGTACAGGGCGAGGCCCGAGCAGTCGAACCCGTGGATGCCGGCCCCCTGCTCGATGCCGTAGCTGGGCCCGCTCGCGGTGCCTCCGCCCCACGAGTACGGCGTTCCGAGCCATTTGAGGGCGGCGCGTGCGACCAAGGCCCCCATCCCGGAACCGACCGCCGCTCCGGCCGATCCCGTCCCAGAGGTGCCCTGGCGGGCCTTGGCCGCTTCGGCCGCCTCGAGTGCCGCCGCCCGCTGTTGTGCGAGGTCGGCCGCGCGCGCACGAGCCGTGCCAAGGCTCCGCTCCAGCGTCTTCTTCTGTTCGCTGATGCGCGCTACAGCGACCTTCTGCTGCTCCAGGATCCTCTGGGCCGCGCTCTTGGCGTCGGCAGCCTGCCTGGTGGCGGTCTGCTGGTCCCGGTACGCCTGCGCGGCCTGACGCCTGAACACGTTCGCGACGATGCGGGACGCCTCGACCCGCTTGATGACCTCAGTGCGCCTGCGCGCGAGGATCTCGACCATCCCCGCCCGGTCCATGAAGCCCTGCGGCCCGCCCTCGCCCGCGACGGCCGCGGCCCAGGGATTGACGCCGGTGTTCTGCCGGTAGGCGTCGGCGGCGAAGGACGCCAGCTGCCGCTGGGCTTCGGCATAGCGCTGCTGAGCGCCGGCGACTCGTTGCTGCGCCGCCTGATAGGCCTGCTGCGAACGCTCCAGCCTCACCTGTTCGCCGTTGTACTGCTCCACGGCGGCCTCGGCGGCGACGGCCAGCCGCTCCTGCTCGCCGTCCGCGCGGGCGAGCTGCGCCTTCGCGCGTCCGACCGCCTCGGCCTTCTTGCGCACGTCGTCCTTGCTCTTGGCGACGTCGTCGGCACTGGGCGACGGCCTGTGGACGACCCGCCCGGCCATGACGGCGGCCTGGGCGGACGTGGGGACGGCGGTCAAGCCGACCGCGATTCCGGTGGAGACGGCGACCAGCCGTACGGCGACCTCACGGGAGGCCGTGCCGGTGACGGCGGCAATGGCGGTCGCGCGTCGACGGGGTACCGGGGTGCACATTGACTGAAACACGGTCCTCCCCTGCCGAAATTCACACTGAGCAAGTAGCAACTACTCACAGTAATTCTCTTGCGGCTCAATATGAACTTCCGCCGCGGCTTCTTCGGCGTTCCCTCGCGACGCAGGAGGATCAGGAAACGGGGCGGCCATCCAGCCCGAACGGTCGAGTGGTCCATGGGCGGACGGACGCACACAGGAAACCGAATCCGGCGCGTCTCGGAGATTCCCGGTGCGTTCCCAACAGACCCACCCCCTTCCGGCGCCTACAACGCCGCCGGCTTCGCCACGGCGGCCTCGCCCGTCAGGACCGCGCCGCTCCGTCAGGACCGCGCCGCTCCGTCACGGCAGCGCCGCTCCGCTACGGCGTCGTCGGCTTCACGGACGGCGCATTTGTCGTGGGCGATGACGACGATGCCGGTGGCGAACTCGGCGGGGGGTTGGAGGGCTGTGGCGTGGACGTGAACGGAGGCGATGCCGACGGTGGCGGCGCGGACGAGCCGGGTTCCTCCGGAGGCGGCGCGCCCGGCAACCACCTCTGTTCGGGCGGCACCGGAAACCCTCCACTCGACCCACCAGGGTTTTCGCCCCCACCGGACTGAATCTGCCCCGGACGTGCAGGCACCGTAGGCGGAGCCCCCGAACCCGCGACGCCGAGCGAATACGCGGCCGACGCCGGGGTCGCATCGTTGCGCCCGCTCGAACCCCGCCCGCTGCGACTGTTGGCCTTGAGGCCGCCGGGCGCCAGCACCGTCGGATGCGGGACCACACCGGCCGCTATGGCGTGGACTCCGCGTCCAACCTGTCCGGTGAGCGCCATGAAGGCCGCCAGAGTCCCTCCGGAGAGCACCATAAGTGCGGCAATTGCGGCGGCTGCCCGCCTCCCCGTGCGCGCATTGGGCGGTCTATCTGTCGGCGTGGGCGCCTTGAATCGGAACTTGATGCGGCGTCCCGCCGTTCGCCGTGCGAGCCCAGAACGGTGCGACCAGACGGGGAAGCCCTCCGCGTCGTAGTCCATGACCCGCGTGGCGATGAACAGGCGATATCCGACCAGTTCAGCATTGAGGAAACTGTCGAGCACTCGCTCGCGCAGGTCGTCCGGCAGAGGCACCCAAGGCAGCAGCCGGACGACCTTGGCCACGGACACGGTGCGCGGTTTGGAGGCCGCGCACTCCCCGCACTCATCGGCATGCAGGACGAGCTGTGCTCGAAGCACCGGCGTGAGGTCACCGCGTCGCGCGCGCAGGAGCCGTGCGCGTTCGGCGCACCCAAAGGGCCCCTGGTCGACCAGGATCTCCGCCACCAGTGCGGTCTCCAGATCGACGGCCGCGAGCTCGAGCTCCTCCTCGACCCGCTTGGCGGGCGTCCTCGTCACGCGCGCGATGTCATCGACCACCAGGTCATGCCGGAGATTCAGGTCCAGGAGCTCACGCTGCCTCCGGGACAAGACAAGGACGGCACGCCAGGCCAGGAGCCGCTGATCGACGTCGTCCTGGTCATGGCTGGCGACGGGCAGATCCGGCGTCCGCTCCTGCTCCGGCTCACGGCGATCGCACTCCAGCCTGGTGAGGGCATAGAGCCAGGATCCGAAGAGCTCGGGATCACCCAGCCGCTCGATCTGCGCCTCGGCCACGACGAAGGCGTCCCTGACGGCGACTCGCGCCGCGTCCAGATCACGCAGGCGCATCCAGCAATAGGCGTAGAGCCGTTCGGCGTAGGCGTCGTACACCGCGGAGGGTGCACCCGGGTCCCGCGCGCGTAGCGCCTCGACCAGGAGACGGTCGTCCATAGGGAGAAAGCTAAAGGCTCCGCCGACCTATTAGCGTCGAATTCAAAAGTTCGGACGCCTTCACCGGCCGAACCGGAATGCAATTGTTCACCAATCCGCACTTTGCCCGCTATGGTCAACTTGTCGATATTCGCCCGACGGTGGCGCGGTCCGAATGCGGAGTCCGAGTGCAAAGTCCGATCGCCTGGGGTCAATGAACTTGACACTGTCACGATGACAGTGTCATCATCGGGGGGTGGATGAGACCTGGACGATCAGCGAACTGGCGGAGCACGCGGCGGCCGCCCTGGCCGCCGACGGTGTCCCGCAGGCCAACGGGCGCGTTCGCGATCTTCCCAACGAGCGGCTGATCCGCTGGTACACCAGCATCGGCCTGCTCGATCCGCCGCTCGGCCGCCGGGGACGCACCGCCCTGTACGGCCCTCGGCACCTGCTCCAGCTCCTCGCCGTCAAGCGACGCCAGGCCCTCGGCCGCTCGATCGCCGAGATCCAGGTCGAGCTGGCCGGCGCGCCCGACTCCCTGCTCCGTGGCATCGCCGCCCCCGAGACCGATTCCGGCGCCCTCCCCCAGGCGGGAGCGGAGTCGGTGGCAGGCGGTCCGACGGCGACGGGGGCAGGCGGGCAGCACCACACCGTCACCGACGGCCGTTTCGACACTGTCGCAGGAGGTCCCGGCGACAGTGTCGAGATCGACATCGCCCGTCCGCGTGATTCCTTCTGGACCGTGCAGCCCAGCACCCGGTTCCATCGGGAACCGACGCTGGGGGCACCTCCGGTCGACGAGCCCGCCCTCGTGCAGGGGGTCCGGCTCGCGCCCGGCGTCACCGTCATCGTCGAGACGCGACACCTGAGCGGGGACGACCTCGCCGCCATCGCGGAATCGGCCGCACCACTGCTCGACACCCTCCGGCGTCGCGGCCTGCTCGAACAGGCCGGCCGCGACGGCTCCCCCCATCAGCACTCTCCCGGGAGGCACCAGTGACCGTGCGCATCGCCCCGCTCCCCGAACCCGCCGCCCCTCCGTCCCCGGACGGGGGACTGGGCGCGCTCCGCACCGAGAAGGGCAACCTGCCGCTCGACTCGGTCGACGTCCACGCGGCCGTGAGCGGCCTCGCCGCGTCGGTCACCGTCGTGCAGGGGTTCCGCAACCCCTTCGACGTCCCGCTGGAGGCGACCTACGTCTTCCCGCTGCCCGACCGGGCGGCCGTCACCTCGCTGCGCATGGAGGCGGCGGACCGGGTGATCGACGGCGTTCTGAAGGAGCGCGGCCGGGCCCGGCAGGAGTACGACACCGCCATCGCCTCGGGCCGCCGCGCCGCCATCGCCGAGGAAGACCGTCCCGACGTGTTCACCATGCGCGCCGGCAACATCCTGCCCGGCGAACGTGTGACGGTGCGCCTCGTTATCACGCAGCCGCTCCCCTTCGAGACCGTCTCCGGCGGCTCCGGCGGAGAGGCGACCTTCCGGTTCCCCCTGGTGGTCGCGCCGCGCTACATCCCCGGCACACCGCTCGACGACGAGGCCGCCGGGACGGGCGTCGCCGCCGACACCGACGCCGTGCCCGACGCGTCCCGCATCACGCCGCCCGTCCTGCTGCCCGGCTTCCCGAACCCGGTCGCGCTCTCCCTCGCCGTCGACATCGATCCCGGCACGCTGCCGCTCAGCGAGATCCGCTCGGCGCTGCACGTCGTCGCCGAAGACGCGGCCGAGGGCCGCACCACCGTGCGCCTGCACCCCGGCGAACGGCTGAACCGCGACTTCATCCTGCGCCTGGTGTTCGACACGCCCGCCGCGGGCACCGCCTCGCTGACACTGACACCGGACGAGGAAGGCGACGAGGGCACCTTCAGCCTGACCGTGCTGCCATCCGCCGAGAGCGGCCACGCGCGCCCGCGCGATGTGGTGCTGGTGCTCGACCGCTCGTACAGCATGCACGGCTGGAAGATGGTCGCCGCCCGCCGCGCCGCGGCCCGCATCGTCGACACGTTCACGCCCGCCGACAACTTCGCGGTCCTGTCGTTCGACAACCTCGTGGAGTCCCCGCCCGACCTCGGCCCCGGCCTGTCCCCCGGAACCGACCGCAACCGGTTCCGCGCCGTAGAGCACCTCGCGACGCTGAACGCCCGCGGCGGCACCGAGATGCTCGTCCCGCTCGAGCAGGCGTGCGCGCTGCTCTCCCGATCCGGTCCGGAGCGCGACAGGGTCCTGGTACTGGTGACGGACGGCCAGGTCGGCAACGAGGATCAGATCCTCAACCGCCTCCAGCGCAGGCTCCGCGACGTGCGGGTGCACACGGTCGGCATCGACCGCGCCGTGAACGCCGGATTCCTCAACCGCCTCGCCACCGCCGGTGGAGGCCGCTGCGAGCTCGTCGAGTCCGAAGACCGGCTGGACGAGGCGATGGAACGCGTCCACCACCGGGTGGGCGCGCCTCTGGTGACCGACCTGTCGCTGCGTCCGGACGGTCTCGACCTGCTCACCGACACGATCACCCCGCATCGACTGGGCGCGATCTTCCCCGGTGTCCCCCTCATCGTGACCGGACGTTTCCGTGGCGGCCCCACCGGATCCCTCGTCCTGCACGGCAGGTCTCCGGACGGCTCGCCACGTGAACACCGCGCACCCGGCGTGAAGTCCGACGCCCCGATGGCGTCCGCGCTGTGGGCGCGCGCTCACCTGCGCGACCTGGAAGACCGCTATGCCGTGAGCGGCTCGACCGCGTTGGAGGCCGACATCGTCGAGACCTCCCTCCGGTTCGGCGTCCTGTGCCGCTTCACCGCGTTCGTCGCGGTCGACAGCCGCGTCGTCAGCGAAGGCCAGAACCCCCACCAGGTGACGCAACCGGTCGAACTCCCTGACGGCTGGACCGCCCCCGGAGCCCCGGATGAGGTCTACAGCAGCGCCGCCACCCTCGCCCAGGGCGACTATGGTTCCCTCCCCCTGCCCGTATCCGCCCCCGGGTTCCCCCCGGCCCCCAGCGGCCCTCCGGCGCCGGCGGCCCCACGCGCCATGTCCCCTTCTCCGCTGCGGGGCAGCACCCGCGGTGTCCGGCCCGCGTCCGGAGGAGCCCGCCCCTCGGACTTCGACGACGTCGACATCCCCGATTTCCTGAAGGAAGGTTCAGCGCCGGCCGCTCCGGCCTCCGCACCGAGCCCCCCGGTCCCAGCGCCTCCGGCAGCACCGAGTGGTCCCGGCTCATCCCCCGTTTCGGCGCAGTCCGCGCCCGAGGCACAGCCTTCGAAGCGCCGGGTGGGCCCCAACCTGCGACAACCGGTCGATCCCACCGAAGAACCCACCACCGGCAAGACGTCCGCCGAGGTCGCCCGTCACCTGAAGGGCGAGCTCGACCACATGCGCAGGGTCCCCGAAGCCGACCGTCCGTCCCATCTCGACACCCGACTCCTGCCCTTCCTGACCTGGCTGCTGTCCAGCGGCCTCGTCCTGACCCCATCCGTCCGCACCTCCCTGGACGACCTCGCGCAGAGCATCCGCGACCTCCGCGAACCGGCCAAGGAAGTCGCCCCGCCCCGAGCCGCCAAGGTCTGGCAGCAGGCCATCGACACCTTGGAGAACCTCACGTCTATTAGCCCGACCAGCCGCACCCCCTTCTGGAAGCGCCAGCGGTAACCCGTCTCACGACCACGAGTCCAAGCCAAGGGCAGACGCCGGGCCGGGACCGCTGCCCCGCAACGTCCCGGCCCCGCTGCACGCATCTCCATAACGGACGCGCCACCCAGACCCGGCCCGCCACGCACGCCGAACCCGCACCTCGCGCCAGCGCCGCGAACTCTTGTGGACCGGCTTGTGCGGACCAACCGCTGACGCGAAAGCGCGCAGCCCACGCGCCGTCTTGACGTGACACGAGCTGAGGGGCGATGGGAAGCGGTCTTCAGTGGTGGCTTCGAAGCCCAACTCCGCCTCGCCCTTCGGCCCAGATCCGAGGGGGCCAGAGTCGGCCCGACGATGCCATGATTTGGCGCAGGCCAGCTGCAGAAACCTCGGGGTGAGCGCCTGTCCCGGCGGAAATTGACGCCGACTGGAGCCGGCGCTCGCGCTCGCCACACCCGGTGCAGGCGTAAGGACGCGAAGCAAACCAGACATACATGCCCCAGGGGCGCGGGCCTGGGCACGCGGGCCCGCAGGCCCAGACCTCGGCATGCAGGCCCCAACGTCCAAACCCCGGCCCGCGGTCCCCAACATGCGAGCCCCTATGGCCAGGCCCCAACCACGCAGGCGCCGAGCACGAGCCCCGGCGCGCGGGGCGCAGGCCTCGACGTGCAGGCCCCCAGCCAGGCAGGCAACATGCGCGAGCCCCCGGCGCGGTGCGCGGCGCGCGGCGCGCGGGGCACGGGGCACGGGGCACGGGGCACGGGGCACGGGGCACGGGGCACGGCGCGCGGCGCGCGGTGTCCGGGGGCCGGGGGCCGAGGGCCGGGGGCCGGGGCCGGGGCCGGGCACCAGCGTGGAAGCTCAAGTGCGCCCCCGGGTGTAGGCCCGGACTGCAGGGCGGGTGTCTGGGCCCGGCGTCTGAGCCCGGAGTGCGGCCTCAGAGCGTGGGAGCCCAAGCATCGACCCCGGTTGCAGACGCGGACTACAGGCCCGGGCGTCTGGGCCCGGCGTCTAAGCCCGGAGTGCGGCCTCAGGGCGTGGGAATCCAAGCATCGACCCCGGTTGCGGGCGCGGACTACAGGCCCTGCGTCCGGGGCTCGACATGTGGGCTTTAGAACGTAGGAACCCGAGCGTGGAACCCGGGGTATGGCCCCCGGTGTGGGGCTGAGGGTTTTGCAGGTTCGGGGCCGGGGCTGCCGGGCCGGGTTTGCGGGGTCGGGATTGCGGGGCCGAGTTTGCGAGGGTGGAGCTCGGGTCGCCGGGGCCGGGGTCGCCGGGCTGGGGTCTGTGGGGCTCGGGGCTGCTGGGGCCGAGGTTGCGGGAGCTGAGATCTGCGGGAGCTCGGGGTCTGCGGGAGCTCGGGGTCTGCGGGAGCTCGGGGCTGCAGGAGCTGAGGTCTGCGGGGGCTCGGGGTCGCCGGGGCCAGGGTCGCCGGGCCGGGGTTTGCGGAGCTCGGGGTCTGCTGGGGCTCGGGGTTTGCGGGGGCTCGGGGGGTTCGCAGGGGGTCGGGGGGGTTCGCGGGGGGTCAGGGGGTTCGCGGGGGTCGAGGTTGCGGGGGCTCGGGGGGTTCGCAGGGGTCGGGGTTGCGGGGTATGGGGGCGCTCCGGGGCCTTGGGGTGGGACCGGGGCGCGGGTTTTGACTTGTTGGGCGGCGAGGACCTGCTCGGGCACGGCCTGCTGCCGGACGGGGGTGGCGACATCACGGGCCGGTCGGTGTGGGTGGGGCCGGCCCGTGATGGTCGGGGTTGTCAGGGCTCGATGGGGGCGGGGACGGTGGCGCGGGAGCGGGTGAGGTTGAGGAGGGGGATGAGGTTGAAGGCGAGCCCGACGATGGCGACGCCGGTGACCAGGTTGAGGCCGGGGTGGAAGGGGGCGAAGTCCGCGGCCGGGTGGGAGTCACTGGCGACCAGGGCGGTGACGCCGGCGAGGACGAGGGCGGCGCCGACCTGGCCGGAGGTCTGGACGAGGCCGGAGGCGAGGCCCTGTTCGGAGTCGGCGATGCCGTCGGTGGCCTGGGCCATGATCGAGGAGAAGCCGAAGGCGAAGCCGCCGCCGAGCAGGATCATCGTCGGGAAGATGGTGAACGCGTAGTGCGGGCTGTTCCCGGCGGTGGCGAGGAACCAGACGTAGCCGAGGGCGAGCGAGACCATCGAGCTGATGATCAGGCGTGAGGTGCCCCAGCGGTCGATCAGGCGTCCGACGAACGGCGAGCCGAACGCGACGATGAGGCCGGCGGGCAGCAGGGCGAGCGCCATCTTCAGTGGCGACCAGCGCAGGACGTCCTGCAGGTAGAGGGTCATCATGAACTGGAAGCTCATGTAGGACCCGAACAGGGCGATGACGCTGACGTTCGCGCGGACGATCGAGCCGACGCGCAGGATGCCGAGCCGGACCAGCGGGTGCGCGACGCGCCTCTCGGTGATCACGAAGCCGACCAGCAGGGCGGCGGCGAGGACGATCGAGCCGACGGTCAGCGGGTCCAGCCAGCCGCGGGCGGGCGCGGTGACGACGGTGTAGACGGCGAGCAGCATCCCGCTGGTGAGGGTGACCGCGCCGACCAGGTCGTGGCCGCCCTCGGCGGCGGGCTTGTCCCGCGGGATGAGCACGATGCCCACGGCGAGGGCGATGAGCGCCAGCGGGACGGGGGTCAGGAAGGTCCAGCGCCAGCCGACGCTGGTGAGCAGCCCGCCCAGGATCAGGCCGGACGAGTAGCCGCTCGCGCCGAACACCGAGAAGACCGACAGCGCCCGGTTGCGGGCGGGGCCCTCGTGGAAGGTGGTGGTCAGGATGGACAGGGCGGTCGGCGCGGTGAACGCGGCGGCCAGTCCCTTGACGAAGCGGGTCGCGATCAGCAGCGTCCCGTCGTCGACCAGGCCGCCGATCAGGGACGCGACGGCGAACACGCCGAGGGCGATGAGGAACACGCGGCGGCGTCCCAGCAGGTCGGCGGTGCGTCCGCCGAGCAGCAGGAGCCCGCCGTAACCGAGGACGTAGCCGTTGACGATCCACTGCAGCGAGGTGGTGGAGAGCCCGAGCTCGGTGCCGATGGACGGCAGCGCCACGCCCACCATCGACACGTCCAGCCCGTCGAGGAACAGCACGGCGCACAGCACCGCGAGCACTCCCCACAGCCTGGGGGTCCAACTCTGTTCGGCCGGAGCGTCCGGGGACGCCGGCACTCCGGTCACGGACGAAGGGGAGGTTTCGGTGATGGTCACGTCGGAGGACAGTACATGCACGTGCATTCAATGTCCAAGCATTAATTTCTGGCGAAATTAATCCGCGTGCATTGGATGCGTCGGAGCGGTAGGATGCGCGACATGGCAGCCCACCCCGGCCTGGTCGACCAGTGGCGTTCCCTGGTGACCTGCTACAACACGGTCGCCTGCGCGCTCGATCGCGCGCTCCAGGACGCCCACGGCCTGACCATGAGCGAGTTCGAGACCCTGGACCGCCTCGTGGAGGCAGGCGCCGCGAAGCGGCGCGTCCAGGAGATCGCGGCGGACATGTACCTCAGCCAGAGCGCCCTCTCCCGCACGATCGCCCGGCTGGAGAAGAACGGCCTGGTCCTGCGGGGGATGTGCGAGTCCGACCGGCGCGGCGTCTTCGTCAGCCTCACCGACGAGGGCCGCAGCCGCCACGCGGCCGCCGCCGTCACCCATCGCGCGATCCTCGGCGAACATCTGACTCCGGCGGACGAGCCGTCCACCGAGAAGGCCGAACTCATCACCTAGGCGGACCCGTGGCGGACGAGAAGACCCGGCTCGACATCGGCGTCACCAGGGCCATGAGGATCGAGGCGGTGGCGCTGGCCGTCGTCCTCCTCACGGCCTTCGGCTGGTTGGCGGCCGGGCTCGGACGGGGTTTCGGCCCTGCCGGATGGACGATCGGACTGGTCGTTTTCGTCACGATGACCGGACTGCTGATCACCGTCGCCATCAGGATTTTCCGCTATCGAGTCTGGCTGGAGGGCGGAACGCTCGCCTTCCAGCAGGCGTTTCGGGTGCGCCGATTCGACCTCGCGCAGACCGATGTCCTGCTGGTCTGGGCCGAGGCGCAGGAGGATCCGTCCGGCCCGCGGACCGGCGTGATCGCGATGGTCGTCCGGGACCCGGCGCGGAGGCGCGGCCTTCGGGTGCGCCTGCTGGATTCACGCAACCGGCTGATCCCGCCCGCCCAACTCCTCGCCCTCGCGGACGCCATCGCCACCCGGGACGGATCGTCACCGGTCAGCGCCGCGCTCACTCTCCGCGAGGTGGCGTCCGCTGAGTCTTCCGGCGCGGTTTGACCGTCCGGCGGACGACGACCGCCGCCATCGCGACGACCGCGACCGGCGTCAGCCAGAACGCCCACCGCTGATCCAGGCTCATCAGCGCGCATCCGAACAGCGCCACCGCGACGCCGATCCCGACGACCCGGCTCTCGAGAAGGTCGCCTTTCCGGAACGTCCAGAATCCGGTACCCAGCACGACCAGAACACCGATCGCGAGCGCGGCGAAGGCCGCTGCCAAGACGTTGTTCACCGGTCACCACCACCGATCGCGGGCCCGCCAGTCCAGAGAACGGCGAGGTCAGCAGGGGTGAGCGGGTCCCGATAGGCGGCCCGGAGGACCGTCCGGCCCAACTCCGGATCACCGGCCTCAGCGAGGTTCACGAACCAGTCGACACCCGCCGGATACGCCCACAGATACGACCGCAGCTGCGGATCCGCACCCCGGTCGCTCAGCAGGTCGGAGATCGCCGCGTCGGACGTCCAGGGCAGGTCGCGCCGCGCCTGAGCAGCCAGCTCCTCGATCGAGGCTCCGTCGTTCAACGCCAGGTGCAGCCGGGCCCGGACGAGCTGGTTGTAATGATCGAACCGGACCCGCGTCCGCAGCATCCGGTCGTCCGGCGCGGCGAACAGCGGCAGCGCCTGGGCCAGCCCCTCCAGCAGGACCTGATGCGGGGCGTGGACGGACATGAGCCGCACCCACGGCACGTCCTCCGCCGCGCACCGCGCCGACCAGCTCGCGCTCTGCAGGCCGTGCCCGAGCACCTCGTGCAGCGCGAACTGCCTGGCCGCGACCTCGCTGAACGTGATGTTGCGCAGGTTCAGCCGCAACCGGACGCGGCTTCCCGCGCCGTCCAGCCAGTACGCCCAGTAGGCGTCCACGTCGGCGCTCTCGATGCTCAGCTCGAACGGCGCCTCGCTCCCGGTGAGCCCGCGCACGACGTCCTCGAACTCGTCCGCCGCGGCCCTGATCGCGTCCGGTGCGTCCGCGTTCGGGACGTGCCCCTCGACGGCCCGCAGCTCACGCGCGCTGCCCGGCCCCCACGTCACGCCGATCCCGGCGAGCGCCTCACGTGCGAGATCACGCCGATGCGCGACGTACTCGTCCGTCCAGCCGAGCGCCTCGCACCCCTGCGTCGCCCGGACGTACTCCCGCAGCGGCAGCCGCTCCCCCAGCAACGCGCCGGCGTACGCGATATCAGCGTCCAGCCGCGAGGCCATCCATCCGGACGCCTGTTCGCGCAGCTCGAGCAGCCCGTTCCGCAACGTGAGCCGATCCGCGACCAGTTCGCCCTCACCGCCGGACGGCGCACAGTCGAAATCAATGATCTCCGGGGCCCCACGCGACACCTCGTACGCATGCCAGCCCCGAAGCAACGCCTCGGCCTCGTCCCGCAACCCGTCCACCGAACGAGGCTATCGACTTCCCCGCACCCGTCTGACGACATCCCGCCGAGCCCCCACGCGAGGGCCCGCCGGACACAGACCCTGGTGACGACGAGCGGAAACCTGATGGCGCGGCGGTGCAGCCGGCGCGTAGGGGTTCCGCTCACCGGGGGGCGTCCGTCCAGGCCATGAGCACGGCCGCGAATGACGCGCGGAAAAGCAGGAGGCCCCCTCCCGAAGATCGGGAAGGGGCCTCTGAGGTGGAGCCGCCTATCGGAATCGAACCGATGACCTATTCATTACGAGTGAATCGCTCTGCCGACTGAGCTAAGGCGGCGTGCCGTAGAGGAGTCTAGCGCCTCCCCGGGGGTGCGTGCATCAGCGGCAGACGGTGCCCTTCGCGGGCGGGGTTCCGGTGACCAGGTAGTCGTCGGTGGCCTTGGTGATGCACTGGTTGCCCTGGAGGTAGGCGGTGTGGCCGTCGCCGTCGAGGGTGAGGAGGGTGCCGGAGGAGAGCTGGGAGGCCAGGCCCTGGGCCCACTTGTAGGGGGTGGCGGGGTCGCGGAGGGTGCCGATGACGAGGATCGGCGGGGCGCCGTCGGCCTTGACGGCCTCGGGCTTCCGCTTGGTCTGGACGGGCCAGTAGACGCAGGGGAGGCCGCCCCAGACGACGAAGGAGCCGAAGCGGGGAGAGATCTGGGCGGCCTGGTCGGCGGCCTTCTTGTAGGTCGTGAGGTCCGGCGGGTTGGGCTTGTCCACGCAGTTGACGGCCATGTTGGCGTCGGTCTGGTTGCTGTAGGTGCCGTCCTGCTTGCGTTCGACCATCTGGTCGGCGAGCGTGATCAGGAGGGTGCCGTCGCCGCGGGTGAGGGCGGCGGAGAGGGCTTGGCGCAGGAAGGGCCAGGTCTCCTTGGCGTAGAGGGCGGTCGCGACGCCCATGGTCGCCCAGGACTCGGTGACCTGGCGGGAGTCGCGGGTGTTGCGGAGCGGGGTCTTGTCGGCCTTGCGGAAGAGTTCGCCGACCTTGGCGACGGCGGCGTCCTGCGTGGTGCCGAGGGGGCAGTCGCCCTGCTGGACGCAGTCTGCGGCGAAGGCGGCGAGCGCGGTCTCGAAGCCCTTGGCCTGCTCGACGAGCAGGTCGGTGGACGAGGTGCGCGGGTCGATCGCGCCGTCCAGGACGAAGGCGCGGATCTTGGTGGGGAACTGGGCCGCGTAGGCGGCGCCGAGGTAGGTGCCGTAGGACGCGCCGTAGTAGGAGATCTTCTGGTCGCCGAGGGCGGCGCGGATGACGTCCATGTCGTGGGCGGCGTCGACGGTGCCGACGTGGGGAAGCTCACTGCCGGCCTTGGCGCGGCAGGCGTCGGCGTACTGCTTGCTCTCGGACGCGAGGGCGTCCAGTTCGTGCTGGCCGTCCGGGGACGTGTCGGCGGCGAAGAAGCGGTCGAGCTCGGGGCCGGTCATGCAGCGGACGGGCGCGCTCTGGCCGACACCGCGCGGGTCGAAGCCGACGATGTCGAAGCGCTGCCGCAGTTTGTCGCCGAAGCCGCGGCCGGTCTGCTTGATGAAGTCCACGCCCGAGCCGCCGGGACCGCCCGGGTTCGTGAGCAAGGAGCCGATCCGGTGCGCTTTTTCCTCCGCGGGCAGCCTGACCAGGGCGAGTTTGATCTCCTTCTCGGACGGCTTGGCGTAGTCGAGCGGCACGCGGACGTTCGCGCACTCCATGCCGCTGCCGCAGGACGTCCAGCTCGGCTTCTGGGTGTAGAAGGTCTCCAGGCCGGGCGGGGCCTCGTGCTGGGACGCGGAGGCGCCGCCACCGCTCCCGCCGCCCCCGTCGCATCCGGTGGCGACCGTCAGCGTCAGCGCGGCGATCGCGCTCGTCCACCTCGCTGCCCGCACGTGAGCTCCCCCTGGTAGCGGTTCGTACACCGTCGCCCACGCTACGGGCACGGGCACCGGTTGGGCCAGCGACGTCCCGACGAAATAGCCCGGGACGCCACGCTGTTACGCCGAACATGAGTGCAGACGGCAGCACGCAACGGACACGGGTTCGCGTCGAGCAGGGGAACCGGCGGGTGCGGGCGTTCCTGGACGGGCACGTGGTGGCGGACACGGTGCGCCCGGTGCTGGTCTGGGAGGGCACCCACTTCATCGCCTACTACGTCCCGGTAGAGGACGTCCGGGCCGAACTCGTGGAGAACGGGCCGGGCCGGCGGTCGCCGAGCCGGGGCGACTCCACGTCCTACACGGTCAGGGTCGGCGACACCGAGGCCAAGGACGCGGCGCTCCGCTACCCGGACTCGCCCGTCGAGGAGCTGCGCGGGCTCGTCCGGCTGGACTGGGACGCCATGGACGCGTGGTTCGAGGAGGACCAGGAGGTCTTCGTCCATCCGCGCAGCCCGCACCACCGGGTGGACGTCCTGCCGAGCTCGCGGCGGGTCCGGGTGGAGGTGGACGGGGTCACCGTCGCCGAGTCCGGCAGCCCGCGGATGCTGTTCGAGACCGGGCTTCCGGTCCGGTACTACCTGCCGAAGACGCATGTCCGGATGGACCTGCTCGAGCCCACCGACACCTCGACCGGCTGCCCGTACAAGGGCATGGCCGAGTACTGGTCGGTGCGCGTCGGCGACTCCGTCCACAAGGACTTCGCCTGGTCGTACCGGACGCCGCTGCCCGAGAGCCGCGACATCGCCGGGCTCGTCAGCTTCTACAACGAGAAGGTCGACATCTACGTGGACGGCGTCCTCCAGGAACGTCCGTAACGTTCGGGAACGCGGCTCAGGAGGAGCGGGCGGACGTCCAGGCGGGGCTGTCGAGGAAGTGGTTGTCGAACCGCTCCTGAGAGTCGATCAGCTCCTGCAGGACGTCCTCACCGCGCCCGAGCCGGTCGAGCAGGCGGAAGTAGTCGAAGCGCTCGACGCCCGGCGTGATGATGATCAGGATGTCGGCGTCCTGTCCGGGCAGCGCGCCGAACGCGTGCGCGGTGTTCGGCGGGACGACGACCGTGTCCCCTTCCTCCGCGGTGAGGATCTCGTCCCCGCAGAGGATCTGCGCCGCGCCGCCGAGGATGTGGAAGAACTCGCTGGCGGTGCGGTGGTGATGCGGGGTCGCGCCGTCCGCCCCCTCGCCCAGGATGATCCGCTGGCTGCTGAGCGCCCCGCCGGTCGCCTCGGAGTCGACGATCAGGCGCCCGGACGTCGGCGGCCGGCCGAAGGCCTCGGTCTCGCCCGCGCGGACGACGACGGGCTTGTGCTCCGGCACGAACGTCATCGGAATCTCCCTATTCGTCGGACTTGTCGGCGCCGTCCGCAGGGCCTTGGCGTTCCGTGGCGACCGCAGTAGCGGTTTCCCCGGCCGCGTCGGCGGTGCCGTAGGCCTCGTCGTGCTGCCGCCGCGGGGAGCATACCGAGGCGGACGGGCAAGAACAGCGTCCCCCGCTGGTCAGCCTGACCGTGACCGTGTCGGACGGAACGTTCCGTCCGACGACCTGGCCACTGCCCTCGGGCGTCTCAACACGCGAACCGAGCCTGGGCATGCGCTCGTGCGCCTGGATGTAGAGCGGGTGCTCGTACTTCAGGCAGCACATGAGCCGTCCACAGGCTCCGGCTATGCGGAGCGGGTTGACGGGGAGGTCCTGCTCCTTCGCCATACGGACGGAGACGGGTTCGAAGTCCTTGAGGAAGGTCGCGCAGCACAGATCGCGCCCGCACGGGCCGATCCCGCCCTGGAGGCGGGCCTCGTCGCGCGGCCCGACCTGGCGCAGCTCCACACGCGCGCGAATGCTCCGGGCCAGATCGCGGACCAGGGCCCGGAAGTCCACCCGGTGCGGCGCGGAGAAGTAGATCTTGAAGACGTTCTCGGCGTCGAGGAAGTCCACCCCGATCACCTTCATGGGCAGCTCGTGCTTGCGGATCAGCCGCTTGGCGATCGCGCGCCCCTCCGCCCGGCGGCGGCGGTTCTCGTCGTCCCGGGCCAGGTGCTCGTCGCCCGCGATCCCGGCGCAGACGGGCAGGCCGCCGATCTCCTCCGACACCCACTGCGGCGCCCACACGCACTCGGCCACCTCGGGCCCCGCGTCGGTCGGGACGAGCACCCGGTCCCCCACCCTGGGCTCGTGCGGGCCCGGGTCGAGGTAGTAGAGCCGTCCGTATCGGGTGAAGCTGACGGCCATCACCATGCCCACGGTTTCGCTCCGTTCGCCCGGTTCCGTGACCCACACCCTATGCCGTCCGAACCCGGACCGGTGTGAGCGGAATCACCACCTGTGAGGTGGTTACCAGGCGACGTCGGAAAGATCGTCCGCGGGAACGGGGGTCCGCTCGTCGGGGCCGTAGAGGCTGCCGTCGTCGCCGGAGAGGAGCAGGTGGCCGCCGGAGCTGTCGGAGTCGAGGCGGCGGACCCCGCCCTTGCCCGGGTGCTCCCAGAGGACGCGTCCGGGGCGTCCGGTCACGGTGGAGTACTGCTGGAGGGCGACGCGGGAGGGGGACTCGACGCCCGCCACGATCGTCCGGCCGTCCGGGGCGAGGACGGCGGCCGCGGTTCCGGCGGGCAGGCGCAGCACCGTCTTGCTGAGCTTCAGGTCGCCGGTCGGGCCTGCCGTGTTCAGCGTCCTGACCTGCGGAGCGGGCGGGACGGCCGGGCCGGCCGCGCCGCGGATGCCGGCGCGCGGCCTCGGGCTCCACAGGAAGGACAGCGTGGGACCGGCCCACGACAGGCTGCTGATCCTGGCCGCGGACTTCGCCGTCCAGGTCTTGCGCGTCCCGGAGTGCGTGGACACGACGTCCACGGTGCCCATGCCGCCGGTCCGGTAGGTGACGTAGGCGATGGACGCGCCGTCCGATGAGACCGCCATGTCCGAGGACGCGTTGGAGACACCCGGCACGAGCGCGCGCGGGATGTCGCTGAGCGTCGAAGGACGGCCGTCCTTGCCGAGGTTGAGCCGGTGGAACATGACCTTGCGGGACGCGTAGGACGCGACGACGTAGGACGCTCCCGGACCCGCCGCGACGCGCTGGAAGCGGCGTCCCGCCGGGGCGGCCACGGGAAGGCCGACGTCATGCCCGGTCTTCACGTCCCGGACGACCACCGCGGTGCCGTCCCGCCGGACGCCCACGACGTACCGCGGCTTGCCGCCGCTCTTCGCGGTCGCGGCCGTCGACTTGGCGTTCGTCGCGGGCTTCTTCTTGGGCGACCACGGATGCCGGTGGACGATGTCGACGCCGGCTCCGATCACGAGCGCGCCGACCACGGCCACGCCGATCGGGACCGCGTTCCGCCAGGCCGCACCCACACGCGCCTCCGTCTTCCCGCCAGCCATGCGTACTCCGCCCGCCGCCTTCCGCGGCTTGGTCGACGACACTGCTCTACTGCGACGAACGGCCATGATTACGGATTTGACGGAATCGCGCGACACTGAAGGCTACCTGAACGTCCGCCCAGCTCACCGGGCCGCGCTCCCCCAGGTCAGCGTAGGGCCAAGGCCGCCGCAGGACGCGGGCCGCTTGTCGGGTCAGCGCAGGGCTAGGGCGGCTCGGGCGGCCTCTGCGGCGGAGGCGCGGTAGGAGTCCCCGAACAGGGCGACGTGGACGAGCAGCGGATGGAGCTGGTGGAGCGGCACGCGCTCGCGCCAGCCGTCCGTGAGCGGGAACACCTCGTCGTAGGCGGCCAGGACGCGTTCGAGGCCGGGGCATCCGAACAGCGCGAGCATCGCGAGGTCGGTCTCCCGGTGTCCACCATGCGCGGCCGGATCGATCAGCGTCGCGCCGCCTCCCGTCCAGTGGACGTTCCCGGACCAGAGGTCCCCGTGGATGCGCGCGGACGGTTCCGGCGGCCCGGCCAGTTCCTCGATCTTGTCCATGACCTGCTCGAACAGCCGGATCTCGGGGCCGCTCAGGTGCTCGGCGCCCAGCCGCAGGAACGGCTCCAGCCTCCGCTGCGCGTACCAGCGGGGCCAGGCCCGCCCGTCCAGGGTGTTGTCGAGCGGGAGATCGGCGATGTAGCCGTCCCAGGGCGCGCCGAACGCGCCGGGCGAGTCCGCGTGCAGCCCGGCGAGCGCCCGGCCGAACCGCTCCGCCGCGTCCGCCGACGGCTGCTCGGACGGCAGCCACGGCAGGACCAGCATCCACTCGTCGGCCGCCACGACCTCGGGCACGGGCACCCCGGTCCCGGCCTCTCCGAGCCACCGCAGGCCCGCGGCCTCCGCCGCGAACACCCCTTCGGGGCCCGCGCCGTCCGAGAGCGCTTTGACGAACACCTCACGTCCCTCGCCCAGGACGACCCGATGCAGCGTCCACGCATGCCGTGCCCCGAGGTCATGGACGCCCGCGACACGTTCCCCGAGCAACTCCTCCAGATGCTCACGCACCCCGGGCCGCCTCCCGCGCACGACGCTCTCAGCGATCTTTCAGAGCGGCGCGAACCTCATCGAGCAGGCCGGGCACCGCGGCCTCGACCAGCTCCAGAACGTGATCGAAGTCGGCCCGTCCGCCGTAGTACGGATCCGGAACATCCAGATCGACCCCGTCGAACGAGCCGGCTCCGGCGGTCAGGCGGTTCGCGACGGGTAGGCCGGCCCCACCGATCGGATCGGCTCCGGCGGAGGGGTCGAACTCGCGCAGCAAGCGGATCTTCGCGGCGGCCGCGCCGTCCGGGGCCATCCCGCGCAGCTCCGTCAGATGCCCCTTGTCCAGCGCGATGATCAGGTCGTACCGGTCGAACCAGTCCGGCTCGAATTGCCGCGCGACGTGCGCGGACGGGTACCCGGCACGGCGCAGCGCCGCGACCGTGCGCGAGTCGGCGCGGTCGCCCGCGTGCCAGCCGCCCGTCCCGGAGCTGTCGACCTCGACGTCCAGGCCCTCCTCGTCCGCGTGGTGACGGAACACCGCCTCGGCCATCGGGGAGCGGCAGATGTTCCCGGTGCAGACGAACGTGACATGAAACGGCATGCCCCCATCCTGCCCGTCCTCCGCGCTCCGTTCCCTCCGAGGCCGCGCCGAGGGCCTGCCGGGTCCGTCCGCCCTGGGAAGAATTCCTTGATCGTCAGAGGGGCGTCGCGTCTACGCTGCGGGGATCACGTTCAGTCATGGAGGTCGACCAGCTCATGGAATTCTTCTGCTTCCACCGCGACCGGGTCGGCTCGCTGCCCCTGCGCGAGGCGATCAACGAGGAGCACTGGTCCTACATGGACCGCTTCGACAAGCAGCTGATCGCGCGCGGCCCGGTCTTCGACTCCGCGGACGAGGACATCCTCTTCGGCAGCGTCCACATCGTCGACCTGCCGGACGCGGCCACCGCCCGCGCGTTCGCCTTCGAGGAGCCCTGCTACCAGGCGGGCGCCTTCCGTGACGTCCTGGTCCGCCGCTGGCACAACCTCCTGGGCCGGACGATGTGGGACTACCCCGACTTCCGCGACGACAGCGCCTACTTCTTCGTGCTCGGCCTCGGCGAGGGCGAGCCCGTCGACGCCGACGTCCCGTCCGACCAGGACGACCTGGTCGCCTACGGCCCCCTCTACTCGGACGACGACACCACCTGGGTGGGCACCGCCGCCCTCGTCCGAGCCACCGACGAAGCCGCCGCCCGCGCCGTCCTCACCGCCGACCGCTACGCCGACATCGAAGTCCACGCCTGGACCTTCGGCGGCCGCCGCTGACCCCAGAACAAGAGGCGAGGGCACGCTCGGGCACGCCGCCCGCAGCGTATTTGCCGAACGGCCCCGCGCGGCGGGGCAGGCGCTCGGGGGTCAGTTCGCGGTGCGGAGGGCGAGGGTCATGGACTCGACGGCCAGGAGGGGGTTGACGTTGGCGTCCAGGCGCTCGCGGCAGGCCATGATCGCGTCGAGGCGGCGGAGGGTGGCCTCCGCGGTGCCGTTGGCTGCGGTGGCGCGGAGTTCCGGGTCGAGTTCGGTGTTGACGAGGTCGCTGGACGCGCCCATCTGGAGGGTCAGGACGTCGCGGTAGTAGGAGGCCAGGTCGAGGAGGGCGCGGTCCAGGGAGTCGCGCTTGACGCGGGTGGCGCGGGACTTCTGCTTGTCCTCCAGGTCCTTCAGGGCACCGGCGGTGCCGCGGGGCATGCGGCCCTTGGCGCTCTCGCCCAGGGCCTGGCGAAGCGCGGCGGTCTCGGACTCGTTGAGCTCCTCGGTGGTCACCTTCGCCTCGGCCTCGGCGGCCTTGACGAGGGCCTCCGCGGCCATCACCGCCGGGCCCACGCCGGTCAGGCGGCGCGGGATCGCCAGGACCTCCGCGCGGCGCCTGCGGGCGTCGGCGTCGGTGGCGAGCCGCCGGGCACGACTGATGTGGCCCTGCGCGGCACGCGCGGCGATCTCGGCCGTCGTGGGGTCGACGCCGTCCCGCAGCACCAGGACGTCCGTCACGGCGGCGACCGGGGGCGTGCGGAGGGTGACCACGCGGCAGCGTGACCGGATGGTCATGAGCATGTCCTCCGGGGACGGCGTGCACAGCAGCCAGACCGTCCGCGGCGGGGGTTCCTCGATCGCCTTCAGCAGCGCGTTGGCCGCGGCCTCGGTGGCGCGGTCGGCGTCCTCGAACAGGACGACCTGCCAGCGCCCCACGCTCGGTGACGACGAGGCCCGCAGGACCAGCTCGCGGGTCTCCTTCACCCCGTAGGAGAGCCCGGACGGCCGGATGATCTCGACGTCCGCGTGGGTGCCCTGCAGCACCTGGTGGCAGGACGCGCAGTGCCCGCACCCGCGCGGCGTCTCGGCGCACTGCAGCGCCGCCGCGAACGCCCGCGCCGCCACCGACCGCCCCGAGCCGGGCGGGCCGGTGAACAGCCACGCGTGCGCCATCTTGCCGCCGCCGGCCGCCCGTCCTCCGCCGGACGACGACCCACCGGACGCCGCCACGGCCGACCGCAGCTGCGCGATCACCGGATCCTGCCCCACCAGGTCGTCCCACACGCTCATGCACAGAAGGCTACGGCCTCACCTCCCCTCACGGCGCCGTCCCGCCCATGCCCTCACACTCAGACTGCCCGCAGGGTCGAGGCATCGTGAAGTTACCCACAGGTTGTGGATAACTGTGGGTGAAGCGTGGACGCGCGCCCCTGACATGCCGGAACGTCCCCGGCCTTGGCGGGGCGTGTTCTGCCACGAGGAGCGGCGGTCCGGCCGTTGGACTGCCGCGACCGGCTGACGTTGGGCGCGCTGCTCATCCGCGCGCGCCGCGGAGGCGCGGGTCGCCGGAGGGGCGCACGGACGGGGCACGGGCGGACGGGGCACGGGCGGCATCCCGGCCTGCTCATCCGCGCGGCGGAGACGCGAACGGCGGAGGGGGCGGGCGGGGTTCTGGGGGAGGCGGGGCCGGGTGGGGTCAGTCGGTGATGGCGGGGAAGGTGCTGGTGGCGTCTTCGGTGGAGGCGGGGATGGGGTCCGGGAGGAGGTCGCGGATGCGGTCCTGGATCTCGCGGCGGATCTCGGACTCGGGGCGGCTCGCGTCGAGGACGAGGTAGCGGTCGGGCTCGGCCTCGGCGAGGGCGCGGAAGCCGGACAGGACGCGCTCGTGGAAGTCGTGCGGCTCGGACTCGATGCGGTCGGCCTCCGGGGTGGAGAGCCGGTTCAGGCCCTTCTCCGGGGGGAGTTCGAGCAGGACGGTCAGGTCGGGGACGAGGCCGCCGGTGCCCCAGGCGTTCACGGCGGCGATCTCCTCGACCGGCTGCTGCCGCCCGAAGCCCTGGTAGGCGAGGGTCGAGTCGACGAAGCGGTCGCTGACGACGATCGCTCCGCGCTCCAGGGCGGGGCGGATCACGTTGGAGACGTGGTCGGCGCGGTCGGCCGCGTAGAGGAGGGTCTCGGCGCGGGCCGACAGGCCGGTGGTCTCGCGGTCCAGGAGCAGGGCGCGCAGGCGCATGCCGGTCTTGGTGGCGCCGGGCTCGCGGGTGGTGACGACCTCGTAGCCGTGCTCGCGCAGCCAGATCGCGGCGAGCCGGGACTGGGTGGTCTTGCCCGCGCCCTCGCCGCCCTCGAAGACGATGAAGACGCCGCGCTCGTGGGCCCGGCGCGGGGTCGCGGCGGTCGCCGGGGCGGCGGACGGCGGGACGTACACCTCGCCGCGCAGGGCCGCCGCGAGGTCCGGGACGAGCGGGATGCCGGTCCGCTCGTCCAGCAGGCGGTAGGCGATCAGGCCGGCGACCAGCGCGATCACGGCGGTGATCAGCAGCGCGGCGGACGAGCCGGGGAAGTCGCGTCCGACATGCCGCTCGCCGATCGCGCCCGCGGCGAGCGGGACGGCGATCGCCGCGACGACCAGGGCGAGGACGGTTCCGGTGCGGACGCGCAGCGGGTTGTCGGTGACGACGGCCTCGGCGGACGTCCAGGCGACACCGGCGGCGACGCCGAGGAAGCCGGCGACGAACACGACGACGACCAGGTTCAGCCCGACCGCGATCACGGCCAGGAGCAGCGCGGACGCGATCGAGGAGAGGCCGAGGAGACGGCGGCGGCTGAACGGGCGCAGGACGCGCGGCCCCGCGGCCATGCCGGACGCCAGGCCGACGGCGAGCGCGCAGAGGATCATCCCGTAGCCGGGGTCGCCGCCGTGGAGGGCGTGCGTGTGGACGCGGGCGACGGCCAGCACCGCGCCGACGGGCAGCGCGGACGCGGCGACCGCGAACCGCAGTCCCCGGATTCCGGACGGCCCGAGCCGCCGGAACAGCGCGACCGGAGCGTCCGGGACCGGCCCGTCCGCGCCCGGGAGACCGTTGACGACGGACGTCACGATCGCCGACAGGGCGAAGACGACGGCGGAGACGTACAGCGCGAGGTGCACGCGGTCGGACGAGGTCAGCAGCTTGTCCGCGACCAGCGAGGTCAGCACGAACACGAGCGCGGCCACCGGCGCGACGCCGAAGACGGCCCGGCCCATGCGGCGCGCCGCGTGATCGGTGGACGGCGCGTCGGCCACGACGGGAAGGTCGGCGCGCGTCCGCCCGTCCCCGACCTCGAACGCCTGCGTCCGGTCGGACGCACCGACCGCGAACGCCTGCGTCCGGTCGTCCGCGCCGCGCGCCCCGCCCTCGAACGCTCGCGTCCGGTCGTCAGCCGCACGTGACGCCTGCGTCCGGTCGGCGGCGCCGGCCGCACCGGTCTCGGCCTCGCCCACGGGCCAGGCCAGAGCCCGGGCCGACGAGGACGCGGCCGCGGCCCACAGGACGCCCAGGAAGGAGACCAGGACGGTCGCCACGGACGTCCAGATCAGCGGACGCAGCGACGTGATCAGCAGGTCGGCCATCGGAACCGACAGCACCAGGACGGCCCGCAGCGCATCGGTGAACAGCAGCGTCGAACGGCGGTCGAGACGGGCGGCCAGGGCCGCCGCGGCGGCCGGAAGGAGCAGCACCGGCAGCAGCCAGAGCAACAAAACGATCTCGACTGCGCGAGCGCGCCCGGCGAACGAGGTGTCGGTCGCCGCCGCGTACCCCATCGCGGTGAGCGCGGGCAGGGTCAGCCAGTGGCCGAGCCCGGACACGCCGAGGGCCGTCCGGAGCCGCCGGAAGGCCGCAGGCGGGGCACCGGCCGCGGAAGCGCTGGTCGGAGGCCCCGCCGGACGAGCAGGCGTGGCGGCCCCCGACCGCGGCGGCGAGGCGGCGTCCGACGGGCCGGGAACACGCGAACTGGTCATAGCGGTCAGGGTATCGGCGCGCCCACGCCTACGAGCTCGACTTGGCCGACGAACGCTTGCGCGGCGTCGTCGTCTTCTTGGCCGTGGTGGTCTTCTTCTTGCCGCCACCCGCCGCGACCTTCTCACGACGCTCCGCGAGCAGCTCGGCGGCGCGCTGGATGGTGATCGACTCGACCTCGTCGCCCTTGCGGAGCGACGCGTTGGTCTCGCCGTCGGTCACGTACGGGCCGAACCGGCCCTCCTTGACCACCACCGGCTTGCCGCTGGCCGGGTCGTCGCCGAGCTCGCGCAGCGGGGCCGCGGCCGCGGCTCGACCGCGCCCACGCGCCTTGGGCTGGGCGAACAGCTCCTTGGCCTGCTCGATCGTGACCGTGAACAGGTCGTCCTCGGAGCCGAGGGACCGGCTGTCGGCGCCCTTCTTGATGTACGGCCCGAACCGTCCGTTCTGCGCGGTGACGGGCTCGCCGTCCAGCTCACCGAGGGTGCGCGGCAGCGACAGCAGCCTCAGCGCGTCCTCGAGCGTGATCGTGTCGAGCGACATCGTCTTGAACAGCGACGACGTGCGCGGCTTCGGCGCCTCCGCGGCCTTCTTGGTGCGCTTCTTCTTCTCGCCCTCCGCGGCGGGGGCCGGGGCCGGCGGCTCCGGGACCACCTCGGTGACGTACGGCCCGAACCGTCCCGACTTGGCGACGATCATGTTCCCGGTCGCCGGGTCGGGGCCGAGCTCGCGGTCGCCGGACGGCTGCGCGAACAGCTCCTCGGCCTTCTCCGCGGTGAGCTCGTCGGGCGCGAGGTCCTCGGGGACGTTGACGCGGGCGCCGTCGCGGTCGAGGTACGGCCCGTACCGTCCGACGCGGATCATGATGTCGGTGCCCTTGATCGGGAACGACGAGATGCCCTTGGCGTCGATGTCGCCGATGTCGCCGACCAGGTCCTTCAGGCCCTCGTTGCCCTGCTCGCCCTCCCCGAAGTAGAACCGGGTGAGCCAGCGGACGCGCTCGGCCTCGCCGCGCGCGATCTCGTCGAGACCGTCCTCCATGTGCGCGGTGAAGTCGTAGTCGACCAGGTTGCCGAAGTGCTGCTCCAGCAGGTTGACCACGGCGAACGCCAGGAAGGACGGCACCAGCGCGGTGCCCTTCTTGAACACGTAGCCGCGGTCGAGGATCGTCCCGATGATCGAGGCGTAGGTGGACGGCCGCCCGATCTCGCGGTCCTCCATCTCCTTGACCAGCGACGCCTCGGTGTAGCGGGCGGGCGGGCGGGTCGAGTGGCCCTCGGCGTCCATCGAGTTCGCCGTCAGCGCCTCGCCCTGGGCGAGCGTCGGCAGCCGGCGCTCCTGGTCGTCCCGGTCGGTGGACGGGTCGTCCGCGCCCTCGACGTAGGCCTTGAGGAAGCCGTGGAACGTGATCGTCTTGCCGGTCGCGCCGAACTCGGCGACCTCGCCCGCGGTGGTCGAGCCGTTGACGCGGATCGACACCGACTGGCCCGCCGCGTCCTTCATCTGGGACGCGATCGTGCGCTTCCAGATCAGCTCGTACAGCCGGAACTGGTCGCCGGACAGGCCGGTCTCACCCGGCGTGCGGAAACTGTCACCGGCCGGACGGACCGCCTCGTGCGCCTCCTGCGCGTTCTTGACCTTGGAGGTGTAGACGCGCGGACGGTCCGGGACGTACTCGGCGCCGAACAGCGAGGCGGCCTGCCGCCGGGCGGCGCCGATCGCGGTCTCGGACAGCGTGATCGAGTCGGTTCGCATGTAGGTGATGAAGCCGTTCTCGTACAGCTTCTGAGCGACCGACATCGTGTACTTGGCGGAGAACCCCAGCTTGCGGCTGGCCTCCTGCTGCAGCGTCGTCGTCCGGAACGGCGGGTACGGCTTGCGCGTGTACGGCTTGGACTCGACGGACTTGACCTCGAAGGGCCGTCCGGTGAGCCGTCCCGCCAGGCCGCGCGCGTTCTCCTCGTCCAGGTGCAGGACGTCGCGGGTCTTCAGCTTCCCGTCGGACGCGAAGTCGCGGCCCTGCGCGACGCGCTTGCCGTCGACGGCGACCAGGCCGGCCTTGAACAGGTGCGGGTCGACGCCCTTGCCGGTGTCGAACTCGGCCTGGATGTCCCAGTAGTGGGCGGAGACGAACGCGATGCGCTCCCGCTCCCGCTCCACGACCAGCCGCGTCGCCACGGACTGCACCCGGCCCGCCGACAGCTTCGGCATGACCTTCTTCCACAGGACCGGGCTGACCTCGTAGCCGTACAGCCGGTCGAGGATGCGCCGGGTCTCCTGCGCGTCCACCAGGCGCAGGTTCAGCTCGCGCGGGTTCGCCGCGGCCTGCCGGATCGCGTCCTTGGTGATCTCGTTGAAGGTCATCCGGTGCACCGGGACCTTCGGCTTGAGGACCTCCTGGAGGTGCCAGGCGATCGCCTCGCCCTCCCGGTCCTCGTCCGTCGCGAGGAAGAGCTCGTCGGCCTCTTCCAGGAGTTTCTTGAGCTTGGCGACCTGTGTCCGCTTGTCGGCGTTGACCACGTACAACGGCTCGAAGTCGTGATCGACGTTCACGCCGAGCTTGGCCCAGGACTCGCCCTTGTACCGGGCCGGCACCTCGGCGGCGCTCCCGGGAAGATCCCGGATATGGCCGATACTGGACTCCACGACGTAGCCACGGCCCAGGTACCCGGCGATCGTCTTCGCCTTCGCAGGCGACTCGACGATCACCAGGCGGGTGCCACCATCGGCCCCGGACCGGCCACCCTTCGCAGTGCCGTTCTTGGCTGGCACAGTCGCTCCAACCTCGCTGTCTGGTCTCTACTCACCGCCGTTGTGGCGACTTCGCCACAACGTTTCCCCAACGTTTCCCCGCGGCGCTTCCATGCCCGGAGGTCCCCCGCCGTCCCACGGCCGCCGTGAAACTCCCACAGGATGACACGTCGCCGCCGGGGCTGCGGACGGGGCCGCCGCCGAAGCGGCCGCCGGAGGCGCCGCCCGCGGGCCGTCCACGGGGCACCGCCGGGTCATAATGAGAACGATGGTGGAATACACCTACCTCGTTCTTCGACTGCCGCGCGGCACCACTCGTGACACCGCCCGGCAGATCCTCACCGAGCACGCCGAACACGGCGGCTGGGAGCTCGACCGGCTGCGCCTCTACTCCGACGGTAGCCGCAGGATCCGACTGCGCCGCAAGATCATTCGCCAGGTGCGCACCTTCTAGCCGTCCGACCTGCCCGCGTTTCCGCAGGCCAGGCGGTCCGTTTTCCGGTGCCGCGCCCTTTGAGTCCCTCTGCGCACTCCGTCCGGAGCGTAGCACTAAGTACGAATCCTTTGACGCCCGGTAATCATAATCGCGTCCGCCCCCGTTCATCGCGTCTCCCGCGTCCACTCCGTCGCGCGCCACGCCCTCCGGCGCGTCCCGCTCCTCGGCGGCGTCCCTCGGCCGCGCTCCCCGGCCACGTCCCCCGGTCGCCCCCTCGGTGAGGTCCCCTACCCGGACGAGTCTCTCCGCGGACCGCGACGACAAAACCGCCCGTGTGAGACCTCACTCCCCATTCCGGGAGAACAACCCCGCCCTGCGGCAAGCCCATCCAGGCGAGGACAGCACGGTCGGAGAAGGGATGTTTCTTGAACAGGGCTTTGCCCGCCCCAGACCGCGCCTCCGGGACGGGCAAAGCGTCTGCGAGGTCCGGAGGCGGGCCGCTCGTCCGAGGGTGAGACCTCGGGAGGCGGCCCGTCCGGACGCGGTCGGGGACGGGAGCCGGAGCCCCCGTCCCCAACCGGTCAGGCCCGCCTGAAGAGGCGGACGCGGCGGCCCAGGGCCAGCGCGCCGGACAGCGCCGTCAGCACCGCGGCGGCGCCCAGGACCCAGGTGGAGTCCGAGTGCGTCCCGCTGGTGGCGGACTCCTCGGCGGCCGTCTTCCGGACGTGCGTCAGGTCCGTGACCTGGCCGAGGGCGCTGGACCGGGTGAGGTCCCCGACCTGGGGAAGGTCCTTGACCGGGGCCTTGTCCGTCACACCGCCGACCTGCGGGGTGTTGAGCTCGCCGGACAGGGGCAGCGCGCCCGCGCCGGGCAGCTTGACGCCGGTCAGCCGGGACACGGCGTCACCCGACACGTGGGTGCTGCGCTGGCCGGCCGGGACGGGCAGGCCCGGCAGCGCCACCGGGGCGGTGGGCAGGCCGTGGGTCAGCGCGCCGACCTGCGGGACCGCCGATCCGGACGGGGCGAACGGCATCCGCGAGGCGCCCAGCGGCAGGCGAACCGGCAGCTGACCGGGCAGCTGGCCAGGCTGGACGGGCAGCTGCGACAGGCCCGGAACGGACGGGACCGGGCCGCCCACGGCGCGGGTGCGCGACAGCGGAGTGCCGAGCGAGGCCGGGGCGGCGGGCACCTGCGACAGCCCCGGAAGCGACGTCAGGCTGGACGCGCCCGGAACGGCCGGCGCCCCCGCGGGCACCGGCAGGGCCTTCCGGAGCCCGGACGCCAGCGGCAGGCCGGAGACGACCGGCAGACCCGACTTCTTCGGCAGACCGGACTGGGCCTGCAGGCCGGGCTTGGCCGTCGGCTGCCCGGCCCCCAGCGGAAGGCTCGACACCAGCGGCAGGCTGGAGACCAGCGGCAGTCCGGACGGGGACGGAAGGCTCGAGACGATCGGCAGACCCGACTTGGCCGGGAGCGCGGACGCCAGCGGCAGACCCGACCGGGACCGAAGCCCGGACGCGCCCGGCAGCCCAGGACGGACGCCGGCCCCGGAGCCGGGACGGAGTCCGGACACGAGCGGCAGGCCGGACAGGTCACCCGCGACCGGAAGCTTCGGCAGGGCGGGCAGCGCCGAACCCGGGTTGATCGGCAGCGGACCGGCGCCGAGACCCGACCCGGGGCCGGTGCGCGGCAGAGCGGACTGCTGCGCCGCCATCGGCACGGGGGTGGGACGCCGCGCGTCGGTGTTCTCCCGGACGTACGGGGCGTGGCCGCCGTGGTGGCCGCACCCGCAGCCCGGCCTCGGGTGGTGTCCCACGCCGGGGCCGCCGTGCTGGTGTCCCACGACGGCGCCGCCGTGGCATCCGGCGTTCGCCTCGCCCAGGACGGCCACGGCGTTGCCGCAGACGCTCACGGGCGCGGAGATCGGCAGGTTGACCTGGTCACCCGCGAGCACGCCGCCCTCGCCGGACGTGTGCTGGCCGCCGCCGGAGCTGCTGCGCACGTAGGCGCCGCCCGCGCAGTGCGCGCCCGCCTCGCCGAGCACGCCGACCGCGTTCCCGCAGACGCTCACCGGCGCGGAGATCGGCATGTTGACCTGGTTCCCGCCGAGGACGCTGCCGTCGCCGTCGGTCCACTGCCCGCCGGATCCGTGGCCGCCGTTCCGGACGGACGCCCCGCCCTCGCAGGCCGCGACCGCGTTGCCGACGCTGTTGCCGCAGACGTCGATCGGGAGGCTGATCGGGGCGTCCACCTGGTTGCCGCCGCCGACGCCGCCGTCGCCGGACGTCCGCTGCCCGGCGCCGGTGCGGCCGCCGTTCTTGACGACCGCGCCGCCGTGGCATCCGGCCAGGGCCTCGCCGAGCACGGCCGCCGCGTTGCCGCAGGCGTCGATCGGCGCGGACACCGGCGCGTGGACCTGGTTGCCCGCGAGGACGCCGCCGTCGCCGCTGGTCCTCTGCCCGCCCGCGCCGCTGTTGAGGACGGACGCGCCGCCCATGCAACCCGCCTCGGCCTTGCCGAGGATCGCGATCGCGTTGCCGCACGCGTCCACGGGGACGGAGATCGGCGCGTTCACCTGGTTGCCGGACCCGACGCCGCCGTCGCCGGACGTGCTCTGGCCGCCGCCGTCCCAGCCGTGGCCGGGGTGCCCGCCGCCGTCCCAGCCGTGGCCGGGGCGCTCGCCGCCGCCCCTCCTGTCGTGACCGCCCTTGTCTCCGCCCTTGCCGCCCTGCCCGCCACCGGCCTCGTGGTGCCTGCCGCCAGAGTGCCCGTGCGGGTGGCCGTGGGGGTGGCCGTGGGGGTGCGGGTGGACGACGGGGTGGGGGTGGCCGTGGAGGTGGCCCTCCGGTCCGTTGTGGACGATCGCGCCGCCGTCGCAGCCCGCGTTCGCCGCGCCGAGGACCGCCACGGCGTTGCCGCAGGCGTCGACGGGCGCGGAGACCGGCGCGTTGATCTGGTTGCCGCCGAGCACGCTGCCGGTGCCGTCGGTGGTGTCGGCCAGCGCCGCGGTCGGGATGACGCTGACGCCCAGTGCCACAAAGCTCGCGGTGAGAGCGGCGGCACGAGCGGTACCCATGGCCCACGTTCGCATGATGCTCCGTTTCGGGGGATCTTCGTTGGTGAAGGTCGGACTGCTTGCCGCGGTGCGCTGCGCCGCTTTCGCCGGCGTCGCGCCTACCGCGTTTCCCCGCGGAACCGTCCGCCCCGTCCGCCGGCCCGTGTGTTCGGTCCGCGGGTTCGGACCGGTGGGACGGAGCGTCCGCGGCCGCTGGGAGGGCAGGCGTGCGGAACGCTCGTCCGGCCGGACGATCGGTGTCGGTCTCGCTGGGGATCTGTCGAGATCGGCGGCGTTCGGGCAGGCTCACGCCCGCGCCGGGAACGCGTCGCTCGATCGGGGGGTGACGTGCCGCGCGCGGCGGCCACGTCCCGGCGCGACCCGAGCCGCTCGGGCCGGGCGCCGGAGATCAGTGATCAGTCAGGGGCGAACGAGGGCTCGTCCGCCGCGCCGCGAACGGCCGGCGGCACCTCGTTCAGGGCCTGGACGAGCACCGCGCCGGGACGACGAGGCGTCCAGGAGCGGCGAAGGAGCGCCCCGCCGAACCCGCCGAACAGGACGGGCCCGGTCGCGGGGGCCGAAGCCCCTGCGGCCTGCGCGGGAGCGGGGGCTGGAACCGGTGCGACCGGCGCGTGCGAGCCGTGCCAGACCGTCCGCGAAGCGCTTCGGCGGACGTGGACGATCTTGATGCCCGTGCCGTTCGCCGCGCTTCGCCGTGTGATCGTTCGCACGGCGGCGCGAGGTCCGGACGAAGCCGTCCGGCCGGGACGTTCGGTGGGCGTGACGACGATCTCGCCATTCGCCCCCGGACGGCCGCCAAGCGCCGTCCGCCCGGGGTTGCTCCGCGCGGGCGGCAAGGACGGACGAGGCGCCGGCGTGATGTTCAGCACTGGGTGGCCTGGCAGCGGAACGACCGTCCCGCCGCGAGACACGGCGGCGAGCGCTCCAGGGACCGAAGCCCGGCCCTTGAGCACCGCCGAAGCGCCCTGGACGATCCCGCCGGACGCGCGCAACAGCCCGGCGGTGCTCGCCGGAACGACCGACGCGCCCTGCGGGGACGCGGACGCGGTGTCGGCGAAGGCCTGGGCGGCCCCGCCGATCAGCCAGCCCGTGATGATGAGCCCGGCCAGCAGGAGGAGCCGGTGGACCGCCCGGTCGACGACGACCCGACGCAGAACGGCGGTGACCGCCGATGTCCGCGCCGCGCTGTGGTCCACGAGCTCCTCCTGCCAGGGTCACCCCGCCCGGACACGACTGCCGGACGACGCAAAGAGCGGGTCAAGTCGCTCTCTACGAATGGTGACCGTAGCACCACGGAGCGCACGGACGCCGCCCATTCCGCGCTCTTCCGTTGAAATTCTCAGGAGCGATCAAGGAAGTCGTCGAGAACGCGCACGCCGAAGCGCAGCCCGTCCACCGGAACGCGCTCGTCGACGCCATGGAACATTCCGGAAAAGTCCAATTCCGGGGGAAGTCGGAGCGGCGCGAAGCCGAAGCAGCGCATGCCGAGGCGGGCGAACGCCTTGGCGTCCGTCCCGCCGCTCAGGCAGTACGGGACGGGCAGCGCACCCGGGTCCTCCGAGGTCAGGGCCGCTTCCATGGCCGCGACCAGGGCACCGTCGTACTCGGTCTCGACGGCATGGTCGTGATGCACGAATTCGCGGCGGACGTCCGGTCCGAGCAATTCGTCCACGATCGCGAAGAAATCGTCCTCGTAACCGGGAAGGAAGCGTCCGTCCACCTGCGCGGTCGCGCTCTGCGGAATGACATTCGTCTTATATCCGGCATCCAGCCGGGTGGGATTGAGCGTGTGCCGCAGCGTCGCGCCGATCATCCGCGCCAGCGGCCCGATCTCCGCGAGGCACCGCTCGGGGTTCTCCGGGTCGAACTCCACCCCGTACGCCAGGCACGCCCGCTCCAGGAACGCCCGGACGGTCTTGGTGAGCCGGATCGGGAAGTCGTGCCGTCCGAGCCGTCCGACGGCCTCCGCCACGGCCGTCACCGCGTTGTCCGGATGCACCATCGACCCGTGGCCGGCCGTCCCCTCGGCGGTCAGCGTCATCCACGCGATGCCCTTCTCCGCCGTCTCGATCAGGTACATCCGCTTGTCGCCCGGCACGGTCAGGCTGAACCCGCCGACCTCCCCGACGGCCTCACTGCACCCCGCGAACAGCTCCGGATGCTCCTTGACGAGCCACTGCGCGCCCCACGTCCCGCCGGCCTCCTCGTCCGCGAGGAAGGCCAGCACCACGTCCCGCGGAGGCCGCCGCCCCTCCCGCAGCCGCTGCCGGACGACGGCGAGCATCATCGCGTCCATGTCCTTCATGTCCACGGCCCCGCGGCCCCAGACGCACCCGTCGGCGATCTCCCCACCGAACGGGTCGTGCGTCCAGTCCTCCGCCCGCGCCGGGACGACGTCCAGATGCCCGTGCAGCAGCAGGGCGTCCCGCGTGGGGTCCTCGCCCTCGATCCGCGCCACGACGCTCGCCCGTCCGGGATGCGACTCGAACACCTGCGGCCGCAGCCCGACCTCCTCGAGCTGCCCGACGACGTACTCCGCCGCCTCCCGCTCCCCCGGCCCGGAGTGATCACCCGGGTTGCTGGTGTCGATCCGGATCAACTCCTGGCAGATCCGTACGACCTCGTCCTCGGCACCCGGCTGACCCACGACAACCACCCTCATCCGTCCTCGCGCCTACCCGACCATGGTGCCCCGACGATCGACTTCGCCGCGACTCCCGACCTTTGGTACAGTGAAGCCCGCCGCTGCAGCCACGAGCTGCGGCGCCACACCAGTCCGGGTGGCGGAATAGGCAGACGCGCTAGCTTGAGGTGCTAGTGCCCTTTACGGGGCATGGGGGTTCAAGTCCCCCCTCGGACACGTACCACTGACCCACGGTCGGTGGTGGTTGATGTCGAAAGGTCCGTGTTGAGAGTGATCTCAACACGGACCTTTCTGCGTTCCGGGTGGCGGTGGGGTCTTGTTGCGCGGCCAGATCACCGGGGTCGGCTTCTCGGTGCCGTGACCTGCATGCGGCCGGGACTCGGTGTGCTGGGCGAACCGGGGAATGGGGCACCGGTGCTGGGCTGGAAAAGGAGTGGCTGCCGGGTGGTCGTGATGCGACGATCAGGCCGCACCTTGATCCACATTCTTGTTCCGGAGGTCCGTTTGGACATCGCCTCGCTGCTGCCGATGACCACGTCCCGGTTGTCGCTGCGTCTGTTCACCCCCGGCGACGCCGATGACCTGTACGCCTACCAGAGCCTGCCGAGCGTGGCACGCTACTTGTACCGGCCGGCGCACACGCGCGAGCGCAGCGAGCAGGTCGCCGCCGAGCGCGCGGGGCAGACGGCCTGGAGCGCCGACGGGGACGGGGTCTCGCTTGCCGTCTGCCGGCGCGATGAGCCCGGCGTCCTTGGCGAGGTGAGTCTCAAACTGGCCGATGCCCGCGCCGCCCAGGCCGAGATCGGCTGGACCATCGCCCCGGGTCACCAGGGCCACGGCTATGCGACCGAGGCGGCCGCGGCGCTGGCCCGGCTCGCCTTCGACACGCTGGGCGTGCACCGGCTCTACGCACGGCTGGATGTGGAGAACACCGGGTCCGTGCGGGTCTGTGAACGCCTCGGGATGCGCCGGGAGGCGCACCTGGTCGAGAACGACCTCGACGGGGATCGCTGGGGCAGCGAGTACATCTACGCCGCGCTGTCTGCGGATCTTGGCGGTCGCTCAGGCGGTTGAGCCCGACGCCGCCTCCCCTAAAGAGGGCTGGCCCCCGAGCCACTGACCGCCGAGTCGCATGATCGGCGGCTCCAGGCGATGTGACGCCTGGGTGGCTGGGGGCCACGCTCGGCCGGACCTAGACGACGCCCCCGTTGACGCGGATGTTCTGGCCGGTCACCCAGCTGGCCTGGGAGGACGCCAGGAAGGTGATCATGTTGACGATCTCGTCGGGCCGTCCGATGCGTCCCATGGCGGTCATCTTCTCCAGGCTCGCGATGAACTCCGCGGGCCGGGTGCGGAACTCCGGGGTGTCGGTGGGTCCAGGGGAGACCACGTTGACGGTGATGCCGCGGTGCCCGATCTCCCGGGAGAAGACCCGCGAGAACTGCTCCAACGCCCCCTTCGCTCCGTCGTAGAGGCCGTAGCGCGGGAAGAACAGCCCGGTCGTGTGGGAGGAGATGTTGATGATGCGGCCGCCGTCGCGCATCTGCTCCGCGGCGCGTTGCATGAGGAAGAAGGGCGCCCGCGCGTTGACGCCGAAGCTGGCGTCGAACTCCTCCTCGGTCACCTCGGCCATGGGCTTGAGGACGGGCAGGACGGCGTTGTTCACCAGGATGTCCAGCCCGCCGAAGTGCTTGGTCGCCGCGTCGATGAGCGCGTCGCGCTGCTCGGCGTCGGCGATGTCGGCCGCCATCGCCACCGCCTGGCCGCCCGCGTCGATGATGCTGCGGACGAGTTCGTCGGCCTGGTCCTGCTGGTGGGGCAGATGGTTGACGACGACGTGTGCGCCCTCGGCCGCCAGCCGGGCTGCGATGGCCGCCCCGAGGCCGGTGGCGGCTCCGGTGACGATCGCGACCTTCTCCGCGATGCCGTCGATGGTGGTGCTCATGGTCCTGTCTTTCCTAGGTTCGGTCAGCGATGTCGTGGCCGCTGACGGCTCTTGTTCCGGTTGCGTGTTCTGCTGCGTTGGTCTTGGAGCCGGCTTCAGGCGGCCAGCGGCGGTGTGGCGGGGAGCGGGATGCCGGTCAGCTCTTCGCTGAGCGCCAGCAGGCGGGCCCGGGCCTGCTCGTCGTAGGCCTGCTGCTGGGCTCGGGCGGGACGGGCCCGGTTGAAGTAGGTCCCGGTGACCTCGGCGAGGGCCGGGTCGCGGACCAGGCGGGCGGTGTTGTCCACTCCTTCCTCGACGGTGCTCTGCACCGCGAACAGCCCCTTGACGATCTTGGTGGGCATGTAGGAGGCGGGGTGCAGGGCGTTGACGGTGACGCCGTGCCCGCGCAGCAGATCGGCGTGCTCGAAGGTGAGCATGATCTGCGCGAGTTTGGCCTGGCAGTAGGCCTGCACGCCGTCCCAGTGGCGCTCCAGCATCACGTCGTGGAAGTCCAGTGGCGCTTGCCCGGCGGAGCTGACGTTGACCACCCGCCCTTGGGGGGATCGGGCCAGCAGGGGGGTGAGCATGGAGCTGAGCGCGTAGGTGGCCAGGTAGTCGACCTGGAAGGTCAGTTCCAACCCGTCCGCGCTGCGCTGCGGGGCGAGTTCGACGCCGATGCCGGCGTTGTTGACCAGGACGTCCAGCCGGTCGCGGGCGGCCACCCGCTCGCCCAGCGCCCGGATCTGGTCCAGCTCGGCGAAGTCGGCGGTCTCGAACGTGAGCCGCTCATTGCCGGTCTGGTCGCGCAGCTCTGCCAGCAGCTCCTGCCCCTTGGCGGGGTTGCGGCCGTGCAGGATCAGCGTCGCCCCCTCGGCGGCGAGCCGGTGGGCCAGGGCGCGGCCGAGCCCGTCGGTGGCTCCGGTGATCAGAATCGTCTGCTCACGCGACGACACGGTGTCGGAAGTGGACACGGCTCTTTCCTTTCCTCAAGTAGGACGCGGGCGGGTCGGAACTGGATGGGTCAGACGATGGGACGGCCGCTGGCGGTGGTGTCGGGGACGTCCTCGCGCAGGTCCCAGTGCTCGGCGATCTTTCCGTCGGCGATGCGGAACACGTCCACCACCGCGATGCCCTGGTGGCCGGGCTGCGCCGTGAACAGGCTGTGGGTGAACACCAGGTCGCCCTCACCCGCCAGGCGGCGGATCTCGAAGCGAGCCTCCGGGAGCTGGCCACGCATCCCGTCGATGAGGTCGACCAGGGGCTTGCGGCCGTCGGGCAGGTTCGGGTTGTGCTGGATCAGGTCCTCGGCGAGGAAGCGGTCGGCAAGGTCGGTGCGGCCCTGGTTCCAGACCTGCTCGATGTAGTCGCGGATGAGCTGAGACATTTTCGTTCTCCTGATTTCTTGTGTTCTTGTGTTCTTGTGTCGGTCAGTGGTGGGTCGCGGCGGAGGCGCCGACGGGAGCCTTCGCCGAGGTCTCGATGCGGGTTGCCGCGGGGGTTCGGGCAGTGGTGTCGAGCACCTGCGCCCGGTTGGTCGATCGGGTGGAGAGCATGTGGGCTCCGACCGCCAGGGCCAGCGGCACCAGCGGCAGCGCCGACAGTCCGCGGGCGCCGAGGACGGGCAGGAGGCCACTGCCGAGCAGGCTGCCCAGGCTCATGCCCAGGTACAGCGCCGAGGCGTTGAGCGCCAGCAGGACCCCGCGCTGTTCGGGCAGCAGCTCCACCAGGCGGGTCTGCTGCGGCGCCATGAACACGGTGTTGAAGAAGGCCCAGAAGGCGAACACCCCGACGCCGACCAGCAGTGCTCCCGGCACGGCCGTCAGTGCGGCGAAGGTGACGATGAGCCCGGCCAGCGCGGCGCCGATGGTCCGCGCCCCGCCCAGCCGTGTGTACAAGCGCGGGCCGACGGCGTTGCCGACCATCCCCACCGCGCCGAACACCAGCAGCGTCAGCGACACCATTCCGGTGCCGGCGCCGAACCGGGACGCCAGGTACGCTCCGGCAACCCCGTACACGGTGAACTGCGCGGTCAGCACCAGCAGCGTGGTCGAGATGATCGGCACGACGCCGGGGGTGCGCGCCATCCGGGCGAACCCGCGCACGGTCGGTGCGGGGCCCGCCTCCACCGAAGGCAGCAACCCGGCCAGCAAAGCCATCACCGCACCGGTCAGGATCGCCACGACGGCCAGCGTCCAGCGCCACCCGATCGCCGTACCCGCCGCCGAGGCCAGCGGTACCCCCAGAACGGTGGCGGCGGTCATCCCGCCGAACACCACCGCCAGCGCACGCGGTCGCTGCTCGGCCGGGACGACCATCGAGCCGGTGGCCGAGGCGACCGGTCCGAAGATCGCCGCGCCCAGTCCGGCGACCACCCGGGCGGCGACCAGGGTCGCGAAGGTCGGGGCCAGCGCGCTGCCGACGCCCCCGGCCAGCATCAGGGTCAGGCCGATCAGCAGGACCCGCTTGCGGTCCATCCGTCCGAGCGCGACCGCGGTCAGCGGCGCGGCCAGTGCGAACACCAGCGAGAAGACGGTGACCAGGGTCCCGACGGTGGCGGGACGGACCCGCAGGTCCGCGGCGATCGGGGCGCTCAGCCCGACGACGGCCAGCGACGCGGTCCCCAGGGCGAAGTACCCCAGTGCCAACGTCACCAGTGCCGGGCTTGAAGAACGGGTTCTCACCACACACCCCTTTCGTTACGGTGCGGTGCGTATTGGAATTAAAATACGGGACGGTCCGTATGTCAACTAGTCTCGGGCACATGACAGGACGACCCCGCGACCCAGCCGTCGACGAAGCCATCCGTCAAGCCACCCTCGACCTGGTCGCCGACCAGGGCTATCGGGGGGTGAGCATGGAGGGGATCGCCGCCCGCAGCGGCGTGTCCAAACAGGCCGTCTACCGCCGCTACGCCAGCAAGGGCGAGGTGATCCTCGACGCCCTGGTCACCTACGCCCGCACCCGCCTGCCCACCCCCGACACCGGCGACCTGCGCGAGGACCTGCTGACCCTGCTGGAGGAGACCTTCGCCGCCCAACGCGGCGTCCCCGGCGCGCTCAACCAGGCCCTGGCCGCCGAGTCCCTCCAGGACCCGGACTTCGCCCGCCGCGTCACCGACACCCTCATCCAGGCCCGCCGCGCCGCCGTCGGCGAGATCCTCGACCGCGCCCGAAGCCGCGGCCAGGTCACCTACCCGGACAACGACGTCCTCATCGACCTGGTCTTCGGACCGATGTGGTACGCGCTGGTCTTCGACGCCACCAAGCTCACCGACGCCTACGCCACCGAACTGTCCATCGCCGTCACCACCCTGGCCACGAGCCCGCTGCCCTAGGGCCTAGGCCGTGTCCGATGGATCATGTGTTGATCCAGAGCAGGGCGGTGACCAGGACAATCGCTGCCCGGTAGTTGCGGGCGAGTTTGTCGTAGCG